>JAFABV010000052.1 GCA_023425865.1 Bacteroidota bacterium | reverse complement strand
AACGCAAAAGTACAAACTCTTTGGGGAAGTCAGCGGACTTCCCATTTTTTTTACTGTGGCAAACGTGTCAATATTATTTGATTGCCATCATACTATCCATCTTTTGGTTTTATCGGACAGCAATAGTTTTATATAGAACCATCGGGCCCCGGTGGCCTTCACGCGACACCAACCCCTTGGCTATACGCCGCGCGCAAGCCTCACAGGCCACGCCCTAAGAGGCATGCAGCCCAGTCTTGGCGCTCGCTCGTAGCGTTGTAAAATGGTCAAAGTGGTGGTCGGAGGCTATGTTTTTAACAACCTTTTTCGGTGAGATGAATCGTATAAAAAATTAAATATGTACCTTTGCATAATAAACTATTCTGACGATTATGGTAGAGGTAAAAGTGAAAGACGCTGACTTGCAGCGTGCCGCGGAGCAGGGAATGGATGAGTTTATCAAGGTGTTTACCGATGCCATCCATGAGGCCATCGGCGGGGAGCTGTCGGCAGCCACCATGCCCCTGCTCAATGCCGACCAGATAACGCTGCTGGCTTACGTGGCTTTGCGCGACGAAGTGATGGATGGCGGCTTTGTGCAACTCATACACAACGGGCTGGGGGCCTTTGTTTTTCGCAACCCTTTAGACAAAGCGTTGCGCAACTGGGGGCTGCAGGGTCTCTACAAAATCATCAACAAATGCCATCGCGTATATAATATTCACCACGAGGAGATAGAGAAAGACTGCACCCAAGAGGAGTTTGACGCGCTCTATGAGCGTTTCCCCGAGTTCGACGATTTCGACGACGCCTTTGTGGAGGAGGAAGAGGAGTTTACCAACGCCGTAGCCCACTACGTGGATGAGCATATCGAAAATTTTGCAACGATAGTCAATGAATAAGACAGAGCAGGAACTCCGAAAGAAGAGTCCCATACAGATCAAGAACAAGCGAGCGTCGTTTGAATACAATTTCATCGATGTCTATACCGCCGGCATTGTGCTCACGGGTACCGAGATCAAGTCGATACGTCTGGGCAAGGCCTCATTGGTAGATACGTTCTGCTATATCAACAACGGGGAGATGTGGGTGAAAAACATGAACATCTCTCCTTATTTTTACGGCTCCTATGCCAATCACGAGGCGCGCCGCGACCGTAAGCTCTTGCTCAACAAGCGCGAGATTCGCCGTCTCATGGAAGACACCAAGGCACCGGGATTCACCATCGTGCCCATACTCATTTTCATCGACAACCACGGGCGTGCCAAGGTAGACATTGCCCTGGCGCGAGGCAAGAAGGAGTATGACAAGCGGCAGACGCTGAAAGAGAAAGAAGACCGGCGGGAGATGGACCGCGCCATCAAGCGTTACTAACGGCTGGCGGCATCGGCATCAGCCAATCATTTAACCCATGCCTGTGTACTGTGAGGCA
Source organism: Bacteroidota bacterium (assembly GCA_023425865.1). Classification (GTDB taxonomy): domain Bacteria; phylum Bacteroidota; class Bacteroidia; order Bacteroidales; family Bacteroidaceae; genus Prevotella. The sequence goes on along the minus strand of JAFABV010000052.1, from coordinate 9,056 downwards.
TGAGAACGACGAAGAAAATGGATATCAACCAAATAGTAAGAGAGCGAATCATGATTCTTGATGGTGCCATGGGTACCATGATTCAGGATTGCGAGTTGACGGAAGAAGACTTCCGGGGTGAACTGTTTACTGACTACCAGGGACAACTGCGGGGTAACAACGACATCTTGAACCTCACCCAGCCCGAGGTCATCAAAGGCATCCATCGCAAATATCTTGCCGCCGGTGCCGACATTGTCTCCACCAATACGTTCTCCAGCCAGCGGGTGTCGCAAAACGACTACCACCTGTCTGACTACAGTCGCGACCTCAACCTTGCCGGGGCACGCCTGGCCCGTGAGGCCGCAGACGAGATAGCCACACCCGAGTGGCCACGCTTTGTGGCCGGGTCGGTGGGGCCTACGAACAAGACGCTCTCTATGAGTCCCGACGTGAGCAACCCCGCTGCCCGCGACCTGCGCTACGATGACCTGCGCGAGGCCTATATCGAGCAGGTGGAGGCCTTGGTAGAAGGTGGGGTAGACCTGCTGTTGATAGAGACCATCTTCGACACCCTTAACGCCAAGTGCGCCATCGACGCGTGCAACACGGTGATGGAGCGCAAGGGCGTAAAACTGCCCATCATGCTCAGCGTGACGGTGAGCGACCTCGGCGGGCGCACGCTGAGTGGCCAGACCCTGGAGGCCTTCTTGGGCAGCGTGAGCGAGTACGACATTTTCTCCGTGGGTCTCAACTGCTCGTTTGGCGCCAACCAGATGAAGCCATTCCTCAAGCAACTCGGCCAGAAGTCGCCCTATTATCTCTCGGCCTATCCCAATGCCGGCCTGCCCAACTCCTTGGGCCGCTACGACGAGACCGCGGAGAGCATGTCGCCGCAGATAGCCGAATATATGGACGAGGGACTGGTGAACATCGTGGGCGGATGCTGCGGCACCACCGAGGAGTTTATACACAACTACTACGTGCTCTCGCAGGGCAAGGCGCCCCACAAGCCTCAGCCCAAGCCCACCACCACCTGGCTCTCAGGACTTGAGCTGCTCGACATCACGCCCGAAATCAACTTCGTGAACGTGGGCGAGCGCTGTAACGTGGCCGGGTCAAAGAAGTTTCTGCGCCTCATCAAGGAGAAAAACTACGACGAGGCGCTCACCATTGCCCGCAAGCAGGTGGAAGACGGCGCGCTGATACTCGACGTCAATATGGACGACGGACTGCTCGACGCCCGTGAGGAGATGGTCACCTTTCTCAATATGGTGGCCGCCGAGCCCGAGATTGCCCGCGTGCCGGTGATGATCGACTCGTCGAAATGGGAGGTCATTGCCGACGGACTGAAGTGTCTGCAGGGCAAGAGCATCGTCAACTCCATCTCGTTGAAAGAAGGCGAGGAAGAGTTTCTTGCCCATGCCCGTGAGGTGAAACGGCTGGGTGCCGCCGTGGTGGTGATGTGTTTCGACGAACAGGGACAGGCCACTACCTATGAGCGACGCATAGAAATAGCCGAGCGTTCCTATCGACTTCTGACAGAGAAGGTTGGGCTTAATCCGTTAGACATCATCTTCGACCCTAATATCCTGGCCATTGCCACCGGCATGGAAGAACACGACAACTATGCCGTGGAGTTTATACGTGCCACGCGCTGGATCAAGGAGAACCTGCCGGGTGCGCATGTCAGCGGCGGCGTGAGCAACCTGAGTTTCTCGTTCCGCGGCAACAACTATATTCGTGAGGCCATGCACGCCGTGTTCCTCTACCATGCCATTGCCGCCGGCATGGACTTCGGTATCGTCAATCCAGCCACCAAGGTGACCTACGCTGACATTCCCGAGGAGCATCTCACGTTGATCGAAGACGTGGTGCTCAACCGCCGTCCGGGTGCCGCCGATGACCTCATCGAATTGGCCGAGAAGGTGAAGGCCGAGGAAGAGGCCCGCAAGGCGGCAGCCTCTGGCACGGGCGCGCAGGTGGCGCAGGTGGAAGAAGCGTGGCGACAGCTCGACCTCTCTGCCCGGTTGGCTTACGCCCTGCGCAAAGGCATATCGGAGCATCTCGATGAAGACCTGCATGAGGCGCTGGCGCAGTACGACCATGCCGTAGACATCATCGAGGGCCCGCTCATGGCGGGCATGAACGAGGTGGGCGACCTCTTCGGCGCGGGCAAGATGTTTCTGCCGCAGGTGGTGAAGACGGCGCGCACCATGAAGCAGGCCGTGGCCATACTGCAACCCTATATCGAGGCCGAAAAGGTGGGCGGGGCCGCCAAGGCCGGAAAGATTATCCTTGCCACGGTGAAGGGCGACGTACACGACATTGGCAAGAACATTGTGGGGGTGGTGATGGCATGCAACAACTACGAGGTGATCGACATGGGAGTGATGGTACCCCCAGAGCATATCGTGAGGAAGGCCATCGAAGAAAAGGTAGACTTCGTGGGACTTAGCGGACTCATCACGCCGTCGCTCGAGGAGATGGTCAACACCGCACGCGAGATGCGCAAGGCCGGACTCACGCTGCCCATCATGGTGGGTGGCGCCACTACCTCGCAGATGCATGTGGCCCTGAAGATAGCGCCCGAATACCCGGGTATGGTGGTGTGGATGAAAGACGCCGCGCAGAATGTGCTGGCCGCCGCACGCCTCTCTAACCCCGCCGAACGTGAGGTGTACCGCAAGGAGATAGAAGAAAAATATGAGCAGCTGCGGCAGAAGTACGCTCAGCAGCAGCAGCGTCTGATTACGCTCGAAGAGGCGCGACGCAATAAGCTCGACTTGTTCTCTGATGAACAATAACTGACAAAAGGCCTGTATCGACTATACCGCGGCCTTGGATTTAGAATAATGACAATGGACCAAAAGATCAAGACCATCGCCTTCGACCTCGGAGGTGTCATCATGACCATCAATGGTGAGGAGGCGGTGCGCCGGTTTGAGGAGATTGGGGTGGCCGACGCCCGACAGCTACTCGACCCCTATACGCAGTCGGGGTGCTTTGGCGACTTGGAAGAAGGAAAGATAACGGAAGAGGAGTTTCGGCGGTTGCTGGGCGAGCACTGTGGCAGGTCGCTTACCTGGGAGCAGTGTCAGTACGGCTGGAAGGGATATGTGGTGGATGTGCCCCTGCGTGGCCTTCAGGCCCTTGAGACGCTCAAGGCCCGTGGCTATCGGCTGATTTTGGCCTCTAACACCAACGGCTTTATCCAAGCCTGGGCCAACTCGCCGGAGTTCTCGGAGGCCCATCTCCCCCTGAGCCACTATTTCGACCGCATGTACCGCAGTCATGAAATGGGATGATGAAGCCCTCACGCGATTTTTTTGCCTACATACTTGAGCAGGAGCGGACACCCGCCAACGAGATACTCTTTGTGGACGACAGTGAGCGCAACTGCGCGGCAGCGGCTGCCTTGGGATACCAGACGATGCAGCCCGTGAATGGGGAAGATTGGACGGGCTTGCTGGCGTGAAGCGTGAACAACGTCGCGTGAAGATATTTACATGGTAAAGCGTGGGGCTGGGCACATGCCATTTCTCCACGTATATGAACAGATAGTTAGTTTGGTGTTGTGACACAGGTCATGACGACTGAATACTAATGACAAATACTAATTAATAAAATGGCTTTCAATAAGAAGAAAAGATGGCATTGCCTGCCCGGCGAGCCCATCACCGAACTCGATAAGAAGGTGATGTTTTGGGAAAATAAGGGCAAATTGGTGCCGACCCGCGATATGGTGAAAACACCCGAACAGATAGAGGGCATACGTGTGGCCGGCAAACTGAATACAGGTTGTTTGGACGCCGTGGCCGCTGCCATACGTCCGGGTATGAGCACCCAGGACATCGACGACATCTGTATGAAATACTGCGAGGACAACCACTGCCGTCCTGCCTGTCTCAACTTTGAGGGTTTTCCCAAGAGTGTGTGCACAAGCATCAATGAGGTGGTGTGCCATGGCATTCCCAAGAAGGAGGATGTGCTCGAGGTGGGCGACATCGTCAACGTGGATATGACCATAGAGTACAACGGCTACTATGGCGACGCCTCGCGCATGTTTATCATTGGCGACAAGACCACGCCCGAGAAGGAGCAGCTGGTACGCGTGGCCCGCGAGTGCCTCAAGGTGGGGCAAGAGGCCGCCAAGCCTTATTGCTTTATAGGCGACATTGGCCATGCCATACAGAAGCACGCCGAGAAGTACCATTATGGTGTGGTGCGCGACCTTTGTGGGCACGGCGTGGGACTTGAGATGCACGAGGAGCCCGACATCGTTCACTATGGCCATAAGGGCACGGGCATGCTGCTTGTGCCGGGTATGGTGTTCACCATCGAACCTATGATCAACATGGGAACCTGGAAGGTGTTTATCGACGAGGACGACCCCTATGGATGGGAGGTTATCACGGGTGACGAGTTGCCTTCGGCTCAGTGGGAGCATACCTTCCTGATGACCGAGACGGGTGTGGAGATCCTCTCGGAGTGATGGTTGCAGTGGTATAATATAATTAAGGAGAAGAACATATGCAAGAAGATGTTTATATTTTGGCTATAGAGAGCAGCTGCGACGACACGTCGGCAGCCGTGCTCCGCAATGATGTGCTGCTGAGCAATGTCACGGCGTCACAAGATGTACACAAGGCCTACGGTGGCGTGGTGCCCGAGTTGGCCAGTAGGGCGCACCAGCAGAACGTGGTGCCCGTGGTAGACCAGGCCTTGAAGCGCGCCGGCGTTACCAAAGAACAGCTGTCGGCCATCGCCTTCACCCGTGGGCCGGGCCTCATGGGCTCTCTGCTTGTGGGCGTGAGCTTTGCCAAAGGATTTGCCCGTAGCTTAGAGATTCCACTCATCGAGGTCAACCACCTGCAGGGGCATGTCATGGCGCACTTCATACGTGAGGACGGTGAGAACAACCAGATACCGCCGTTCCCCTTCATCTGTCTGCTGGTGTCGGGGGGTAACTCACAGATTGTGAAGGTCAATGCCTACAACGACATGGAAGTGTTGGGGCAGACCATCGACGACGCCGCCGGCGAGGCCATCGACAAATGCTCGAAGGTGATGGGACTGGGCTATCCCGGTGGACCTATCATCGACAAACTGGCACGTCAGGGCAATCCGTTGGCTTATAAGTTTGCGGAGCCCAATATACCGGGCATGGACTACTCGTTCTCTGGCCTGAAGACCTCGTTCCTCTACAATCTGCGCGACTGGGTGGCCGAAGACCCTGACTTCATAGAGAACCACAAGGTAGACCTGGCCGCCAGCTTGGAGCATACCATTGTAGACATCTTGATGAAGAAGCTGCGACTGGCCGTCAAGGAGACCGGCATCAAGCATGTGGCTGTGGCTGGTGGGGTGTCGGCCAACAACGGACTGCGCAACGCATTCCGTGAGCATGCCGAGAAGTATGGGTGGACCATCTATATCCCTAAGTTCAGCTATACCACTGACAATGCCGCCATGATAGGTATTGTCGGTTACAACAAGTATTTGGACAAGCAGTTCTGTGACATCAATGTCCCTGCCTTCTCTAAAGTCACATTTCAATAATACGTTTACCCATGGAATTTGAAAGCAAGACACTCAGCCGCTCCATTCAGGACGCGCTCTATCATAATCATCACAGCCTGGGCGTGGCCGAGAGTTGCACGGGCGGTCGTGTGGCAGAAGCCATCATCTCTACTCCCGGTGCCTCCAACTACTTCAAGGGGGGCATCATTTCTTACACCAACGAGGTGAAGGAACGGCTGCTCAGCGTATCGCATGAGGTGCTTGAGACGCAGACTGCCGTGAGCGAGGAGGTGGCGCGCCAGATGGTCATTGGCGCTTGCAAGACCCTCGACTGTGACTATGCCCTTGCGGTGACGGGTACGGCTGGCCCCACCGGTGGCACAGAGGCTATCCCCGTGGGCACCATTTGGTTGGCGTGGGGCAATGGCGACGAGGTCATGACGCATAAGTTGACCGAGGATTATGGCCGTGACATCAACTTGGCGATAGCCACCAGCACGCTCCTCCGCCTCTTCTTGGAGTACTACCAGGCCAAATTCCCCTTGCGGCTCGAAGAGGTCGATGTGCTGGGAGAGGGCACAAATGGCTAACTCTGAGTTACAGGGTTAAGGACGAAAAAATGATAAAAGGAATGGACGCTACCCATTTGGGGTTGTGTCCATTCCTTTTTTCTTACGCCCGCCAAAAGCGTTGACACACGTGAGGCAAGCAAGGGCATGGCAGCCTGCATGCCATCGCTGCCGTGTGTTGTGGCGTTATGGGTTATGGTCCTCGTACACCGTATGGTCTTCGACTCCAGCCTCGCGGAAGGCTTCAATGCGTTCGCGGCAGGTGCCACACTTACCGCAGTGCTTGTCGCCACCTTTGTAGCAGCTCCAGGTCTCGCTGTAGTCGATGCCCAAGGCAGCGCCGTGGCGCACGATGTCGGTCTTGGTGATGCGGGTGTAAGGCGCGTGCACCTTGATGCCTTCGTAGGTGCCAGCCTCGATAGCGGCCGACATGGCATCAACAAACTGTGGGCGGCAGTCGGGGTAGATGGTATGGTCGCCGGCATGGTTGGCCAGCATCACATACCGCAGTCCGTTGCTTTCGGCGATACCCGCGGCAATGCTGAGCATGATGCCGTTGCGGAAGGGAACCACGGTCGAGAGCATGTTTGCTTCGTCATAGTTGCCTTCCGGAATGGCGTCGGCCCCCTGCAGCAAGCTCGACTTGAAGTATTTGGGCATGAAGTCTAAGGGGATGATGAGGTGGGGGATGCCCAAGCGCTGGCAGTGCATTTGGGCCAATGGCAGTTCCCGTGCGTTATGGTTACTGCCATAATCGAACGACACGCCTAAGGCTATGCGCTCTTGATACTCGTACAGCATGGTGATGGAGTCTACTCCTCCGCTGACAACGATGACTGAATCTTTCATTATTCGTAAGTGTTGATGTGTTATCCTGATTATCCGAACAGTGCTCTCAAAGCCTCTTCCACCTTCCTCACGGGGTGTAACTCTATCTGGTATTTGTGGGCATCGATGCCTTTGAGGTTGTAGGAGGGGAGGATGAGGTGGGTGAATCCCAGTTTCTCGGCCTCGGCAATGCGCTGCTCTACGCGACTTACCGGGCGCACCTCGCCGCTGAGGCCAACCTCGCCGCACATGCACCAGCCGGCCTCAATGGGGGTGTCGACATTGCTCGAAAGCACGGCAGCAATGACGCTCAGGTCCATGGCCATGTCGGTGACACGCAGTCCACCGGCAATATTGAGGAATACATCTTTCTGCATGAGCTTGAATCCTACTCGTTTTTCCAATACGGCCAACAGCATGTTGAGGCGTCGCTGGTCAAAGCCTGTAGCCGACCGTTGCGGTGTGCCATAGGCTGCGGACGACACCAGGGCCTGGGTCTCGACGAGGAAAGGCCGTACGCCCTCGATGGCACTGCTGATGGCAACGCCCGACAGTCCGTCGTGGTCCTCGGTGAGCAACAGTTCAGAGGGATTGGACACTTGCCTCAGGCCACCCTGCTGCATCTCGTAGATGCCTAACTCGGAGGTGCTGCCAAAGCGGTTTTTAATGCTTCGCAAGATGCGGTACATGTAGTGCTGGTCGCCCTCAAACTGGATGACAGTGTCTACGATGTGCTCCAGGATCTTGGGGCCTGCCAGTGTGCCCTCCTTATTGATATGCCCGATGAGAATCACCGACACCCCGCTGGTCTTGGCGAAGCGGAGCAAGGCGGCGGCACACTCGCGCACCTGCGTGACGCTGCCGGGCGAGGAGTCGACCGACTCGGTGGCGATGGTCTGTATCGAATCGATGATGACCAGTTCTGGGCGCACCTCTTCGATATGTCCAAAGATATGTTCGAGTGACGTCTCGCAGAGGATGAAGATGGAGTCGGCAGCCTGACTGCTGATACGTTCGGCGCGCATCTTGATCTGGTGGGCGCTCTCCTCACCGCTGACATACAGTATGCGCCGGTCGGTCATGTGCAGTATGGTTTGCAGCGTGAGCGTAGACTTGCCAATGCCCGGTTCTCCACCAAGGAGGATGAGGCTGCCCGGCACAATGCCGCCTTCTAACACACGATTGAGCTCGCCGTCGTGGGTGTCGATGCGCGGCTCGTCTTTTGCCGAGATCTCGTGCAGGCGAACCGGACGGTTGGAAGAACTCAGGTGCAGGGGCTGCGCGGCACCATGACGTAGCGACAGGGCCGCATTCTTGGCCGCGCTGGAGCCAGTATCTTTGGCCACCTTAAACTCCTTGAACGATTCCCACTCACCGCACGACGGACATTTGCCTAACCATTTGGCCGACTCATACCCGCAGTTGCTGCATACATACATCGTCTTGTCTTTTGCCATCTCTGTGATCTTGCTACTTGGTGAATGATGGCAAAGTTACGGCTTTTATCTGAGAAGTGGGAGTGAAACAGGCATTAAGATGTACGAAAGTCGTGGTATGCAAGGCAAAAAGAGCATAAGTAACTATTCAGCGGTAGTGACCATTCAATACTTTCTCTTCAAAAATCTTATAAAAGGCTATCACAAATCGCTTGTTTTTCTTGTGTATTTGAGATAATTTTCTTACCTTTATACCTGTGAAAGAGTAAGTTACGGACATATCGAAAGTATTGCAAGACATGACGGAAGAGATGCGGCTGATGCGGGAAACCATCAATCAGCAGTATGCCGAGATTGTCAAATTGAACCGTAATATAGATGCCCTGAATCTCCAAATCCGAAAGAAAGACAAAGAAATCGAGAAGTTGCTGGAACGCTTGTCCAAGTATGAAAATCCTGACAAGAACTCTAACAACAGCAGCACACCGCCAAGCAAGGAGCGTATGAAGGATGAGATTGTCAGGCGGACGAGGACCCTCCGTAAGCCAAGCGGCAAGAAGGCGGGAGGACAAAACGGACATGAGGGGCACAAGTTGTCTTGTTCTTCCACACCGGACGTGGTAATCGATGACATTCCCAGCTATTGCACCCATTGCGGAGAATCTTTGGCGGATGCGGAACGCGTGCTGGATTATGTGACGCAGGTTGTTTCCATTCCCGA
>JAFABV010000061.1 GCA_023425865.1 Bacteroidota bacterium | reverse complement strand
CAAGACCAAAATGGTTCAGGCATTGAGCAGACGAGTAGAACCCAAGCTCTATGTCTCTCAGGCTGTTGAACTGTCCCAGAACGGCATACAGCATGATGATGAGGTGCTGGTAAGCGTCAAGCCGCTTAGTGTATCTGTTGGCCTTAAGCTTTTCGGCTACCTTGCTTACTTCTTGTTTGTCTATCAACTTTACTATCTCCCCAAACACTGGAATTCCTGGATTTGTAGTAACTTTGCCCATGAGTTTATACATTTTTGTTTTAGCAACGCAAAAGTACAAACTCTTTGGGGAAGTCAGCGGACTTCCCATTTTTTTGTAGCAACCGTGTCAATATGATTTAATTGCCATCATACTGTCGATCTTTTGGTTTTATCGGACAGCAATAGAAAAATTTTATGTAAGTTTGCATTTGTTTTACAAGGTTATCATTAAAAAGTAACACAATTGAGTCTCATAAGAGTATTCAGGAAAAAGAAGACGTGGAGCATACCGCTGTTCTTTGCCGTTGCAGTGATGATTAGGACAGTATGTACTCCATTGTTGACCAGTGACTCATCACACCAGAGGGTATGGGATCTGATAATAGGCATTAGTCCTGTCATCGGTGGGTTAGTTGCAATTCTGTTGTTGAGAAGAAAGATGATACCTTTCGTAGTGGGCAAGTCCATAGGAAGAAGTCTTATCACGTTGGCTGCTCCTTTCGTCGTATTCGGGGTAGCAGTCAGTGTCAGCGATATTGCTTCCACTGGTACTGTGGCATGGGTGATGTTCCTGTGCTTACTGTACGCTTTCTTTGAGGAAGTATGTATGGACCGAAAGTCAACGGAAAAGATGGTAAAAACTCTTGTATCACCAACAAAATAGAAACAATATGAGAGACAATCCAGAAGAAATGTTCCCGATAGTGGATGAGGACGGCAATATCCTCGGCTCAGTGACACGTGACAATGCCCATGACGGCAGCAAGATACTGCATCCCGTCGTCCATCTGCACGTGTTCAACAGCAAGGGGGAACTGTATCTCCAGCATCGCCCTGCATGGAAGGACATACAGCCCGACAAGTGGGACACTGCGGTAGGCGGTCACATTGACCTCGGTGAAAACGTTGAACAGGCATTGCAGCGTGAAGTCAGAGAGGAACTTGGCATCACCAACTTCACGCCCATTAGTCTCGGCCATTACGTCTTTGAGAGTAAGAGGGAGAGGGAACTCGTCTATGTACATCAGTGTGTTTATAACGGAGCAGTCCGTCCGAGCAAGGACGAACTCAGCGGCGGACGTTTCTGGACATCGCAGGAGATAGCCGACAACATCGGCAAGGGTGTGTTCACGCCCAATTTTGAACATGAGTACAAGAAGTTCTTTATGGATAAACAAGCGGACAACGGCGGACCGCCAGACAACTGAAAGGAAGCGGCACTGAAGTAAGGATAAGGAATTACCAGTAAAATATTAGATATCGTCTATGTTAATAAGGAAAGCAACTGCCAATGATGCCCAAGCCCTACTCGACATCTATGCTCCGTATGTTGAGCAGACGGCAATAACATTCGAGTATGATGTTCCGACTCTGGAAGATTTCCGAAACAGAATAATAACCATAAGTAAAGGCTATCCGTACATTGTCGGCGAGGAAGATGGCAGTATCGTAGGTTTCGCTTACGCCCATCAGTTCAGCGAGCGTGCCGCTTACCAATGGAGCGTAGAGACTGCCATTTATCTTGACATGAGCGTGCGCCATCGTGGGCTTGGCCGTCAGCTCTATGGCAAGTTGGAGGAAATGCTTAAGGCACAGGGCATCCTTAACATGAACGCGTGCATCACCTTTATGGAAAAGGCTGACGAGTACCTCCCTCTCGACAGCATACATTTTCATGAGTCTATGGGGTTTACCCGATGTGCCCATTTTCACAAGAGTGGTTACAAGTTCGGTAAGTGGTACGACGTTATCTGGATGGAGAAGATGTTGGGACATCACAAATAAAAAAAACAATTAAGGAATGAAAGACGAAGTAAAGATAGTGGACTATGATGACAAACGTCATCATCAGGCGTTCAAGGAACTGAACGAGCGTTGGATTCGCGACCTATTTGTTGTCGAGGATGCCGACCTGTACGAGATAGACCACCCGATGGAGAACATCATCAACAAGGGCGGATACATCTTCATGGCGGAGCTGGACGGTGTGCCTGTCGGCTCCTTTGCCATGATGAAGAGCAAGAACCCGAAGTACGACTACGAATTGGTGAAGTTCGCCGTCAATCCCGACATCCAGGGCAAGGGCATAGGCAAGAAACTCATTGCCCGCTGCATCGACAAGGCTTGTGAGCTTGGCGCACACCACTTGTTCCTTGAGAGCAACCGTCGTTGCGCCGCTGCCGTCCATCTGTACGGCAAGTACGGCTTCCACGAGATTCCCATCGAGCACACCGACTATGCCCGTTGCGACATACAAATGGAAATGGACTTGTAGGTCGTTAGCGTCATTGTTTGTTTTTTGAGGAAAAATGTGACAATTCATCTTTCTTTTATGTCCTAACCCAACAGTAGAATCTCCTTAACTTTGCACCAGAAAACATAAACTATTAAAAGGACAAGAAAGATGAATGACATTTTTGAGAAACTTCGCTTCGGCGAGGACGTTGACATGGCACAGCCTGAATATCAGGAGGCTATTAAGGAGATGCAGCGGTCGACACACCTCTGCGCACGTATCAACGGGCTGACACAGTTTCGTGACGGCACCAACAACTGGACAAACGAGCTGTTCACTGATCCTATGGGTGAGGGCAGCCACATTACGCCGCCGTTCATGATTGACTTTGGCAACCAAGTTAAGATTGGCAAGGGTGTGTTTATCAACCACAGCCTGACAATGATGTCGGCTGGCGGCATCACCATCGACGACAACGTGATGGTAGGCCCATGCGTGAAGATGTTCACCGACAACCACGACCTTGACAACCGCATGGTGCTGCGCTGCAAGCCCATCCACATCTGCAAGAACGCATGGATTGGCGGTGCGGCGGTCATCCTGCCGGGAATTACAATCGGCGAGAACGCGGTGGTAGGCTCCGGTGCTGTGGTCACTCACGATGTAGAGCCAAACACTGTTGTAGCGGGCAACCCTGCCAAAGTCATCCGTACACTTTAAGTATCTGCACCATTTATTCATTTTTCATTTCTCATTTTACACTATACAATATACACTACGATGGAATACGTAACATTGAACGACGGAAACAAGATTCCGCAACTGGGACTCGGAGTATATATGGTGACCGGCGATCCCGCCACTGAGAAAGCCTGCACAGAAGCCTTTAAGATTGGCTACCGACACATCGACACCGCACACGCCTATCAGAACGAGCGCGGAGTGGGGGCGGCTGTTAAAAAGAGCGGCATACCACGTGAGGAAATTTGGATAACAACGAAACTGTGGCCGTCGGAGTACGGCGAAAGCAAGACGATGGCTGGCATCGACAAGATGCTCCAGCGGCTTGACACCGACTACATCGACCTGCTCCTGCTGCACCAGCAGTTCGGCGACTATCTCGGCGCATGGCGCGACATGGAAAAGGCAGTAAAGGAGGGCAAGGTGCGCTCCATCGGCATCTCCAACTTCGAGAGCTCGCGCCTGGAGGAAATCTGTGAGGCGGTGAACATCAAACCCGCTGTCCTGCAGGTGGAGTGCCACCCTTACTACGCCCAACACCAGTTGAAGGAACGCATCCGGAAGTATGGTACAGCCATTGAGAGCTGGTATCCTATCGGGCACGGTGACAAGGGACTTATCAACGAGCCCGTCTTCACACGCCTTGCCGGGAAATATGGCAAGACCAACGTGCAGGTCATACTACGCTGGCAGATACAAGAAGGCAACATCATCTTCCCGAAGACCACCAATCCCGCCCATATGCAAAGCAACTTCGACATCTTCGACTTCTCACTTACGGACGATGAAATGACAGAGATTGCCAAGCTTGACACCGGCAAGCGATTCTTCACCCTTGGGCTGAAAGAGCAGGAGCAGATGCTCGGCAGCTGGAAACCGGCCGACTGATGATGATATTCGTTTACATAGCTGTCTTGCTCAGGGTCTTGGGCAATCCCGTCAGCAATGTCTTGCAGAAGGAACTGACAGACCGCGGCGGCCATCATCCTCTGGTGGTCAATTTTACCTCTTACGTGATGATAGCCGCTGTCTGTCTGGCTCTTTACGGCTGGCGTATCGACTGGTTTTCTTTCCCACCGGCTTTCTGGGGATATGCGGCGTTGGCAGGCTTGTGCGGCGGTCTGGGCAATGGCTTCCTCGTGCTTGCCCTTAAGGGAGGCGACCTGTCAGTGCTTGGCCCTATCAACAGCTACAAGAGCATTGTCGGACTGCTAACAGGCATTGTTGTGTTGGGCGAGTTGCCATCGGCATACGGACTGCTGGGAATGTGCCTTATAGTGGGCGGCAGCTATTTCGTTTTCGACACTACCGACGAGGGTTTCTCTTGGCGTCTGCTCCGCAACAAAGAGATACGTTATCGCATCTGGGCTATGATTCTCACTGCCATCGAGGGAGTGTTCCTGAAAAAGATAATCCTTATGAGCGACACAACCACATGTCTGGTCGTCTGGAGCTGTTCGGGCATGGTATTCGCCCTGCTGTCGCTGATTGTTCTTCGTATCCCCGTTCTCAATGAAATGCACGGCAACACCTCGAGGGATTGGCGTTACTATATATTTCTGGCTTTGTCTGTGGGAATCACGCAGCTGACCACCAATTACGTGTTCAAGTACATGAATGTCGGCTATGCTCTCGCTCTGTTCCAGCTATCCACGCTCGTGACAATCGGCTTTGGCTACAAGCTCTTCCATGAGCGGCACATCCGCAAGAAACTCCTCGGCTCCGTCATCATGATAGCGGGCTCAGTTGTCATCATATTCGGATAATAAGCTACATAAAATAGTCAACGGATGTCTTGCCGTCTCGCATTTTAATTCTATTTTTACCGTTGATATGGACAACACCTCTTGCATATTATTCAACACACTAATAGACGGGAATTTGCCTGATGAGTTCCGCCAAGACTATCACGTGCATATACTCGTAAACAGTGGAACCATGACTTTCTCCGATGGCAAGGACAGTTTCAAGGCCGGTAAGAACGACCTTGTCATCTGGCAGATGTCGAACACGATACAGAACGTGAGCTACAGCCGTGGCTTCGATGCCGACGTGCTGCTTGCCTCGCCGCAGTTTCTCACCCATTACAATCCCGAGATGACATGGGCGACACGCGGATTTCTCTTCATACGCCAGCACCCGTCTTTTCATCTGCATGGAGAGAGCCTGCGAATCATCAGGAATGACTTCTTGCAGTTCTGTCAGCGTTTGGATGCCGACAACGAGATGTTCAAGATAGAGTTGCTTGGCAACCAGATGAGAATGTTCCTGTACGATATGTGGGTGGCATATTCAAGCCAGATGGAGGAAATGCGGGCTGACGACAACCGAACGAGCAGCGAGAGCCATCAAGCTCGCTTGGATGGCCGAGTCGCGAGTGAGGTCGGCTTAGCCAACTCCTCGCAAATCTTCCTCCGCTTTTGCAGTCTCGTTCAGGAGCATTGCCGCAAGCGGCGCGACGTGGCGTTCTATGCCGACCAGCTTTGCATCACGCCCAAATACCTGTCGCAAGTGAGCAATAAAGTTACCAACGTGTCCGCATTGCAGTGGATAAACTACTATGCCGGCTTCGAGCTTGTGTCGCTTTTAGACAACCCGCGCCTTACCATTCAGGACATCGCCTACGACATGGACTTCTCGTCGCCCAACCACTTCACCCGCTACTGCCGCAAGGTTCTTGGAATGACACCGACGGAATACCGGAACAGACAGCAGCGTTTTCAATAAGTAAATTAGAATAATAATAACACAGAAACGATGAAAAAAGCATTATTAGTCATAGCTTTCGTGCTGGCAGCCGTCACCTCTACCAATGCACAAGTAATGAACCAGATAGAAGACCGCCTCGCACTGCGGAACCTTGTTGACACATTCTCCGTCCTTGCCGACTACAAGAACACCGACGAGCAGCAGTTGCTCTTCACAGAGGATGCTGAGATGATAAGCATGGAAAACGGCAAGGTGGTCTCCGACCTGAAAGGAAGAAAACAGATTGGCGACGCATGTGCACAGTACCTGTCCCTGTTCTCGGCAGTATATCACCTTAACGGACAGCAGACGCTCACGGTCAATGGTGACGAGGCTTCGGGTATCTCCTACTGTTTTGTGACGCTCATCGGCAAGGACCAAACCGGTCGACTTATGAATAATCAGAGCGGCGTGCGCTACCGTGACGAGTACGTCAAGCAGAATGGCCGCTGGCTCATCAAGAAGCGTGTCTCCGACTTTATGTGGAGAACCGCAAACGAGGTTAAGTGATACTTAACGGTCATGAGAAACAAGGTTACAGTCATGCTCTTCTTAGCGGTGGGAATGATTACAACGGCTTGCGGACAGAGCCAAAATAACATGAATATGGAGAAGGAAGAAGCAAGAGGGAGATAACCAATCTCCTGAAAAGGCAGCACGAGTTTATGATAGCCAAGGACACTGCGTCTCTGGCAAAGCTGCTAAGCGACGATTTTGTCGCCGTACACATGACGGGTACACACCAGTCTAAGGCCTACTACCTGAAAGCTATTACTGGCAGAACGCTCAATTACTGCCGTGCCGACATAGACCGCATTGTTTTTTGAGCAGCTTTCCGACAGCGAGGCTGTGGTCATCAGCCGGACGCAGTTGCTCGCAGCCGTGTGTGGTTGTGGCAAGCACACATGGCCTGTGGAGAGCGGAACTCATCTCAGGCAAACAGACAAGGGTTGGCTAATGACACGTGCCGAAACTTCCATGTATTAGGAGCTTCGGCACGGTAAGCCATTCCTATGTGTCGCCTTTCAGCGGTCAGTCAGCAGGTTTCCAATCGCCAAAGTGTCTCGTCTGCTCGAACGTGCCGTTGAAGTATCGTTGATCCTTGTTGAGTGAACGTATCTCGTCCATCTCAGTCCCCAGTTTGCCAGCGGTATGGTCCATTTCTTGCGGATATTGCGATAGGCCAGACAGACAAGCTTATAAGAAAAAAGTACGCAGTGAGAACTGAGTATTGGGTTTGCATAATCTGATGCGTGGAACAATGGCCGCTTGCCCTCCTGCCTAAACAACAAGCATTTCTTGTGAGTTGCCTCTTCTTCCGGTTCGCCATCTGCATAATCCCCAGCTTTTGCTTAATGAGACGGTGTTCATGTGCCGAGGCAACCACGCTTTGGGAGAATGAGAACGCCAATAGGGTGTGATGATTTTATATAGAACCATCGGATGATTTTATATAGAACCATCGGATGATTTTATACAGAACCATCGGATGATTTTATACAGAACCATGCGAAGGTTTTGCCCAAGTTATTTTGTCTGCACGATGAAATAGACGCGGAATAACGTTGTGGAGGGCGCAGAAAGACGTAGAAAGGGGCATGACAAAACGTAAAGAAGGGTACGGAAAAACGCTGAGAAGGGTACGGAAAAACGTAGGAGAGGGTGCAGCAAGACGCAGGAGAGGACGCAAAACGAAGGCGGATGCAGGGCGCAAGGACGAGGGTGAGGGCAGATGGGAAGGACGCCGTGGCGAGGGCGACTCTACGCTAATGGGGCAACGGGGCGACAGGATTATTTGACGTAAAAATCTTTCGTAAGGTTTTCATACCATGCGCTGCGACTGCCGTCGGGTTCCTGAAGATGGTGCTCGGCGGTTTGCATAGCGCCCTCGCGTGCCTTGACAAAGGCGAGCAGACAGCGACGATAGGGTTTGCGGAGGGTGGTCTTGACCAACACCTTTCGCGACAAGCAGAAGCCCGACAGATAGGCGTCTGCCACCACCGCGTCGAGCACCTCGGCGGGCAACACAATGCTCAACTCGCCGTGCGGCTCAAGCCACTGGGCGGCAAAGCGGAAGATGTCGGTGAAGGTCAAACTGTCGGCATGGCGCGCCATGGTCCGCGAGGCGTCGGGATTCTTGAGGCTGTGTAAGAAAAAAGGAGGGTTTGATACAATGGCATCGTAACGCCGCGAGGGCACAAACTGCTGCAACGCGACGGCATGGACATGCACGCGCCGCGAGAAATCGGAAGCGGCCACGTTTTCAGCGGCCTGACGGGCGGCATCGGGCTGTATCTCCACCCCATCGACCACGGCCTCGGGATAGCGCTGCGCCATCATCAAGGCGATGAGACCGGTGCCACAACCGATATCGAGAACATGGTGCCCGCCACGTGCCCATGCCCCTATCAAAACGCCGTCGGTGCCCACTTTCATGGCACAACGGTCTTGGTAAATCTTAAACCGCCGGAAGGTGAAACTGTCGCTCATCGGTGTTTTTAACGAAAAACATGTCGCATTATTGCCTTACGGCCTCAATTCCAACATTTTTTATAAAGTTTATATTAATCGGTCTGCAAGTTTTTGTGTAACTTTGCAAATTAAAATAGAAATCCATAGCCTCTCAAGGGCTTGTTTTAGGATAAAATAATGAATAAGAAACCAAGTAGTTCTATCCAGATGATTGCCGACTTTGATGGCGACATCAAAGCATTGTTCCAAACAGAGGCACCCGCCGAGGTGCCTATCCTCGCTACCCGCAACATGGTTCTCTTCCCCGGCGTGCTCGTCCCGATACTGATTGGGCGCAAGGCAAGCATGAATCTGGTCAAGCGACTCGGCAAATCTTCCACCGACAATATATGCGCCATATTTTGCCAGAAGAACTCTGACATCGACACACCCAGCACGGGCGACCTCTATGAGATAGGCGTATATGCCCACTTGGTGCGCGTCATTGAGATGCCCACCCCCGACACCGTGACTGCCATATTTCAGGCGCAGGGCAAATGCGCCCTGGAGAAGATGACGGCCGTGAAGCCTTACCACAAGGGCATCGTAACGCCGCGCCCGGAAGAGCTGCCCGACGAGAAGGACCGCGAGTTTGCCACATTGTCGGAAGACCTGCGCAGCACGACGGAGGAGCTGATCAGGAAAAGCGAAGACATACCTGACGACATGCTGATGACGGTGAAGAACATGAGCAATGACATCATGCTCACCAACTTTGTGTGTACCAACCTGCCATTCTCGGTGAAGGACAAGATCGGCATGCTGCGCAAAGACGCTGTCAAAGACCGCATCATAGACCTGCTGAAGTGTGAGAACCGCGAGATTCAGCTCCAGCAGCTGAAAAACGCCATCCACGAGAAGACCCGCGAAGACCTCGACGAGCAGCAGCGCGAATACTTTCTGCAGCAGCAGATGAAGAACATTAAGGCCGAGCTCAACGGCGGCGAGCGCTCGCCCGAGCGCGCCGAGCTGGAAGACAAGGCCAAGGACAAGAAGTGGTCGGAAGAGATTGCCACCGTGTTCTACAAAGAACTCGACAAGCTCGACATACTCAACCCGCAGGGACCTGAATACAGCGTGCAGCTCAACTATCTGCAGCAGATGGTGGCGCTGCCCTGGAACGAGTACACCACCGACAACCTCGACCTGAAGCGCGCCCAGAAAATACTCGACCGCGACCACTACGGCATGGAGAAAGTGAAGGAGCGCATCCTGGAGTACCTGGCCGTGCTGCAGTTGCGCGGCGACCTGAAGTCGCCCATCATCTGCCTCTATGGCCCTCCGGGCGTGGGCAAGACCTCGTTAGGCAAGAGCATTGCCGACGGCATGAAGCGCAAGTATGTGAGAATGTCGCTCGGCGGTTTGCACGACGAAAGTGAGATACGCGGCCACCGCCGCACCTACGTGGGTGCCATGCCCGGCCGTATCATCAAAAACATTCAGAAGGCGGGGTCGTCAAACCCGGTCTTCATTCTCGACGAGATCGACAAGGTGACACAGAACACCATCAACGGCGACCCCTCGTCGGCGCTGCTTGAGGTGCTCGACCCCGAGCAGAACAATGCCTTCCACGACAACTTCCTCGACGTGGACTACGACCTGTCGAAGGTGCTGTTTATTGCCACGGCCAACGACCTCAACACCATCCCCCGGCCTCTGCTCGACCGTATGGAGCTCATTGAGGTGTCAGGATATATCACCGAAGAAAAGGTGGAGATAGCCAAACGCCACTTGGTGCCGCGCGAACTGGCCAACACGGGTCTTGATACGCACACGCCCAAAATCAAGTTTGGCAAAGCCGCCCTTGAGAAGATCATCGAGTCGTACACCCGTGAGAGTGGTGTTCGCCAGCTGGAGAAGCAAATCAACAAGGCCCTGCGCAAGATGGCTTTCCGCAAGGCACTCGACAGCGACTTGGAGACAACGAACATTACCCCCGCCGAGATAGAAGACCTGCTGGGCAAGCCCCCCTTCTACCGCGACATCTACCAAGGCAACGCCTATGCCGGCGTGGTGACCGGACTGGCATGGACCAGCGTGGGCGGAGAGATACTCTTTATCGAGACCTCGCTGTCGAAGAGCAAGGCTGGCAAGCTCACCCTGACGGGTAACCTGGGTGACGTGATGAAGGAAAGCGCCGTCATCGCCCTGCAGTATGTCAAGGCCCACAGCGACAGCTTGGGCATAGACTACCGCCTGTTTGACAATTGGGACATACACATACACGTGCCCGAGGGCGCCACGCCCAAGGATGGTCCGTCAGCGGGTATCACCATTGCCACCTCCATCGCCTCGGCCGTCACCCAGCGCAAGGTGCGCAAGAATACGGCCATGACCGGCGAAATCACGCTGCGCGGCAAGGTATTGCCCGTGGGCGGCATCAAAGAGAAGATACTGGCCGCCAAACGAGCCGGCATTACCGACATACTGATGTGCAAAGACAACCAAAAGGACATTGAGGAGATACCCGAGAAGTATCGCAGCGGCGTGGAGTTCCATTATGTGGAAAACGTGCAGGACGTATGGGACTTCGCGTTGACCGACGAGATCGTAGACCATCCGCTGGACCTCAAGATTCACGAGGAAAGCAAGGAAGTGAATACGGTAGCTTAACACCCATCACCCAAACGACCAGTAATGACATTTGAATTACAACATACCGACCCGGGCAGCGACGCGCGCGCAGGCATCATCACCACAGACCACGGGCAGATCAAGACCCCGATCTTCATGCCGGTGGGTACCTGCGGTAGCGTAAAAGGCCTACACGTCAGCGAACTCAAAGAGCAGGTCAAGGCCCAAATCATACTCGGCAACACCTACCACCTGTACCTCCGCCCGGGGCTCGACGTGCTCCAGGCGGCCGGCGGCCTGCACCGCTTCAACGGCTGGGACCGGCCCATCCTCACTGACAGCGGAGGCTTTCAGGTATTCTCACTCACCGGCATCCGCAAGCTCAGGGAAGAGGGCTGCGAGTTCAGGTCGCATATCGACGGCTCGAAGCACATCTTCACGCCTGAGAATGTGATGGACACCGAGCGTGTCATCGGCGCCGACATCATGATGGCTTTCGATGAGTGTCCGCCCGGACAAAGCGACTACCAGTACGCCAAGCAGTCGCTGGCCATGACCCAGCGATGGTTGGATCGCTGCATCAAGCGATTCGACGAAACGCAACCGCTGTACGGCTACCGGCAGAGCCTGTTCCCCATCGTGCAGGGCTGTACGTACAAAGACCTGCGGACTGAGGCTGCCAAATTTGTGGCCGACAAGGGGGCCGACGGCAATGCCATCGGCGGTCTGGCCGTTGGCGAGCCCACCGAGGTGATGTATGAGATGATCGAGGTGGTGAACGCCATCTTGCCCAAAGACAAGCCCCGCTATCTCATGGGAGTGGGCACGCCCCAAAACATACTCGAGGCCATCGAGCGTGGCGTGGATATGTTCGACTGCGTGATGCCCACCCGAAACGGGCGCAACGCCATGCTCTTCAGCTACGAAGGCACCATGAACATGAGGAACAAGAAGTGGGAGACCGACTTCTCGCCCATCGACCCCGACGGCTGCGAGGTAGACCGTTTCTACACCAAGGCCTACCTGCACCATCTCTTCAAGGCGCAGGAACTGCTGGCCATGCAGATTGCCAGCATCCATAACCTGGCATTCTACCTGCGACTCGTCACCGACGCACGCCAGCACATTGAGCAAGGAGATTTCGTTACATGGAAGGCATCTGTCATCGACCAGCTCGGCCGAAGGGTGTAAGCCCTCAAGGCAGGGCCGTCGTAAAGTATTGGCAATGAAAAGCTTTAGCAAACTCAGAAAGCACCGCAAGCGCTATCACGCACTGCGCTGGCTCGACAAGCATCCGGTGTGGCTTCATCGCTCGTTGGCATGGGTGAAGGGGCATACGCTCTTGTTGCAGCGCGTGATGAAATGGGCGGCACGCAGGTTGGGCATATTGGGCATACTCAACCCACTGAGGTACATCAAACGACTCGACTGGTATATCATCCAGAAGTTCATCGGCACATACCTCTTCTCGATCATGCTCATTATCTCGATCTCCATCGTGTTCGACTTCAATGAGAACCTCGCCAAGTTCGCGCAGTATCATGCGCCCATGCGTGCCATCATCTTCGACTATTATGCCAACTTCATCCCCTACTTCGCCAACCTCTTCAGCGCGCTGTTCGTCTTCATTGCCGTGATCTACTTCACGTCGAAGTTAGCGGGCAACTCCGAAATCATTGCCATGCTGGCGACGGGCGTATCGTTCAAGCGACTGCTCAGGCCTTACATGATCTCGTGTATCCTCATCTCCGGACTGTCGTACACGCTCTCGGCCTATGTCATTCCCCACGGCAATGTCATCAGGCAGAACTTCGAGTCGATGTATAAGAACAAGAAGAAGATTACCACCGCCGAGAATGTACAGCTGCAGGTAGAGCCGGGCGTCATTGCTTACATTCAGCATTACGACAACGACCAGAAACGAGGGTACGGCTTTAGCCTTGATAAGTTTGAGAACAAAAAACTTGTATCGCACCTCACCGCCATGGAGGTGAGATATGACACGGTCTCAGACTCGAAGTACCACTGGCGCCTGACCAACTGGAAAAACAGGAAGCTGAAGGGACTGCGCGAGCAGATTACCAGCGGAAACCAATTGGACACGCTGATCCAGATGGAGCCCATGGACCTGGTGTACTCCAAAGGACAGCAGGAAACTCTCACTTCGCCCGAATTGAGAGACTACATTACCAAGCAGATCAACCGCGGCTCGGGCAACGTGGTGCAGTATCAGGTGGAATACCACAAGCGCATCGCGGCCTCGTTTGCCTCGTTCATCCTGACGATCATCGGCGCCTCGCTCTCGGCCCGAAAACGCAAGGGGGGCATGGGGCTGTACTTGGGCATCGGTCTGGCACTGAGCTTCGGCTACATCATGCTGCAGACCATCTCCTCGACGTTTGCCATCAACGCCGACTTCCCACCCATGTTGGCGGCATGGGTACCCAACTTTATTTTTGCGGTCATAGCATTCGTATGCTATCGATACGCGCCCAACTAAATGAGGACCTGCCCCGCGGGGCCGCTCCGTCAAACACATTAAGACACAACAACAGAACATGAAATTTGAAGATTTAGATTTGAACAACGACATCCTGGATGCACTTTACGATATGCGCTTCGATGATTGCACACCTGTTCAGGAAAACTGTATACCCGCCATATTGGATGGTCGCGACATGCTTGGCGTGGCGCAGACGGGCACCGGCAAGACCGCTGCCTACCTGCTCCCCATCCTCTCAAAGCTCGACGACGGAGGCTACCCCTCTGACGCGGTGAACTGCGTCATCATGTCGCCCACCCGCGAGCTGGCACAGCAGATAGACCAGGCCATGCAGGGATTCTCGTATTACATCGACGGCGTGTCGAGCGTAGCCGTATATGGCGGCAACGATGGCAACCGCTATGACCAGGAACTTAAGAGCATGAGACTCGGGGCTGACGTGATCATCGCCACGCCCGGCCGACTGATTTCGCATATCAGCTTAGGCAACGTAGACCTGAGCAAGGTGAGCTTCTTTGTGCTCGACGAGGCCGACCGTATGCTCGACATGGGTTTCTCGGATGACATCATGAAGATTGCGTCCAAACTTCCCAACACGTGCCAGACCATCATGTTCTCGGCCACCATGCCCAAAGAAATTGAGAAGATGGCGCAGAAGCTGCTCAAAGACCCCGTGACCATCAAGCTCGCGGTGAGCAAGCCTGCCGAAAAAATCAAGCAGAGCGCGTATATCTGCTATGAAACCCAAAAGGTGGATATCATCAAGGATATCTTCAAGGCGGGCGACCTGAAGCGTGTCATCATCTTCTCCGGCTCGAAACAAAAGGTGAAGCACATCAACCAGGCACTGACGCGGCTGAAGATCAACAGCGACGAGATGCACTCTGACCTCGACCAAGCTCAGCGCGACGAGGTGATGTTTAAGTTCAAGAGCGGGCAGATCGACGTGCTGGTGGCCACCGATATCGTGGCCCGAGGCATCGACATCGACGATATTGCCATGGTCATCAACTATGACGTGCCGCACGACGCCGAAGACTATGTACACCGCATTGGCCGTACAGCACGTGCCGACCGCGACGGCGTGGCCTATACCTTTGTGAACGAGGACGACATGTTTGCCTTCCATCAGATAGAGAAATTCCTCGAAAAAGACATCACCAAGAACCCGCTGCCAGCCGAATGTGGCGAGGGACCGGAATATTCCACTTCCAAGCGCCCGGGTAAGACATCGGCCAAAAACCGGCGCCGCAACGACCGCGACACTACGGCGCACAAGAAGTCGAAGCAGCACGACCGTGCCCGACGTGGACCCAAGGCTGAGGCCCAGGAGAGACCGCAGCAGCCCAACAGGCAGCAGGAAGGCAAACCCGCTACCCAAGGCGACACGCAGGCCGCGCCCAACGAACAGCGCAAGGAGCAGCAACCGCGCAACAACGAGCGCCGCAACAACGAACGAAAGGATAACGACCGAAAGGACGCGAAACAGCAAAACCGTGAACGTCAGGACAAACGGCGCGACAACAATACACGGCACACGGAAGGACAGAAAGACGCTCAGGCAACACCGAAACAAGGTGAGGGCAGGCAGGAGCGTACCGACCAGCGCAACGGCAACCCCAATAACCGCAACAAGCGCAAACCCAATAAAGGCAACAAACCTCGCAAGCAATGGCAGAACAGCGACAGTGGCTATACTGAGAAAACGGCAGCGGCAAAGCCCGCAACGGCAACAACTCAGGAAAGCGGCATCAAGGCCTTGATCAAGAGACCACTGAAATGGCTGAAATCGTTCAGGAAATCATGACGCGTCTGCACATCTAAATTAATCTCACATGCTACATTACATATCATTCGGTAGTGGAAGTAGCGGCAATTGCAGCTACCTCTACACCGAAAAGGGCGGTATACTCATTGATGTCGGGGTGGGGTTGCGAGTGCTGAAAAAATATTTCAAGAACTACGGACTTCACATGAGCGATATCAAATATATCCTCGTGACACACGACCATGCCGACCACGTGCGGTCGGTGGGGAGCGTTTCTATGGAATATGGTCTGCCCGTCTATACCACCGAAAAGGTTCATCGAGGCATAGAAGCCAACTGGTCGGTGCGGTATAAGGTGCCCGCTGACCGCGTTAAGGTCATTGCCAAAGATGAGCCGTTTATGCTCGATGACATCAAGATCACTCCGTTTGAGGTGCCACACGACAGCTCTGACAACGTGGGCTATTGCATCGAGCACGAGGGTATGACCTTCGTGCTCATGACCGACATCGGGCATCTTACGCCCGACATCACCGGCTATATCAGCAAGGCCAATTACCTGGTCATCGAAGCCGACTATGAGACCGAAATGCTGGAACATGGTCCCTACCCTGCCCATCTCAAGACGCGCATCAGTGGCCCGCTCGGACACATGAGCAATCAAGAGTGCGGACAGGCGTTGGCCACCTATGCCACGCCAAGCCTTCGCCACGTGTGGCTCTGCCACCTGAGCAACGAAAACAACCATCCTGACTTGGCGGAAAAAACCGTCAAGCAGATACTGCAAGCTCATGGCATCATCGCCGGCAGCGCCCCAGGCGCCGACTTCAAGCTTGAAGTGCTTAAGCGGAAGACACCATCAGAGATTTACGAGCTGATCTAATTACAAATCAGGAGCAGTTTTTTAGGCACGCAGAGGCGGGTATTCTACGCTGTCCGACTTATTTTTTCACGCAGGGGCGCAGAGATATAGGAGTTTGCTTTGCGCCGAGGAGCACTCGTCGCGAGCGCCACCCAGCGGCATAAGAAGAAACGGAGGCAGGGTTACAGTCCCGCCTCGTAGAGCATATTTCGGCAGGCCGCCCATCCTCCTTGGGGCAAGAAGCCTCTCAGAGGCAGGACACGCGAGAACATTCGCCAAACATGATGCCCCACTGAGGCTGGGCACAGCCGGATGGTATGCCCCGGGGGGACACCGGGCCAAAGGTGGACGACGAATCAGAACGGCATTCCCACAGCAAAGTGGAAGGAGAAGTCGCGACTGAACTTGGGATGGAAGATAGGCCAATGTTCCTTTTGCGTGTCGTAGGCGGGGTTCACGGCTTTCATGCCCATGTCGAAGCGGAGAATAAAGTAATCGAAGTTTAGGCGTAAGCCCAAACCGTAGTTCACCGCTATTTGCTTATAAAACTCATTAAACTTAAACTGTCCGCCTATCTGGTCAGCGTAGTCGCGCAGTGTCCAGATATTACCCGCGTCGATAAACAAGGCGCCATTGAGTTTCCAGAAGAGATACGTGCGGTATTCGGCATTGAGGTCGAGTTTCATATCACCCGTCTGGTTGATGAAGTCGATGCGCCCGTCAGTTCCCCGATATTTTCCGGGTCCCAACTCCCTGACACTCCATCCGCGCATGCTATTAGCGCCACCTGAGAAATACCGTTTCTCGAAGGGTAACACCGCGCTGTTGCCATAGGGCCACGCAATGCCAAAGGCGCCATGGAGCACCAAGGTGTTGTGGGTGTCGAAATGAAAGAGGTGCGTATAGTCGAAGTCAAACTTCACATACTGCGCGAAGGCAATATTCAGCAGCGTGTATTGCCCGGTCTCGTTCTTCTTGAATCCTGACAATTTGGCAATACCGTTGAGCAGGTTGCCCGCCGTCTCGATGTTGGCCCTTATGGCGTTATTGCTATGACTGTAGGTAATGCCAAATCCCATCTTCATGATAAACAGGTCCTCATAGTTGTACCTGAGGATGGCATTGCGGTTAGACACACTGTCTAAATAATCGTGCTTGAAGGTCTCGCTGATCCACGGCATGTAGACGTAGTCGAGGTCGAGCACATCAAAACGATAAGTGGTGTGCCGGGCCGGATTGGCCCATCGGTATCGCCAGGCGGTGGAAAAGACTCGCCGGTGAAACTCTGGCCGGTTTTGCAAGTCCCAAGCCAAGGTCCATTCCGACGAGGCATTGCTGCGACGCTTGAAATCTTGTGAGAGGAAGGGTGCCACAAAACGAGGCAGCGAGAACTTGGTCTCGATGCTATACTCTTCATAATTGTCGTCGCGATAACCTTCCAGGCCCGTGATTGCCTCGAAGGCGCCCCTGAGTTTGATGCTCCACGACTCCGACCCACGAAACAGGTTGCGGTTTTCGTAGGTCAGCGACAATGCCGCGCCCAAGTCACCCGCGCGGTTGGTACCTTCGGGCTGGAAAGAGATGGTCGACGGCTTGTTGGTACTAATCTGGATATCGGCATCGAGCAGCGACGTGTCGGGGCGTTCGCGGAAGGTGATGTTGGTATAGCGCACAGCCTGCATCTTGCCGAAGTTGTTATAAGTCTTCTGTAAATCTGTCGCGCTGAAAGGCAATCCGCTCCTGATGGCGGTATTGTTTTCCAACACCCGCTTGCGCAGGTTGATGGCGTTGCCGGCTTCACCGTGAAAGGTCACCGTACCTATATTATACCGTGGATGCAGGGTTTCGGGGGCGTTGCTCTCCGCCCGGTATTTCAGCAGGCGCAGCGTGATGTTGATGTCCTTGCTGTTAGAGGCAGAGTCTGCCACATACTGTATAAAGTCTTTATGAAACCTGTAATAGCCAGAATCCATCAACACCTCGGTAATGCGCCTTCGCTCTTCGTCCAAGCGAGCCACCGTAAACTGGTCGCCCGACTTCAGGCCTATCGCAGGCGCATTCTTCTTAAGTGCCATGGTCTTACGGTAGTTCTCCAGCACCTGTCGCACCTGTTCGTCGCGTATATCGTACGTCACATGGTTGATCCGATAAGGCTCACCGGGATGTAGGGTATAGATGGCCCACAGTTTTTTGCCCTTGACGCGTGTGTCTACATCAACCTTGGCGTGCATATATCCCTGATTCTGCAAAGCCTTGCGCAAGTCGTCTTGCGAGAGACGGGCCTGCAAGGTATCGTAGAGCACAGGCTTTTCACCAATACGCTGCAACGTCCGGTTGATCCATTTCGTGGTGTCGCGCCCCGACATCGCATAAGTGCCCAAGGGAATCTTGAACAGCGAAAACCATTTTGAGTTGGCCTTTTGCCGGATATAAGGCTCTAACAACGACAGGTTCAGTCCCTTTTGGTCGCTTTTGAGTTCTACCGACTCCAACATATATTCCTTGTCGGGGATAAACTTAGAACTGCTGCACGAAACCGTCAGCCCAACCCAAGCGACGGCCATGCAGACCCATACCCACTTCAACGAATATGTGCGATTTGTATTGTTCATATAACTCTCAGGACAAAAGGCCTGTCTTCGCCCGAAAAACGAAGATTTGGCAAAGTTAGGAAAAAAACTCAGAAAACAGGCCGCCGCGTGCCATTTTTATTCGTAGCTTTGTACAGAGCACCCTCATAAGCCAACCGCCACAGACACATATCATGACCAAAAACGACTCTCAAGTTAGGCTCCACCGAAGCAGCGCCATCAGGGCCATGCGCCACCGCATATTCTTTACCTACCGCGAAGAGCTATGGAACTCCTGGAGCCATGCCGCCGGCATCGTGATAGGCGTGGGCATTGGCGCGCTATTTCTGTCGTGGTGCGCCGAGCGTCGTGACGTATGGGCCACATGGGGATTAGCGCTCTATCTCTTCGGCATGCTCAGTTCGTACGTGGCAAGTACCACCTACCATGCCACCAGCGCCCTCAGCGGCTGGAAAGAAAAGCTGCGCAAATGGGACCATGCGGCCATCTACTGGCACATTGCCGGGTCGTATTCGCCCATCACGCTCATCGCCTTACGCCAGCAAGGATACTGGGGCTGGACACTGTTTGTCTTTATCTGGCTCTGTGCCATCGCCGGTACCATCGTCTCGTTCCAGAAACTCAAGTCGCACAACAACCTTGAAACCATCTGCTATGTAGGAATGGGGCTGAGCATTCTTGTTGCCTTCAAGCCCTTACTCGACGCCGTGGGAACCGCCACGGTGCTATGGATTGTTGCCGAAGGGGTGGCCTACATCACCGGTGCCCTCTTCTACAGCCTGCATAAGCGTCGGTATATGCACACCGTGTTCCACTTCTTCGTCCTCGCGGGCACCTTATGCCACCTCGTCGCCGTATGGCACATCCTTATCGCCTTCTTGCGGTAAGGCTGCGCCATGCTGGGCTAAAGAGGGGTACAACGGGTGTAGATACTTGGTTGTGGGGTCGGTGGCACACACCTCCCCACCCCTTTTGGCATGCGTCTTAGCCAAGCGGGGGAGGCGTAGAGACTAATGTTTCTTGATGAACACCAATCCCGAACAGTCGTTGCCTCCCATACCTACAGCCGTCAGGTCGAGGTAGAAGGGCGTTCCTGCCTCAAAGGCATCTAAGGTAAAGGTGTAGCTCACCTTGCCCGTAGCGGGTTCCAATGCCTGATTGCCCTGTACCTCGGCCATCATCTCGTCACGCTTCATCAACTTCAGGTTGCCTGCCTGCAGGCCATTAGACCCTTTGGTGGCCACATAGGTAACGGTATAGGTGCCATTGCCACGCAACTTTCCGGTCAGTTCAACACGCATGGCTCCCTGCTTCAACGGCACTTGCAGCGGGCTCCATTCGCTCACAAACGTACCATACTGCTTATAGGCCGAGTAGTCGGGCGCAAAGTAGACGGGAAGCGAGTAGCGGCCAGGACGTTGATAGGTAATGGCATGGAAATCGCTCTTGCGCTCCACCGTCACAGGACCCGTATACTCCTTGGAATGGCGGTTGGGATATTCGCCATTGGTAGTATAGAGGATTCGTGTACCCGGAACCGATGGCGCTAACGTGAACGTATAGTGTCCCTGCGCGTCGACCGTGGTATCGACGATGCGTGGCTGCGGCAGGCGATAGAAGCATCCCTTATAGTCCAGACGGGCATAGTGCTGGGTCAGGCGGTCAGAGAAGTCACCGAAATGACGTGTGCTGGGCTTGTCCCACCCTACCTCGGCGATGGCCAGCAACCGTGGGAACACCAGGTACTCGGCATAGCGTTCTGCCCGGTTTTCATCGAGCGGCGAGAGTTCCTGCAGGCGGTTGCCATGAATAAACTGGTCGGTCCAGAAACTTCCCTGAACACCAATGACGGTCGACGACGGTGAATAATCGTTCAGCGGTACGTTGTAGCAGCTGTCGATGGGCACTGGAGGCAGCCAGGTGGCAGCCTGCACCTCACCGGGGATGGCATACTCCGGGAAGTCGAGATACAACTCCTTGGCCGCCGCCAACACCGCCTTATGCCCCGTACGGGTGGCAACGATGCTGTCTTCGGCATTGTGCCATATCAGTGCCACCACGGGGTTGTTGACCTTGCCGCGCATGATGATTTCTTCCCAACCCACGGCGGTACGGCCCTTGGCCTTCATCATATCGGTCACCACATTCGCTAAATAGCCTTGCAGTTGCGACTCGTCGGTCAGTCCTTCCTTTTTCATCAGGGCCTGACAGTCAGGGCAACTCTTCCAGCGTGTGTACACCGCCTCGTCGCCTCCGATATTGATATATTTTGATGGGAAAAGCGACACCGTCTCTTCCAAGACATCTTTCAGAAACTGTATAGACGTGGCCTTGCCCGGGCACAGCAGGTCACGGCTGATGAAATGCTGTGTGGGAAGCTCGTGCTGCTCACCGGTACACGACAACCACGGATATGCCACCACGGCAGAGAGAATATGCGCGGGGAACTCGATTTCGGGAATGACATCGACATGGCGCGAAGCGGCATAAGCCACAATCTCACGAATATCGTCCTGCGAATAATAGCCGCCTAAGCGGTTGCTCTTGGGGCCCGACCATGCACCCACCTCGGTCAGGCGGGGATATTTCTTGATTTCCAAGCGCCATCCCGAGTCGTCGATGAGATGAAACTGCAGGGTGTTCATCTTGTACATGGCCATCATGTCGATGAACTTCATCACAAACTCTTTGTCGTAGAAGTAGCGTGCCACGTCGAGCATCATGCCACGCCACGGACGGTCGGGCGCGTCATCGATAGTCACGGCAGGGGCTTTCCATGCCACGCCCTTCACGGGCGAAGAGGCATAGACCTCGGCAGGAAACAACTGCAACAGCGACTGCACACCATAGAAGACGCCAGCGGCGGTGCTACCGTATATCGTAATATTCTTCTTGCTCACTTCCAACCGATAGCCTTCCTCGCCCTTCACCTTCTCTGGCGCTATCAGCAGGTTTATCGAGGTTTTCTTGTTGACAGATGTCAGCGGCAGGTCATACCCCGTAGACCGTGACAGCACCTCACGAAGGTAGGTGCCCACAGGCTCCAGCGCAGACGGGCAGCCAATGGCCGATTGGGGTGAAAGCACAAACTCACCCGACTGCCGCACAACACTTACAGGCTTAGGAATAATGGAGATTTGCTGCGCCATAGCGGTCGCCACGCCCATCATGAGCAACAAGGACACCAACACTCTGCGCTTGAGGAGTAATTTCTTCATCAGTTATCAGCAATTTAAGAGATTAACACAAAAGATAACTACCTAATTGGAAGTTAGTTGCAAAAGTAACGATAAAATTGCAGAATACCATCACTTGTGCATGTTTTCTACATATAAATGTTGGTGGCGTGGCAAAAAAACATAGGTAAGTCCCAACGGCAAGCTCATGATTACCCATGCACGCCCCTCCTGCGTCGAAGATACGTAACTCCAAATCCTCTGCGTCTCTGCGTGCACCCCCAAAAACCTGCGTGCAATAACCACCACTCCACATGGATTTGTTGAACAACGGATGGCACGGATGTAACGGATTTTCCATCCGGCACACCTTGATAGAACGGAAC
>JAFABV010000059.1 GCA_023425865.1 Bacteroidota bacterium | reverse complement strand
CAAGACCAAAATGGTTCAGGCATTGAGCAGACGAGTAGAACCCAAGCTCTATGTCTCTCAGGCTGTTGAACTGTCCCAGAACGGCATACAGCATGATGATGAGGTGCTGGTAAGCGTCAAGCCGCTTGGTGTATCTGTTGGCCTTGAGCTTTTCGGCTACCTTGCCTACTTCTTGCTTGTCTATCAACTTTACGATCTCCCCGAACACTGGAATTCCTGAATTTGTAGTAACTTTGCCCATGAGTTTATACATTTTTGTTTTAGCAACGCAAAAGTACAAACTCTTTGGGGAAGTCAGCGGACTTCCCTTTTTTTACTGTGGCAAACGTGTCAATATTATTTAATTGCCCTCATACTGTCGAGCTTTTGGTTTTATCGGACAGCAATAGTTTTTGATAGATTGAGAAAACAAGTCTCCAAGGTCTTTTGCATCTTTGTCGATGAAAAGGTCAAGATCACTTTCCTGTCCATTAAGCACGGAAGATATGATACTGTCAAGGGAAACTCCTTTCAGCACATCTTGAATAACATCATATATGCGGTCATCACCCAGTTGTTCTCGGATGATGTCTAACTTCGTGAGAAGTTTTTTAAGGACCTGGCCTTCACGCGTGTTGCTTGCAACCATGTTAAAGACTAATACATCAGACTTCTGACCATATCTGTGTATTCGTCCCATACGTTGTTCAAGACGGTTTGGATTCCATGGTATATCCCAGTTTATAAGCAAACGGCAGAATTGAAGGTTTATTCCTTCGCCAGCAGCATCCGTACAAATTAGAATCTGTACATCTTTGCTCATAAAGCGACATTGAGACATACGACGTTCATCCACGGACATACTTCGCAAAAAAACAATGTCTGACAGCCAAAAAAATAGCGTTCACGCAAATTATTTGGCTAAAATTCGTACATTTGCATGCGTTGAGACGTTTCTTGATAACTGTAATGATAGTTTCTGTTAAAATTGAAAAAAATATTTACTGTGCAGAAAGACTGCATAGCATGATGCTATCTTTGCCGCAGTTAACAAGAATCGGTAATTTAAAATTCGGTAAGACATGAAAGAACTGAAATGTCCCAAGTGCGGAAATGTTTTCCAGGTAGACGAAGCTGACTATGCTTCTATCGTCAGTCAGGTGAAGAACGCGGAGTTTGATGCGGAAGTTCAACGCCGTATCTCAGAGTTGCATGAGCGGCATAAGGCAGAGCAGGAACTCGCTACGGCTAAGACTGAGCAGACGTTCCAGACACAGTTGAATAAAAAGCAACTCGAACTTAGTGCTAAGGATGCTGAAATTGAGCAACTGAAGAGTCAACTGGAGAGCATCGAGGCTCAGAAAAAGAGTGAGCTGACATCGGCTCTGGCAAAGAAAGACCAGGAGATAGCACAACTGAACTCCACAATCGCCCAAAATGACACCCGTCTGCAACTGGCTGTGATGGAGGAACGAACGAGGGCACAGCAGACCGTCCAAAAGAAGGAGTCGGAGATTTCCGCTCTGCGCTCTGCCGTAGAACTGGAGAAGAAAGAAGCTCAAATTCATGAAGCCGCCCTCATCAATCAGCATCAGGAACAGCAGCGCATAATGCAGGAACAGGTGGATTACTACAAAGATCTGAAGACGAAGATGTCAACCAAGATGGTCGGCGAGACTTTGGAGCAGCATTGCAGCATTGAGTTTGAACAGTACATCCGTCCGATGATGCCTAATGCTTATTTTGACAAAGACAACTATGCCACAGAAGGAACAAAGGGCGACTTTATCTTCCGCGACTCGGAGGGTGGCACGGAATATATAAGCATCATGTTTGAGATGAAGAACGAGACAGACACTACTTCTACCAAGCACAAGAATGAAGATTTCTTGAAGAAACTGGATGAAGACCGTCGGAAGAAAGGTTGTGAGTTCGCAGTCCTTGTAAGTCTGCTTGAACCTGATAATGACCTTTATAATACAGGCATTGTCAACAAGTCACATCTTTACCCAAAGATGTACGTCATCCGTCCTCAGTTCTTCGTTCCGTTCATCAATCTGCTTGTCCAAACTTCCAAGAAAAGCCTGGAATATAAGCAGCAGCTCGTTCTGGCTCAGAGCAAAGAGGTGGATGTGACCAACTTTGAGAACCAACTGGAGGAGTTCAAGGATAGGTTTGGTAAGAACTTCCGCCTTGCAAGCGAGAAGTTCCATAATGCCATCGATGAGATAGACAAGACCATTGACCATCTTGAGAAGGTCAGAAAGGCTCTTGTTGGCAGTGAGGACAATCTTCGTTTGGCAAACGATAAAGCCGAGGCACTTACCATCCGTAAACTGACCTACAAGAATCCGACCATGAAGGCCATGTTCGAAGAGGCGCGTAAGGTGAGTGAGGTGGTTGAAATTGAAAATGTTGAAGAAAATGACGAACAGAAATAGTTATACAGAAGAAGAGAAATACTGGCTTACTGGCGGCAATACGGGAACTTTACCGTCCCGTATCACCCCGTCAATAGTCAGAGTGTTGGGTTCCCAAGAGGTGTTTGTCTTTGGCAGTAATATCCAAGGTATGCACATGGGCGGTGCTGCCCGTGTTGCATATGAAAAGTTCGGCGCAGAATGGGGCAATGGAGAAGGACTCCAAGGACAATCCTATGCGCTGCCGACGATGGAGGGCATTGAAAGCACAAGAGAAGCAATAGAACGGTTCACGACATATGCGCAGAAACATCCTGAACTAAAGTTCTTCGTAACACCTGTGGGCTGTGGCATAGCCGGATATACCCCTGAGATGATTGCTCCGATGTTTTATGATGCTGCCTATCTTGAAAACGTCTATCTGCCTGTCAGCTTTTGGAAAATTCTCATCGGTAAAGAATGAAAACATATCTGGAAGTAGCAGTACCTATCAGAAAAGACGCTGCAAGGATCGTCTGGCGTTTCCTCACCGTTTCCGGCTCAAAGCTGCCATCACGGTCACGGGGTGTCTCAACCACTACGGGGCCATACTCCGTTTGGAGCAGCTTGTGCATCTTGCCATTACGGCGATTACCGCTTAACGGCTTGGTGGCGTCAAGGTGGGTTTCCAACTCGCCCTCCATGCGGCGTTGAGAAAGTCTTCCAATACTTGGTGGAAAGCCCCGTCTTTGCCAAACAAAGGCTTGCCAACCTTGAATTGCTCTTTGGCGGAAGCCAACATTTTTGCGTACTCTTCTTGTGTCATTGTACTAATCTTTATGCTCTATAAACAGAGCGATGATGAATTTATTGTTTCAGTGCATGACACAGTTTAGATGACATCCTTGGTATGTCCACAGGGCCACATCTTCACCTTACGACAAAAAAAGATGGCAAGGTCATTGACCCTGCCATCCTTTTGAACTATGTGAAAGGTATAATTACTCCTTTTTGCATTTAATCCATATAGCTTCACCACCCATCGACATCTTCAACTCTGAGGAGGTTGATGTTACGGAAATGATCTCATAAGAAGCGTATAATTCACCACCAACATAAGTGTTTACCGTATTGCCCTTAAAAGACCAGGTACCACTTCCATTCCCCAAATATCCAGAACCGCAGTATGTTCCATCAGACTTGAATGAGGCATATGTTGTTTTGAAAGGCCAGGCTATGTAGCTTCCGGTCTGACTTGTTTTGACTTCGGTAACCTTCCATGTGCCAATAATGGCAGAGTTGTACTGATTGTCATCATATCATCGCTGCATGATATGAATGCGAATGATGTTACCATAAAGGTAAGGAGTAAGAATAGATACTTTTTCATTTGAGTATGACCATTTAGTTGTTATTTGATTCCTAATAATCCTATTTTGTCTTTTCGGCAATCATTGACTCAGCTTGGTTCATTACTTCAATAAACGTCGCTATGTTAGATGAGTCAAGAAATTCAGCAGAACGTGACGTATATCCTTTTGTGTAAATGAATGCCGTCCACTTGCTTTTGGAATAGAACGCTCCAAGTTTGAGGTTGTCTAAGGTCTTGTATTCAACTTCTGTGTAAACATTAGGAGTCTCAACAGTAGTTCATCCTTAATGTAAGTAAGTGACTTGACACAAGCGTCAAGTTCTTCATAATCGAGCGTGCCGATATATGAATCGGATGAACGCCCATTGTAATAAGAGGTTTCAACACGCAAGCAGCCAACCTTCTTGCCAGTAAGTACGTTCGTGATAATCAAGACCTGATTCACAACGCCTTTTACTTTCGGTAGGTCGTAAAACTCTTTCTTTATAAGGCCACCACAACCTGCCATAAACTCAACTGTTTTGCTCTTTGACTCATCCTTGGAATCCTGAGCAAATGCTACGTTTGACACTAAAACAAACGACAGCAGTAAAATACAGAAAATTTTTATAACTTTGTACTTGATAACCATTACTTAATATCATTGTAATTTGTTGATATTCAACTATAAAGTTACAAAATATTAGTGAGATTACCAACTTTTTTAAGGATTTTCTTATCACGAACTCACATAATAATCTATACCTGAAAACACCGAGGGGTTTGAGGGCGAGCAGCCCACAAGATGCGAAATATTCAACGAGTAATGCAAATAAAAAGCAGGGAGACCGTAGTCTCGCCAAAATCAATTAATTTTGCATCGTCATCTGAGGTATACAGGCTTGAGTGAACTCGCCTTAGACACATTTTACGGAACACTACCACAAAATTTGAGGCATACCTGAAGAAACTCTTCTACCTGATGAACGGCAGAGAGGTGCAGCCACAGTATGAAGGACAGAACGTGACATGGAAGGACGTGACTCACGCCATCCGTCCGTTGTGGTCACTCCAATATAAGGAAGACGAATACCAGAACCTCTACACCTATCTGCAGATGATGAAGAATTGGCGCAACGCCGAAGTCCACATCTCTCCCACTGCATCAGAGCAAGAGGTGGATGTGGCACTGAAGGTGGCCATCACCATGTACTTCTACGCCAGCGACACCTGCATCAAGTCGTTGCGCTTTGCCGACCTTGGCGAAGATAGACCAATGCGTTATCGCATCCATCGCGATGAAAACGCACACATGGGTATGGCAGCTGAAGACGTTCAAAACTGAAACCTATAACGAGACATTACACGATGAACACTGACAATTTTTCCTGCGAGCACTCTGCTTATGAGAGCATACTACGCGCTCGAGGTATGAAAGGAATAGAGAAGAATAAGCCCTTCTGGAAACTCAAGCTTTCAAAAGAGGAGTATGAGTACCTCAAGCAAACGCTTCGGGCACACACTCATGACCTTTACAAATTCGGAACAGAAGCGGCTCTTTGCTATGCAGAATGGTGGAGACGTGACTACAAGGGCAACATTCCTTCTAAGGAAGAGGTCGCCATGGGAATAGGACTTGACCGTTGTCATGGCGAAGAACTGTTTGCCGCAGCCAAGGAAAACTTGCGTAAGCGTGGTTACACCTTTCTGCACTCTTTGAAGGGTACACAGTATTTCCGCACACTGCTGAACCAAGGTGGACTGCCCATCAGCTATATCACCAAGGGAAATAACTTCGGTGCCTTCTCGTTATTCCTCAAAGGACTCGTGAGAGAAATGACAGTCATCAACTATGACTGGAATGAGCTTGACACCTCTATCATAGAGCAGTTCAACAGTGCGTCTTATCTGGCTCCGTCGTTCAGGAATGAGAACATATATGATGTGTCTTTGCAGATAGCCCATGCCATTATTATGGGCGACAAGGAATATCTCCCCTACGACGATACTGATGCCTCGCTCAAGGAACTCACCAAGTCGCTGGAGACCGAGTACACAAACGCCAAGACGCAGCGAAGAGTGCGGCCTCTCACCCTGCACTGGAAGCTTAGCACTACAGAGAACCGTCAAGGCTATCTCCTCGTGAACATGGATGTCGTCAAAGATATTTCTTCCGACTCCATTTCTGGATTAAACATCTCCACCTGCTATTCATTTGATGTGTTTGTTGCTGGAACGCTCGTCGGCAAGTATGTGCGTAAGGAATCTGTCAGGGACGACGATGGCAATGTGCTATACGCCATCTATACGCGCATCACGGTAGGTGTGACCAAGGACATCGTGTGGAAAGGTGAGCCTGTAGTCGAGGTGAAGGTGAGATGTGATAATGACGACCGTCTGTTCTTGACAGTCGCAGGCTGTTATCCTCCCAACTTCGACTACCCTCAGGTTTTCCAAAAGTTGGATGAGCATCTCTACTGCATGTCAGCCACGTCAAATACAGAGAGCAACCTGGCCGTTTTCTCAACTGCATGGGACGGTGAATACACGCACACCATCACGATTTGTGACCAGAAACTACGCTGCAAGGAGTTTACCAATGAACTGGAGCTCAACAATACGGAGACAGACGAGAGCGTGACGCTGACCAACGCCTTTACACCATACATTGCGGAGTTTGCTGGTAACTACATTTCGTGGGTGGAGAAGTCGAACTTCAAACTTCTGTCTGATGTCCCTACCATTCGTGTCTATGACCAGGATAAGAACAGAATACAGAACTACAAGGTTAAATATAAGGTTAGGAATGACGGAAGTGCCGAGTGGTATAATCTGAGTAGTTCTTGTGTTATACCGTGCGGCATTGTGGATATTCGTGTGGAATATCCTGACGGTAACAGCACTACTGAGACGTTCTATTCCATAGGCGATTTACAGTTTGCATCAGACAACGAACGCGTCTTCTCGACGGAAATCATCTGTTCGTGCAGTTCCGACATACGCCCTGAAATGCAACGTATGGACGAGCTTGAGATTACCAATCAGCCTCCCAACAAATGGCATATTACCCGGAGCACTGACAGTAAAGTCTGTCCTTCGGTCTGTAATTTCAGATTATACTGTGCAGGGAATCCCGTGTTGCTCTTGTCGGTTGCCATTCCGTTCGACGGCGTGACCATTACAGACATACATGGAAACATTGTTCCCGACGGAAAGATTGTATCACTGGCCAATCTTGCCAACTTCTGCATTGTTAGCCATGGAGGATACGGTAAGAAGCGTAAGGCGAATGTCTCCTACCGTTCTGACAGGATAGAAGATGAGACAAAACTAAAGCACCTGAAGAGCAGCGTCATCGATGGTCTGGTTTCTCTCGCAGACTACAACGACTTGATTACGCGCATGTTCAATCTCTATGGGGCCAACAGTTTTGACCGTTCCAGTTCTATTGCCTTCAGTGTCACTGACACAAAGATCTTTATTCGCAAATTCGTCTTGGAGTCAACTATTGAAGACGGAAAGATCCGCGTCATCGATAATACCGAGGATGCTACAGAGAACTTTATCTATCAAGGTGACGTGTTGGCCTTCCCCGTTGGCGACGAACTGCCGACGGAAGACTTCTTCGTCGTCAAGCTGGAAAAAGATGAGGAGGCAGACAATGTGTTTGTCTTCCCTGAGGATTTTGCACATAAGGAAGTTGTCATCTTTTCTAGTGCGGAAGCAAAACGTAGAATCATTCCGAAGTACTATCATCTGGAGGCAGACGATTTTGACAAGCAGGAACGTGCCGCACGCTCGTCGAATATCACGAATAGCTGGTATGACGCGCTCAGTCAGGAGGATGTAATGACTGGCAAACACTGGAAAGATGTGTGCAAGGCATTTGATATCTGCAGCCGTTACAACCTTCCTTTCCAGACATACAACGGTCTAAAGTCTATTGCCCGTGAGCCTAAGCTGCTGGCAAAGTTTGTGATTGCCATGTGGCTCAATGAGTATAAAGAAGTCTTGGCACAGGATGTTGACCGATTCGAGCAAGAGCTGGTGATAGCCATCCATTGGGTTCCGGCAAACATCTGGTCGAACTGCATCGAAGAGATGTTGGCAGCCGTTCCTCAGCCGTTGTTGCCGATGATGTCTGGCAAGTTGACCACCCTGGTTGAATTGCTGCAAGAGATCTTTACGTCAACAATATCAACAGACATCGCTTCTGAGTTTGCGGCTTATCTGGTGCAGGGCAATATCGGCTCTGGAAAAGCGTTCTCAATATCAGACATCAATGACTACTGTTCAAAGATACATGGTTTGTCAGGCACCAATGAAGATTTGCCCATTGCCAAGTTTACGCTCAGAGGAGACTATTACAAGAGAGCGAAAGACCTGCATCTTTCCTACCGAGTGATGCTGGAGTCGGCCATGTGTGCAGCTGAGAATACTTGCGATGTGGATAGACATATCAATCTCTTCTCGTGGGAGAATAAGGAGTTTGCACGCATCGTCAACTTCTACAGAAAGTATTTCAAGGAGACATATAGCGACATCTTCTTCAAAACGGTAAAATACATAACAACTCAAAATAAGTATGAATTACGCTGATTTCTATCAATCCGCAGAAAAAGCGCTAATAGACTCGTTGGTATCCCTCTGGTTCAGGGGAAAGGCCAAGGAGCAAGCCTATATGCGACAGATTTTGGCAAAGGACGAACCGCTGATGGCAGAGCCAGTCTTCCAGTCTATCTTTCCATGGGAAAGTAGTAAGGAGACATTTGGAGAGCATGCCACCAGGTTGAAAATCCTCTCCCGCTCTTTTGTGGAAGCATTAGGAAGCGACAAGGTTGATGAGGAGCTCCGCTTCCCATTGGACCGCTGTCCTTATAAGCACCAGACAAAGAGCTGGAAGACCATGCTGTCTGACGAGGGCAAGACAATAGTAGTAACCTCAGGTACGGGTTCTGGTAAGACAGAGTGCTTCATGATACCTGTGCTTCAGGATATTGCCAACCGGAATGAGAAAGATTGCGTCCAAGCCATCTTCCTCTATCCTCTGAATGCGCTGATGAAGAGCCAACAAAAGCGTATCCATGCTTGGTGCAATGCTCTTCCTAATAAGATAACGTATGCCATATATAATGGTGATACCGAGAAGTCGAGGAGATGTTCGAACTTCACGTCGCAGTTCTACCCACAGCTAGTGACGCGTCCACAGATTCGTCAAACACCGCCGCAGGTACTCTTTACCAATCCCACCATGCTCAACTATATGTTAGTTCGTGCGGAAGACAAAGAAATATTGGAAAAGTCAAAGGGTAAACTCAAATGGATCTTGCTTGA
The DNA here is from genome assembly GCA_023425865.1 of Bacteroidota bacterium. Taxonomy (GTDB): domain Bacteria; phylum Bacteroidota; class Bacteroidia; order Bacteroidales; family Bacteroidaceae; genus Prevotella. Next base: position 7,158 of record JAFABV010000059.1, on the reverse strand, counting down.
CGAGGCACACACCTATACGGGTTCCTCTGCTGCAGAATTATCTTTGCAGCTCCGCCGTGTGCTGGATGCTTTTGGTGTGACCATTGACCAAGTGAACTTTGCCGTAACATCTGCGACCATTGGAGATGAAAAGGACCCCAGTACAGAACTGAAGCTCAAAACTTTCGTCTCTCAACTGACAGGAAAGCCCGTAGACCGCATTGTTGTCGTAGGAGGAAAGCGAGTTATTCCAGAACTTGACGCTGACAACGCAAGGGAAGCTATTGACAACATCAACACGAAGTATGGTACCCGTATCACTTTCTCTGACATAGGAAGACTGCGCGAGAAATTGAACACAAGCCCCGTATTATCTACTCGCGACATTGCCAGTTCATTGGACTCTGTCATAAGCAAAGACAGAATAAAGTCGCTAGAGGTGATAGACGCACTAGGCGATAAGGTGAATGGATTAAGCAAGCAGGATGGCAGTGCCACTGCACTGTTGCCCTCCAGAATACATTACTTTATTCGTTCGCTCAATGGTGTTTATGCTTGTGTTAATCCGGCATGCAGTCATCATAAGAAGATTAGACTCGGTGTGGGTAGTCTGACGACCTATCAGAATACCAACTGTCCTGAGTGTAAGTCACGAATGCTTGAGGTTGCCACATGTCCTTCATGTGGTGGGCTTATTGTTGTCGGTGAGACGAGTACTTCTGAAGGATTCAGAATGCATGTCAATACAGTTGACCTTGACAACAGTATCTTCTTCGACGGTGACGAAGATCTTGTGGAGAGCGAAGCACTCAGCGAAGGAGAAGATGCCAATCGCTTGGATGCCTCTTACACTCCATTCTACTTTGCGAAACCCGTAGAGAAATGCTTGCGCCACAATGCTCGTGAGGACAAGCATATCTTCAATCATGAGAAGAATAAGATAGAACCGGCACCAGAGGATGCGGACGAGAAAATCGTCTATAAGTCGCTGCGACATACAGAAAACAATCAGGACTTGTGTCCTCATTGTGGCAATTCAGTAGGACACCTCAATTATCTGAGGGTTAGTGCTACTCAGATGGGTCGTATATTAGCTACCATCATTCTCGATAATGCAGAAGGCACCAACAAGAATGACGCGGACATCTTGTACAATGGCAAAAAATACATTGCCTTTACGGATAACCGTCAAGGCTCTGCCCGTTCCGCCATGGGATTGAACCAAGATGTCGAACGTGCTTGGATTCGCTCAAGCATCTTCCATAAGATGGCAGATATGCGCCTTGACAACATTGAGCCTCCTGGCTTGACTGCAGAAGAGGAGCAGACGTATCAATATCTGAAGAGTCAGCCTAAGGAATCTCTCCCTGCGTTTCTCCAGACACAGTTGGCCCAATTGGAGGCAAAGAAGAATGGAACGACCCCTATTCCTGCAGCGCCAGAAGTGTCGTGGAGCGAAATCAGCAGAACTTTGGAAAACAACACCGACTTCAGAAAGCTCTACAAGCATCTCAATGAAGCACGAGGACGTAGGGGGCTGAATAACACAACCGCTTACCTAAACGCTTTGCTGATTGATCAATTCGGCTGGATACCTAAGCGCGCCAACTCTTTGGAGACGATGGGCTTCGTAAAATTGGTCTATCCCGACTTGAAAAAAGCCAAATGCCCGGAGAGTCTGCTTGCCATCGGCTGTAAGAATGAAGACTGGCAAAACTTCTTGAAGATTTGTCTGGACTATCTCATTCGTGGTGGCCGTCACTACATGATTGCTGGCGAATACAAGAACTTTGTCACGCAGAACACGTATATGTCAGAGATTTACCCCAAGAACTCCGACAAGAGCGTCAAGGGAAAACCTGTTAGCAAATGGTCTGTCATCAAGAAGAGCGTCGGTGGCAAGGTTCTGGAGAAGCAAGACCGTTTGGTGCTCTTGCTCTGTGCAGCTCTTGGCTATAACGACGCAGAAAGTATCGACGACCAAAAGGTTGCAATAGTTAATGAGCTATTGGATAATGCTTGGAGTTTCATCACATCCAATATTCTGGAACTCGTTGACACCGATGATAGTGGCTATATGTTAGACTTGATGGGTTCTAAGGTTAAGCTGCAGCTGATGGATAAGGGCTATCTCTGTCCTGTAGACAATGTGGTGGTTGATGTGACATTTCGTGGCTACAGTCCACGTATGAATGGCTACATTGGTCAAAACAATTTCGACCGATTCAAGGTAACAACAGAGTTTGACTATCCTTACTTCCCGTTCAAGACATCTGATATCGATGCCAGGACGGTTGGTGACTGGATTGAAGAAAAATTATCATCTCAGAAGGAGCATGGTGTCTTGTCTGATCTGCACGAGAGAATCTATGTCCAGAAACCTATCTTCATCTCTGCCGAACACTCAGCCCAGCAGTCCCGTGAAGACCTAGACAGGTATGAGAGAGAGTTTAATGAAGGACATCTGAATATCTTGTCTTGTTCTACAACAATGGAGATGGGTGTGGATATTGGTGGTATTACCGAAGTAGTGATGAACAATGTGCCACCGAAGTCGGCCAACTATCTGCAGCGTGCCGGTCGTGCTGGCCGTAGAAGTGAGTCCAAGGCATTGGCTCTTACCTTCTGTGCTCCTAACCCAATTGGCGCAAACACCTGGCAGCACCCAGACTATCCTATCACACACGTGACAGAGACTCCGTTGCTGAAGCTGGAGAGCCGTCAGCTAATCCAGCGTCATGTGAATGCATTAGTATTTTCAGATTTTGTGTCAACACAAGGCGGAATACGAGTGACCGCACAGTTGCAAGACTTCTTCATTTCACCAGACGGTGTTTGCTTCTACGATAATTTTTTGACTTATATCGACAATGTCATTGGTGGTGGAAGAAACGAGGTGGAGTCTGCCTATAAAGCATTGGTAAGAGGAACGGCATTGGACAATATTCCATTGAGTGAAGCTGTATTCTCAACCAAGAAAAGCATAGCCTCTGTTCATGATGTCTATAAGGCACATCTCGATAGCCTTGACAAATCAATTGCTGATGTAGGCGAGAAACATGGAGGTACCCCCGCTTTGAGAAATTTAGAGCGTCAGAGAGGTAATTTCCTTAAGACATCACTTCTCACCTATTTGGCAGAGAATTCTTTCCTGCCAAGTGCTGGCATACCAACTGGTCTCGTTCAATGCTTGTTAGGTAATGAAAATGATCAGAATGCCCCAACCATGCATCTGAGCCAAGCCATCTCCGCCTATGCTCCCGGCAAGCAGATTGTCAAGAACGAATGGATCTATGAACCTGCCGGAATTCGTCTGAAGACGATGTATGACGACAATACGTCGAGATATATTCTGCAGAACTGCAATCATTGTGGCTATACCACCATCAATTACGGAAGTGCTATGAACAATTGCCCCAAGTGTGGCAAAGAGAATTCGATGCATGGTATCAAGAATATGCAGTTGTCTACAGAACAACGCTTTACTGAGGTTGTTGAGCCGGCAGCATTTAGCGTTGCCTATGGGTCGCAACCGACTCGTAAGATGAACGCACGTAGTGACATGAATCTCATTCAGCCTGTTCTCTTAGAAATGGAGCCTTGGCAAGAAAAGATTTCTTCTGCTAAGATGACCGTGCGATGCTCTACTGCGAAATCAGAGATTCTGTTCTACAATCGTGCAAGAAGTGGGTATGGTTTTGCCTTCTGTCCCTATTGTGGAAGAATGGCTTCTGAAACAGAAATTGACGGTCGTGATAATCCACTAGTGGGTCACAAGCATTTGTCAACAGGTATGCTTTGTCCTGGTGGCAATGGTAACCACATCCGCAGACATGTACTACTTGTTGGTCGCTATCAGACCGACTTTGTAGAAGTTCAGTTCTTTAACGCGGATAATTCGCTCCTTACCGACTCTGAGACACTCTACTCGTTGGGAGTAATCCTAAGCCGCAAACTCACCGAGCTGTTGGGCGTCAACGATGGAGAGATTGACTTTGGTTACAACGACGCAAGTCATTCGATATTCATCTACGACACTGCCCTTGGCGGTGCAGGTTACTCTCCTCTATTCCGAGAATACAAGGATAAGGTATTGGAGAAAGCCTATGATGCCTTGAGGACTTGCGATTGCGAGCGGTCTTGCATCAAGTGCCTGATTGACAGAAGATCTCAGTGGTACCTCAACTACTTGAACCGTCCAAAGGCATTGGCATGGTTGGAACTTGAGCGCATGTCCAGAACTGCTCCAGAGACAATCACCGCTTTGGTGCCTGATGCCTCTGCCGTAACGACTGATTTTGCTACAGAGTTCTATCAGTTGACTCGCAACCATGATGTGAATACATTGAAAGTCTTCGTTGACAGCAATTATGATAACTGGAAACTTGATGTTTTCCCATATGAGAAGCGTATGCAAGAGCTCAAACTGGAAGGAGTGGAAGTATCGTATGTCTTGGAAAAGAATATCGAATTGGCTTCATGCTCCACATCCGCAAGAGCCATTTTGATGTCTGCACTATTCCAGCATGACTTCGAGTACCAAGTACGCGGTTTGCAAGCTCCACTAAAGCCATTGCTCGCCGTTTCATTCAGTGACGGTACATCCAAGGTATACTTTGGTGAGAATATCGATGTCACCATGTCGACATCATGGGGCAATGGCGACGTATTTGCTACCATGCAGCAGCTTCCATTGGAATATTGCCCCATCAATGCGTTAGTGCTGTTCTCAACGCTGACGATTGATAATGACAATATCATGTTCGATTCCCGTATCAAGGAGAACTGTGACATCAGCAATCTGTTGGACAAGTTGATAAGCACTAACAGACCTCAATGGAAGAAAATATTTGACGGTATGAGAGACAAAAATGTATCGCTCACCTACTCTGACAGATACCTAAAGACGCCTTTAGGATGTGTCCTTCTAGCTCATTTTATAGCCTCATTAAAAATGACTCTCCATGTCAACATCACGTCTGTGGGTATAACGGTAGAATACATCCGTCAAGAATCTCGGGATAACAGACACGTCCCAATCATGAGAGATTTCTTCCCCAATGAGGAAAGAAACGAGTTCTTGACGGAAGCCATAAGCAATATAGCCGGAATTAGTCCAGAGATAACAGATTCAGGTGTGGGGCATATCGACCACGAACGTTGTATGAGCATAATTGCCTCCGATGTGGAACTCTGTATTCGACCTGATGCCGGAATAGCCAGTAGTTGGGCACTGCTTGGACACAACAATGACAGCATAATCCCTTCCGATTTCAAACACGGTTGGAATATTGACCTTCCATTGTATAATCAAGCACAAAGAGGAAAGGGAATCTTGTATACCGTTTCGTTTAACCGTGCATGACAACATTCACCAGTGTAGCGGATATGGCTGCTACACTGGTGAAGCCTAATAACTAATTACATTATTCATAAACTATGAAAAAGATTTCACAGACTCAATGGAATCGTTATATAAACAGTAGCGAAGGCAAGGAAGCCATCGCTCTCCTGTTTTCGCCATTGGGACACCCAAAATTCAACCCAAATCGGTCATTAGAAATTACACATAGTATGGGAAGCCAAGGTTATCCATGGTTTCCCATATACCTTTAAAGGCCTTTCTTGTCGTCATAGACCTGGCCAAATAGAGCACCTTTTTGTTTTTGCTTTTCCTTATATATCCAGGTATGGCAAGCAATTTGTACCTGATACTTTTTAGGAATGGATGGCTTTGATTGTTCGTCATGACAATGCGGAATAAAGAATAGAGATTGTATGCCATGATGATAAAATTCGCACAAGCCTCGTTTGCCCAAAATCCGTGTACGGTAAACTTGTCAACGGAAAAGTCGTATTTAATTTCTTTGATACGGTTCTCCGAGTCCGCACGTCCACGATAAGAGTCATAAATCACCTTCATCGGCAGTGTCATGTTCGTGACAAAGCAGCTATACCTGTAGTTGGAAAGATCGGCAATTTCAGGAAACAATTCCATCTGACGGATTTGTTTTCCTGCAGCCTTTGGGCGCTCGTCTATATGCTGGCGCACCATAACTATTCGTCGCTCTCTATCCCAGTCGAGCCCTTTATAGGTATTTTCGGCAATATCTATTCCGGGGGCCACATTCACCCATTTCCTTTCATCAACAAGCTGATGTTTGATGCGGTTGTTGAACCGACATGCAATAATATAGTTAAGCTCCTTCTTATCTAACTCATTCATTATCTGATCACTAAAAAAACCGCTGTCCATGCGGATGAGACCGACACGCTTGCCTTGCAACTTATCAAGCGTGTCTTCAAGGAAACCGAGAAAATTGGTAGACGCAGATGTGTTGCCTGGACGAAGCCAGAAATTGGCAATCATTCGAAGGTCGGCCACAAAAGCCAGCAGAGGATGGTGCGACAGTCGTCCGGGACGTTTCGGATTGTAGCCTTTTGCTGCGCCTTCCTGCTCACCACAGCGCTGTTCTACCGTTGAGTCAAAGTCCAGCGTGAAATTGTCGAAACATAATTTGCCCAAGAACCATTTGTACAGATATGTGAACACACGCTGATTATCCGCTTGAGAGAACTTGTCGAAATAACGCATATATGATTTGTGGCCGGCACCGCACTTCCATCCCAGTATCTTGCGCAAGCATCCGTCATGGCGAATGATTTCAAGCTGTTCAAAACATGACGCTCCACACCATACACCTGCGAACAGTCCATAGATCAACTGCTCGGGGGAGTAACCTCTGTTCGAGCCTTGTTTAGGTAGAGGACACGCTGTTAAGGCATCCTTCATGCCACATTTCTCAAGCATCTTGAACAGCAATGTCAGACCTCCTCAAGGAGAGATTTCATTGTCAGTGAATTGTAGTTTCAAGCCTTCAATCATAATTGACGTTGTTATTTGCGTGGTAAAGTTAAAAACTTCTTGTGAAACAGCAAATTACATTCTCAACTTTCTAATGGCAGCCATTAGAAATTGTATTGGGTTAATCTCTAATGACCGATTTGGGTTCAAGGTTGGGTAGCCATATTGACCAAATCATATAGTTTACGTTGCTCCTCATCCATTCCAAGTATTCTCTCCACGGCCTGCTTAGAATGCGTATGGATATAGCCGATGGCATACATGCTTTTCGTAAGCTCCTGTGCACGGTGTATAGTTATGTCCGATTTGGCATC
>JAFABV010000082.1 GCA_023425865.1 Bacteroidota bacterium | reverse complement strand
AATCATCAACCAAGCCTTTTCCCAGAGATGAGGGGGCCTAATTTTGAAAATCAAAAGACCAAGACTTATTTACAGCAAGTTACAGATGGGAAATAGGATTTTCCCAGTTTTATCGGACAGCAATAATATAAAACCATCCGATAATTCTATATAAAACCATCCGATGGTTCTATATAAAACCATCTGATGATTCTATATAAAACTACAAAACCGCCAAGGCGAGCAGGCACGGCCGTAAGCCCGAACACGTGGCATGTGAGAGGCGGTTTGGCAGCGAGAAATAGGGCTACTCAGGAAAAATTTTCGTATTTTTGCAGCCAAAAACAAACACCGAGTTATGGCAAAGCGAGCATATATAGAACAAAACCTGCAATGGATTGCCGACAAGGCCAAGGAGGAGGGCATCATGGCTCTCGGCGGCGGCGTATATTATAAAGTCATCAAGCAGGGAAACAAAGACGCCCTGCAGCCCACCCGGCGCAGCATCGTCACCGTACACTACACGGGGCGCACCATCAATGGGAAGAAATTTGACAGCAGCTTGGGCGGCACGCCGTTGGCCATGCGACTGAGCGACCTCATCGACGGATGGATCATCGCCCTGCAGCAGATGCACGTGGGCGACCGCTGGGAAGTGTATATCCCGGCCGACAAAGGCTATGGCAAATTCTCACAACCGGGCATTCCCGGCGGCTCGACGCTCGTCTTCGACATCGAGCTTCTTGGCGTGGGATAACAACGCCGCGACCATCAACCACGAGGCACAAGGAGGATGGGGCATGACGCAAGCAAAATAGAGCTAACAAAAGATATGACAAAAGTAAGAATCAAAACTACCCTGGGCGACATCGTCATCCAACTCTATGACGAGACACCTGCCCATCGAGACAATTTCATCAAGCTCGTGCGTGAGGACTTCTACAAGGGTACGCTGTTTCACCGCGTAATCAAAGATTTCATGATACAAGGCGGTGACCCAGACAGCATCGGCGCCCCCGCGGGAAAGCAGTTGGGCACCGGTGGGCCGGGCTATACCCTGCCCGCTGAATTTGTGTACCCCAAATATTTTCACAAGCGTGGCGCACTGAGCGCGGCACGACTCGGCGACGAGATGAATCCCGAGCGTGAGAGCAGCGGCAGCCAGTTCTACATTGTATGGGGCAAGACCTACAAGGCGCAGGAACTGAAGCAGATGGAACGGCAGATGGAGATGCAGCAGCAACAGCAGGTGTTCAACTCTCTCGCCAAGGCGCACCGGGAAGAAATCATGGAGATGCGCCGCAACCGCGACCGCGATGGCCTGCAGCGACTGCAAGACCAGCTGGCCGACAAGGCGCTGCGGCAATGCAGGGAGATGGGCAAGCCGGCCTTCACCGAACAGCAGGTACAGGCTTACACCACCCTGGGCGGCACGCCGTTTCTCGACAACCAGTACACCGTGTTCGGCGAAGTGACCGAAGGGCTCGACGTGGTGGAGCGCATACAGAACACCGACACGCTGCGCGGCGACCGCCCCAAGACTGACATCAGCATGACCATGGAGCTGATAGAGGAGGCGTGAGCCACGGCGACTTACTGACGACAGGCTCAACACCTAATGACAAGGCACTGCGCAGCATGGTTCATGCTGACGCAGTGCCTTGATTGTTGAGCGGTACGGTGAAGTACCGCTTACCGAAATGGCGTTTTACTCTGCCGGCTGCTCGTACTTAGAGCCCGTGGCCTTGACCAGCTTGCGGGCGAAGGCGGCAGGATAGCCGGGACGCTGCACACGGGCACCGATGCCCTCGGGCGTGAGCTTGAACTTGCCGTTCTCCTCAGGACGCACGGTCATGTCGTTGAACTTCACGATGAGATAGGTGGCCAACTGCTGCCAGCGGCTGAGCATCTCATTGGCTTTCAAGCTGCTGTAGTTGTTGAGATAGTCTACGGCAGCGGCAGGATTGGTCTGGCACAGGGCCACGGCCTTGTCTTCCACCTCCTTCTGCTGTGCAAAATAACTGCCTTCGAGCGAGTCGCGCACCTCCTTGAGGCTGGGGAAGAGCTGTGAATAACGGGGATAGACCATATTGCTCACCCAGTTGCACACCCAGAAAGCGTTGTCCATAGAGAAATGGAGCCCATCGGCACCCGGCGTGTTGTAAGGACGTGGCTGAACGGTGTTGCCGCAGTAGACGGGCGTGTAGGCAATCATGTTGCCGTCGTCGTTGCCAAACCACAACACGCCACCCACCTGACGGGGAAGCCACGAGCGCAACTGCGCCACGTAGCTGAAACCGGTCTGCTGGGTGCTCACCGGACGCTCGTTGAAGTATTTCTTGCCATCGACCTCAAACGACAACGGTGTGGGACGGTAAGGCATCTGCCAGATGCCGCCACCCATATCGGCACTGTCGAGCGCCAAGGGCGTGCCCTCATAATGGTCGCGCATGGCGGCCTGCACATCCTGCACAGACAGTTTGCGGTCGGGATACACCCAGAGAGGCATATCCTCGGCATCCTTGTCTACGCCCATTGCCCAAGGCAGATAGCGGTCCATGCCCTTGGCAAAACGATTGAAGAACGACCACGCACGGGCATCGCAGAAGCGACGGCCTGAGAAGTCGGGCTTGGCATAGGTGTTCTTCCAGTTGAAGTCGGCATCCTTGCCTGTGTACCATCCCTTGCTGCGGGCAAAAGACACTACATCCTTGGCATAGAGCACATTGGCCTTGTCTTTCATGTTAAACTTACCGATACGGCTCTGGTTGGCATGGGCGCAGATGGCATCGTCGGGGATGCGCTGTGCCACCCACACCACTCCTTTGGAACCCGGGCCCTTGCCCTGCATCTCCATGATCCACGCCTCGTTGGGGTCGCAGATGGTGAAGGTCTCGCCTCCTGAGCAGTAGCCATAGGTCTGTGCCAAGGTTGTCATCACCTGAATGGCCTCACGGGCGGTCTTTGAGCGCTGCAAGCCCAGATAGATGAGTGAGCCATAGTCGATGCCTCCGGTGGGGTCGACCATCTCTTCACGCCCACCATAAGTTGTCTCGCCAATAGACACCTGGTACTCGTTGATGTTTCCGATGACATTATAGGTTTCTGGGGCTTCGGGAATCTGACCGATATACTTGTGCGTATCCCAGTCGACGATGTCGCGCATCTCCCCCTTGGCATGTTTGCCGGCAGGGTAATGGCACAGCCCGATGAAGAGCCCGTAGTCGTCTGCGTTATAGGAACATATGACCGAACCATCGGCCGATGCCTTCTTGCCCACGATAAAGTTGGTGCAAGCCATGGCCGCGGAAGCGGCCATGAGGAAGGCTGCTAAAAGAAATTGTTTTTTCATCAATACTATTCTTAGGTAAATAATCATATCAGTCGACGGCCTTGAAACTCATGTCAAGCCCCTTGACGCTATGGGTGAGGGCGCCAACACTGACAAAGTCGACCCCTTGCTCGGCATAGTCGCGAATGGTATCAAAGGTGATACCGCCCGACGACTCGGTCTCGTATCGGTGGTCGATGATGTCGACGGCCTTCTTGGTGTCAGCAACAGAGAAGTTGTCGAGCATGATGCGGTCTACCCCACCCTTGTCGAGCACCTGCTTCAGCTCGTCGAAGTTGCGCACTTCGATCTCAATCTTCAGGTCGAGGTTTTTCTCCTTGAGGTAATCATGGCAGCGGTCGATGGCCGCGGCGATACCTCCGGCAAAGTCCACATGATTGTCTTTCAACAGTATCATGTCAAAGAGTCCAATGCGGTGGTTAGTGCCTCCGCCAATCTTCACGGCCTGCTTCTCAAGCATACGCATGCCGGGTGTCGTCTTGCGGGTGTCGAGCACACGGGTACCCGTGCCCTCCAACAGTTTCACATAGCGGTGGGTCATGGTGGCGATGCCACTCATGCGCTGCATGATATTGAGCATGAGGCGCTCGGTCTGCAACAGTGAGCGGGTCTTGCCACTCACCACCATGGCCACGTCGCCCACTTTCACGGGGGTGCCGTCGTTGATGAATACCTCTACCTGCAGCGTAGGGTCGAAACGGGCAAACACTCGGCGCGCCACCTCTACACCCGCCAAGATACCGTCTTCTTTGATGAGAAGCCTGCTCTTGCCCATGGCGTCCTCAGGAATACAACACAAGGTGGTATGGTCTCCGTCGCCTATATCCTCTGCAAAAGCTAAGTCGATGAGGCGATCTTCAAGTTCGTTTACTGCTAACATATCTTTTAATCTTTTGGTATTGTCTATAGGCCAATGTAGATAATGACGCTGCCTTAGCGGGTCATCATCTCTCGCTTCCGCATTTGCAGACGTCCGTCTGGCGCACTGGAAATGCGTTGTCTTTCGTCAGGAGACGAGAGGACTGGCGCCACCTGCTGGGCTGAGTCGCGGTGACGGGGAGCGGGCGCTGACGGCACAGGGAGGTCTGGCCGGACGGGCTGCCCGGGTTGAACAGGCTTCGACGTATTGCCCTTGCGATGAATGCGCCAAAGCTTGATGTTACTGATGCTCATCAACTGGAGGGTGGTAGACGAACCGCCACCCAACTGGCTCTTGTTGAGCATGAAGAATCCCTTCACCTCCTTGATGCCAAGGCTGTCGCGGTCGTCAACGCTTACCGTTGTTTGCTGCGGCGAAGAAAGGTGCAATACCTGTGAGGCCGTGCTGTCGTTGCCAAACACAATGGACAACAGGGCCACGCCATCACGTGAACCATCTTGGAAGATAAAGTCGGAACGGAAGGAAAGAAGGAATGCGTCGCCTCGGTGAATGCTGGTGTCAGCCTTCAAGATAAAAGAATGGCTATTGTATGGTACAACGGGCAGAAGTGCCAAAGAACGTGGTCCACGCCAGATGTCGGCAGTGTCACCCGATAGGTTATTGCCCGAAATGGCAATCGCGCCGCCTGTACCGCCCATTGCCTTGACGTCGTCTTCGAGCCGCTTGGCAATGTTCTCATAGATTCCATGGAGGACGTTGGCGTGGCGCATGTAATAAACCATGGAACTGTCAAAGTCGGCCTGGGTAACGTGATATTTTTTCAGTACCGCCTCTCGGTAGGCTATGGTGTTCTGCGCATAGTCGCCGGGAGCCTGCTGTGCCATGGCATCTGCCAGATGGTAATCGTAGAGCAGGTCTTCGAGTTCATCAGGAGAAATGTATTCGGAGGGTACAGAGGGCTTACATCCCGCCAACAACAGCAGGACGACTCCGGTCAGTGCCATGATACCATGATACCAAGCTTTCATCGTCATTCTCCCTCCTGTTACTTTGTTTCTGATTGCTTCGAGCGGTCTTTCTCTTCTTTAGCTGCCTGCTCCTTCTTGCTCTTTTCCTCGTGTTCTGCCGCCACTTGTTCGGGTGTCTTGCGCTTTAAGCCTATGTTCACCGTATCACCGATGCCCTCCATATCCTTGCGGCAGAAGATGAGCAGACAGATGACACCCACGCTGATGCAGGCGTCGGCAAAATTGAATACCGGTGAAAAAAATATGTATTCTTCTCCGCCAACGAAAGGAACCCAACTGGGCCAGGTAGTCTGGATAATGGGAAAATAGAACATATCTACTACCTTGCCCATGAGGAAATCGGCATAGCCGGTACCAAAAGGCACAAAATAGGAGACATAGAAAGGAGACGAAGCGCTGAAGATAAGACCGTAGAACATCGAGTCGATGAGGTTGCCAGCCGCGCCGGCCACTACCATTGATAGCAGTACGACATAACGTGTGCGGCACTTTTGGCGCACCGACTGCCAGATAAACCAGCCTATGGCGGCAATGGCAACCAGACGAAGCAAACTCAGGAAGAGCTTGTTGATGATCGTGAGGCCATACGCCATGCCAGGGTTTTCTACAAAAACAAGGTGGAACCAATTGGTGATGGTTATCGACTCACCCAACGACATGGTAGTCTTCACCTCTATTTTGATAATCTGGTCGATGACTAATATGGCAAGCACAATGAGCCATGCCATCCGCCCGTCGGTCAAGCCTATCTCTCTCTTCTTCATCAGTTATTTGTTACGTGCATTTTTTGAAGCCACACTCAGCGTTGCGTGAGGAACGACGCGCAGGCGCTCCTTCGGTATCAGCTCACCGGTAATACGGTCGATACCGTAAGTTTTGTTCTGGATTCGCACCAAGGCAGCCTCCAGGCCCTGTATGAATTTCTGCTGTCGTTGGGCCGTCTGTATGAGGTTCTCACGCTGTATAACGTCTGTACCCTCCTCCACGGCCTTATAGGTAGGCGCCGTGTCAGCATCGGTGTTGCTGTCAGCATTAGAAAGCTGGCGCATGGCGTCGTTATAGCTTTGACGGGCAACTTTCAACTTTTCATTGATAATCTGACGGAACTCTTCGAGCTCTTCATCAGAATAACGCACTTTGGTCTCCATAATAAAAAGGATAAGTGATATTTCAGCAATAGGCCCCGCCTGCCTTTCCCGACGGGAAGGCAAACGAGGCCTATTCAGCATTAACTGTTTATCTCAACCTTGATGTTCAACTTGAAATCGTCGAATTCAGTCTCAGCGCCATCGTTATCGGCTACTGTAACATCGTCGGCAAGTACTTGTGACTTGATGTAATCACCGTAGGCACGGATAGCGGCATCGGTCTGAGCATTGGGCGCCACGGTCACATTGATACGGTCGGTAATGGCCAATCCACTCTCCTTGCGCAGGTTCTGGATACGGTTAATCAGCTCTCGTGCCATACCTTCCTGGCGCAATTCCTCGGTGAGTTCCACTTCGAGCGCCACCGTAATGTTGCCCTCGTTGCTGAAGAGCCATCCCGGAATATCTTCAGAGATGATTTCCACGTCGGCGGCCTCAACGGTCAACTCCTGTCCATCGAGCTCGAAACGGTAGCTGCCGTTGTGCTCCAACCCAGCGATATCTTCCTGAGAGAGCGATTCCATATGCGCGGCCACAGCTTTCATGGCCTTGCCAAACTTCTTACCCATGACGCGGAAGTTGCACTTCACCCTCTTCACCAAGATGCCCTGACCGTCAGCAAAGGTGATGTCCTTGACGTTCACCTCGCTCATAATGAGGTCTTTTACAGCCTCGATATGTCGGCGCTGGTTGTCATCGGCGGGAATCATGATCTGCTGCAACGGCTGACGCACCTTGATATTAACCTTACGACGCAGGGCCAATACCATGGAGGTAATCTTTTGAGCCATGCCCATACGCTGCTCGAGGTCGCTGTCGATGAAGCTCTCGTCTACCTCTGGGAAACGCTCCAGGTGTACAGACTCCAGACTGCCCCCGAGGTCGCTGTAAAGCTGATCGGCGAAGAACGGCGCAAAGGGTGCCAGTAATTTGGCCACCGTCACCAGGCAGGTGTAGAGTGTGTTATAAGCCGCCAACTTGTCGTCGCTCATCTCCTTGCCCCAGAAACGCTTACGGTTGAGACGCACATACCAGTTGCTCAGGTCATCGTTGACGAAGCTGTCGATGAGGCGTCCGGCACGTGTAGGATCATAGTTGTCGAGTTCAGCGGCTACCCCCCTCACCAAGGTGTTGAGACTGGAGAGTATCCAGCGGTCGATCTCAGTAAGGCTCTTGACCGAGTCTTTGAGCGATGTGACGGCAGGATCATATCCATCAACATTGGCGTAGAGCGCGAAGAAGCTATACGTATTATATAAGGTGCCAAAGAATTTACGGCGACTTTCGTCCACGCCATTGGGGTCAAACTTCAGGTTATCCCAGGGTTCGCTGTTGGTCAACATGTAGAAACGCACGGGGTCCGCGCCATATTTGCCAATCATCTCGAAAGGATCAGTCACGTTACCCACGTGCTTACTCATCTTGTTACCCTTCGCGTCGAGCACCAAACCCGAAGAGATGACGTTCTTGAACGACACCGAATCGAATATCATGGTGGCTATGGCATGCAGGGTAAAGAACCAACCACGGGTCTGGTCTACGCCCTCATTGATAAAGTCGGCGGGGAAGAAAGCAGGCGCCACGGGTGTACCCTCGTAGCTGCTGTGTACCAGCTGGTCACGGTACACCTCCTCAGAGAGGCCGGTGGCCTTAAGCTGTTCGGCGTTCATCTCGCCCTCGAAGGGATAGTGCAACTGCGCGTACGGCATAGAGCCAGAGTCAAACCACACGTCGATGAGGTCGCTCTCACGGTGCATGGGCTTGCCCTCATCGTTCACGAGGGTGATATAGTCGATGTAAGGACGATGCAGGTCGATCTTGTTGTAGTTTTCCTGTGAGAAGTCGCCCACCACAAATCCC
Source organism: Bacteroidota bacterium (assembly GCA_023425865.1). Taxonomy (GTDB): domain Bacteria; phylum Bacteroidota; class Bacteroidia; order Bacteroidales; family Bacteroidaceae; genus Prevotella. The sequence goes on along the minus strand of JAFABV010000082.1, from coordinate 28,885 downwards.
TTGTCCTTGAGCGGGTTGCTCTCCATCACACCTGCCGCCACAGCCTTCTCTATCTCGTTGTAGAGTTCCTCCACTGAGCCTATACACTTCTCATGACGGTCTTCGTCGCGCCAGATGGGCAGCGGCGTACCCCAGAAGCGTGAGCGTGAGAGATTCCAGTCGTTGAGGTTCTCCAGCCAGTTGCCAAAACGTCCTGTACCCGTAGACTCGGGTTGCCAGTTGATCGTTTTGTTGAGTTCTATCATGCGCTCCTTCTTCGCCGTGTCGCGGATAAACCAGCTGTCGAGCGGATAGTAGAGCACGGGCTTATCGGTACGCCAGCAGTGCGGATAGCTGTGTACGTGCTTCTCAATCTTGAAGGCGCTGCCCTCTTGCTTCATCTCCATACATATGACGATGTTGAGGTCTTCGGCCTTCTCAGACGCCTGCACGTCCCACACGCCACCGGGATTGAACTTCGGGTCATAAGAGTTCTTGACGTAGTCGCCGGCATGATGACCGTAAGCAGCTACATCAACACACTTCTCTACAAAGTAATTGTCAAGTTCGTCGATGACATAATATTTACCCTGCAGGTCAACCATAGGACGTGTCTCCGCCTTTTTGTTGATGAGGTAAAGTCCGGGAATATGGGCATCCTTGGCCACTTTGGCGTCATCGGCACCAAAGGTCGGCGCAATGTGCACGATACCCGTACCATCTTCTGTAGTCACATAATCACCGGGAATGACACGGAAGGCCTCTGACGACATCTCCACAAACTGGTCGCGGCCAGTCTCTGCGGTAAACACCTTCTCGGGATGAGCCTCAGCATACCGGTTGACGAAGTCGGCAGCCAGCGCGCCCATCTTCTCGGTAGGCTTCACCCAAGGCATGAGCTGCCGGTAGTGCAGCCCCACAAGATCGGCACCTTTCAGCCTGTCAATCACGCGCCAAGGGCACTGCTTTTGCTCCTTGTCGAAGGGAAGCAGATCACCCTCCTTGCACTCCTGAGCAGGGTTCAAGTAGGCCGCTACGCGAGCTTCGGCCATAATCAGCGTCATGGGCGAACCGTCGTAGGGGTTGTAGCTCTCTACCACGACATAGTCAATCTTCGGTCCCACACACAGCGCGGTGTTCGAAGGAAGCGTCCAGGGCGTAGTGGTCCAGGCCAGGAAATAAGGTTTGCCGTGACGAGTCCATTCGGCCTTCGGATCGGTAATGAGGAACTGCGCCGTCACCGTGGTATCTTTCACGTCGCGGTAGCACCCGGGCTGGTTGAGCTCATGGCTCGACAAACCAGTACCGGCAGCGGGTGAATACGGCTGGATGGTGTAGCCTTTATAAAGCAGACCCTTGTTGTAAAGCTGCTTCAGAAGCCACCACAGGGTCTCAATATATTTGTTGTCGTAAGTGATATAAGGATGGTCGAGGTCGACAAAATAGCCCATCTTCTCAGTGAGCTCGCGCCATTCGGCCGTGTATTTCATCACATTCTCACGGCATCGATGGTTGTACTCTTCCACCGAAATATATTTTTCAGACTCCTTGTTATCAATGTCCTTTTTGGTAATACCAAGTTCCTTTTCTACGCCCAACTCCACAGGCAGTCCATGGGTATCCCATCCCGCCTTGCGGTACACCTGATAACCCTGCATCGTCTTGTATCGGTTGAACGTATCTTTGATGGCACGAGCCAGTACGTGGTGAATACCGGGGTGTCCGTTTGCCGAAGGAGGACCTTCAAAAAATATGAACTCCGGACAGCCTTCACGCTCGTCTATACTCTTATGGAAGATATCATTCTTCTCCCATTTTGCTAATACCTCATCATTGGTCTTAGTCAAGTCGAGACCGTCATGTTCGGTAAATTTCTTCGCCATATATTTAACTTTCTATACCTTAAAAATAAATTTTGCGCAAAGGTATGAAATAATAATCGATTCTACAAATTTTTAACTACCTTTGCATGTAAAACGTAACGCTATGGATATCAAGAAAGCGCAATATGTCATTTCCTCGCCCACGGTGAGCAAATGCCCCGATGACAACAAGCTTGAGTTTGCCTTTATAGGGCGCAGTAACGTAGGCAAGTCGAGCCTCATCAATATGCTTTGCAACCACAAAGGCTTAGCCAAGACCTCGGCCACACCGGGCAAGACCCTCCTCATCAACCATTTCATCATCAACGGCCAGTGGTATCTCGTCGACCTACCCGGCTACGGCTATGCCAAGCGCAGCAAGTCAACGGTGGAGAAACTTGACAAGATGATACGCGGCTACATCCTGCAACGTGAGCAGTTGGCCAACGTGTTTGTGCTCATCGACGTGCGCCACGACCAGCAAAGGGTAGACCGCGAATTTATCGATTGGCTGGGACAGAGCGGCATCCCCTTTTCCATCGTCTTTACCAAGGCCGACAAGCTGGGGCCTGTAAAGGCCAAGGCCAATGCAGACAAATGGATGAAAGCGCTGCTTGACACCTGGGAGGCCCTCCCCCCACACTTCATTACCAGTGCGGAAAAAAAGACTGGCCGTGACGAAGTGCTCGACTATATAGGACAAATCATTAAAGACCTGGAAGCGTAACGCTTCCCTGATTAACGACAACTCATAAGAAACCACGGTAACCTACTGTTTATCAAACATCAGCATACCCGTGCTTCCATTTTCTCTATGACTCCATTTCTCGACGTACAGAACCTTACCAAGACCTTTGGCGCACAGGTTCTTTTCCAAGATATCAGTTTCTCTGTAGGCGAAGGACAGAAGGTGGCCCTCATCGCCAAGAACGGTACGGGCAAGACCACCCTGCTGGAAATACTTGCCGGACACGAAGGATACGACAACGGCTCGATCATTTTCCGCAACAATATCCGCTTGGGCTACCTCGACCAGTCGCCTAAATTCAACCCCGAGGAGAGCGTGCTCGACGCCTGTTTCAATCATGAGGGCGACCCCGAGCGCATTGTCAAAGCCAAGCAAATACTTACCCAGCTACACATTGACGACCTCAACCAGCCCATGGGCGAACTCAGCGGCGGTCAGCAGAAGCGGGTGGCATTGGCCAACGCACTGATTACCGAGCCCGACTTTCTCATTCTCGACGAGCCCACCAACCACCTCGACTTGGAAATGATCGTGTGGTTAGAAGGCTATCTTTCACGCTCTACCCTCACCCTGCTCATGGTCACCCACGACCGTTATTTCCTCGACCGGGTTTGCAATCTTATTCTCGAACTCGACAATGAGCACATCTACACCTACCGCAGCAACTACAGTTACTATTTAGAGAAACGGCGCGAACGCATTGATAACCAGCGTGCGGAGATGCAGCGCGCCAACAACCTGTATCGCACCGAGCTGGAGTGGATGCGACGTCAGCCACAGGCACGCGGCCACAAAGCGCGCTACCGTGAGGAGGCCTTCTACGAATTGCAGGCCAAGACACAACAGCGCATCGAGGAACGACAGCTGCGCCTGAAGGCCAGCAACGTGTACATCGGCTCAAAGATCTTTGAGTGCCAGTATGTCTCCAAGAGCTTCACCGACAGCGAGGGCAACGAGAAACTCATTCTCAAAGACTTCTACTACAACTTTGCCCGCTTCGAGAAGATGGGAATCGTGGGCAACAACGGCACCGGGAAATCTACCTTCATCAAGATGCTGCAGGGCATCGTGCCCCCCGACAGCGGACGGTTCGACATTGGTGAAACGGTGCGCTTCGGCTATTTCTCACAAGACGGACTGAAGTTTGACGAGCAGCAGAAGGTGATAGACATCATCACCGACATTGCCGACTACATCGACCTGGGTGGCGGACGCAAGATGACGGCGTCGCAGTTTCTGCAGTATTTCATGTTTTCGCCCGAGCAGCAGCACAACTACGTCTACAAGCTCAGCGGTGGAGAGCGGCGCAAGCTCTACCTGTGTACCGTGCTCATGCGCAACCCCAACTTCCTTGTGCTCGACGAGCCTACCAACGATCTCGACATCCAAACCCTGCAGGTGTTGGAGGAATACCTCCAAGACTTTCCCGGCTGTGTCATCGTGGTGAGCCACGACCGATACTTCATGGACAAGGTGGTAGACCATCTGCTGGTGTTCCAAGGACAAGGCGTCATCAAGGACTTCCCGGGCAACTACACGCAGTACCGCGAGTGGTCGACCATGAAGAGCAAGGAAGAAGAGGCCGCCCGCACCCCAAACAGCAAGAACACAGACGAGGGAAAGGCCGCCCGCAAAGACTATCACAACGACACCCGGCGCAAGATGTCGTACAAGGAGAAGCGCGAATACGAACAGCTCAGCGCCGACATCGAAAAGCTGGAGGCCGAGCAAAAACAAATCAACGACGCCCTCTGTGGCGCCACACTCTCTGTTGACGAGATTACCACCCTGAGCAAACGACTGCCCATACTGCAAGAAGAACTCGACGAGAAGAGCATGAGGTGGTTGGAACTCAGCGAATTAGAATAGCTTTTCTCATGCGTAGAGGCATAACGATACTGGCATTACTGCTCCTGCTGTGTGCTTCGGCCTTGGCCCAGGGGCGTCGTTACGACAAGCAATTGCTTCAGCGCGTCTATCGTTATGCTTCTACCATCGACACCACCGACATTACTGGGACCCACACTTACTCCTACAGCCGTTTTCTGTTTCGCGTAGACCGCAAGAACCCCACCCTGCTGCTTGTGCCCACCGTCTATGCCATAGCGCATAGCGGACAGCGTGAATATACGGGCGAGACCTACAGCCGTGTCGACTTCCGTAGCCTTCACCAGTCTGAGTCGATGCCCCTGCTGCGGGTCACCACCGTGCCCCATCGGCGTGCCGCCATGAGCGCGCTGATGAGATTTATGAAGCCCCGTGTCTACGACAAGACCATCATCGAAGGCTTTATCATGTCGCCATTCCATAGGTCTAACCGCAAATTCTACTCTTATCGCACCACGTTCATGCTCGACGGCTCTGTCCGCATCAGTTTCACCCCCAAGCGCAAGAACACCCAACTCGTCAGTGGCGAGGCCTTTGTCGACTACTACAGCGGAAGAATCTTAAAGTGCTCTATCAATGGCGAGTACGACATGGTGAACTTCAGCCTCAACATACGCCTCGGCGAAGAGGGCAGCTGGTCGCTCATGCCCGTCAAATGCGAGCTCAACTCACGATTTGGTTTTCTCGGCAGTAAGGTGTCGGGGCGCCTGTTGGGCTACCTTGGGCTGCCCCAGATGCTTACCGACAGCGTTACCCACGAAGACGACATGCAGAAGATGCACCACGTGCGTCCCGAGAAACTCGACTCGGCCGAGAGCATGCTCTATGAGCAGGCGTTGCGCGAGAAGATACGGCGCGACTCGCTGGCCGAGGCCACCGCCCACCTGCCCGAAAAGCGCAACTGGGTCAAGGAGATACTCTGGGATGCCATTGGCGACAAGATGCTCAACCGGATGAAAACCACATTCGGCACCCAAAACCAAGGCTACATCCGCGTGAACCCCATTCTCAACCCCTTCTACATGAGCTACAGCCACAACAGGGGATTCACCTACAAGTTTGATGTCCGCACCCAATACCGTATCGGCGACAACCAGGAGTTCTCCCTGCGCTTCAAATCTGGATACGCGTTCCGGCAAAAACAGTTTTACTTTAGAATGCCCATCTATTTTTATTACAACAAAAACCGCAACGGATACCTCAAAGTGGAAATCGGCAACGGCAACCACATCAAAAGCAAATCGGTGCGCAGCGACATAGAACAAGAACTGCCCGACACCACGGGCATGCACCTGCCCGACTTCGACCTGCTCAATGAGTTTAAGCAGACCGATACCCGGGTGGTCTTCAACTACGACCTCTCACCCAAATTCAGCATCCTGCTGGGCGCCCTGTACCAGCACCGGCAGGCGGTCAACATCCACGCCTTTCACGCCCTTGGGTGGCGAAGCAGCTACCGCTCGTTCTCTCCGCTCATCGAGATAGAATACCGCCCATGGGCCTGGCAAGGCCCCATCTTCACGCTCGATTACGATCGCGGCATCAAAGGGATGCTCAACTCCAATACCGGCTACGAACGGTGGGAGCTTAACGGTGAATACATTCACCAGATCAACAAACTGCAGTCGTTGCAGATGCGCGTCGGCACGGGCTTCTATACCCGAAGAGAACACGACGCCTACTTCCTGACCTACGAGAACTTCCAGGAAAACAACATTCCCGGTGGATGGAACGATGACTGGAGCGGAGAGTTCCAACTGCTGCGCAGTGACACCTACAACACGTCTGAATACTATGTCCGCGCCAATGTCACTTACGAGAGTCCGATGCTGCTGCTGAGCTGGCTTCCCTGGGTGGGACACTACATGGAGATGGAGCGCATCTACGCCTCGGCCCTCGATGTCAAGGGCATACACCCCTACGTAGAGTTCGGCTACGACTTCACCACCCGCCTGATGTCGGTCGGCGCCTTTGTCAGCACCGGCCAGGGCAACCGCACCTTCGGCATCAAGTTTGGCTTCGAGTTGTTCAGTCACTGGTAACTACAGACAGGTCTCCACCTCACCAATCCGAGCGAAAACTTCCCCCCACCCGAGCATCCTCGTCGTCGCACGCACGGTTGCCGCCCTTGCGCAGCCCCAAGCCTCGGCCCTCACATCCCACGCTTCTGCCGTGGCAGTGCAGACGCCGCGGACAAAAGAACCGGCCCTCTCACCACAGTGGCCGTGGAATATGGCCGTCAAGACACGAGAAGTACGGCGCACGGCCCATGCCTACGCTATCTCTACGCCCTATCATTCTATATAGAACCATCGAATCATTCTATATAGAACCATCGGATCATTCTATATAGAACCATCAGATGATTTCATATAAAACCATTTTATCCTTCTATCCGAAGTATAAAGGGAGAAGAGCGTAGAGGCGCAAACATTACGCCGTGGAAAGCCCACAAGAGGCACTTTGCCATGACACGCACAGCCTCTTCACCGCCTGTAAAACGAATATCGGGACGGGGGGCACACTGACTTACACCTCCTGAAAGCACTGTATACAAGGCTGTTAAGGCACATAGATAGTTATTATCAATAGGCCCATAAGTTTTTTCGTTTGTACATTTTTCATATAATCTCTACCTTTGCATTGCATCAAAGGAAACGCGGCACGAAGCCTCGGCTTTGGCACCCGAATCCTCAAAACGAAATGAATTTTAGTTATCAATCACTTAATACTTTACAAACATGGAATCAATTATCAATGCACATGCTCCCGAGTTCACCGTACAGGCTTTCCAGAACGGCTCATTCAAGACCGTTTCCAACAAAGATATTGAAGGCAAGTGGGCCTTGTTCTTCTTCTACCCCGCTGACTTCACCTTCGTATGTCCTACCGAGCTGGGCGACCTGGCCGACAAATATGAGCAACTGAAGGGCATGGGCGTAGAGGTGTTCTCGGTAAGCACCGACACCCACTTCGTACACAAGGCATGGCACGATGCCTCTGACACCATCAAGAAAATCAACTACACCATGCTGGCCGACCCCACGGCAGTGCTGAGCGAGGGCTTCGGCGTGTACAAGGAAGACGAGGGCGTGGCTTATCGCGGCACCTTCCTGGTAGACCCCCAGGGACTGATCAAGATCGCGGAAATACAAGACAACAGCATCGGCCGTAACGCCGACGAGCTGGTTCGCAAGATAGAGGCCGCACAGTTTGTGGCCACTCACGACGGCGAAGTATGTCCTGCCAAGTGGAAGAAGGGTGGCGAAACCCTGAAGCCCAGCATCGACCTTGTGGGCAAAATCTAATTGTAACGTAGCCCAGTTGGTGCGCATGCACACATGAGGGCGGCATTTGCAAACCCAACCTTGCCGATAAGGTGTCAGCCAGATGCCCGTCGGCAAGGTTTTTTCATACAAAATCCTTAAGTAATCAAGAAAATATCCAGTATGTTAGATTCAGCAGTCTTAGACCAGGTAAGAGGCGTGTTTGCCGACCTGCACTCCTCATTCGTATTTCGTGTTACCCGTGACGCAAACGACGAACAGTCGGCCGAGTTTACGGCCTTTGTCGAGGACGTGGCCTCGTGTTCTGAGAAGATTTCCACCGAATACCATGATGGCGAGGGCTTCGCGTTCAGCCTCATACGCGACGGCGAGGACACGGGCATCAGCTTCCGCGGCATTCCCAACGGCCACGAGTTCACCTCGCTGCTGCTGGCCGTCATCAACGCCGATGGGCGGGGGCGCAACCTGCCCGACGACACCATCGTGGCGCGCATCAAGGCCCTGAAGGGCAAAATCAGCCTGCGCACCTTTGTGTCGCTCACCTGTACCAACTGTCCTGACGTCGTTCAGGCCCTCAACATCATGGCGCTGACAAACCCCGAGGTGAGCAGCGAGATGGTAGACGGCGGGGTGTGCCAAGACGAAGTGGCGCGGCTCAACATACAGGGTGTGCCCGCCGTGTATGTCAACGGTGAGTCGCTGCACGTGGGCAGAGGCGACTTGGGCACGCTGCTGCAAGAGCTGGAAGACCGCGTGGGCACCACCCGCGACGAGACGAGCGAGACCATCGAGCGCCAGTACGACGTGGTGGTGCTGGGCGGTGGCCCTGCCGGGGTGTCGGCCGCCATCTACTCTGCCCGCAAGGGCCTGAAGGTGGCCGTGGTGGCGGGTCGCATCGGTGGTCAGGTAAACGACACCGTGGGTATCGAAAACCTGATATCGGTCAAGCACACCACGGGCACCCACCTATCGGGCGACCTGCGCACGCACCTCGAAGAGTATCCTGTCGACGTCTTCGACAACCGCACCGTGATAGCGGCTAACCTCAAAGAGAAAGTGAAGTCGGTATCGGTAAGAGGTGGTGAGACATTCCTCGCGCCGGCCGTTATCATCGCTACCGGAGCCGGGTGGCGCAGGTTAGGCCTGCCCGATGAGAACAAATACATCGGTCATGGCGAACATTTCTGCCCCCACTGTGACGGCCCATTCTACAAAGGCAAAAACGTGGCGGTCATCGGGGGTGGCAATTCGGGTGTCGAGGCTGCCATCGACCTGGCAGGCATCTGCAACCACGTGACGCTGTTGGAGTATGCCTCCTCCATGCGCGCCGATGGCGTGCTGCAGGAGAAGGTACACCAACTCGACAATGTCACCATATGCAAATCGACGCAGACCACGGCGCTCATTGGCGACGGCAGTCAGCTCTCGGGCCTCAAGGTGAAGGACCTGACCAAGGACGAAGAGCGCGAGCTGGATCTCGATGGCGTGTTTGTGCAGATCGGACTCATCCCCAACAGCGATGTCTTTGCCGACCAACTGGAACTCACCCCGCGCAGGGAGATTCCCGTAGACGCCTTCAACCGCACGGCGCTGCCAGGCGTGTACGCGGCCGGCGACGTGACCACCGTGCCCTTCAAGCAGATTATGATTGCCATGGGCGAAGGCGCCAAGGCTGCCCTCTCGGCGTTCGACGACAGGATACGTGGCGTGATTGCTTGAGCGTAGCGCACCAGCCAAACACTTGAGCCACAAACGGCAATCGCAGGAGGTTGTGCCCATCAGGGCGCACCCTCCTTTGCCATATTATCATACCCAGAACAGGTGATTTATCAACAAAAACTTGCTGATACAAGAATAATTAGCTAACTTTGCACTCTGTCTAAATAAAACAAACGGATGAAAACGATTACAGAGCACGTCGCCTATGTGGGCGTTAACGATAGACACAAGGCAAAATTCGAGGGATTATGGCCACTGCCTTCCGGTGTCTCCTATAATTCATATCTCATTGACGACGACAAGGTCTGCCTCATCGACACCGTAGAGGTCGACTTTTTCATGCAGTTTCTCGAGCGTGTACACGAGGTCATCGGCGACCGCCCCATCGACTATGTGGTCATCAATCACATGGAACCCGACCATAGTGGCTCGCTGACGCTGCTCCGACAGTTTTATCCCGACGTTAAGGTGGTGGGCAACAAGAAGACCTTTGGCATGGCCGAAGGGTTCTATAACATCACCGAAGGCACTCTTGAGGTGAAGCACGGCGACACGCTCGAACTGGGACACCACACGCTGCAGTTCTTCATGACACCCATGGTACACTGGCCTGAGACCATGATGACGTATGAGGTCAACACCCAGATGCTGTTCTCTGGCGACGCTTTCGGCAGCTTTGGCGCCCTCAACGGCGGCATCATCGACACAGAGATCAACACCGACTGGTGCTGGAACGAGATGATACGTTACTACTCCAACATCGTCGGCAAATATGGCACGCCTGTCCAGAACGCGCTGCGCAAGTTGGCCGGTGTACCCATCAGCTACATTTGCTCCACACACGGACCGGTATGGCACGAAGACGTAGACAAGGTGGTGAAACTCTATGACCGCATGTCAAAATACGATACCGACCCCGGATTGGTGATTTGCTACGGCACCATGTACGGCAACACCGAGCGCATGGCCGAGGTGGTGGCTGAGGCTGCCAGCCGAGAAGGCGTGAAAGACATCAGCCTGTACAACGTATCCACGCGTCATCACTCGTACATCCTCCGTGATATTTTCCGTTTCAAGGGACTTATCGTGGGGGCACCCACCTACAACAACGGACTGTACCACGAAATGGACGTGCTGTTGCAGGAAGTGGCCAACCGCGACATCAAAAACCATTACTTGGGCTGGTTTGGCAGCTATGCCTGGGTAAGTCAGGCGGTCAACAAGATCGGCGAGTGGAATGAGCGCGCCATACACTTCGAGACAGTGGGCACACCCGTCGAAATGAAGATGGCCCTCTCGGCACAGACCCGCCGCCAATGCGAAGAACTGGGACAAGCCATGGCTTTCCGCCTGCTGAACGACGAATAGCATATTGGGCACATGAGTGTACCCCACCCTTCATCCATGTGCCACAATATATTTGTTCTCACGATTCACGCAGATTGCATCATAAAGCCCCAAGCGCACCGTTAAATACAGTTAAAATATTCGGATGCCGGTTGTGCATTGTGTCGGCATTCGGATATAAATGCGTAATTTTGCACTCGCTTTTGCAAAAGTTTCTGGTTCCGTAGCTCAGTTGGATAGAGCAACAGCCTTCTAAGCTGTGGGTCTTGGGTTCGAATCCCAACGGGATCACTTATTCATCGTCACCCGACAGCGTTTCTCTCATGCTCGCTTTGGCAGGAGAAGCGTAGTACGAACTCACATAATAATATTAAAGAGGTATATGCGCTTGCAGACGCTGCGCCCACGCGCTAATTGTTAATTAGTCGTAAAATTAAGAAGTTTTCTATGCGTGGCAAATGCCTTAACGCACTAATTTTCGTAATTTTGCAGCTGATTTAGTCCGTGGAGGCTTGAACAAGTGACGGCAGAAGGCCGTACGCCTTGCGGAGAAACCGTTTATCATTTAAATAAATGTACGCAATCGTAGAAATTAACGGTCAGCAGTTTAAGGCTGAGCAGGGCAAAAAGCTCTTCGTGCATCACATCAAGGATGTAGAGGCTGGCAAGACTGTTGAGTTCGACAAGGTACTGCTCGTAGACAACGAAGGAGCTGTAACTGTCGGCGCACCCACTGTAGAAGGTGCAAAAGTAGTTGTAGAGGTAGTGAGCCCGCTGGTTAAGGGTGACAAAGTCATCGTCTTCAAGATGAAGCGCCGTAAGGACTATCGCAAGAAGAATGGCCATCGCGCACAGTTCACTGAAGTAGAAGTTAAACAAGTAATCGCTTAAATCAGGAGGTATTCATCATGGCACACAAAAAAGGTGTAGGTAGTTCAAAGAACGGACGTGAATCAGCTTCACAGCGTTTAGGCGTAAAGATCTGGGGTGGCCAGAAGATCATTGCAGGCAACATCATCGTTCGCCAGCGTGGCAACAAGCACTTCCCCGGCGAGAATGTAGCCCAGGGCAAGGATGATACTCTGTATGCACTGGCCGACGGTATCGTTTACTTCCACAAGGGAGCTCGCGACAAGAGCACGGTATCTGTGCTTTCGCCTGAGGTTTACGCTGAGAAAACCAAAAAGGCTGACGCTTAACAAGCAAACAACTTATTCCAAACAAACATAGAAGCCTGTTCCCTTTCGGGAGCAGGCTTTCTTCGTTTGATTCGCAGGTGTGGGCGATTAGAAATTAAAGCCTACGCTGACATTGAAATTGCTGGTATGGGCCGCCACACCCGGCAGACTGCTGATATTCAAAAGTCCATACTGATAACTGGCCTCTAAATACAGATGGTAGTAATCGATGCCGCAGCCCAACTTCAAGCCCATATCGCCATGGTTGAACCCGCCTTCCTTGAAGGCACTCAGTCCTCCAGTGGTTTTCCCGCTGACGGCATAAGAGAAGTAGGGCCCCAGGAAGGGACTCACGATAGTGGCTGTACCGGTGGTGATTCCGTATTTCACAACCATGGGAATCTCAAAACTATTCAGGGTGCATGTGCTTCCATCTTGCTTGCCGCCGCGCTCGGTATATACCACACCACTCTCAAGATAGAGCGGCAGGGGGCGGCTCAGCCTGAATCCCATTACTCCGCCAAGATATAAGCCCGTGCGATGACCATCGGTTTTCAAGGGAGCGTCTCCCGTCAGTGCCGATAAATTAATGCCTAATCGTACACCATAGTATGTCTTTTCTGCATTATAACGAAAATTTCCGCCCAAGCCAAACGACATGGCTGGCAATGATATGAAGGTGGACAACAAGGCTAAGTATATTTTTCTCATAACGTAAAAGATTAACAGACCATATTGACGCCAATACGAATGATAATGCAAAGTAACGTGTTTTTTATGAAAGTTCAAAGGAAACAGGGCTAAATCTTTCCGCAGTACGGCTATTCACTGCATAGCGTAGGGGATAAATACCCGGTAACGGCATCTATCCCCTACGCTGATTACAAACTATGCCGGCATGAAATTAGCCACCCTCTATTGGCATCGATGACTGTGGGTATGACGCCAAGTGAGGGCTTGCGCTAACCCACAACAGTGAACTTGGCAAACTTCAACAGCAGTTGTTTCTGTCCGGTTTGTTCAAAATTAACGGTCGCCTTGCGGTTCTCGCCCGTACCCTCAAGTCGCACTACGGTGCCTTTTCCAAAGCGTTGGTGCTCGATGATGGCGCCTTCACGCAATCCGGAGGCATCGGTTGCAGTGGGCGTTGACGTGGTGGTGGGCGATGAGGGCGACAATGTTCTGCCACCATTGGTCATGGCCTTGGATACATTTTTCCAATGACCTCCCTGCTTAAGTTTGGCCTCTAAAGACGGCGAGAGAGGATTTACGGCTTTTTCTTGTTGACGGGGAGCGGTAATCTTGGGTTTGGCATCCGCCATAAACTGCCCTGCCACGGGCCGGGAATTCTGCATTCGGCTACTGCGGCGGGGGTATTCGCTCCCCCATACCTGCTGTCCAGTATAGGGTCGGTCGCTCTCATAGTCTTCCCAAGGACGGCGCTCAGACATATCGTCGTCGCCCCAAAGACGGCGAGGACGATTGCCAATGCTTCCCCCCTCTACCCTCGTCGTGGTGTATTTGGGATCTATATCATTGAGAAAACGACTGGGATTGACAAAGCTATCCATCTTACCGTACTGCCAACGGCTATGTGCCCAAGAGAGAAAACAATGCTTCTCGGCACGGGTGATGGCCACATACAGCAGACGGCGCTCCTCTTCTATTTCACGGGGCGTACCCACCGACATGAGACTGGGGAAGATGTTTTCCTCAAGTCCCACGACAAATACCGTAGGAAATTCCAGTCCCTTGGCCGAGTGGATCGTCATCAACGTTACCTTGTCGTCAGAACCATCATCGCCATCTTGATCAGACATCAATGATACGGTGGAAAGATAGTCGGACAGGTAGACCTGGTCTAAGAGTCCGTCTTCGCGTCGGCCCTGCACAAAATCGGCAATACCGGAGATGAGTCCGTCAAGGTTCTGCCTGCGACTGTCGCCCTCGGCAGTCTTGTCGGAAGCCAAGTCGGCCTTAATACCTGTCCGCTCGATAATGAGATTTCCCAACGTCAGCGCGTCGGTGTTGGCCGCTTGTACGATAAAACTGTTGATGAGTTCACGGAAAGCAATGAGCTTGGTCAAGGCACCTTTGTTCACGTCCAAGCCATAGTTGACCGGCTGGCTGATGACTTCCCACAGACTTACCTGGTGGTGCTGCGCCATTTCTACAACCTTCTGCAGTGTTGTGCCGCCAATACCACGCGTGGGATAATTGATGACACGACGAAACGCCTCTTCGTCATCCGGATTGACCACCAAACGGAAATAGGCAATGACATCTTTGATTTCTTTGCGCTGATAGAAGCTCAAGCCACCAAAAATGCGGTAGCATTGTCCCATGCCCACTTCGGGCTTACGCATCTCTTCCTCAAAGGTGCGGCTCTGGGCATTGGTGCGGTAAAGGATAGCAAAGTCGCTCCACCGCGCCCCCTCCTGACTCTTGATGCGCTTGATTTCCCGGCACACCATGGCCGCCTCGCGCTTGTCGGAGATGGTCTCCATGATGGTGACTTTCTCACCCTCGTCGTTCTCACTGAACACCTCCTTGGGAATCTGCCGCTCGTTATGCTTCATGAGCGAATTGGCCGCAGCCACGATTGACTGTGTAGAACGGTAGTTCTGCTCTAACTTGAACAGTTGGGCGTCGCCATATAAATTCCTGAAGTTCAGGATATTCTCAATATTCGCTCCACGAAATGCGTAGATACTCTGATAATCGTCGCCAACGACACAAATCCGCTTGCGCTCCTTGGTCAGCAGCCACACAATCTGCTGCTGCACATAGTTGGTGTCCTGATACTCGTCGACCAGCACATACTGGAAACGCTCCACATATTTGCGGCAGATGTCGGCATGGTCGTGCAACAGACGGAAGGTGAGCACCAGCAGGTCGTCGAAGTCCATGGCATTGGCCTGGCGCAAGCGTTGCTGATAGGCCGCGTAAATCTTAAACGTCTCGGGCATGTTGCGATACCTGTCGCGAGAGATGTAATCACCATTTTCTGCATAATCGTCGGGCATCACGAGACGGTTCTTGGCCATGGAGATGGCGCCATGAACCGATGACGGCTTATAGGTCTTGTCGTCTAAGCCCATCTGCTTGACAATATTCTTGATCAGCGAGCGCGAGTCGCTCTCATCGTAGATCGTAAAGTCAGAACGGTAGTCTATGGCCGCCGCCTCTACACGCAGGATGTGCGAGAAAACAGAATGAAAGGTTCCCATCTGCAGATAGCGGGCGCGCTCGTTTCCCACCAACTGGCCGATACGTGCCTTCATCTCGTTGGCGGCCTTGTTGGTGAACGTCAGCGCCAAGATGCTCCATGGCTTGAGGTCATAGTGTTCGAGCAGCCAGGCAATCTTGTAGGTCAGCACGCGGGTCTTGCCGGCGCCGGCGCCAGCTATCACCAGCTGGGGCCCGTCGCAGTAGGTTACGGCCTCTCGCTGGTGGTCATTAAGTTGGGAAAGAAGTGATTGCATACAAAAAAGTGAACCCTTCCAGCCTCCCTTAGAGACGGGAAGACGCGATAGCTGTACCACGATGGAAGGGTGTTATATTATAATATGAAATGAAATAAAGCGTTTTAATGCCCCCATATATGTCCCCCCTTTTAGGGCGAGAGCAGGTGTCCACTATTTATACGTTCCGCCTACGGCCGTGCGAGGGTCATAGTCTTCTCCCTCCTTGGGGAACGAGGGGATGAAACGCATATTGGCCATGATTTGCCGCTGGCGCACACGCATGTACCCACTGGGAGACTTTGACGAGAAACGACGCGGGTTGGGCAATGTAGCGGCAATGAGCGCGCAGTCGCCACGCGTAAGGTCGGCAGCCGTCTTGCCAAAATTGTATTCGGCGCAAGCCGAAACCCCATAGATGCCCTCTCCCATTTCTATTGAGTTGAGATAAACTTCCATAATGCGCTGTTTACTCCAGCACAACTCTATCAGTGCCGTGAAGTATACCTCGAAACCCTTGCGCACCCATGAACGTCCGGGCCACAGGAAAACATTCTTGGCCGTCTGCTGGGAGATGGTGCTGGCCCCGTATTTCTTACTGCCCTTGTTCCTGATATTGCGCTTAGCCGCATTGCCTATGGCATCGAAGTCGAAACCATGGTGCAGCAGAAAACGG
Organism: Bacteroidota bacterium; assembly: GCA_023425865.1. GTDB lineage: Bacteria > Bacteroidota > Bacteroidia > Bacteroidales > Bacteroidaceae > Prevotella. The sequence continues at coordinate 12,738 of JAFABV010000082.1, read as the reverse complement.
GAGTCTTCACTCGCCATGACAGCCACGGGCATGTGTCGCGACATATCCTCTAAGGGCACCCAACTATGATGCATGGTGAAACTGCCTGTCTCAAAACACCTGATAACCATCAGGGGGGTGATGTACACCGGGACGAAACGTAGGAAGACAACACTGAGAATGGTTAACGCGAAAAACAAGCTCAACGTCCACCGTACAATTTTCTTGATCGCTTTCATGCCAAAAGGGGGATGCAGACTCACAAAGAGCCTACATCCCCTATATCCTTTAGACGTTTATCCTCGTGGATTTACTTCAGTGTTCCTGCGTTGGCGGCATCCACCATAGCCTGTGAAGCATAGAGATAAACCTCCACGCGGCGGTTGGCCTGCGACACAGTCTTGTCCTCGATCTCGTCCTGACTGCCCTTACCCTGGATGTTCTGCAACTGTGCAGAGCTTACTCCACACGAGGTGAGATAGTTGGCCACACTCTGGGCACGCTTCTGGCTCAGAGGCACGTTGATGCCGTCACCACCCGAACGGTCGGTATAACCATAAATATCTACGTGACAATCGCTGTTGTTCTTCAGCACATTAGAGAATTTCGCCAAATCGGCCTTGCTATTGGCATTCAGTGTCGACTGGTTGGTGGCAAAGAGTATACCTGAGTCGAAAGTCACCTTCACGGCCTTCAGGCCATTGGCGTCTGTCACCTCCTCTACCTTGGCATTCTGAATCTGGGCAGCCTCGGCAGCCACTTTATCCATATGACGGCCAATAATTGCGCCTGCACCAGCACCTACGGCACCACCGATAGCGGCACCTACTGCCGTGTTTCCGGCAATCTTACCAATGATGGCACCCAAGGCCGTGCCTGCACCCGTACCAATCAACGCTCCCGTGCCCTGCTTGGTGGCGCAACCTACAAAAGAACCTGACAAAGTGAGAAAGCAAAGTCCCACTGTTGCTACTTTCATATTCTTCATAATTCCAAATATTTATATTACGTATTTAAACTGATGCAAAGATAACTCTTTTTTAAGTAGGATAAGACCTTATCCAACTTTTTTTCTTAACTTTGCACAAAATTACAGAAAGCTTCGGCAATGTGCAAAGGGAAAGGCCTACAGCTAAATAGGAAATTCCCTAATCATGCCAAACAGCAATGCATAACAAATAAAAAGACAATTATATCAGATGGCAAAAGAACTGAAAGACTTGACCAAGCGGGCTGACAACTACAGCCAATGGTACAATGACTTGGTGATGAAAGCAGACTTGGCGGAGACCTCTCCCGTACGCGGATGCATGATCATCAAGCCTTACGGATACGCAATATGGGAGAAGATGCAGTCGGTACTCGACAAGATGTTCAAGGCTACCGGCGTGCAGAACGCTTATTTCCCCCTGCTCATCCCCAAGAGCTTCTTTGCCAAGGAGGCCGAGCATGTTGCCGGCTTCGCCAAGGAGAGTGCCGTGGTGACCCACTATCGCCTGAAATCGACCGCCGACGGCAAGGGCATCATGGTGGATCCCGAGGCTAAGCTCGAAGAAGAACTCATCATTCGTCCCACCTCTGAGACGATGATATGGAACACCTATAAGAATTGGATACAGTCATACCGCGACCTGCCCATCCTCTGTAACCAGTGGTGCAACGTGATGCGCTGGGAGATGCGCACGCGCCCCTTCCTCCGCACCTCTGAGTTCCTGTGGCAGGAGGGACACACCGCCCACGCCACCGAAGAGGAGGCACAGGAGGAGGCTCGCAAGATGCTGGGCGTATATGCCGACTTTGCCGAAAACTACATGGGAGTACCCGTGGTACAGGGCGTGAAGAGTGAGACTGAGCGGTTTGCCGGCGCACTCGACACTTATACCATTGAGGCAATGATGCAGGATGGCAAGGCGCTGCAGAGCGGCACGAGCCACTTCCTCGGACAGAACTTTGCCAAGAGTTTCGATGTAACCTTCCTCAACAAGGAGAATAAGCCCGAGTACGTTTGGGCAACCAGTTGGGGCGTGTCTACCCGACTGATGGGTGCCCTCATCATGGTGCACTCCGACGACAACGGCTTGGTGCTGCCTCCGAAGCTGGCACCTATTCAGGTGGTCATCATCCCCATCAACAAGAATCAAGAACAACTGGATGCCATCAGCGAAAAGCTGAAACCGGTCATCGATAAGTTCAACGAGCTGGGCATCTCCGTGAAATTCGACTCCTCAGACAACAAGCGTCCGGGCTTCAAGTTTGCCGATTACGAGCTCAAGGGCGTACCTGTACGTCTTGTCATGGGCGGTCGCGACTTAGAAAACAACACCATCGAGGTCATGCGCCGTGACACTTTAGAGAAAGAGAGCGTGTCTTTCGACGGCATTGTAGAGCGCGTGCAGGGCTTGCTGGAGGATATTCAGAAGAATATCTTTGAGAAGGCACGCAAGTATCGTGACGCTCACATCTACGAGTGCGACAACTACGAGGAGTTCCAGGAGCGTGTCAAAGACGGCGGCTTCTTCCTCTGCCACTGGGACGGCACCGCCGAGACAGAGGCCAAGATCAAGGAAGACACACAGGCCACCATCCGCTGCGTGCCCTTCAACGTGGAGCAAACACCCGGTACAGACATGGTGAGCGGTAAGCCGGCCAAGTATCGTGTCATCATCGCGAGGTCATATTAAGTCTCGCAACAAACACTCAACCGTATCTACGTATCCGATCATCACCTATACATCATGATACAAACCTTTGTATCGGGTGAAGACTCGACAACACCGGAATCCCGGAGGAGACAAACTGCTCCTCAGGGATTCTGTGCTATAATAGCGGGTCAACCCAAGGCGTGATCATGGATATGACACCAGGTCAGGTAACAATTATTAAGGTATAACATGAATAAAGAATTCAAAAAGAGGTATCTCATCCCAGCTGCCATGTGTCTGCTACTGCTCGTAGGCATCGGATATTATTACTTCTTTACGTCATTCACCGGAAAGAGCGAGACCACTTATGTGTATATCGACGACAACGACAACTACGACTCGCTGCTGACCAAGCTTAAACCCATCGCCAATACGCATAGCTATCATGCTTTCTGCGTGCTTGCCCGTCATAGCAATATCGCCAAGCGCGTACACACTGGACGCTATGCCGTTACGCCCTCCACCGGCGCCTTCACGCTTTTCCGCCATATCAAGGGTGGCCTGCAAACGCCCGTCAACCTCACGGTACCAAGCGTACGCACCATGCAGGACATGGCGGCCGCTCTCGGCGCAAAGCTGATGCTCGACAGCGCCCGCCTTGCCAAGGTGCTTACAGACAATGCCCTGCTGCAGAAATATGGTTATGACACCACAACCGTAGCCGCTCTCTTCATTCCCAACACATACGACATCTATTGGAATGCCTCACCCGAAGCCTTGCTTGAGCGCATGCAGAAAGAGAACAAGAAGTTCTGGGATGACGAGCGCACCGCCAAAGCTGAGAAACTGAAACTTACGCCAGTGCAGGTGACCACGTTGGCCAGCATCGTTGACGAGGAGACTGCCAACAATGGCGAAAAGCCCATGATAGCCGGCATGTACTACAACCGCCTGATGCTCCGCGACGCTGAATATCCAGAGGGCATGCCCCTGCAAGCCGACCCCACCATCAAGTTCGCATGGCGCCAGTTTGGCCTGAAGCGCATATACAACAAGCTGCTGCACATTAACAGCCCATACAACACCTACCGTTTCCCCGGCCTGCCTCCCGGGCCTATCCGCGTGCCTTCTATTGCGGGCATCGACGCTGTGCTCAACATGGTACACCATAATTATATTTACATGTGCGCTAAAGAGGATTTCAGCGGCACCCACAACTTTGCCGCAACCTACGCAGAGCACATGGCCAATGCGCGACGCTACGCCGAGGCACTGAACAAACGAGGCATCAAATAACACAGTGGGGGACCCACCGTGCCCCCATGTGTCCATACCTTTCAATCCTTATAAAAAACACGAGACTGATGGACGAACAAGAAAAGAAGGCGGTACAACTGCCTGAGAACGCGTTTAGAGAACTGAAAACAGGGGAGGAATACCAGCCCATCATGGACCCGGCGTCCACCTACCCCGAAGTCAACACCTGGTCGGTGACCTGGGGTATTGTCATGACAATGCTCTTCTCGGCCGCTGCCGCTTACCTCGGACTGAAGGTAGGACAGGTATTCGAGGCCGCCATCCCCATCGCCATCATCGCCGTGGGCGTGTCTACCGCCTCCAAGCGCAGCAAGGCCCTTGGTGAAAATGTCATCATCCAGAGCATTGGCGCCTGCTCGGGCGCAGTAGTGGCCGGTGCCATCTTCACCCTGCCGGCCATCTATATCCTGCAGGCCAAATACCCGGAGATGACCTCGTCGTTCTTCAACATGTTCTTAGCCTCAGCCCTTGGCGGCATCCTCGGTATCCTATTCCTCATCCCCTTCCGCAAGTATTTTGTCAGCGACATGCACGGCAAATACCCCTTCCCCGAGGCCACAGCCACCACACAGGTGCTGGTGTCGGGTGCCAAGGGCGGCGACCAGGCCAAGCCACTGCTGCTTGCGGGTATCATCGGTGGTCTCTACGACTTCATCGTTTCTTCATTCGGATGGTGGAACGAAAACTTCACCAGCCGTTTCATCGGCATCGGACAAGACCTGGCCGACAAGGCCAAGCTGGTGTTCAAGATCAACACCAGCGCTGCCGTCCTGGGCTTGGGCTACATCGTGGGCCTGCGTTATGCTCTCTTTATCTGCTTCGGCTCAGTCGTCGTATGGTGGCTCATCGTACCGGGCATGTCGCTGCTCTTCCACGACCAGGTGCTCAATGCGTGGGATCCCTCCATCACGGCCACAGTGGGCGAGATGAGCCCAGAGGCCATCTTCAAGGCTTATGCCCGCAGCATCGGTATTGGCGGCATAGCCATGGCAGGTGTCATCGGCATCATCAAGAGTTGGGGAATCATTCGCAGCGCAGTGGGGCTGGCGGCCAAAGAGCTCAAAGGCAAGGGTGCCGGCATAGACGAAGTAAAACGCACCCAGCGCGACCTCTCATTTAAGATTATTGCCATCGGCAGCATCTTGGTCATCCTGCTCACCTTCGTATTCTTCTGGTTGGGTGTCATGCAGGGCAACCTGCTCTTCGCCGTGGTGGGCATATTACTGGTAGCCATCATTGCCTTTCTCTTTACTACCGTGGCGGCCAATGCCATTGCCATCGTGGGCAGCAACCCCGTTTCGGGCATGACGCTCATGACCCTTATCTTGGCCAGCGTGGTCATGGTGGCTGTAGGCCTCAAGGGCACGGGCGGCATGGTAGCGGCCTTGGTCATGGGTGGCGTGGTATGTACGGCCTTGTCGATGGCCGGCAGCTTTATCACCGACCTGAAAATCGGTTACTGGTTGGGCACCACACCAGCCAAGCAAGAGACATGGAAGTTCCTTGGCACCATCGTCAGTGCCGCCACAGTGGTGGGCGTGATGATTGTGCTCAACAAGACCTACGGCTTTGCCAGCGGACAGCTTGCCGCTCCTCAGGCCAATGCCATGGCCGCGGTCATCGACCCGCTGATGAATGGCGTGGGAGCTCCTTGGCTGCTGTACGGCATAGGCGCGGCCATCGCCATTATCCTCGACCGTCTCAAGATTCCAGCCTTAGCCTTTGCGTTGGGCATGTTCATCCCTCTCGAACTCAACGTACCCTTGGTAGTTGGCGGTGCCGTCAACTGGTTTGTCACCACACGCACCAAGAACGACGCGCTCAACCAGCAACGTGGTGAGAAGGGCACACTCATCGCCAGCGGCTTCATTGCCGGCGGCGCATTGATGGGCGTGGTCAGCGCTCTGCTCAAGTTCGGGGGTTTAGAACTCTCCATCGCCGACACCTGGTGGGCAAACCCGATGTCTGAGATATGTTCGCTCGTTGCCTACATCTGCCTCATCGCATACTTCATCAAGGCAACGGCCGTGAAGAACGACAAGTGAAGCCAAGCCTCTGGCGCACAATAAGAGGGGCAAGACCCTAAGTGGCATCTCATGACTGAGCGGCAGAATAACACCCTGTTATTCTGCCGCTCCGCGTTTTACCCCATCGCCCCCTAACCCTGAAAGAGATGGCGAACACTATCCATGAAACGGGAGAGGCGCTGGGGTTTAAGGTCGCGCCCCACCAGCTTTTGCTGACTGTAAGTGATAATCAGGCGCTTTTTGGCGCGCGACATCGCCACGTAAAGCTTGCGGGCGTCTTCCGCCAACTGCGCCGGGTCCTTCTCACTGTAGTAGTTGGGCAAACGGCCATCAACCACGTCAAACACAATCACATTGTCGAACTCCAAGCCCTTGGCCTTGTGAATGGTGGTGACAAAGATTCGGTCGGTGATGGTAGAGGCGCCACAAAGGTCTGACTCCTTAAAGGTGTTCAGCTCCATGGCATGACGACTGAGCTGCTCACGAAGCGACGGCTCACTCTCCACGCGTATCACGTCATCGCGCAAGAAGCGTAATATATATTCCAGCTTGGGCACCTCGCTCATCCTGCGGTCCTGCCGAAACGCCTCATACGCATACTGCAGCTCTGCCACAACAGCCGGTTGCTCATCCGGAGACCGTCGCACGTCGAGCTGTGCCAAACCGTGCTGATAAAGGTCACGGTAGCGCTGCACCAACAGGTTCAGCTGTGACGCCATGCCCTTACCGCTCAAGAGCTGGTCTTGCTCGGGGCGCACCTCCTTACCTTTATGATAACAGTAGTTTACCAACTGCACCGTGGCGTTCACGTCGTCGTCGGCCAAATGCGAATTTTCACCCGCCAAACGCAGCTCCCCGAGCAGGTATTCCAGTTTGTAGGCCTTCAGGTCGGGCCGTAGCAACCTGATCAGTTTCAGCGAATCAAAATACACCGGATGCCCTCCCAGCCAATCTACATCGGGCAGATAACGCCTCAGATTGCACCCCATGATGCGGTAGTCGTAACTGGCATTATGGGCCAACAGAATGTCATTGCCCACATAGTCGATAAACAGGCGCAGTGCCTCAGCGTGGGCATATAGCCGTTGATGTCTGCGTTGCTCCAGCATGGGGTTGGGTATATTGCCCAGCATGGCAGGTATTTCCCGGTCTGTCTCGATATACACCACGAACTTATCGACCGTCTGTCCCCCCCTGATGCGTTCGGCCGCAATCTGGATGATGTCGTCTTCAAAGACATTCAGTCCCGTCGTCTCCGTATCGAAGACCACCAGGTCTCCCCGTTCGTAGCAATCTACGAAGCGCTGCACATACGGCCTCCCGTCGCCAACGAGAAAATCGGATGGCGTCATGGCCCGCGTCTCCAACCTATGCACAAACTGTCGGGCCGTGGCATTGGTCTGGCAAACCTTTAGCCCACGCATCAGCCTCGACCATGCCAACACATTATGTTCATTGGCCAACACGCTGAGATGCGCCAACAACATCTTCACCTCGTCGGTGGCAAAGAGATCCTGCCCCGAGACCTTGAAATGGGGCACCTGCGCCTGCGTCAGCAGTTGGCTTAAGGTATCGGCATCGTTGTTCGCATTGACCACCACTGCCGTAGTTTCGTCAGGATACGCTTCTCCCATCGCCGACGCCAGCCTGACCACGTCAGTAAACTCTGTCTGGAGGTCGTCACTGCACCTGATTTGCAGCTCGCCCCTCTCCCCGCGCTGGCCATTGTCGGGCGCTGGCAGCAGCTCGGGGTCAGAGCCCAACTCATGAATGGCGTAGGCATTGAACAGTTCCACCAGATACCCTGGCGAACGGTGGTTCACGCCGAGATGATGAATATGGCTCTTGCAACGGTTCTTGAGCATCTCCAACGTGCTGAGCTTGGCGCCCATGAATGAGTATATGGCTTGTTGCTCATCGCCCAGATAGACAATCGTTGCTCCTCGCTCGGGCGCCGCCCCTGCCCCATTTCCGGACACTCCCGAGGCGGACAGGCGGTCGATGATGGCCAGTTGCATGAAGTTGAGGTCCTGCACCTCGTCTACCTGTATCCATGAATAGCGGCGGTAACCGTCGCCTGACGACAGCGCGGTATAGGTCAGCTGCAACAGGTCTTCAAAATCGAGAAGGTGATTTTGGCGCTTATAGGCCACATAGCCATGGGCATACCGCATCTTGGCCAAAGTCTGCTCGGCCCACGACCTAAGCGAGGGGTCGAACGCCGAAGAACGAATCAGGTCGAAATAAAAGTCGGTATGGTCGTAGATATCGACCATGGCCTCAGCCGTGAAGGCACGTCCCTGGGTCTTGCAAATACCCTGCAATACGGCAACATCCTGACCGCTGACACAGTCAGGATGCAGTCTCAGGCCCTTGGGAATACCATGGACAATCTCATACATCAGGTGCGAGAAAAACATGATCTCGCTATAATAGCGCTTCCGGCGGTTGTCGCCCAGCACATACTCCTCGGTTTCATCAAGATACATCGCCAAGATGCTCACCATCGTGTCGTCGTCGATAATGGCACTCTCGGCGGGCACCAGATGATTTTCAAAGAGAAACCTTGAGCAATAACGGTGTACATTGCCCACAAAGACATCGTCGGTCGACTCCTCGGCAATGCTATTGTCGATACGTTCACGCATGCCCCTTGCCGCCCTATTGGTAAAGGTGAGGCACAACATATCATCATACGGCACGCCCAGTGCGTGTGCCCGTCTGACGCGTTCTGCCAGTATCTGTGTCTTGCCGCACCCCGGAGGCGCGAGCACCAAGTGTATGCCGCCATTCAGGTCAATGACCTGTCGCTGTGTGGCATCGGGGGAAAAAACGTGATCCATCATGAAAAAATCCAAAATTAAGGCACCAAAGCGTGATACATACATGCCGCATGACCCGTTACGCAAGCGTACTGAGCCCTCACAGCACAGCGGTATCACTCTCACCATAAGCTAAACGTGATAACACATGGCTTATTGCATACCAGCCACATGAGGCTTGCCTTTGCGTTGTGACCCGCGGGATGTACTTCCGACTTCGGTGCCCTAATCCTGGATGTAGGATGGAAAATGGCGAATTACTTCAGTTTCAGGTCGTAATTCAAGTCACTGCCAACAGGCTCTTCCAACTCGCTGTTCACCATACGGAGGGTAGAGTCGTTGACTACAAGGAAGTGGTAGGCCTTAGGATCGGTCTTGGTGCTGAGCATCAAATACTTCTTGTCTTTCACGCTCATGTCTGAGGCCTTGCCCTCATAACGGAAAAGCGTGTCTACCTCAGTCTCCGACTTCATGTACGCCTCGTCCAGCGTAAAGCCCTTGGTACTGTCGTTCGCCACTGCCAAACGGTAGCGAATGCCTGCGCCATCGGCCGAGGGTACCAGACCCTCATACACAGCTGAATCTACGGCGGTAGAATCTGCGGCTCCGGCTACTTGGTTTGTTTTACCATTCTGGCAGGCTGCGAACATGGCGCATGCTACTACCAACATCATTACGTTTTTCATTTTTTTCTTACTTGTTAACTGGTTATAAGAAACTTGTTTACTATATTAAAACTCTAATGGTACCATTACTTTAACGCCGATATTACGTCCCATATTGTATATGCCTCGACGATTTGTCGCAGAATTAACATCAGCATACTTCAATCGGCTCAGATGATTCTGATAGGCCTTGTTGGTCAGATTGTCTCCCGTGAGCACTACCGACAGTATCTTCTTGCCCTTCACCAGCACGTCGGTGCCAATGGCGGCATTGAGCAGCACGTAGGCCGGGGTCGCCGTCTCGGTATTGTCGGCGGCATAGAAGTGGTTCTGCCTGAAATTGACATCGGTGCCTATCCGCGCGAACAGGTTGTTCAGCGTGCGGCCATGCCGAATGAAGTCGTACTTCAGTTCGCTGGTCCATCGGGGCGCGGGCGTCATGGGCAGATACTTGCTCTCACGCGGCTGGTCTTTCTGCACGGCATTTACCCACGAGAAGGCATTCTCAAAATGCAAGGCCTCCACCGGATGGATGTCTACGCTCACCTCACCGCCCATCAGGCGTGCGTTGCCTTGAGTATATTGGTACACGGGTAATTCGTCCTCCATCACCCCGCCTACCCTACTGGCAAACACGTAGTTATCGATGAAGTTGACAAACCATGCCGCCTGCATCGTCACCCACGGCGTGGTATAATCCCATCCGGCATCAATCTGCCAGCTGTGCTCGGGCTTCAAGGCATTGTTGCCTTTTTCGTAGCGGAAGGTGCCCTCATGCTCGCCGTTTGAGCCCAGTTCGCTCAGATTGGGCGCGCGGAAACCACGGGCCACATTGACGCGAAAGTTCATATCCTGGCGAACGGCATATACCGCGCCAAGGCTTCCGGTCAGGGCGCTAAAGTCACGGGTGAACTTGTCAAAACGGTCGGCCAGGGCAAAGCTGTGCACGTGGCGAGAGTCGTAGCGCAACCCTCCGCTCAGGCTCCAGGCACCAGAATGATAGGCGGTAGTGGCATAAATGCCCCAATCGAACAAGGCGTAAGCCGGTATGAGCACCTCCTCACCTTTGTTTAATGAGCGCTGGTACATACCTCCCACGCCCACCGAGGTTTTCCAGCGGTCGGCCAACGTCTGGTTGTAGTTCACGTCGTAGTTGATGGTGTGAAGCATGAAGTCGAGCCCCGGGGTCTTGGGCGACAACAGCTCCTCAAACTCCTGACGGCGGTTGTGCTGATAGCCCACCAAGGCTTTGAGCGTGCCTTGGCCAATGTAGAAGGAGTTGTCTAAGACGGCTTTGTAGTGATGTATCTGCTGATAAGGCATTCCCTTGCCGTAACGCTTGAGCTGGTCGTTGGTGGCGATGGCCGTCTGCTCCTCACCATCTACCAGCACCGGATAGACGAAAGCGCCGGTGGCCTCATCGCGCTCGCCCTCCACCATACTCGGGGTGAGGTGATAATAGCTCAGCTTGAGGTGGCTGTAGCCCCAGCTGCGGTTGACACCGAGACGGCCGGAGAGGGCACGCTCGCGAAACTGCGAGTTGAGCACATATCCGTCGTAAGGGTTTTTGTAGGCATGGGCCCACTTGTCTGAATAACGCAAGCCCCACAGCCATCCGTTCTGATTGCCATCGGCATGCAGCGAGTAGGCCAGCAGTCCGTTATTGGTTTGATACTCACTCGACACGCCAGCACTCACCTTGCCCCGAGGCAACATGGGTGCGTCGTTGAAGATGACGACACCGGCCATGGCATCCGAACCGTAACGCAACGACGCCGGACCTTTGAGCACTTCGATGTTGTCTACGCTCTGTGGGTCTACCTCAATGCCATGCTCGTCGCCCCACTGCTGTCCTTCGAGGCGCACGCCATCGTCTACCACTACGATGCGGTTATAGCCCAACCCACGAATCACGGGCTTGGAAATGCCGCTGCCAGTGGTGATTTGCGAGATACCGGGATTGTGCGACAGGGCATCGATAATATTGGTAGAGGTAGTCTGGAACAGGTCTGACCGTGTGACAACAGACACGGGCGTAGGCGACTGTTTCATCAGCGAGGCGCCTGCCAGGCCTGTCACCACCACCTCATTGAGCAGGGCGTTCGACTCCGTCATCACAAAGTCGGCGGTCTCGTCCTGCGTAAGGTCTACGGTACGGATAATGGTCTGGTGCCCGATGTAACTCACCTGAAGGGTAAGCGTCTTGGCAGGCAAGGAGCTGAAGCGGTAGTGCCCGGTGGCGTCAGTGGTGGTGCCTTCTGACAGTTCCGGAATGTATATCGTAACGCCGATGAGCGCTGAATGGTCTAAAGCGTCGGTCACCTGACCGGAGAGTGTAGTGGTCTTGATAACGGTTGCTGCCTGCGCCGCCACGACCATCATCGTGCACAGCAACAGCATATATATTTTTTTCATGTCTTGGTTGTTCTGTGATAATACAATGTACTTACGGTTATCACCCACGGCAATAACCATAGATATACGGTGGTCGACGACATACCTCGGGGGCACATCGCCAGACAAAAGGCCTTCACAGGCCTATAAGCCAATCACAGAGCAGGGGGTGCCCGCAGGCTGATGACTGACACCTGACGACGGGCATGACCCACTGCCAGAAAGCCGATGACAACAGCCACCGACACAAACGTCAGCGCATGAAAGACAAGGTTGTCGGCCTTGTCGAAGCTAATAAACGAAAACAGACAGACTGGGCAGGTGGCGGCATCGTGGGCCGGTGTCTGGAACACCACGGCGTGCGACTTGTCTAACGGCATCGGCGCGCAGGTCGGGCACACGTGTACCGACTTCACGACCAATGGTATCATGAATACCACCAGCAGCATGAAAGCCAACAGCTTTCTCCGTATGTCGTGCCCTACAGCTGTCATAAATCAATGTTTCCGATGCAAAATTAGGGAGAATTTATGCCATATCCCCCACATCAAGGCCATATTTAAGAATTTTTAGTGGGCGGGAGTTGGCGGGTAACTATTCAGCGGTGGTAATGGCATGCCAGTTTTTCAAACCTCAAACAAGGCTTGAACAGCGTTATATGGAGTTTTTCCGTGTTTCTTGGCGGTCTCAATGACGGAATGAAGTTCGAGAAAAGCGTCCGCCCCGAACTCAGAGCGGAAGGTGCGCGAGTTGTTGAGCTTGATTTTCACCTTTCGTATTCCTTGTTCGCTTCCGTTGTTGTCTGATGGTATTATCGGGTCTTCAAGGAAATTGAAAATGTAGTCCCTGCATTTTATCAATCCTTTTTTCAGCGCGGCGAACTTTTTACCAA
>JAFABV010000078.1 GCA_023425865.1 Bacteroidota bacterium | reverse complement strand
TCATCAACCAAGCCTTTTCCCAGAGATGAGGGGGCCTAATTTTGAAAATCAAAAGACCAAGACTTATTTACAGCAAGTTACAGATGGGAAATAGGATTTTCCCAGTTTTATCGGACAGCAATAGTTTCAAATGAAGAACATTACATAATGTTTTTCTTCCATCAGCAGAGTTTGATATAAAAAAAATCTACATGGATATTGTTGAACTTTCCAAAAACAGAAAATATCGTCATGCTCTCCATCTATAAGAGGATTTACAAACTCTGATATGGAGAATGGTTTTGTGATAAACTGTGCTCTACCTTCTTGGATATCCTTATTAAATATCTCTCTGACAGCATTTTTTTATAGCTGTCAGAGAGTTTATCTCGAAAAAAAGAGAATATTATGAAAACAAAATTATCTTCCACGTCCTACTTTATAAAATTTATTTCTTGCATTTGGATCGTTTGTGGGCAATATTTTTTTATGCTTTTGCATAGACCTATTATGGGTATCATATTCTACATTAGCATGGACGCCGTGTTTATCAAATTGTACACCTCTTGCAAGGGGAGGGTGGCATGAGCCGTCGTGTGTATCAGGCTCAGAACCTGAGAGTCACGGCCCCCAAGGCTGCCGCGCGCGCCATTACGCCGCGTAGTGTAGGCTTTGCCCGCAGCCTTGGCGAGCCGTTTGCCAAAACCTTCTCCGGCTCTACGCTTGATGGTTTTATATGAAATCATCCGATGGTTCTATATAGAATTATCCGATGGTTCTATATAGAATTATCCGATGGTTCTATATAAAATCATCCGATGGTTTTGTATAGAATCATTTTTCCCTTATCCCCGGCTGATGCAAGGATGAGGGCGTCGGCGCCGCGTCGCCTTGGCGTTGGGGCACCTGCTCCATAGGCGCCGCAGGTCTCCGCGGCAACCTTCCCCGCTCAGCGTCAGGGCGTTGGCGGCTCACGGCCACGGGTGTTCCCGCCCATGCGTCGATGCCGGCTTGCGTTCGTCTTAATCATTTTTTGATAATCAGCAATTTAGGGTCGTATATTTTCATTTACTCAATCGAATTTACTACCTTTGCACTTATGATGAAGAAAATGCTTATGCTCATGGCCGCGACATGCCTTGTGGCCTGTCAGCCCTCTGAAGAGGAGAAGGCGGCACCGCTGATGCACCGCATCGACTCCCTCTACCAGCAAAAGAATTATGTGCAGACGCTCAACGCTATTCGGCTGTTGCGCGACGAGCACCCCAAGGCCGTCGAGGCGCGCAAGAAGGCGCTGAAGATATGGCAGGAAGCGTCGCTGAAGATGACCCAAGACGACATTGCCCGCACAGACTCGGCCCTGCAGGCCACCATTCAGGCGTTTAATGCCGAGACCAACATCGGCAGGCGCAACCGCTTGGGCGTGAAACGCGACTCGCTGCAGGTGCGCTACGACGCGCTGTGCGGCACGGTGAGGGTGATACACCGGCGCCAGGCTGAATAAGTGATGGCGTTTTTTCGTGTCCTTGGAGGGGCTTTTTGATTTTTATTGAGTAACTTTGCACATGTTATGGCAGAACAGCATACTGACCAACAGTTTCAGGAAATCATGGCCGAGTGCCACGACCTCTTCCAGAAGAAGCTCCACGACTACGGAGCCTCATGGCGTATTCTGAGACCTTCGTCGCTCACCGACCAACTATACATCAAGGCCAAGCGCATCCGCTCGCTCGAGATTACCGGACTGTCGCTCGTGGGCGACGGCATACGTCCGGAGTTCATAGCCCTGATCAACTACGGCATCGTGGGGCTCATTCAGCTTGAGCGGGGCTTTGCCGACACGGTAGACATGACGCCCGACGAGGCGCTGGCGGTGTATGACCGGCACGCCGCCGAGGCCTTCGACTTGATGCGCAAGAAAAACCACGACTATGGCGAGGCGTGGCGCGAGATGCGGGTAAGCAGTTACACCGATTTCATCCTGACCAAGATACAGCGGGTGAAAGAGCTTGAGCTTCTCAGTGGCCAGGCACTCGTCTCCGAGGGTATCGACGCCAACTACTTGGATATTATCAACTATGCCGTGTTTGGTGCCATTCGAACAGCAAAATAAATGATACAGGGAAGATAGGATGGAGAACGTGAAACGAATAGCTGTGAATCTGTGCCGGCTGCTGTTGGCGGTGGTGCTGATTTTTTCGGGCTATGTCAAAGCCACCGACCCCTTAGGCACTCAATACAAGATACAGGAGTACGCTGAGGCCATCGGCTGCGCGCGGCTGCTGCCCGACTTCGTTACGCTGGGCACCTCGGTGCTGCTGTCGGCCATCGAGTTCTCTTTGGGCATCTTCCTGCTCTTTGCCATTCGTCGGCGGTTCACCTCTAAGGTCACGGTGATACTGATGGCCGCGATGACGCTGCTCACCCTTTGGCTGGCCGTTGCCAACCCCGTGAAAGACTGCGGCTGCTTTGGCGACGCCATCCACCTGACCAATACGGAGACCTTCGTCAAGAATCTGGTGTTGTTGGGCCTTGCCGTGGTGTTGTGGAAATGGCCATTGCGCATGTATCGTTTTATCTCGAAAAGCAACCAGTGGATAGCCATCAACTATACCGTGCTTTTCATCATCATCACAAGCCTCTACTGCCTGTATACGCTTCCAATCTTCGATTTTCGTCCTTACCACATCGGGGCCAACATCCTCAAGGGCATGGAGATACCCGAGGGCGCGCCGCAGCCTCAGTTCAGCACGACCTTCATCATGGAGAAAAACGGGGAGCGCAAGGAGTTCACGCTTGAGAATTATCCCGACTCCACATGGCAGTTCATTGACTCGAAGACCGTGCAGACCAAGGAGGGCTATGTGCCACCCATTCACGACTTCTTTATCCAGAAAGCCGAGGGCGACGACATTACCGAGGAGGTGCTTACCCATAAGGGCTACACCTTCTTGCTGATAGCGCCCCATTTGGAGGCCGCCGACGACAGTAACTTCGGGGCCATAGACCAGATTTACGAGTATGCCCAGCAGCAGAACATACCGTTCTACTGCCTCACGGCCTCTACCGAGGAGGGCATCAGCCACTGGGAAGACCTCACCGGGGCAGAATATCCCTTCTGCATGACCGACGAGACCACGCTCAAGACCATCATCAGGAGCAACCCCGGACTGCTGCTGCTGAAAGATGCCACCATCATCCGCAAGTGGAGCCACAACGAGCTGCCCGAGGCCGCCGAGCTGAATGCGCCCTTGGCAAAATTGGAGATCGGCCACCTGCCCGACAGCTCGGTGGGCAAGACCATCGCCAAGGTGGTGCTGTGGTTCTTCCTGCCGTTGCTGCTGCTTACCATCGCCGACCGCACCTGGGCGTGGAGCCGATACGTGCGCGGCAGAATCAGGGAGGGACAGGAGCTACTGATCGAGGAGGAAAGGAAACTGATAGATAACAAGACATCATCAAAGATTATATCAACTTTTAAACGAAAAGAAAAATGAGAAAGAAAATTGTAGCAGGTAACTGGAAAATGAACGAGAACCTGCAGGAGGGACTTGCGCTGGCAACAGAAATCAACGCTGCCCTGGTAGCCGACAAACCCAACTGTGGCGTAGTAATCTGCACTCCGTTTATCCACTTGGCTAAGGTGGCCGACATCCTCGACAACAGCGTGGTGGCTCTCGGCGCTGAAAACTGTGCCGACAAGGAGAAGGGCGCCTACACGGGTGAGGTGTCTGCCGCTATGGTAAAGTCTACCGGTGCCGAGTATGTTATCTTGGGTCACTCTGAGCGTCGCCAGTATTATGGTGAGACCGCTGAGATCCTGAAGGAGAAGGTGCAGCTGGCACTGGCCAACGGCCTGAAGGTGATCTTCTGCTGCGGTGAGACTCTTGAGGAGCGCGATGCCAACCAGCAGAACGAGGTGGTGAAGGCTGAGCTCGAGGGTTCGGTATTCCACCTCAGCGCTGAGGAGTGGAAGAACATCGTGCTGGCCTACGAGCCCATCTGGGCCATCGGTACCGGCAAGACCGCCACTTCTGACCAGGCCGAGGAGATGCTGGCCTACATCCGTAGCATCGTCGCTGAGAAATACGGTGAGCAGGCTGCCGACGACACCACCATCCTCTATGGTGGCAGCTGCAATGCCAGCAATGCTGGCGAGCTCTTCTCTAAGCCCAATATCGATGGTGGCCTCATCGGTGGCGCCTCTCTGAAGGTGGCCGACTTCAAGGCTATTGTCGACGCCTGGAAGAAGTAAGCCACAGCTGAACTAATAGGTATGTATGGCCGGTACACACGCGTATGGTGTACCGGCTTTCTACCCCAACCACCAATACCGTTCATTTTAACCCCCATCACCTAACATCCACCCAAATGAAGAAATTCGTCACCACCATCCTTCTGGCGCTATGTTCAGCCATTGCTGTACATGCACAGACCTATTTGGAGCACCTGCAGCAGTCGAGGCAGGGACAGGGGAAGGTGTCGGTCAGTCAGAGCAAGGCTATAGACGACCTGGTGAATGGCAAGACTACATCCACGGCACAGAAACCGCTGACACCAGCCAAGCCGATAGGCGCGGACAACAGAAAACTGGATGGCGACTCTGCACGTGGACAGGAGAAAGCCCCGCTGCGGGCTGATACCGACAACAGCGACAAGACGCACGATGCGCTGAGGGCCAAGGAAAAAGAGGCCGAAAAGAAAAACGAGCCGGATGCCGCGAATGAGGCGGGCAAAGGCGGCAACGAGATGGAGATTCCCACCATCGACATGCGCAAGAAGGTTATGCGCAACAGCTACAAGGTGACCGGATATCGCGTACAGGCCTTTGCCGGCGGTAATACCCGCAACGATAAGCAGAAAGCACAGCAGATAGGCAATGCCATCAAGATGAAATATCCTGACCAACCCATTTACGTACACTTCTACTCACCGCGCTGGATATGCCGCGTGGGCAACTACAGAAGCTACGAGGAGGCACGGAAGATGCTGAGAAACGTCAAGGCCATGGGATACTCGGCGGCTACCATCGTTAAAGGCAAAATCACGGTAAACGACTGATCTGACCACTTATCCCAACCATACATGAACCCAGAAACAGAATACCGCGACGGGCTGGAGGAGCTCGCCGCACACTATAAAGAGATTATCAGCCTGTTGGGCGAAAACCCCGACCGCGAGGGCTTGGAGAAGACACCCATGAGGGTGGCCAAGGCCATGCAGGTGCTCACCCGAGGCTATACGCAAGACCCGCGGAAGGTGCTCACCGACGCGCTCTTTGAAGAGAAATACGACCAGATGGTCATTGTGAAAGACATCGACTTCTACTCGATGTGCGAACATCATATGCTGCCGTTCTTCGGTAAGGCGCATGTGGCTTACATCCCTAACGGGTATATCACGGGGCTGAGCAAGATTGCCCGTGTGGTAGATATCTTCAGTCACCGGCTGCAGGTGCAGGAACGCCTCACCCAGCAGGTGGAAGAGTGCATCAGGCAGACGCTGAAGCCGCAGGGCGTCATGGTGGTGATAGAGGCCAAACACCTCTGCATGGCCATGCGCGGCGTGGAGAAGCAGAATGCCATCACCACGACGAGCGCCTATAGCGGCGTATTCCAATCCAACAACACGCGCATGGAGTTTATGAACCTGCTGCGCGGAGAGGCCAAACGTGTTTAACCCCAAACAGACAGCAACAATGAAATTTATATCCTGGAACGTGAACGGGCTGCGTGCCTGTATCAAGCCCAAGACCGATGACGACGGCAATGTGGTAAGCAAGGGTTTTGAAACTTACTTCAAGGAGCTCGATGCCGACTTCTTCTGCCTGCAAGAGACCAAGATGCAGGAAGGGCAACTCGACCTGCAGTTTGATGGCTACCGGTCGTACTGGAATTTTGCCGATAAGAAAGGCTACAGCGGCACGGCCATCTTTGCCAAGCATGAGCCGCTGGCGGTGACCTATGGCTTAGGCATCGATGAGCACGACCACGAAGGACGTGTCATTACCCTTGAGTATGCCGACTTTTACCTCATCACCTGCTACACCCCCAACTCGCAGGAGGCCCTGCCCGGCGAGGTGAAGCCCAAGCGGCTGGGGTACCGCATGAAGTGGGAAGACGATTTTAGGGCTTATCTGCAGCGGCTCGACGCGCAAAAGCCTGTCATCGTATGCGGCGACCTGAATGTGGCGCACGAAGACATCGACCTCAAGAATCCCAAGACCAATCATAACAATGCGGGCTTCACTGACGAGGAGCGCGAGAAAATGACGACGCTGTTGGGTAGTGGTTTCATCGACACTTTCCGTACGCTCTATCCTGAGCAGGTGACTTACAGCTGGTGGAGCTACCGTTTCCGCGCCCGCGAGAAGAACACGGGGTGGCGTATCGATTATTTCATCACGTCAGACCGCATGCGCGACCGCATTACCGAGGCCAAGATCCATACCGACATTTTCGGCAGTGACCATTGCCCCGTGGAGCTCGACATCAAGTAGGCGTCTACTCCCGACACACAAAAAGTCTCCCCCTTTTCCTGTACTTCGCTGAACGCTGAAGCAGGAAAAGGGGGAGACTTTTTGGCATGACGCCGCTCCTATCGGCGGTCGATATGTTCCAGCAGCTTCACGGCGTCTACATATTGCGCAATGCCCTGCGCAACCTCCTTGGCGGCCTTCATGGCGAGCACCACGGTCTGCGGACGGTGTACCACATCGCCACCGGCAAAGACACCCCGGCGGGTGGTCATGCCGTAAGGACGGTCTTGTATCTTCACATAGCCTCTGTCATCCACCTCGATGCCGTCGGTGGTAGACACGATACGGTTGGCGGGACGCGAGCCGATGGCAAGGTAGATGCGGTTGAAGGGCTCACGGCGGTCGCCCTCTTGCGTATGGATATTGATGCTGCCGAGACGGCCGTCAGGACCCGCGAAAAACTCTGTGACGCTCGACTCCCACATAAATTTCACGCCTTCTTTCACCGCCTCTTCGTATTCGCGGCGTATGGCCGGCATCTCCTCTTCTGTGCGACGATAGATCACGGTGACATCGGCACCTAAGCGTATGGCGGTGCGGGCGGCGTCCATCGCCACATTGCCGCCGCCGATGATACCCACGCGGTCGCCTTCGCGCAAAGGCACGTTCTTGCGGCTGATGGCGCCGTCGTTATAGGCGTTGACCTGGTGGAGCAGATAGGTAGACTGGCTCACGCCGTGGAGCTTGGCGCCGGGCACCGAGTCCATATCTTGGGGCACGGCGGTACCCGTTCCCATAAAGATGGCGTCGAAGCCCCGGTCGAAGAGATAGTCGATGTTGATGCCGTTCTCGCCAATCATCGACTTGGTCATGAAGTTGACGCCCAATTCGGCAATCTTGCTGATCTCGGCCCGCACCACGTTCTTGGGCAACCTGTATTCCGGAATGCCAAACATGAGCACGCCGCCCGGTTCCTCCTGCCCCTCGAAGATGGTGACGGCGAAGCCTTGGCGTGCCAGGTCGCCGGCCACGGTGAGGCCGGCAGGACCCGAGCCGATGACGGCAATGTTGCCGCGTGTCTTTTGGGGAAGTTTCTCGCGGGTGAGGTGCATCTCCGTGTCGAAATCAGCGATAAACGCCTCTATCCTGCCAATTTGTATCGGATTGCCTTTCTTGTTAAGGATGCAATGCCCCTGGCATTGCTTCTCATGGGGGCACACCCTGCCGCAGATGGCCGGGAGATTGGAGGTCTCGTTGATGATGGCCATGGCATCGCCGATGTTGCCCTTGGAGAGCTGATGGATGAAATCGGGTATATGGTTGTTGATCGGACAGCCCTTGCGGCACAATGGCGACTTGCAGTTGAGGCAGCGCTTGGCCTCTTCTATGGCTTCGGCCATGGTAAAGGGCTGGTGTACCACCTGAAAAGCGTCGTTCTCTTCTTGTTGACTCATATCGATGTTTGTTCGTTATCTTCTTGTTTTGCTAACTTCGGGTTGCAAAATTACGCATTAAATAGGAGGCGACGGATATGAGGTAACAAACATTAACAGTTTTTAGGCGGTGTCAGCAAGGGCTGGTGTTGTCTATGGTGAGTTGCGGATAGCGCTGTTGCAAGGCCGCTATGGCTTTTAGTGTGTTGGCGCGGAAGGTTTGGTAAGCTTCGCTGTCGGGGTCGAAGGGCCGATGGGCGAGGGCTGCCTTAAGGGGTGCCCATGCTTGCAGAAACCGGTGGGTGTCAGCGGAGAAGTAGCAGGCAGCCATGCGTTCGTAGATATAACTCACGGCCTGGTCAGAGGGGTGGAGCATGTCGGGCTGGTAGAAGCGATAGTCGCGCAGTTCGTCGTTCACAATCTCATACGAGGGGAAGTAGGAGACGGTGACGGGTGTGACGGTGCCAATGGTGGAGGTGGGTGACGGGGCTGCGTCCCTGTGGGCTAACGCCACGAGCAACTGGTCGATGGCCAAGAGCAGGGTGGCCTTGCTGAGTTGGCTGCCGTGGTAGCCGTATTTGCGATAGCGGATAGGACTGACCGTAAGGATAAATCTCACCTTGGGGTAGGCGGCGTGTATGAGGTCGATGGCTTGGCGGAGATAGTTGGCGCAGGCATCGATGTTGAGCGCCTGCTCTTCGAATAGCCGCTGCGGGCGCTTGGCGCAGTTGTCAACAATTTCTCCCGTTTGCTTGAGTATATAGACGTGGTTGGTGCCCAAGGTGAAGACCGCCGTTCCCTGTTCGTCTGGCGCGAACGGCATGGCGCCGTCATCGATGAGGCGCTGCACGGTATGCACGATGCTGGCAGGGTTGTACATCACGCCGTAAGGGTTGACCACGGCGCGAAACTTCTCTTCGGTGAACCGCCTGCCCATGTTGTCGGCAAAGCACGAACCCACGAAGAGCATCCGCTCGCAGGGTTCTATCTTCCAAGGCGACGGCTCGATGATGACAGGTGTGCTAAACTCCATGTTGCTGGTGTAAGAGCGTGATGGCCCGGTGAAGAATGTCGGCATGGTCGAAGGCCAACGGGGGAAGTGCCGACAGGCTGAACCACTGTGCCTGGTTGGCGTCATCGCTGGCCGTGACAGCAGCCGGGTGGGGCAGCAGGGTGTAGTAGGCAATGGTGATGACACGCTCGCGAGGGTCGCGGTCGACAGCTGTCCATGCGCCCACCTGTGCCATGACGTCGGCCTTGAGGCCGGTTTCTTCTTGCAGTTCGCGGCGGGCGGCATCCTCTGCCGACTCGTCGATGTTCATAAACCCACCCGGAAAGGCCCAGCTGCCCTGGTAGGGTTCGCGCTTGCGCTGGATGAGCAGCACCTTCACTTCTTGGCCGTCGCGGGCAAAGACGATGCTGTCGGCCGTGACGGCAGGGTGTGGATATTTGTAACTGTACATGGTTGTTGTGATTGAGGTATGGCGATGTTGTGCGTTTAGCTCCTGCTGATCTGTAGGCCTCGCCTACTCAGTGTCATATCTACGAAGCGGGCGTTGGGACGGGTGCTGTGCGTGTTGATGATGGTCTTGATGCGGGCCGCCGCCTCGGGGTCTTTGGCCACCATGTAGAGGTAGCCACCGCCGCCGGCGCCGGGCAACTCGTAGCCGAGGCACAGGTCGTCGATAAGGGTGGTGAGTTGGCGACAGTCTTCAGGATTGGTGCCGCTGTCTATGTGTTGTTTCTGGAGCCAGGTCTTGCGTACCAATCGGCCCATGGCGGCAAAGTCTTCGTGCTGTATGGCATCGTACATGTCGTAGGCGTGCTGCTTCATGTCGCGCAGCAGCAGAATCTCGTCGTGCTGGTTGAGGAACATCTTTCGCACAATCTCTGCAAGGATGGTCTTGGCCGTGCGCCTGATGCCGGTATAATATAATAGGTGGCACGACTGGTATTCGGGCTGGGTGAACACTCCATCGGGTAGCCACCTGACCATGGGCACTTGGTTGGGGCCGGCTTCGGTTTGCAGCAGCTTCACGCCATGCAGCAGTCCGCCAAACTGGTCCTGCCATCCGCCTCCGGTGGTGAGCATCTGTTCTAATACCACTGTTTGCTGTCCTATCTCCTTTTTGTCCCAGCCCAGGCCGCAGAAGTCGGCAAGCGCGCCCAGTACCGTGGCGGCCAGCACCGAGCTGGTGCCTAAGCCGCTGCCGGCGGGGATGGCCGAGAGCAGCGTCAGCTCGATGCCCGCGCCCAAGTCGCTGAGCTGGTCTTTGAGGGTGGCATACCGTTGTGCTGACCGTGTAGGATGGAATCCTGCCAGCACTAAGGCAGCCTTGGGGATGGAGAAAGGACTGCCCACACGGTTGTATTCGGCCAGCTGTTCGTAGGTCTCGACGGTTTCCGACGCGCCGAGGTCGATGCTGCGAAGCTTGATGTGCAGTTCTTTGCAGGGCTTCACGTAGGTCTGTATGGGTGGCTGTCCGTTGAGTTCGACGGCTAAGTTTACCACGTTGCCGCCCTCCATGAGACAGTAGGGTGGGGTGTCGGTCCATCCTCCGGCTATGTCGATGCGTACCGGACTGCGTGCCCAGATGATTTGGTCGGCCACCACACGGGGATTGACAGGTTGCGCGCTTGTCGTGCTGAAAGGGTGTGCCTCGTGGGCTTCCGGGGCCGGGGTGGCCAGCGTGTCGCGCAGCAAGGCAAACGCCAGCTCCTCCATGTCGTCGCCTCCATGGCCGTTGCGTCGCTCAAGCTCTGAGCGGAACATCGCGTCGTGGATGCGTTTCATGACCGGCTCGTCGTCGGCAAGTGGTGCCGGGGCAGGCAGGCCGAAGGCCGCAAACTCGCGCGCGGCATCCTGAAGGTCGAGCTGGTAGAACACGCTATGGTTGTGGTTTTCTGCCAGCAGAGGCCAGTCTATTGCCCGAAAGTGGTTGCGCTGGGCGGTAAGACGATACAAGTTGGCTTGCTCGGAGATTTGTTCGGCACTGAGTTTGGGCGACTGCCCGTAAAGGTCGCGGGCCTCGCGAGTATGGTCTTGTCCGAGCATGTAGGCCACGAGCCGTTGCATGTCGCTAAGACTTGCGGTAACAGGGAAACGCCGTTCTTGTTGCTTGGCTCCTTCAAACTTGTCGTAATACCCGTAGGTTCGTACCACCCAGCGGTCATCGCCCACGGGCACGATGTCGACACACTGCCCGGGTTCGAGCCGCACCGTCCAGTCGTTTTCGGGTACACCGGTAATGATGTGGTCGTGGGAAAGGCTCCAGTGGGAACCCACCATGCTGTTCTCAATCCAAAGATTGGTGTTCTCGGCGCTCAACTTCACCTTGGTGACGGCATTCTGTATGAACATCGAGGGGTGGGGCTTGCGCGAGTGGTGCATGATGCGGCGCTGGTCGTAGACGAGGTTCTGTATGGCCAGTGTCGATGACAGCAGTTCGTGGGAGGTGCCGAAATGGTAAAATTCGCCGCCGGGCAAGGGCAGCACAGCCACGGTGAGCTGGCTCACCTCGTCGTCGGGCTGGCTTGGGGCGCTGCCCAAGGCACAGCCGAAGGTGCCATAGAGGTCGTAGTCTATCACCCGTCCGTCTCTCACCGCCCGGTCGACAAGCACTTTTACGGCCTTGTCAGAGAGCAGCCACACACCGATGTCGGTGAGATAGACATGGTCTTTGAGCAGTGCGGCAAGGGTTTCCGTAGAGGGTTTCTGGAGCATGTACTTCAGCTTTGTGGGCTGATGCCTCGATGCCACAAACACGCCATGGTCTTTGGCAATCTCGGGGCCGAGCCACAGTCCGTAGCACACCACGTCGGCATCGGGTATGTGCTGCAGGGGCTGGCTGGCACGGATATACACGTCGCCACTCACCACCATGGTGTGCAGTTGAGGGGGCGCTTGTTCCATGATACGCTCATAGAGTGGCAGTTGCAGTTGCAGCAAGTCTTGCGACAGCCGCTGTCCGCGCTCCCACCTGAACACGGGGATGGGGGTGAGTATCTTGCCCGAGGGGGCATAGGCAGGCAACCGCCTGCTCTGTCCGCCCGCGTGAATCAGTATGCGGCGGTCGCCGCTGAGCGCGTTGGCAAAGGCCTCGGGCTGGTAGTCGGTCAGTGTGCCGTCGAGTGATGTTGTGGCGCCGAGGGCCTTGAGCAGCAGCCACGCGGTGCCGCCACCCGAACCGAGTTTGCTGCCCACAGGGTCGTGGGTGCAATACCAGTCGGTGGGGTCGTAGCCTGTGATATCATGAAAACAGCCTACGAGATTGGGGGGCAAGGAGAGAAGTTTTTTCAATTCAATATTCCAAATTAGCTTCGCTGAACTACATGGCGATATCCGCAGTCATCCCCGTGGCGGTGTCGCCGACCAGTGGGAGGGCTATATATCGCTTCCACGTGGGCGTGAGACGGATGGCCGCCGCACAACCTCACAAGGTCTACTCCGGATACACTAAGTTTTCAGGACGTATCTTTTCCAGCACCTCTTTTAGAAACTTGCGCGACTCCCAGCGTGCCATGGGCAGGTCGTGGAGCAGATAATTGCCGCAGTCGCGTGCCGTAGCGCCGGGAATCTCACCGTCAAAGTCTGCCATAAAGGCAAAGGTGCGCTTCATCAGGGGCACGATGTCGGCGGATTCGAGGTCGCCGCGCAGCAGCAGGTAATTGCCCGTAAGGCAGCCCATGGGTCCCCAGTAGATGACGCGGTCTTTCCATTCTTCGTCGTTTCTGAGGTAGGTGGCGGCCAGATGTTCCATGGCATGTATGGCACCGTTGTGCAGCGTAGGCTCGCGGTTGGGCTCTTTCATGCGGATATCGAAAGTGGTCACCACCTCTCCGCCGACCTGGTCTTTGCGCGATACGTAGATGCCGCGGAGCAGCTTCTCGTGGTTGATGGTAAATGAGGGAATCTTGTTCATTGTTTCTGATTTATTGGGTGATTACCTGTAGGAATTTGCGGGTGACCTCAAAGCTGCCTTCTGCCATGCGATTCCAGAAGTCGAAATACTGCGCGGCTTTGTGGTCTTTCAGGGGCACGTCGCTGATGATGCGGAAGGAGATGAACGGGGTCTTATAGATATGGCATACCTGCGCAATGGCGCAACTCTCCATATCTACTGCCTGAGCCTTGGGAAAATGCTCAAGAATCGACAGCATCTTCTCTTTGGTGTCAACAAACCACTCGCCGCTCACCGTTAGTCCGCCGCGTATCTGCGCGCCGGTACCGGTGTCGATGCCCAATGCCTTGTCAACAAGCGCCTTGGGACTAACAAAGCGGGCGGGCATGCCCATGATCTGCCCATAGTCTACCTCCTCGCCACAGTAGGCGTCGTGATAGGTGCAGGCTTCGGCTACCACGACGTCCAAGGGATTGAGGGTGACGTCAGCACCGCCGGCTACTCCCGTAGAGATCACCAGCTCGGGCTGGTAGTGGTCGATGAGTTCCACGGCTCCCACGGCGGCGTTCACCTTGCCAATGCCGCACTGCTGCAGGATGAGTTCGGTGTCGCCCATGTAGCCTGTGACAAAATCCTTATGATGGTGGCGTTCTACGGTGGCCTCACCGAGCAGTGTCCTGAGTTGCGTGAACTCTTTGTCCATCGCAACAATGATTCCTATTCTTTTCAAATCGAAGTATTATCAAGTGTTGCAGGCCCTCGTCACAGCCAGTGCTTACGGGCTCAGACCTGCGGAATGTTACTCTGGCAAAGTTACAAAAAATGGGGCATATTGCACCTTTTAACTTTTAACTTTTAACTATTCAGTAAAAAAACTCTAACTTTGCGTAGAATTTTAAACCGTACCAACACTTATGAAGACCTTGAAGAAATGTCTGCCAGACATCCTGGCCATCGTGCTTTTTGCCATCATTTCTTTCGTTTATTTCATGCCTGCCGACTTCGAAGGCCGCATTCTCTATCAGCATGACTCCTCCGCAGGGCGTGGATTGGGACAAGAGGCCATAGCGTATAGGGAGAAGACAGGTGAACAGACACGCTGGACCAACTCTGCCTTCGGCGGCATGCCCACCTATCAGTCGGCACCCTCATACTCCAGCACTACCCTGCTGAAAAAGGCCATTACCCTGTATCACCTTGGTCTGCCCGATTATGTGTGGTATGTGTTCGCTTACCTGTTGGGATTCTATATCCTGCTCCGGGCGTTCAATTTCAAGGCTTATTTGGCGGTGTTGGGTGCCATTATCTGGGCTTTCTCCAGTTATTTCTTCATCATCATTGCCGCCGGCCATTACTGGAAGGTGATGGCATTGGCCTACCTGCCGCCCATGATCGGTGGTATCGTGCTGGCTTATCGGGGCAAATACCTGTGGGGCTTTATCGTTACGGCGATCTTCGCAGCCTTCGAGGTCAATGCCAATCACGTGCAGATGACCTACTATTATCTCTTCATTGTGCTGTTTATGTTCATCGCGTGGATGGTCGATGCCGTGCGCGAGAAGACCATGGCCAACTTCTGGAAGGCATCTCTTGTGGCATTGGCCGGTGGCGCCATAGGCGTACTCATCAATATTTCTAACCTCTACCATACGTGGGAGTACTCGCAAGAGACCATGCGCGGCAAGAGTGAACTGGTGAAGAAGAACTCGGCCAACCAGACCAGCAGCGGGCTCGACCGCGACTATATCACGCAGTGGAGCTACGGCATCGGTGAGACATGGACATTGCTCGTGCCCAATGCCAAAGGCGGCGCCAGCGTACCGATGAGCATGAACGCGAAGGCCATGGAGAAGGCCGACCCCAACTTCATGCAGATTTATCAACAGATTGGGCAGTACTGGGGCGAACAGCCCGGTACCAGCGGGCCGGTGTATGTGGGTGCCTTTGTGCTGATGCTCTTTGTACTCGGACTGTTCATCGTCAAGGGTCCGATGAAGTGGGCACTGCTGGCCGCCACCGTGCTCTCTATCCTGCTGTCGTGGGGTCGCAACTTCATGGGCTTCACCAATCTCTTCATCGACTACATGCCCATGTATGCTAAGTTTCGCACGGTGGCATCCATCCTCGTCATGGCTGAGTTTACCATTCCGCTCTTGGCCATGATGACGCTGAAGAAGATCATCGACGAGCCCGACACGCTGAGTAAGAATATGAAGTGGGTGAACGTGAGTTTCCTTCTCACAGGAGGTGTCGCCCTGCTGTTCTATCTGGCTCCCACGCTGTTCTTCTCCAACTTTATCTCCGCCGCTGAGAATCAGGCCATGTCAAATATGCCGGCAGAGTATCTCAATGCCTTCAAGGCCAATCTCATCGAAGTACGCCAGTACATCTTCACGTCAGATGCCTTTCGCTCATTCGCCATCGTGGTTGTGGGCACGCTGCTGTTGATGCTCTTCAAGGCCCGCAAGCTCAATGCCCAGTTTATGGTGGTCTGCATCACCTTGCTCTGCCTCATTGATATGTGGCAGGTAAATAAGCGTTACCTCTATGACGACATGTTTGTGGAGAAGAGCGTGCGCGACACTCCTCAGCAGATGACGGCCACCGATCAGCAGATACTCAAGGACAAGTCACTCGACTACCGTGTGCTCAACCTTGCCTCGAATACGTTTAATGAGAACGAGACCTCGTATTATCACAAGAGCATCGGCGGTTATCATCCTGCCAAACTGCGTCGCTACCAGGAGATGATCGACGCGCATATCGCTCCCGAAATGCAGCGCATGTTGCCGGCCATCACTGAGGCTGGCGGTGACATGACCAAGGTGAACGGCGACTCGATATTCCCCGTGATCAATATGCTCAACACCAAGTATCTGATACTCGGACTACAGAACGGGCAGACGGTGCCCATACAGAACCCATACGCCTTGGGCAATGCCTGGTATGTGGACAAGATTTCCTATGTGGACAATGCCAACCAGGAAATCGAACAGGTGGGGAAGATCGACTTGAAGCATGAGGCCGTGGCCGACAAGAAGTTTGAGGCTCAGCTCGGCAAGGCCGTAGTGCAGGGGTCTAACTCTGCCGTGACCATGAAGCACTATGCGCCCAACCGCCTGGTGTACGAGGTCAACTCTGACAAGGGAGGTGTGCTGGTGTTCTCCGAAATCTATTATCCCGGCTGGACGGCCACGGTAGATGGGCAGCCCGCCGAGTTGGGGCGTGTCAACTACATCCTGCGTGCCATGAATATCAAGGCCGGTAAGCACGAGGTGGTGCTCGACTTCCATCCCGCTACTATCCGTACCACCGAGAGTTTG
Organism: Bacteroidota bacterium; assembly: GCA_023425865.1. Lineage (GTDB taxonomy): Bacteria > Bacteroidota > Bacteroidia > Bacteroidales > Bacteroidaceae > Prevotella. The sequence continues at coordinate 36,705 of JAFABV010000078.1, read as the reverse complement.
GCCTATGCCTCTTACGGCATTCTCTTCTTGCTGATTGCCCTTGGCGTCTTGATCGAGTGGAAGAAGCGTAAGGAGGGGGAAAGACCATTGGGAGTGTAAGGTGTGCTGCTTGCCGTTAGGTCGGCGCCTTCTACCACCATAGGGCTGTTTGTAAACAACTGCTTTATCACGGGGCCATGTGCCTCAGGATAAAGCAGTTGTTGTTGTTATAAGCGAGTTCGGGATAAGATGGGTATGCAAACAGTCGGTCTCGGGTGAGCATGCAGGCTGTGGTAGGGCAGTGCCAACGCCACGGGCGAACAGCGCCGCAGGGTGTATGGAATGTGTGTGGCATTAGCCAGCGGTCTGGGTATCGCGGCTCGCACAAGCCAACGCGTATTGAGCAAGTTCACCAATCCGTACCATGTAAAGTATGGTGCCTGTCGTAAACCGCCCATGAAGCAGGCGTAAACCATGGGGTTAGTCATGACAGATGGTGCAGTTATGTGCCCCAAAGCCGCTGTTTCACGTGCCTTCCGCGCCTATGGCAAGGGCGGGCAGGCTAAATGAGAAAGCCCAAGTCATCAGATGATTCTATATAGAATGATATGATGGTTTTATATAGAATCATCGCATGGTTTTATATAGAACCACCGGATGGTTTTATATAGAACTATCGGACTGTTCGGTGCGAACGGTTGGGCGTGGGCATGGAGATGGGGCGACGTGCGGGATGGTCACCGCGGCCAAGAAGGTGGCTTGGGCCAGACGCCACGGAGGGTATGTGGATACGGATACAAGGGGCTGGTGCCACGGGGGACAAGTTACACCTGCTGCGCAACGGCACAGGAGAGGTGATGGCTTTCTGTAGGGGTGAACGTTGATGGCAGAGACAACCGGGAACTGTTTGCATGCTCATCTTATCCCGGACTCGCGTTTTTATGTGCCTCTATTTTTCGAGGAGATTCCGGCATAGCGGCTCAGTAGGAAAATGGTGGGGAAAGATTTCTTTTTCCGGAATATTTTTCTTTCCTTTGCATGATGGAAGAGAAATACCTATACCAATTTGCCGAACTGGTTCTGCCCAGTGAACTGCTTCGTTATTTCACAATAGTAAAGTTAGAACAGAGTCCTACATTGTTCCGTATCCATCTTGACGAGAAGATGGATGGTGCCCTTTCGGAGGACATACATTTCGAGTCCAAGGGCTTCATGGATGCCACAGAAATAACGGACTTTCCTATCCGTGACCATAAAGTGATCCTTGTGGTTCGCAGACGCCGCTGGACAGACACGCGTACGGGCAAGAGCTTTTCCTTGCCTTTACGCATAGACCTCACAGCCTCCGGTACTCGCTACAGCAAAGAGTTCGGAGCTTTTTTAAAAGCTACGTATGGAGACGTCCCCCGTGACCTGCCGTACGCTTGAGGAATATTATCATATTGACGGCCACCAGTTTGAAAAACAATATAAGGAAGTGCTCAGCGGCTATCGGTCCTGGGACCAGCTGTCCCATGCGGAGAACTGGCTCCTGTTCCCTGAGAATATAGGCCGCTGTCTTGCCATAGACGAGACGTCCCTATCCAATGGTGAACTCTACACCATAGTGACCAACCGTGACATGCATGGCCGGAAAGGCTGCCTCGTGGCAGTGATTGCCGGCACAAGGGCAGAGGACGCATGGGAGGTTCTTGACAGGATAGACGAGGAAAGACGCAACAAGGTGGAGGAAGTCACTCTGGACTTGTCTGACAGTATGCGTAAGATCGTACGCCATTGCTTTCCCAATGCCCAAAGGGTCATAGACAGGTTCCATATACAGAAACTGGCCTGCGATGCCGTGCAGGAAATGAGAATAAAGTACAGGTGGGACGCCATACAGCAGGCTAATGACGAGATGGAAGAGGCAAGGCTCTCCGGTACGAAGTATGCCCCACAGGTCCTTGCGAACGGAGATACGAGGAAAGAGCTGCTGGCCAGAAGCAGGTACCTGCTGTTCAAGTCTGCCGACAAGTGGACGGACAGGCAGAAAAACAGGGCTGCCATACTCTTCGAACAATACCCAAAGCTTAAAACGGCCTATGGCCTATGCCATTCTCTGAGGATGATCTTTGCCAAGAATACCCTTAAGGATGCCGCGAGGCTGAGCATGGCCAAATGGTACAACAAGGTGGAAGAAGCTGGATTCCATGCCTTCAATGTAATTGCGGCAACATTCTACGAGCATTATGATGATATTTTGAACTTCTATAACAACAGGTCTTCCAATGCTGCGGCTGAATCATTCAACGCCAAAATAAAGCTTTTCAGGGCGAACCTTAGAGGAGTAGCGGATAAGAGCTTCTTTCTATTCAGGCTCACAAAGCTATACGCATAATCCCCACCATTTTCCTACTGAGCCGGCATAGCTTGCTTCTGCGGGGCTTGAGTCTCACCCTTGCCTGCGGCCTTATGCCATGATGGGAATAAAAAAATCCACAACGCGCTGTGTACAGCTTGTTGTGGATTTCTAAAGAGGTGCGTGGCGGAGTCGAACCGCCTTGAGCGGTTTTGCAGACCGGTACCTAACCGTTCGGACAACGCACCCTGTCCGTTTGCTTTTAGCGGTTGCAAAAGTAGACAATTATTTTGATACCGCCAAATTTTCGGGCTACTATTTGTTCAAAAAAATGGCAGTTGAGCGTGTCGGCACATGCCTCGGCGCACAGATTACCATGCCGCGTACATCTCACGTGCGCATTGTGCGTGGGCGGCTTCACATCATAATGTGCCCTTGGTAGAAGGCAATTCGTAATGATAGATGTCGCGCTTCACCGCCATCTTGAGGCTGCGGGCGAGGGCCTTGAAGATGCCCTCTATCTTGTGATGCTCGTTGTTGCCCTCTGCCTTGATGTTGAGATTCATGCGTGCGGCGTCACTCAGGCTCTTGAAAAAGTGTAGAAACATCTCCGTGGGCATCTCCCCGATCTTCTCACGATGGAACTCCGCGTCCCACACTAACCAGGGGCGCCCGCCAAAGTCGAGCGCCACGCTGCACAGGCAGTCGTCCATGGGCAGGCAGTAGCCATACCGTTCGATGCCTCGCTTGTCGCCCAATGCGTGGAGTATACATTCGCCCAATGCCAGCGCGGTGTCTTCTATGGTGTGATGCTCGTCTACAAACAGGTCGCCGTTGGTATGGATAGTCAGGTCCATCATGCCGTGCTTGCCAATCTGTTCCAGCATATGGTCGAAGAAGCCCAGCCCTGTGGCAATGTCGGTTTTGCCTGTGCCGTCGAGGTTGATACGTACCAGAATGTCGGTCTCCTTGGTCGTGCGTCGCACTTCCGCCGTGCGTTCTCCTGCGAAGAGAATCTCGGCAATTTTGTCCCAGGTCATGCCGTCACGTCCCAGAATGAGTGCCCGACAGCCTAAGTTGCGTGCCAGCTCAGCGTCGGTGTCGCGGTCGCCAATGACGTAGCTGCCCTCGATGTCGTAGGCCTCATTGTCGATATAGGCCGTGAGCATGCCTGTTCCCGGCTTGCGCATGGGCGAGTTGTCCTCGGGGAAATGGCGGTCGATGAGCATGTCATCGAAGGTGATACCCTCGCCTTCGAGGCATTGCAATATAAAGTTGTGTACGGGCCAGAATGTGTTCTCGGGGAAAGAGTCGGTGCCCAACCCGTCTTGGTTGCTCACCATGACAAACTTGAAGTCGAGGTTTTGGCGGATGAACCCCAGGTTATGAAACATTCCCTTGGTGAATTTCAGTTTGTCGAAACTGTCGATCTGTTCGTCGGCAGGTTCTTCTATCAGCGTTCCATCGCGGTCGATGAATAATATCTTTTGTGGTTTCATGCTTGTATGTTTTTGTCTTTGTTACGTTCCCGCAGCTTTTGTTCGATGGAGCCATAAACATAATACGCCACCATTTCGCTCCATATCATCACATAGGTCCATACGAGGTTGCATAGGAAAATGACCGCAAAGGCCAAAGCCGTAAAATACTGAGGCAGTCCCGAGGGGTCGCCCATCATCGTGCCGTTGTCGTCGGCCATCTGGCTGAGGCGCACCAGGAACACCGGCGTCTGTGTCACCACGTAGATCAGGGCGGCGATGAGCAGCGTGAGAAAACCGGCCATAAACAGGAATCCCCATCTGCGCCAGCCTTGGGCGTAGGGCTTGCCGAATATGCTCATGACTTTCTGGTCGGGCTCCATGTAGTATTTCATCGTTGAGTACACGGTAGGTATGCATACGATGACGGCCACCAGCACCGTCAGGCCCGCCAGGGCCGAGGCCATGTTCAGGGTCTGCGGGGTAGGCCCTGTCTTGGCGGGGGCAGAGAGTAGCGTGAGTTCCCAAACCCCGGCCACGAGAATGCCGACGAGTAATGTCACGCCGGTGGCAAGCAGCATCTGCCGCATCACGCGCGGCCAGTTGCGGGCAGCGCTTTGTCCGTTGAGCAGACTCACCACATGGGTGTTGAGCCATGTGAGTGCCACCACCGAGAGAATGGCCAAGGCAACCGTTCCGCCTAAAAACTTCAGATAAGCCATCTGCACCTCGGGCGTGATGACCATGGGAAGTCCGGCTGGCAGCTTGATGAGCACGCTGCACGCCAAGATCAGCGAAAACGCCATGGCAGGGAGCCATGTCTTACGGATAATGGTCTTGATGTTTGAGTTGAAGAGATTGTACGATGCCTGCAGGCAACCGCCCAAGCCGCGTAACTTATATAATTCTATTTCCATGTCTGTCTTCTTCTAAATTCTGCGCAGGTCAGTGCCGTGGCCACGGCTACGTTGAGGCTCTCGGCTCCCTCGCGGTCGGCGGGAAATCGTGGGATGAGCAACTGCCGGTTGACATACTGCCGTAGAGGCCTCGATATGCCATTGCCCTCACTGCCCATGATCACCAGTCCGTGGGCAGAGAGTTGCTGCCCGTAAATGTCCTGCCCTTCGAGCAAGGTGCCATAGACGGGGTAGTCGGCCGGTAACTGCCGCACGAGTCGCTCAAGGTCGGTGTAGTGCAGGTGTACTCTGGCCAGACTGCCCATGGTGGCCTGCACCACCTTGGGGTTGTACACGTCGGCGGTGTCTTCCGAACAGAAGATGTCGCTGATGCCAAACCAGTCGGCAATACGAATGATGGTACCCACGTTGCCCGGGTCTTGCACGCCGTCGAGCGCTATGCACAGACGGTCGGTCGGTACGACGTTTGCCGCGCTGTCGGCCGTGGAGGGTAGGGGGAATACGGCTAACACCTGCTGCGGATGTTGCAGGAAAGAGGCCTTGCGCAGCTCCTCCTCGGTCACCCTGATGAGTTCGGTGTGCTCCGTGAGCGGCAGTGTCCTGCCTTCGTTCTCCATCCAGTGGTCAGTGGCCACCAGCAGTCGGGGGGTGAGTACCTGCGTCAAGTCACCCACCACCTTGGGTCCTTCGGCCACAAAGAGTCCTTCCTCGCGGCGCGCTTTCTTATGTCCGAGCGCTTGTATAAACTTGATTTTGGCCTTGCTAATCATATTGCAAAGATACTTATTTCATATGAGCCCTACTAAAAATAACCTGTTAATTGATGTAATCGGGCATTTTTTTCATACCTTTGCATGGCGCCATTTCCCTCGGCAAAGGGTTTAAGACGTCGGGGAAGGCGTATGTTACAATCAGTATTGGGCCACATAAACCGTCTCTATGTAGGCAGAAGTTGAAAGTGGTTGGCCATGGCAACGAGCATGATGTGATATGGGTGAAAGGCAATATCATCAGTTATTGAGCAAAGCAGTTCGCTACTTCTGGAATACAAAGAAGGAGCAAGGAAATGTTTTGGCGGGGAAACAGATGGACGGTTTTCTCGAGCTTCTCGCGAAAGTGGCCATAGACTTGAATGTGCCTAAGGATTGTATCTATCTGAAAAACAATCATGTTCCCGGCTATTTCAGGGCTACAAAAGATTGGGATTTGATGATAGTCTCCCCCAATAAACATCTCATTGCGGCTGTAGAATTGAAATCTCAGGTAGGTTCTTATGGGAACAATCTGAACAACCGTACGGAAGAGGCGTTAGGTTCTTCAGACGATTTCTGGACGGCTTTTCGTGAAAAATCATTCGTTTGCAACCAGTCTCCGTGGTTAGGCTATCTGATGCTCGTTGGTAAAGACGAGCAGAGTACGCGTGTGGCGAGGGTCAACGAACCCCATTTCCCGGTGCGTCCGGAATTTAAGCATACCACCTATCTTGACCGCTATCGCATAATGTGCCAGAGATTGGTCTTAGAGCACAAGTATAATGCGGTGGCTCTGATTTCTTCTGAGGGCGGCGATCAGTTTGAGAGCCTTGACGAAAGTATTTCATTTGACACGTTTATCCATTCGTTCATAGGGCATCTTTTAGGTTGTAAGCATGAGTTCGAGTAAAATATACAGTCCAAGGTCTAACGGTAGACAACATGGAGATGTGTTCACCAAGCCCGAGGTTGTCAGTTTTATGCTTGACGAGGTGAACTACGTGGCTTCACGCAATCTCTCCCAGGTGACCATTATGGAGCCCTCCTGTGGCGAAGGCGCAATCCTGCTGGCCATCGTCCAGCGACTGGCGGAATCTTCTGCAGCCTTTGGCTTTGATTTGAATGAAGCGTTTCATCATTGCGTATTTGCCTCGGATATCGATACAGAAAAGACAGATATTTGTATCCGGCAGATTCATGCCGCCTTTCCTGAGATTGTCCATCCTGAGAAGAATATCGTCGCAGAAGACTACCTGCTGAGTACGCACTCCTCGGTTGACATCGTTGTTGGCAATCCCCCCTATATACGCTATGAGGAGATACCGGAAGACAAGTTGGCCGACTATCGGGCATTCCCTACCTTTTTCTATCGGGCAGACATATATGTTCCCTTCTTCGAGAAATCGTTGTCCGAACTCAATCCCGGGGGAACACATTGCTTTATATGTGCCAACCGATGGATGCGTAATCAATACGGCAAGAAACTTCGTCAACTGATAGCGCAGTATTACAGCATAGAGAAGATCGTCAACCTGGAGGGCGCAGACGCCTTTCAGGAGCAAGTGCTTGCATATCCTGCAATTACAGTCATCCGTAATACGATGCACAAAGGCTCGTTGAAATATATGGAAGTTCGGCAGGTGAGTAAACTGACAGCGCCAGAATATCAGTCGTTGCCTTCGCCAAAAGGGGACGACTGGACTCGTGTCTTCACACAGGAACATCAGGATTTGAGTCTGATAGAAGAGCAGAATTTCAAGATTGGTATAGGGGTGGCGACGGGAGCCGACGCCGTCTTTATTTCAAGCGCGTTGAAGGGGAGGGTAGAAGACTCCCTGCTCCTTCCTGCCGTCAATGCTCGCGACCTTTGCGGAAACCGAATGAACTGGGGAGAGAAATATCTGCTGAATCCCTACGACAGTGCTGGCAAGCTTATCTTATTGGACCATTACCCATTGGCAAAAGCCTATCTCGAAGCGCACAAAGCGCACTTGGCCTCACGGCATATGGCCAAGAAGTATCCCGCTCGATGGTACGGCACCATCGACGCTGTGACGCCAATGCTGAAGAGGGAACCCAAGATTCTGCTGCCTGACATATCGGCTAACTCGTATGTGTTTGTCGATGAGGGTAATTATTACCCACTGCACAACATCTATTATATCAAAGGCAACGGAATTCGACAGTTACGACTTCTTGCTGCCATACTGATGTCTGACTTTGTTCGTGAGCAACTTAACAGTCTCACCAACCGCATGAACGGTGGGTATGCACGATGGCAAAGTCAATATCTGAGGAAGCTGCGGATTCCAACGATCTCTCGTATTGCGGAAGCGACAGCCACTGCTCTTTTGCGGTGTTACGACGAAAGAGATCTGGATGGCATCAACTTTCATGTCAAAAAGATACTTGCAAAAGAAAAGAACACCCAGACAAACAACAGGGGAAATGGGCAGGTAACTCAACTCATACTTACATTTTGACGTCTTTCACTTGCACATTTTGTCCATACAAACCTATCATCACATAACGTAACGCATGAAAATCAACCTCAATACATACGCCGAGCTGCACCGTCCCGCCTACGTGATGGAAGAGGTGCGCCTGCGCCGCAACCTCGAGCTCATTGCCTCCGTGGCACGTCAGGCCGATGTGGAAATCATCCTTGCCTTCAAGGCCTTTGCCTTGTGGAAAACCTTTCCGATCTTTCGTGAGTATATCGGTGCCACCACTGCCAGCTCACTCTACGAGGCCCGCTTGGGCTTCGAGGAGTTTGGGAGTGGCGTACACACCTATTCGCCGGGCTACACCGACTATGAGATCGACGACATTGCCCGCTGTTCCAGCCACCTCACTTTCAACTCGCTGGCCCAGTATGAGCGCCACGCACAGCGCGTGAGAGAGATCAACCCGGCCGTGAGCCTCGGCCTGCGCGTCAACCCTGAGTACAGCGAGGTAGAGACCGCCATCTACAACCCCTGTGCTCCCGGTTCGCGCTTCGGCATGACGGCCGACAAGCTCCCCGATGTACTGCCCTCGGGTATAGAGGGCTTTCACTGCCACTGTCACTGCGAAAGCGGCTCCGAGGTCTTCGAGCGCACACTGGCACATATCGAAGAGAAGTTTGCCAAATGGTTCCCCCAGCTCAAGTGGATCAACTTCGGCGGAGGGCATCTCATGACCCGTGCCGACTACGACCTCCCTCGTCTCATCCGCCTTCTGCAGGGATTTCATGCGCGTTATCCCCATTTGCACGTCATCCTCGAGCCCGGCAGTGCCTTTGCCTGGCAAACCGGCCCCTTGGTGGCACAGGTGCAGGACGTGGTGGAAGACCACGGCGTACAGACGGCGGTGCTCAATGTGAGTTTCTCTTGTCATATGCCCGACTGCTTGGAAATGCCCTACCATCCTGCCGTGCGCGGTGCCGAGACGCTGCCTGCCGACGCCGACGGCTACCTCAAGGGCGACCATGGCCCCTATGTTTATCGTTTTGGCGCCAACTCCTGCCTCAGTGGCGACTTCATGGGTTTCTGGCGTTTCGACCATGCCCTGCGGGTGGGAGAGAACATCATCTTCGAGGACATGATACATTATACCACGGTCAAGACCACCATGTTTAACGGCATTTCCCATCCCGCGCTGGCTTTGGCCCACGTCGATGGCGAGCTCGAGCTGCTGCGCGAGTTTACCTACGACGACTATAAGTCGCGCATGGACTGATGCCGTTAGCTCACCACGTACCAAGTCCTATCGCCGAATAGCCATGCGTATCAGCCGTGTGTATGCCGTGTTGGCAGTGCTCATCCTGGTGTTGTTCGCCATGAGCCTGTTGCGGGGGAGTGTCAGCATTCCGCCCTCGGCGGTGTGGGCCACCCTCAGCGGGCAGGCCGTCGATAAGCCCAGTTGGCAATATATCGTCATGGAGAGTCGCCTGCCGCAGGCGCTCACGGCACTGCTGGCGGGTGGCGCGTTGTCGGTGAGCGGCCTGTTGCTGCAGACAGCCTTCCGCAATCCGTTGGCGGCCCCCGATATCTTTGGCGTCACCAGCGGCGCCAGCTTGGCCGTGGCACTGCTCACACTCAGTCCTGCCGTGGCCTTTGTCGGTGCATGGAGCTATGTGTCGTCGGTGGGGGCGGCCTTTGTCGGAGCCCTGGCCGTGACGGCCCTCGTCTGGTTTTTCAGTCGCATGGTGCGTAGCAACATCGTGCTCATCATCATTGGCATCATGATTGGCTATATAGCTTCGAGTGGCATCACGCTGCTCAACTACTTTGCCACCGAAGAGGGGGTGAAGAGCTTTGCCGTATGGGGCATGGGCAACTTTGGCAACGTGGCCATGGCGCAGATGCCCTTCTTTGCCACGGTCACGCTGCTGGCCACCGCCTCTACGCTGTTGATGGCCAAGCCCCTCAACGCCTTGCTCATGGGCGAGAACTACGCGGCCAGCCTCGGCATCGACGTGCGGCGTGCCCGCAACATACTGCTGGCACAGACCGGACTCCTCACGGCCGTGGTGACGGCCTTCTGCGGCCCAGTGGCCTTCATAGCCTTGGCCGTGCCCCATATTGCTCGTTTGTTGCTGGGCACGTCCAACCACCGTTTCCTGCTACCTGTCACCATCCTCTCGGGGTGCGCCATTGCCCTGCTGTGCAATGTGCTCGTCACCCTGCCCGGCGACGGGGGCGTGCTGCCACTCAACGCTGTAACGCCACTCATTGGCGCACCGGTGATCATCTATGTCATCATGAAACGGGCATAACCCCACGCTTAACACACATTACTATGATTACAACCAAGAAAGGAGATAAGGGCCAGACCTCACTGGCCGACGGCAGGAGGGTTGGCAAAGACGACCTCCGCATTGAGGTCAACGGACAGATAGACGAGCTCAACTGCCTGTTGGGCTTATGCAAGGTAGCCACTGGCGAGGCAGAGCCTTACGCCACCTTGCAGCGCGAACTCATGCAGGTGATGGCGGCTGTGGCGGGTCGGCGCGACGGCATCGAGCACTTGCGCGACTCCGTGGCGCGCATGGAAGAGACCATTGCCGACTGTGGGCGCCGCATCTCTCCGGTCTTTGTGTTGCCCGGCACGTCTATGGCCAATGCCGCCATACACATGGCTCGCGCCAAGTCGCGTACCTGCGAGCGTCGGCTTGTGGCGTTAGACCGCCAAGAGCCACTGCCCGATGGGCTGATCGTGTATATGAACAGGCTGTCTGATTATCTGTTCAGCCTGAGCTTTTCCGCTAAGGTGCCGGGTGAAGATTAGATTCTGTGAATAGTGGTTATCTGCCCACCGACATCTCTTCATACATAAACCACATCCCCTCATTCTTCGTGTAAGAATGAGGGGATGTGGTTTATATGAGCCTCCCGGGGATGCCGTTGCCCCTGTGCGACCAGTGCCCACCTTGTGGCATGGCGTATATGCACACTACCGACCGACGAGGGAAGAGGTTTATGGGCTTACTCCTTAGAACGCGCTCTTGAACTGCTCCAAGAACCTCGTGTCGTTTTCCGAGAAGAGGCGGAGGTCGTTGATGCGGTATTTCAGGTTGGTGATACGCTCCACACCCATGCCGAAGGCATAGCCCGTGTAGACGTTGGGGTCGATGCCGCAGGCCTCAAGGTCGTGCGGGTCTACCATGCCGCAGCCTAATATTTCCACCCATCCGGTGTGCTTGCAGAAGCCGCAACCCTCACCGCCGCAGATGTTACAAGAGATATCCATCTCGGCGCTGGGCTCGGTAAAGGGGAAGTAACTGGGGCGCAGACGAATCTTGGTGTCGGCGCCAAACATCTCGCGGGCGAAGGTCAGCAGCACTTGCTTGAGGTCGGTGAAGCTCACGTTCTTGTCTACATACAGTCCCTCCACCTGGTGGAAGAAGCAGTGGGCACGGGCCGAGATGGCCTCGTTGCGGTACACGCGGCCGGGGCAGAGCACGCGGATGGGCGGCTCGTGCGTCTCCATGTAGTGTGCCTCGTCGCCCGAGGTATGCGAGCGCAGCAGCACATTCTTGGTAACGTTGGTGGTGTTCTGCGAAATGAAGAACGTGTCTTGCATGTCGCGGGCAGGATGGTCGGCGGCAAAGTTGAGCATGGTAAACACATGCTGGTCGTCGTCTATCTCCGGACCGCTGTAGAGCGTGAAGCCCATGCGCTGGAAGATGTCGATGATTTTGTTCTTGACAATGGTCAGCGGGTGACGCGTACCCAATTCCACAGGGTAGGCCGTACGGGTGAGGTCGAGGCTCTGGGTGCCCGTCTCGCTGGTGGCCACGCGCTCCTTCAGCTCGTTGAGCTTGTCTTGGGCAGCCTGCTTCAGCTCGTTGATCTTCATGCCCACCTCACGCTTCTGGTCGGCGGCCACATTGCGGAAGTCGGCCATCACGTCGTTGATCAGTCCTTTCTTGCTCAGGTATTTCAGTCTGAGCTGTTCGATCTCGTCAGCGCTCTTGGCTGAGAGAGTAGAAACTTCCTGTAGAAGTTGGTCTATCTTGTCTAAAATCATCTTTGTTGAAACTTCTGTTCTTTGCCCTGCAAAGTTACACATTTTATCGGATAAAAGTAGCTTAATCTAAAAATATTGCTTAATTTTGCGCTGAGTTTATGACTTGTTTTATATGAGAAAAGGATTTGCCGTAGCCGTTGTTCTGTTCTTCCTGCTGATGGCCATGGTGCCCACCGGCTGTAAGAACAAGGCTCCTGAAGCCGTTGACAGTGTACAGACCGACACCATTGCCGCTGATACCGTTGCCACAGACTCTGCCGAGAACCTGATCGCGGAGACCCCCATGCCCAAGGCCGCCGACGAGTTGTTCGACGACTTTGTGTTTAATTTCGCGGCCAATCGCAAGCTGCAGTCCCGGCGTATTGTCTTCCCTTTGCCCGTCTATCGCAATGGTAAGTTAGAGAAGAAGATCGAGAAAGAACACTGGAGGATGGAGCATTTCTTCATGCGACAGGAGTATTACACCCTCATCTTCGACAATGAGAAGCAGATGGGACTGGTGAAAGACACCTCGGTCAACCATGTCATTGTCGAGAAGATATTCTTTAACATCAAGACGGTACAGCAGTTTATCTTCAACCGCATCAACGGGGAGTGGATGATGACATCGGTCAATTACAAGCCCTTGTACCAGAACCGCAACGCCAGTTTCCTGAAGTTTTACCAGCGCTTTGCCGTCGACTCTGCCTTCCAGGTGCAGAGCATGGCCGACGAGGTGCAGTTTACCGCACCCGACCCGGAGGACGATTTCTCGACCATGACGGGTGTCATCGTACCGCAGCAGTGGTCGGACTTTAAGCCCGGGCTTATTCCTGCCGGCAATATCTACAATATCATTTATGGCCAGACCTACACAGAGAGCAACAAGAAGCTGTTTGTCATCCGTGGCATTGCCAACGGGTTAGAGATAGAAATGACCTTCCGTCGCAAGGGCGGACACTGGAAACTCGTCAAGTTTAACAGCTAAGCGCCCTCCGCCACGGCGGCAGTGCCCCACTGCGCGCGGTGGGGCACCGGGCACCCACCGGCAGGCCTTGCGCCCCTTCCACGGGGTATCGTTTCTCCCTTTCTTGGTTATCTTCGCCCTTTTTTTTCCTATGAAGACCCTCACTCATCACTCCCTCTTACACGAAAATACGTTTGGCATCGACCAGCAGTGCGACCATTACGTGGTCTACGACAGCGTCGCCGATGCCGTGTCCGTAGCCCACATGCCGTGTCAGCCACCGTTGCTCATCCTCGGTGGGGGCAGCAACCTGCTGCTCACCGGCGATTTCCACGGCACGGTGGTCACCCCCGAGCGCCGCTTCGACGTCACGCCATTGGCCGAGGACCCTACCGCTGACCATGTGCTGCTGCGCTGCTGGGCGGGCACCGACTTCGATGATGTGGTGGCCTACGCGGTGGAGCACCACTGGCACGGACTCGAAAACCTCAGTCTCATACCCGGCCAGTGTGGTGCCTCGGCCGTGCAGAACATTGGGGCATACGGTGCCGAAATCAAAGATGTGATGGTGTCGGTAGAGGCCGTGGAGCTTGCCACCGGGCGCATCGTGACCATCGCGGCGGCCGACTGCGACTACCGTTACCGCCACAGCCGCTTTAAGGCTGAATGGAAAAACCAGTTTCTCATCACCCACGTCACCTACCGGCTGTCAAAGGCGTTCCACCCCCAGCTCGATTATGGTAACATACGCCAGGTGTTGGCCGAGCGGCACATAGACCCCGGGCAGCTCACCGCGGAGCAATTACGGCAGGCCGTCATCGACATTCGCCGGGCCAAGCTACCTGACCCCGCTGAGCTGGGCAATGCCGGCAGCTTCTTCATGAACCCCGTGGTGAGTCGTGACACCTTCGAGCAACTGCGTGACCGTTTTCCCGACTTGCGTTATTTCGAGCATGGCGACCAGTACAAGATTCCGGCCGGATGGCTGATCGACCAGTGCGGATGGAAGGGGCGCGCACTCGGCAAGGCGGGGGTACACGACAAGCAGGCCTTGGTGCTGGTCAACCGCGGTGGTGCCAAGGGAGCCGACGTGGTGGCGCTGATGCAGGCCATACAGCACGATGTAGAGTCCAAATACGGGTTGCGCATCCAGCCCGAGGTGAATATCGTTTGACATGAGGCTAACCTTCTTGGGCACAGGCACGTCTAACGGTGTTCCCGTTATCGGTTGCGACTGTGAGGTGTGTCGCGGCCACCACCCGCACGACCGGCGCAGGCGCACGGCGGCACTGGTGGAGACTGCCACGACCCGTATCCTCATCGACTGCGGGCCCGATATTCGCGAGCAACTGCTTGAGGTGCCTTTTCGCAAGATTGATGGCGTGCTGCTCACCCACGAGCACTACGACCACGCGGGCGGACTCGACGACCTGCGACCCTATTGCAAGTTTGGCGACATTGCCATCTATGCCAATGCCCAGACGGTGAAAGCCGTGCGGCACAACTTCTCCTACTGTTTTGTCACCCATCGTTATCCCGGCGTGCCACGCCTCACGCTGCGCGCCATCAGCAAGCACGTGCCCCTGCGCATTGGCGACATCGACGTGATGCCCGTCGAGGTGATGCACGACCAGTTGCCTATCTTGGGCTACCGCTTTGGCCGCCTGGCCTATATCACCGACATGAAGTACATCGACGATGCCGAGCTGCCTTATCTGCAAGGTGTGGAGACACTTGTGGTGAATGCCCTCAGGTGGGACAAGCCCCACCACAGTCACCAGTTGGTGGCCGACGCCGTGGCCTTTGCCCGGCGTATCGGAGCCCGTCACACCTATCTCATCCACCTCACCCATGAGATAGGGCACCATGACACGGCCAACGCACGCCTGCCCGAGGGCGTGTCGCTGGCTTACGACGGTCTTGTCATCGAGCAGCCTTAGTCTTGCGTCTCGCCTTCGGGGCAGGCATGCGTCAAGCCGCCCCGTTTGTTCATAATCACCTCTTTATCAGTCGTTCACGTGCTTGAGAGCCATAGCCTTCGGCGCTCTTGCCCAATGGTTTTGTATGGAATCATCCGATGGTTTAATATAGAATCATCTGATGGTTTAATATAGAATTATCCGATGGTTTAATATAGAATCATCTGATGGTTTAATATAGAATCATCCGATGGTTTTACCCGAAGTCTCTCAGCTTGAGTGCCGCACCGTGTGCTGAAAGGGTGGGGCAGCCACCGTCTGGGCGCACGCATGGTGGGTGCATTCCCCACGCTTGCGGATGATTGTCGCCTCGGTGCGTCTCACCCCACGGTGCGTGGCGCGGGACAGGATGTTGGCTATCGTTTTTTCGGCTTATCGTTATTTTGTGGCAAATCATACGGCCTAACACCTGCATTATTCCATTGGTTTTTAGTAATTTTGCAACATTGTTCCACCCGAATACGTCTATAAAGCTAATGAGAAAGCATTTTTTTATCATTTTGGCAGCGCTGGCGATGCTCACCACAGGATGCCGTGACGGGGCACGCAAGGACTTCAACCACCTCTTGGTGGAGCTGGCGGCCCACGACGAGACCGTCGATGGCAGCGACTGGAAACGCATTGGCGAATACCTCGACAGCAACAAGACACACTTCAACGACTTCTTTGCCGACGGGCATATGGACGTGAAAGCCGTGAAAGCGTATATCACCGATTTCTTCGCTCGCCGTCGGCCCTCTTTCGACGTGCGATTTGAGGGAATTGGCAACGACGCCCTCGCGTTCCACATTTACATGGAGCGCAGTGGCAGCATGACCCCCTACGACAGCAAAGACGGCGACGGCTCGTTTCGTGCGGCCGTGATGGCGCTTGAGAACAGTCTTCCCGGCAAGGCGCGGATAGACAGTATCGGTGAGAAAGGATATACCGACTTCAAGCAGATTTTTGACAACATACTCAACAAGACCGGCGACAACGAGGTGAGCATCCTTGTCACCGACATGATTTACTCGGTGAAAGACATGGCGGGCGTGAACCCCCAGAAGGTGTTCAGCGAGGTGCAGGAGATGACCAACGCCGTGTTTAAGGATGAGGTGAAGCGCAAGTCGATGCTTGTGGTGCGCATGACGGGTTCGTACAACGGCCCCTACTATGCCTATGACAACAGCGTGCGGCATTTTGCCGGACGGCGACCTTATTATATCATCATCGTTGGCTCTAACGACAACATGGCGCGGCTCACACGCGACGCCTCCCTGCGCACCTTCTCCGAGATGCAGCGTCTGCGGGGCTACGACAACATGTGTCTCTTTGCCTCGACCGATATTTACCGTCCCTATTACTCGCTGCTGTTGGGCAATGACGACATTAGAGGGCGCTTTCAGCCCGAGCGCGGACAAGACACGCAGATTACACGGTTAGAGAATATAGCGCCCGACCGTAACTCGGGCGACGTGCAGCTGGCCTTGGCCGTAGACCTCAGCAAGATGTTTATCGACGGTCGCTACTTGGAGACGCCAGCCAACTATGTGGTAGAGGCCGACGACGACATCAGGATAAAGTATATACGTGCCATTACCAAGGCCGACCTCACGCCTGCCGAGTGCAAGTATGTGGGTACGGCCACCCACCTGTTTGTGCTCAGCATGCCACGCGTGAGCCATGGGCAGGACGTGAAGATTCGCCTGCTCAACCGCTTGCCCCAATGGATAGGCAGAGGGTCGACCGACAACGACCTCACGCCCGACGCCACTACCACCTTTGCCCTACGCTATCTCTTGGAGGGTATCTACGACAGTTATCGCCGTAACGCTGAGCGTGAGCCGGCCTATTTTGAACTACAATTACATCTTGATAAATGAAAAATTCCATTCTGCTGATCGTTGGTCTCGTAGTCACGGTCTTGTTCCTTCTCTTCCCGGCGCAAGTCTTCGAGCTGGGTTATTATGAGCGTGAGTTTTCTAACGAAATGTATAATGAGAACCTCTATCTCATCGTGGCGGTGGTGACGGCGCTCATGGCATGGATAGCCGCCGGCGCCTACTATTATTTGATCAATAGCGTAAGCTTCAGCAGGTGGTATCACTGGCTCATGGTGCTGGGTGGTACCTCGGTGCTTTCGGCCATTGTCAACTATGTATATCCCAGTGGCATCTTTACCGATTTGGGTTACGATTTCTCCGGACAGCTCTTCAGTTTCTGCGTGTTCGACCTTGTCGTCACGGCCGTGCTCTACGTCATTGCCTCGTTTGCCATTCGCTGGTGGAGCAGCAACTGTAGGCACACCCCTTTTCCGGAGTGAGACATTCATCACTCGCTTTGACCAGCATACAGTAGTATAAATATTCAAGACATGAGACTCTTTTTATTCCTTGTAGGCGGTACCGGCTCGCGCGTCATGCGTCCGCTCGTCATGCAGTTTGCCGCGGGCATCCATTCCGTGGATGAGGCCGGACAGCCCATCGCCTTAGAGGTGGTGCCCATCATCGTAGACCCCCATAAGGCCAACGAAGACCTCAAGCGCACGGAGAACCTGCTGCGCTGGTATCGGGCCATCAGAAAGTCGCTCTATGGCGACGCGGTAGACGTGACCAAGGGCTTTTTTTCGACCAAGATCGCTACCTTGAGCGACATTCTGCCCGGGGGCTCGACACTCAGCGACACCTTTCTCTTCAACCTCGGGACCGTGGAGTCGAAGAAATTTGCCGACTTCATCGCCTACAATACCCTCGACACTGCCAACCAGGCCCTGTGCTCGATGCTCTTCTCCGACGACCAGTTGGACACGAAGATGGACATCGGCTTCGTGGGCTCGCCCAACATCGGGTCGGTGGCCCTCAACCAGTTTAAGGACTCTGAGGAGTTTCGCCAGTTCTCGAATGTTTTTCGCAAGGAAGACCGCATCTTCGTCGTGTCGAGTATCTTTGGCGGTACGGGTGCCGCCGGATACCCCATCATCGTGAAGAACATACGCAATGCGGCCAACAACGCGGCCATCAATAACCGCGCCGACCTGCGCGACGCGCGCATTGGCGCGCTCACCGTGCTGCCCTACTTCAATGTGCAGCAAGATGAGAACAGCCCAATCTCGCGTGCCGACTTCATCTCGAAGACCAAGTCGGCCCTGTTTTATTATCGCGACAACCTCACCGGAATGAGGCAGGGCGGCGTAGACCTGCCACTGTCGAAAGTCAACGCTTGCTACTATCTCGGCGACGAGGTGCCATCGAATCCCTATTTTAATGACCCCGGCGGCAACGGGCAGCGCAACGACGCCCACGTGGTGGAGTATGTGGGCGCGCTGGCGATACTCGACTTCCTGGGCATTCCCGACGGGCAGCTCACCACCGTGGACGGCAACGCGCAGAATCCCATCTATCGCGAGTATGGGCTCAACAACGACAAGCTCACGCTGACGCTCAAAGACTTCGCGCTGCAGACACGCCTGCTGGTCAACAAGCCCTTGGCTAAGTTTTACCTGGCCTACCAGTACCTCACCCACCAGTTTAGGGCCGACGTGGGGCGCGGATATACGCAAGACAAGCCTGAGATAGCGCAGGGATTTCTGGCCACCAGCTTCTTCACGACGCTCACGGCCGACTTCTTTGTGGCTTACCGCCAATGGCTTACCGAACTTGGAATCAACCAGCGCAGCTTCCAGCCGTTCAACCTCGCCTCTACGCAGATGGCTGATGCCATCAATGGGGTGGCCCCGAAGAAGAGTCTCTTTAGCGGCGAAATCAACTACAAGACCTTGCTCAGTGCCATGAACAAGGCTTCGCAGGCGGCCGTCAAGGGCGGCCGATTCGGCACCGACAAGGTGGCCCTGCGACTGATGACCCTGCTCGACGAGACCTTGGAGACACTGGTGGAAGAGAAATATAACGGACTGATATAGAGGTCATTTATTATGTCAAAGATATTATCATACAACAATAAGACCACTGGCGAGGGCTGGATAACGTTGACCAGCCAGTATAACGCTGACGAGATCAACATGATTAGCGACCCCAATGGCGGACTGTCGGCCAAGCCGCGCACGGCCATACCGTCGCCCTTCGCCCAGATGGATCTCGTGAAGAATGCCTTCCGCAGGCTGTCAATGAACGCCCGGCTCAACGGCGAGTTGATGGACGAACGCTTGGTGGGTAACGCCCTCGACGTGGCGCAACTGTTCTTCAACCTGCCTGAGCTCAAGACCAAGCTGCGGGTGGTGGAGTGGAGCAAGGACGCCGCGCTGCCACAGCTGCAGGGCGACCAGCAACATAGGCTGCTGGGCGACACCATGGCGATGTTTTTGCAACAAGACAAGGAGGCGTTCAATTTCGACAGTCTCGACCGCCTCTATTTTCTGATGTATGGCAACAAGGTCATTGGCGGCACCTCGCCGGTGACGCTGTTTATGGCCTCGTCCAACGCTCAACCCGGGCAGTATGCCCTGCCCGTGGAACAGAATGTGAATCTCTTCGACCTGACACGACCATTGTATATGCGGGCGGAGAAATTTGTGAAGTATATCTATGCCCTGTTCACGTCCTATCCCACCCTCAAGCGGCAGTGTGGTGAGGTGAACGCTTACCTGATTACCAGTTTTGAACTACTTGCGCCGCGGCTGAAGGAAGATATCCTCACCAACATCGGCAACCCGTCGGCCATGGACTACGACAGCCAGGACAAGGCGCTGCGTTACCTGCAGACCAACTTTGACCAGGCCGATGGGGGGATACAGGCCCTCGGCGTGCCCTTCTACTGCGCGCGCCAGGCTGATATTCAGGCGGCCATACAGCAGAGCGACTTCAGGATAGAACCCACCCGCAAGCCCGTGGGCGAACGGCTGCCGCTGGTGCTGCAAAATCACCTCAACGCGCCGCTTACCGACCCCTTCAGGTATATCACAGGCAACTGGGATGACCTCACGGTGATACGTCCGCAAGACTTTGCGCCCGAGCCTGAGAAACGCATACTCCCCGCCACGTCGCACCAGTATCCGTGGCTTACCGACAACGACTTCTTCTTGCCGGCACTCATCAAGCTCGACTATACGCTCGACCGCGACTGCTTCTTCGACGGCAATCTGACGTTAGGGAGCAGAGAGACCGACAGCGCCGACTTCCTGTTGCCGCTGAGCAAGACCTATTTCAAGTATTTTACCATTGCCGACCTCATGGGCACCATCGGCGGCAAGCCCCGCTTTGAAATCATACACACGCAGACCGGACAGCAGGAAACGGTGAGGGTGGTGCTGCGCGTGCCGGTGCAGAAGCCGGGACGATATGTGACGCTCGAACGTACGTATGTGCAGGCTGTGGGCGTGGACATGCGCTACGACTGGGACAACGACCGCGGATACTTCCTCACCGTGCCCTTTGCCTTGAGCGTCTTCCCCTTCGTTCGCTCGCCTTATCTCAAACAATATAATGTGCAACTCGTAGACCGCGCGTTGGGAATGCTCGAAGGCCACCACCTGACGCTCGATTTCCATCGGCTCGACGCCGACGACGAGGCGGCGCCGGCGGTGAGGCGCTCACGCAGCCTGAAGCAGGAAAAGCGGGTGGGATCTGACTATTATCGGCTGCGCGACAGCTTTGATTATATCAATGTGCAACTGTCTGACGAGCGCGACAGTCTGGTGGCCGAAGGGGTAATCTGTCCGCGGTGGGCGATGAACGTACAGGGGCACGAGGCTTTCACCTTTGCCGTAGACTTTGGTACGACCAATACCCACGTGGAGTGTATGCGGCCGGGACAGATGCCCGAGCCATTGACGCTGAGCTCGGTGGCCCGTGAGCGGCTACTGGCCACCCTGTACAACGGTGAGCACATTCTCTACGATGTGATACTCAAGCAGGAGTTTCTGCCCAAGAACCTCGGGCAGGACTATGGTTTCCCGCAGCGCACGGTGCTCTCTGAGTCTGAGCGCCTCGATGCCGAGACCATCGACGAGATAGTGGCGTTGGGCGACGCCTCGATACCGTTTATATATGAGAAGGAGTCGATAGGCTACGGCAACCGTGTGGTGCCCAACCTGAAATGGACGACCGACATCACCAAGGCCAAGCGTGTGCGTGCCTATTTCACGGAGCTGGCGCTGCTCATGCGCACCAAGGTGCTGCTTGAGAATGGCGATTTGGCCAAGACGCGACTGGTGTGGTTCTACCCCTTGTCGATGAAACTGGGGGAGGTGAGCCGCATGGGAGAGACGTGGTCGAGTACCTTCCGCGAGGTCTTCGGATGCGAACCTACCGGGCAGAATCTCATCCAGATGCCCGAATCGGTGGCACCTTATTATTTCTACAGCGGTTCAAGCCAGTTCCGGGGTGCCGCTTCCACGGTGGCCTCCATCGATATTGGCGGTGGGTCGAGCGACGTGGTGGTGTTCGAGTCCAACGCCCAGCAACCCACTATCCTCACGTCGTTCAGGTTCGCGGCAAACGTGCTCTTTGGCGACGGCTTCTCAGAGGTGCCGCATGGTGATACCAATCCCATGACGGTGAAGTACGTGGACTATTTCCGCCGCCATTTTGACAGCGACGATGACCGGTATGGTGAACTCAACGGCATACTCGACGATATCACCGGCAAGCGCAAGAGCGAGGATATTAACGCCTTCCTGTTCTCGGTCATTCAGAACAAGGCGGTGGGCGGCAACGACATCTTCTGCTATAACCACAGGCTTAAAGACGATGGCCGCTTCAAGATTATCTTCATCTATTTCTATGCCACGCTCATCTATTATGTGGCGAGCATGATGAAGCATCGTGGGTTGGAGAGGCCCCGGTCGGTGATGTTCTCGGGTACAGGGTCTAAGGTACTCGACATCGTTGGGTCGATGCGTGAGCTCGACCAACTCTCGCAGATGATCTTTGAGCGGGTGTATGGGGAGCGCTACGACAGCAATGGCTTCTCGGTGGTGATGGAGCGCAACGAGCCTAAGCAGATTACTTGCCGCGGCGCACTGATGCAGGTGAGTGACCCGAGTGGCTGTGCCCACGTGGAACAACTTAACAAACTGATGGACAACTTCGACTCCAACCTCAAGTACAACTACTCGGCCATCGGACAAGAGCCGCTGACGTATGCCGACATGGACAGGCCCGAGGTGCGCGAGCAGATTGTGGAGGCCGTGAAATCGTTCAACTCTTTCTTCATCACCCTGTGCGACGACATCCATGTGGTAGACCGTTTCCTGGTTGACCAGCAGTCATTGACCAAGTTCAGGGAGTTGGTAAACAGAGACTTGGAGCACCATCTCATCAACGGATGGAATTATGTAAACAAGAACCAGCCCGACCGTTCGCCCCACGACGTGATAGAAGACACGGTGTTCTTCTATCCCATCATCGGCAGCATACGCGACAATCTGATCGAGAACATGTAACCCCACGAGGAGCAAGCTATGTTTGGAAACAACAAAGATACCATTACGTCAGAGCAATTGGACGACCTCATGAAGCCGCTGTTGGAACGGGTAGACAAGTTGGAAACGGTGGTGCAGAAGCAGGCGAAGCAGTTGGAGGCACTCCAGCGCGTGGTGGAGCAGTACGAGGCGCGGCAGCAGGAAGAGCCTTATGCCGAGGCGGAGACGCCCGCGACGCCGTTGGCGGAGGAGGGCCGGGGCATGCTTGAAGTGGGAGATACCATCTCGCTTGAGGTTCCCCCTGCCGCCATGGAGGAGACGCTCTATCTGCCGGCGCCCACGCCCGATGGGTGGTTTCCCGAGGGCAGCGCGTCGCTGCAGGTGGGCAAGAGCATCTATCGTCTGCGCAGTGCCGATGGGGTGAATGGCTATTTCAGTATGCTTACATCGCCCGACGCCTTGGCCACGGCACTGATTAGCGTAAGTCAGTTTGTGAAGCCGGCATGCCGCATAGAGGGCGATACCCATCGTTTGCCGCAGCGTGTGGAGACCCTCGAAGAGGGTACGGCGCAGCGCGATGGCAATGCCTGGCGCGTAGTGAGGAAAGCAACGGTAAGGTTTGTGTAAGAGAAAGATATGTTAGTAAAATGTCCCAAGTGCAGGCTTGGATTTGAAGTAACAACGACACCGGGCATCACGGCGGTGCAATGCAACTGTCCGCGGTGCGGTACGCCGTTTACTTATACGGTGAGCGCGGATGACGCGGATGGCGCGGAACATGGTCACTCGGCTGTCGAGGCAACAGCGCAACAGGCTGTTGACACAGCGCCACAGGCTGCTGACACGGCGCCCGCGACCGTGGTGCCGCCGCCTATACCCACCGGTGTGCGGACTTCCGGGCGCCCGACGCCTCCCCGTGTCGATGTCTTGCCCACGTCTGCTGAGCCTCGTGTCGGTGCGTCACAGCCCTTTTCATCTTCCAAGCCGGGCAGCGGGAGGGGTAACGTGGTGCCGGCCGAACGTAAGAGTTCGGGCTGCTGCCTGAAGATATTCTTATTTACCCTTGCCCTGATATTTGGGTTGTTCTTCCTGATTGTGCGCCAGTGCGGTGGCTCATCAAAGAGTTATTCCGGTGACGAAGTAGTGTCGGCAAATAGCTTGGACAGCGACGTGGTGACACAAAAAACAGCCGCGGCAGCCTATGCCGACATGGCATCGGCCGACCAATCCATTGACCCCCATGCGCCTCGTGAGCGTGCCCCCGAATGGATACAGGGGAGCTGGTTTGTAAATACCGAATACGAGGGCATCACGTTGACCATCAGCGGCGACCGCATAGCCGAGTCGAGTGGCGGCAAAACCAGCTATGGCAAGTTCTATTACCAGAATAATCGTTTGTACAGTGACTTTGGAGACGGCAGCCTTTTCGTCTACCGCTTAGACCCCGAGCGCCGCATGATTGACGCCGGCAGCGGGTTGCTGATGCACAAGACGGATGGGTAACGGCGGCCGTCGGGCTATTTCTTGCGTACCGCACTCAGCCATTGGTTGAACTCACCGCTGTAGCCGTTGAACACATTGATGTCAACAGCGCCGTGGATACCTGCCACCCGACCGTCGGGGGCCAACTGCCAGATCCATAGTTTCACGTCGGGTTTGTATTCGCCGTAGCGCGCTATCCATACGGGATAGCTGTGCTTGATGTCGGGCGCGGCGTCGAGATAGCGGTTCACGAAGATTTGGCTGATATAGAGAATGGGGCGCATGCCCGTGCGTTTCTCCACGATCTGCAGCCAGTTGCGCACCCTGCTCCACATGGCGTGTACGCCTCCCATCTTTTCTATCTGGCTGGGCAGCGGCTCAAGGTCGAGCACTGGCGGCAGGTCGCCAGTGCGTATCAGCGTGTTGCGCAGGAAGTATTCGGCTTGGGCGGCGCCTGTGCTGCGGTGGGAGAAAAAGTGGTAGGCCCCTACGGGGTAGCCGTGAGCCCGCGCGGCGGCATAGTCGGCGCGGAAGTAGGGGTTGGTGATGGTGGTGCCTTCGGTAGACTTGATGAAGATGAACGACACCTTGAAGTCGACCCTTCCGCCCACGCTCTTCTTCGACAGCGTGCCGAGATGTGTGATGCGCAGCCGCTTCCAGTCGATGCCGTAGCGCTTCTTGCCCTTGATATGCTGATGCTTTGAGATGTCGATACCGTATAGCCGCTCAGAGGTGTAGTGCAGGCGCTCGCCGCGATAAACATCGTTTTTCCATTCGCCCACACGGAAATAGCGGTCTTTGGACGAGAATCCAAAGCCCGTCCGACGGTCTTCCTTCCACTGTCCTTCATAGTAAGTGCCGAGCGTGTCGCGGTAGATACCATGTCCCTGTGCCATGAGATGGCGGCAGAACTCGCCCTCATACACGCCCTCCGAGTCCTTGCGTATGCCTGTCACAAGGGTGTCGCGGTCCCAGGTGCCGTCGATGTGGCGCCCTAAGGAGTCGGTGGTCCAGCCACGGCCTTGGCGCATACCCTGGCGCCATTTGCCCGAGTACACGATGCTGTCGCCTATGCTCAGCACCCCCATACCGTCGGGTTTGCCGTTCTTGATTTGTCCCCTGTAGGTGGCCTTTCCTATTTGCACCGTTTGGGTGTCCTCGCTTTTTACCGTGCATGCCGCCAGTAATGATAGCCACACGAGGGCGCAAAGCAGCCCGAAGCCAGCCTTGCCGTGTCTTGCCGATACTATTCTCAACTGCATTATCTTTCTACCTCCTTACCTTTCACGATGCCAATAAACCGTCCGTGACGGGTGTACACCGCACTGCCGTTGCGTGCCAGCAGTCGGGGCGCGTCGTGCCTGCCGTCGGCGGTGTAGCGCCCGTTTACCAATAGAGTCCTTGCCGCCGTCACGGTGTCGTCGGGCGCGATGGTAGCTATAAAAATCTCTTTCGAGGCGCTGATGCCCCATGGAACGTTGCGCACGGCGTAAGCGTTCCAGGGCTTCTTGGCGTCTTGGGCATAGACAATGACAGGTTTTCCCTGTCGTGCGGGGTCTATGCTGAGCGGCTTGCAGGGCTTTGAGGCGAGGCGATTGTCACGGCCGTACCAAGAGAGCTGATACCGTCCGACGTTGACTACGCGTGTATGGGCATTGACCTTAAACGCCTTGATGACCTTGAGCGTAGAGTCGAGCCGGGCCGTCACGTGCTTCTGTTGGGCCGCATAGGTCGCTATGCGCGTGTAGCCCTCGTCTTGCACGCCGTGACTTCGCAGGTAGTAGGCCAGTTCCTGCTCCTCGGTATGCTTGCGTTTCAGCAGTCGGCCGATAGAGTCGGTGACCTGTGCCACCAGCGCGGGTGCGGCAAGGTGGCTCTTGCCCGAAGCGGTCAGCCGGGTGGTGGGGCATAGGGTCAGCGCCCTGCCGTCGCAGCTTGGCCACCACCAGTGGCGGTTGATCCACACCCCCTGCTGATGCATCGTGTCGGAGAGTAACACCAGCGTGTCGTTGCCCGTGATGACACACACGTCGGTGCGGCCGTCGACAAATACAGCCGACGAGCGCATGTTGTTGGCCGAGGCGGGGAGCAGTCTGACGCCTAACCATGTCAGGCAGGTCACCACCACCACCGCCCCGATGGCCGTGAGGGCCATGCGAGACTTATGTTTTACGTAAGATTCTTTCATGCCTTGATAAATGCCATCAGCTCATCCCATCGTTGTTCTATCGCCTTACGGCCTTGCCGGTACACCTCGTCCATGATGTCGGTGTCGTGCGACACATGGTCTATGGGCAGCTTCGATTCGGGTGCCAGCACCCATGCGCGTCCCGCCTTCTCCTCCCGGCGGAGATATTCGAGCTCCTCGTTGTACATGATATGCCGGCTGTCGGATGCCTCGGTAAAGCGAGGGTGGCGTCGCAGCATGAAGTTGATGAGCGGCCGCATCTTGGTGGGCGCCTTCACATAGTCGCGTGGCTGGGTGAGCACCACGATGTTGCGGCGGTAGCCGATGCTTTGGAAATAGCGCAGGGGAATGGAGTCGGCAATGCCCCCGTCGAGCAGCCGCTGCCCGTTGATGTGCACAATCTTTGCCGCCAAGGGCATGGAGGCCGACGCCCTTATCCACTGATAGAAGTCCTTGTCGGCTTCCTGCAGCTGCTTATATACGGCCTGGCCCGTGTCCACGTCGGTACATACGGCATAAAACTTCATCGGGCTATCGTTGAACGCCTGCTTGTCGAAGATGTCAAGCTCGTCGGGAACACGCCGGTAGCAAAACTCCCCACCGAACATATCGCCCGTCAGGATGAGCGAGCGCAGGGAGCAGTAGCGCCACTCGTGGGCAAAGCGTTTGTTGTATCGCAGCGCCCGTCCGGGCTGTCGGCTCTTCATGTTACAGCCGAAGGCGGCGCCTGCCGACACCCCAATGAGTCCGTCGGGATATACGCCCCTCTCCATCATCACGTCGATGACGCCGGCCGTGAATAGACCACGCAGGGCGCCGCCCTCGAGCACAAGGCCAAGCCCCTGGTCTGCCACAGGTTGTTGGGTTACTTCCATAGGAATGATATTTTACTGCAAAGGTATGCAGAATCGTTGAGATAAGCATCGTTTTGGCGTAAGATTCATGGAATAAATACAGTTGTCAGCGGCAGATTACAGCCATTTCATGGTGCGGGCTGCCAGCTTTTGGTTACCTTTGTGGGTGAAAAAGCAGAACCTATGCGTCCCATCGACAGCGACATATTGAAATTGGCCATACCCAGTATCGTGAGTAATATCACCGTGCCATTGCTGGGATTGGTCGACCTCACCATAGTGGGGCACCTCGGCTCAGCGCGCTATATTGCCGCCATCGCCGTGGGCACGATGATCTTTAATGTGCTCTACTGGCTGTTTGGCTTTCTGCGCATGGGCACCAGTGGCATGACCGCGCAGGCCCTTGGCCGCGGCGACGGCCATTTGGTGAGGCTGTTGCTCCGCCGTTCGCTCACCGTGGGCGTGGGCATAGCCATGGTCATGCTGGCATTGCAGTTGCCGCTGCGGTGGCTCACCCTCACCCTCATTCACCCTTCGCCGCAGGTGGTGCCCCTTGTCACCACCTATTTTAATATCGTCATCTGGGGTGCCCCCGCCATGCTGGGACTGTATAGTCTCAACGGATGGTTTGTCGGAATGCAGAACACCCGCGTGCCGATGGTGGTGGCCATCGCGCAGAATGTGGTGAATATCATCGTGTCGGTGGCACTGGTCTTCGGCGCCGGTCTGAAGATTGAGGGCGTGGCCTTAGGCACCTTGGTGGCGCAGTGGAGCGGCTTTGCCTTGGCGTTGTGGTTGCGCCGACGGTTGTCTGTGCCTTCGGGAGGCTTGGAGCCGACGCTAACGGTGACCTGGTCGTCGTTCTTTACCGTCAACCGCGACATCTTCTTGCGCACGGTTTGCTTAGTGGCCGTCAATCTCTTCTTCACCTCGGCAGGTGCCCGTCAGGGCGATATGACCTTGGCTGTCAACACCCTGCTGATGACCTTCTTCACCCTTTTCAGCTATGTCATGGACGGCTTCGCCTTCGCGGGCGAGGCCCTGGCGGGCAAGGCCTGGGGAGCGGGCGACCGTCATGCCCTGCTCGCCACCGTGCGCCGGTTGCTGCTGTGGGGCGTGATGATGGTCGTGGCCTTTACCTCGGCCTATGTCATCGGCGGCCACGGCTTCCTTGGTCTGCTCACCTCCGACGGCCGTGTCGTGGCTGCCGCCACCGATTATTTCTTCTGGGCGTGCCTCATTCCGGTGTCGGGCATGGCCGCCTTCGTCTACGACGGCATCTTCATTGGCCTCACCGCCACCCGCGGCATGCTCGTGTCGAGCGTGGCAGCCACGGCTTTGTTCTTCCTCGTCTTCTTCGTGGGCGAGCGATTGCTCGGCCCCACTGCCGCTCTTCCGCTCAACCATTTCCTTTGGTTGGCCTTCATTCTCTACCTCGCCATGCGCGGATTGATGCAACACCTCATCATCTCTCGCAGGTGGCAACGAGGGCTGTGGAGAGAGCATACCGCCTGACCGCTACCCTCGCCACGCCATGGCCGATGGCCGATAAGCCAAGGCCAAACGCCAAAAAAACAGGGCGGGGAGGGGGCTCTTCCCGTTTTTTTTGCCTAACTTTGCTTTACCGGACAGCGCGCCCCAGCCCATAGGGAGGCTTGTCTGGCAAACGACAAACAGTATATCTACGCGTATGGAAATCATTTATCTCATCATCGGAGTGGTGGTAGGGAGCCTGCTGGCCTACCTGTGGCTGCAAGGCAAGAAGAAGTCGGTGGAGGCCGACCTGCTGGTGTCGCGCCAGCAAACAGAGGCCGAGGCCCATGCCCGTGCCGATATGCAAGGGCGGCTCGACGCCCTGAACGACGACTGCCGCGACCTGCAGCAGCAGCTCACCACGGCACGCATGTCGCTCAGCGCCGCCGAGGCACAGCTCGCCACCGAGCGCAGGCAGCACGACGACGAGGCCGAGGCACGCCGACAGCGCGAGCAGCAGGCTGAGGCCGACCGCCGCGAACAGCAGCAGCGTCGCGAGGCGCAGCTGCAGCAGCAGTTTGCCGCACAGTTGGAAACCGTGAAAGAGCAGTTTCAGAACCTCGCCACACGGGTGCTTGACCAGACCACCGACAAGCTGAAGAACCAGAACACCGAGGCCATGGAGACTCTCACGGCACCCCTGAAGGAGAACATCAGCCAGTTGCGGCAGGCCATCGACACCACCAAGGAGGCCACCAACAAAAACACCGCTACGCTCACCGAGAAGCTCGAGCAGATGGCCAAGCAGACCGAGCGCATCGACACCACGGCCACGCGGCTCACCAACGTGATGCGCGGCGGAAACAAGATACAGGGCAACTGGGGAGAGCTGATACTCACCGAGATATTGGAGCAGAACGGATTCAAGGAGGGCGTAAACTACGACGTGCAGCAAGCCCTCACCGACGACAAGGGCCACGTGCTGACCAACGACGACAGCGGGCGGCGCATGATTCCCGATGTCATACTGCATTATCCCAAGAACGAGGATGTGGTCATCGACGCCAAAATGTCGATAGAGGCCTACGAGCAGTGGGTCAACACCGACAACGACGTGCTCAAGAAGAAATACGCCGACGACCTGGTGCGCAGCGTGCGCACGCAGTTTACCAACCTCTCGAAGAAAGACTACAGCAGCTACGTCAAGCCGCCCCGTCGCGCCATCGACTTCGTCATCATGTTCGTGCCCCACGAGGGCGCCCTGCAATTGGCCTTGGCCACCGACAAGCGCCTGTGGAGCGACGCCTTCGACAAGCGCGTATTCATCACCTCGCAGCAAAACCTCATGGCCATTCTCAAGATGATAGAGATAGCCTGGCGGCAGTATGCGCAGAGTGAGAACCAGCAGCGCATCTACGGCCTGGCCGAGGAAATGCTCAAGCGGGTGGGCGAGTTTGTGAAGCGCTTTGACAAGGTGAAGCGCGACATCGACACCTTGTCGCGCGACTACGACGACGCTTATGCCAAGGCCTACACCGGGCGGCAGAGCATCGTGCAGAAGGCCAACGAGCTGAAGCAACTCGGCGTGAAGGAGTCGGCCAACCAACCCATACCGCAGATGGGCGAGTTAGATATGCTCACCGAGGAATGAGCATAGACGTGGGGCAGGGGGCTGCGACGCGCGCGCCACGGTCTCATGCCATGCCGCGGCCACCCTCCGTCTTAACTTATATCAATCAAACCCCGTCTTCGGCAATAAAAAGTGGGCCGACGGAGCCGCTGCTCCGTCGGCTTTTTGTACCTTTGCAGCGCAAGCCGGCAGGTATGCGGCATGAGGCGTGGGGCGCGCATGCCCTTCGCCGTGCATACGCCTACACGGTTACACGAGGCTCATGGAGCATATTGTATACAGAATAACACATTAAGGACATGATTATCACCATTGCACGACAAACTGGCTGCGGTGCCCTCCATGTGGGAGAGCAGCTGGCCGGTTATTACGGAGTGCCGTTCTATACACGCCAGACCCTCAGGGACATGGCCGAGAAGAAAGGCTTCCTTCCAGAGATGGACGACTTTTTTGAAGAGCGTCCGGCAGACGAGTTGATGTTTGCCATCTCCACCGATTACGGTTCGCTCACGGGTCGCAGACATGAGAAAACGCTTGAGATACTGGCCAACATGATAGGCGACGAAGACTGTATCATCATAGGCCGATGCGGCAACTACATCTTCCGCAAGCGCCCCGACCTGGTGTCGGTATTTCTCAAGGGCGACCTCAACAAGCGCGTCAGCAATATCGAGAACGAGGAGCACCTCAGCCTGGCACAGGCACGCCGCTATGCCCAGGAGCATGATGACCACCGCAAGGCCTATCACCGTTACCACACCGGGTTGACCTGGGGCAACGCCAACGACTACGACCTCTGCTTAGACAGTTGCCGACTCACCATCGACGACACCGTGCGTATCATCGAACATTATGTAGACAGCACGCTGCCTGCCCATAGTCAAACCAAGTAAGCAGCGCCCATGAAGTACGTATTCCAGTTTCTTATCATTATAGGCATCGCCTTCATCGGCGAAGTGCTGCACTGGCTGATACCCGTACCTATCTCAGCCAGCATCTACGGCATCATCTTGTTGTTTGTGGCCCTCGAGCTCAAGTGGGTGAAGGTGGGCGACGTTCGCGAGGTGACGGCATTCATGCTCGGCGTGATGCCAGTCATCTTTGTTCCTGCCGCCGCCGGACTCATCGATTCGTGGCAGAACATCGTGAGTGCCATCATTCCCTACACCGTCATTACCGTGGTCAGCACCCTTGTGGTGATGGGCGTGGCAGGCTTGGTGACCCAGTGGGCCATACGCCGCAGCCGTAAAGGCCAAGAAGGAAAGGAGGCTGAGGCATGAAGGAAATGTTTACCCAGTCAGTATTCTTCGGTGTGTTGCTCACCCTGGGCGCCTACGGCATCGGTATGCTGCTCAAGCGCAAGACCGGATGGGCACTGATGAACCCCCTCTTGGTGGCCATTGTGCTCGTGGTGGCATTTCTGGCGCTCTCGGGCGTGTCGTACAAAGACTATGCCGCGGGCTCAAACATCGTCAGCTACATGCTTACGCCGGCTACCATTTGCCTTGCCGTGCCCCTGTACCAGCAGATGGAGCTGCTCAAGAAAAACTACCGTGCCGTCATGGCAGGCATCGTGGCCGGTGTGCTGTCGTCGTTGGTGACGGTGCTGTTTCTGGCCCTGCTCTTCCATTTCGACCATGCCTCCTACGTCACCTTCCTCGCCAAGTCGGTGACCACGGCCATCGGCATGGGCGTGTCTGAAGAGTTGGGCGGCTACGTGTCGGTGACCATCATGTCGATTATCGTCACGGGTGTATTGGGCAACATCATGGCCGAGAAAGTGCTCAAGTGGCTCAAGATAGAGGAGCCCATAGCCAAAGGTATTGCCATCGGTAGCTCGTCGCACGCCGTGGGCACGGTGAAAGCCATGGAGATGGGTGCCGTCGAAGGCGCCATGAGCGGTCTGTCGATCGTGGTGTGCGGCATCCTCACGGTATTAGGCTCCATCCTGTTCGCCATGTTTTATTAAGCCGCTACAGCCTGGCGGCGCGCTGATAAGGGCAGGGAGAGAACATAATTCTATATGAAACCATCGGATGGTTCTATATGAAACCATCTGATAATTCTATATAGAACCATCGGATACTTCTATATAGAACCATTTTGCCCCTCAGCCTCTATGGCGTGGCGTCGGTCGCCTTTAGGCCGTGCGTGCAGGTGCAGTAGAGCATGGTGCCAAGCCCCTTTTTCACCTATATTAATATGCGCATACCGTCACGGTGTGCGCTTTTTTTCGTAACTTTGCATTTATAATTATTCACAATAACGATGATTTCAGTAGAGAGTCTCAAGGTAGAGTTTGGCGTCAAGCCACTGTTCAGTGACGTGAGTTTCGTCATCAACGACCGCGACCGCATAGCCCTTGTGGGCAAGAACGGCGCCGGCAAGTCGACGATGCTCAAGATACTGTGTGGCCTGCAGACCCCCACGGCGGGTACGGTGAGCGTGCCCAACGACGCCACCATTGGCTATCTGCCGCAGGTGATGAAGCTCTCGGACGATACCACCGTGCGCGAGGAGACGCGCAAGGCCTTTTCGGACCATACCGAGATGCAGCGCCGTCTCGACAAATTGCAGCGGCAGATGACCGAGCGCACCGACTACGAGAGTGCCGACTACCTGGCCCTGGTGGAGACCTTCACCCAGGAGCACGACCGCTTTATGATGATGGGTGGCGACAACTACGAGGCCGAGATGGAGCGTACGCTCACCGGACTGGGATTCGACCGTGCCGATTTTGAGCGCCCCACGCGCGAGTTCTCGGGCGGATGGCGCATGCGCGTCGAGCTGGCCAAGATATTGCTGCGCCATCCCGATGTGCTCTTGCTCGACGAGCCCACCAACCACCTCGACATCGAGTCGATACAGTGGCTGGAGCAGTTTCTCAGCCAAAGCTCCAGCGCGGTGGTGCTGGTGAGTCACGATAGGGCCTTCATCAATAATGTCACCAACCGTACCATAGAGCTGACCTGTGGCCGCGCCGAAGACTACAAGGTGAAGTACGACCAGTATGTGGTGCTGCGCAAGGAGCGACGCGAGCAGCAGCTACGCGCCTACGAGAACCAGCAGAAGGAGATAGCCGACATACAGGCTTTCATCGACCGTTTTCGCTATCAGGCCACCAAGGCCGTGCAGGTGCAGCAGCGCATCAGGCAGTTAGAGAAAATAGTGCCCGTGGAGGTCGACGAGGTGGACAATAAGTCGATGCACCTGAAGTTTCCGCCCTGCCTGCGGTCGGGCGATTACCCCGTGATATGCGACAACGTGGGCAAGGACTACGGCGAGCACACGGTATTCTCACAGGTGACGCTCACCATCAAGCGTGGTGAGAAGGTGGCCTTCGTGGGCCGCAATGGCGAGGGTAAGTCTACACTCGTGAAGTGTATCATGAACGAGATACCCTATACGGGCAAGCTCAAGATAGGCCATAACGTGCAGATAGGCTATTTCGCCCAAAACCAGGCGCAGCTGCTCGACGAGCAGTTTACCGTGTACGACACCATCGACCAGGTGGCCACGGGCGAGATGAGGCTGAAGATCAACGACCTCTTGGGCGCGTTCATGTTTGGCGGTGAGACCTCGGAGAAGCGCGTCAAGGTGCTGTCGGGCGGCGAACGCTCGCGCTTGGCCATGATTCGCCTGCTGCTCGAACCCGTCAACCTGCTCATTCTCGACGAGCCTACCAACCACCTCGACATGCAGTCGAAAGACGTGCTCAAGGAGGCCATCGGGGCCTTCGACGGCACTGCCATTATCGTGAGTCACGACCGCGACTTCCTCGACGGGCTGGTGACCAAGGTCTATGAGTTTGGTGGGGGCAAGGTGACCGAGCACCTTGGCGGCATATACGACTACCTGCGGGCCCACCAGGCAGAGACCATACACGAGGCCTTGGAGGTGAGTGGCGCCACCGCCGCCACCACGGCTCAGGCAGCCGCCGCCACCGATGAGCCTGTGGCCGCGGGCAAGCTGAGCTACCAGGAACACAAGGAACAGCAGAAACGCGTGCGCAAGGCTGAGCGGGCCGTGGAGGAATCGGAGAAACTGATTGCCAAGATGGAGGCCCGCCTCAGCGAACTCGACAACCTGCTCATGGAACCAGCCAACGCATCAAACATGGAGCTCGTCACCGAGTATACCACCACCAAGCAGGCCTTGGACAAGGAGAACGAGCGGTGGATGGAACTGTCGGAGGAGCTGGAATCGCTGAAGTGAGGCCGCCGCGCACATCTTCAGAACAACGCAATGACAATTATAGTAATCAACATTAAATAAAGGAAACAATGAACATGAAGCAAATCATCCCGATGATGATGATGGTGGCAGCTCCGGTAGCCGGGGCTTACGGCCAGAGCAAGTCGGGGCTCGACCTGACAAATCTCGACAAGTCGGCCAAACCCGCTGATGACTTCTATCAGTTTGCCACGGGTGGATGGCAGAAACTCCACCCGCTGCCTGCCGCCTACAGTCGTTATGGCAGCTTCGACATGCTGCAGGAAAACGTCAACAAGCAGGTGAACAGCATTCTCACCGACCTCACCAAGAAGACTTACAAGGACGGTACCACCGAGCGTAAGCTCAGCGACTTTTACAAGCTCGCCATGGACCAAGACCGCCGCAACCGCGAGGGACTGGCACCCGTAAAACCGCTCTTGGATGAGATTGAGGCCGCCAAGACCCTCGACGAACTCAACGCCCTGAAGTTGAAGTATGCCAAGATAGGGTATGGCGTGCCCTTCAGCTCATGGTTTGGCGCCGACGACAAAAACGTGACGATGAATATCCTCTCGCTCTATCAGGGCGGTCTGACGCTGGGCCAGAAAGACTGGTACGTGAACAACGACAGCGCTACGGTGAGTGTGCGCGAGGCTTATCGCAAGCACATTGTGCGGATGTTTAAGGTATATGGATTCAGTCAGGCACAGGCCGAGGCCAAGGGTGCCGACATCTTCCGCTTCGAGACCATGCTGGCCCTGATATCGAAGAGCAATGTGGAACTGCGCGACCCGCAGGCCAACTACAACAAGATGACCCTCAGGGAGTTTGAGGAAAACTATCCCAACATTCCCTTGGCGGCCATGGCCAAGGCCGAGGGCGTCGACGTGAAGTACATACAGGACATGATTGTGGGGCAGCCCGCATTCTTCGCCGGATACGACAAACTGGCCGCGCTGCAGACTGCTGACGAGGTAAAGGCACTCATGGAGTGGGATGTCATCATGCAGTCGGCCAACTATCTGAGCGATGATATCCGCGAGGCCAACTTCGACTTCTTTGGCAAGACCATGAAGGGACGCCAGGAAGACTTCCCTCTCTGGCGTCGCGCCACCAACCAGGTGGAGGGTGCCATGGGCGAGGCATTGGGTAAGATGTATTGCGAACGCTTTTTCCCCGCTTCGAGCAAGAAGATGATGGAAGAGCTGGTGCGCAACCTGCAGGTGAGCCTCGGCCAGCGTATCGACGCACAGACGTGGATGGGCGACTCTACCAAGGCCAACGCTCATGCCAAGCTCGACAAGTTCTACGTGAAGATTGGCTATCCCAACAAGTGGACCGACTATAGCAAACTTACCGTTGACCCCTCGAAGAGCTTCTACGAGAACATGATCGCTACACAAATCTTTGCCGTAGACAAGGAGATTGCCGAGAAGGCGGGCAAGCCCGTCGACCGCGACGAGTGGCACATGACACCGCAGACGGTGAATGCCTACTACAACCCCACGACCAACGAGATCTGTTTCCCGGCAGGTATCCTGCAGCGCCCGTTCTTCGACCCCAAGGCCGACGCCGCCTTCAACTACGGTGCCATAGGCGTGGTGATCGGTCACGAGATGACGCACGGATTCGACGACCAGGGACGCCAGTATGACGCCGACGGCAACCTGCACGACTGGTGGACAGCGCAGGATGCCAAGGGCTTTGAGGAGCGTGCCAACCTCTACTCCGACTATTTCGACGCAATAGAGGTGCTGCCCGGCCTGCACAGCAACGGCCGCTTTACCCTCGGTGAGAACCTTGCCGACCACGGTGGTCTGCAGGTGTCTTACAATGCCTTCCTCAATGCCACGGCCGCTAAGCCGCTGAAGACGGTCGACGGCTTTACGCCTGCCCAGCGCTTCTTCATCGCCTACGCCGGGGTGTGGGGGCAGAACATCACCGAGAAGGAGATTCGCAACCGCGTGAAGACCGACCCGCACGCCCTCGGCGAGTGGCGTGTGAACGGTGCCTTGCCCCACATCGACGCCTGGTATGAGGCCTATGGCGTGAAGCAAGGCGACAAGCTCTACATCCCCGAGAGCGAGCGCCTGCAGCTGTGGTAAGCCCGCGGCTCCTTCGTCTCTCATAACATTGCTCCCCTGCACGCCCTTTGCGAGTGTGCAGGGGAGCGTTTTTTTTTGGTGGGGTATGGGGGGAGGTGTATCGCCCACTCCCATACTGCCCTGATGGGGCGTGTCCAAGTTTCTGCTGCCTGCGAGAGGCGCAATAGCTATATTGGCTGGCGGTAGAGTTCAGAATTGACGCACTGCTGTTAAGACAAGAGGTTGGAAGGTACAAGGCATGCGCCTGTACCAGTTCCCGATGGTCAGACTGCCAAGCGTTGGAAGCAAGACAGTTTGGTAGGATAAATGCGAAGGTAAGTTAAGTGTACTCTTCGTTGCTCTTCGTTGCTTTCTATATTTGTGGGGCTTTATTCCTTTATTTCCTTTTTAATTGCTAACTTTGCAAACTGATGTAGTGTCGGTTGTTGTTTCCGGCACGGCTTTTTCATTGTATATAGTATTTGGTATATGCCATTAAGACTACCCGATAAGTTACCCG
>JAFABV010000069.1 GCA_023425865.1 Bacteroidota bacterium | reverse complement strand
CTGCCTTTACCGATCTGGCTCGAAACAGAGAGTCTTCCTCCGAACAGGTTCACCAGCCCTTTCGTAATGGAAAGTCCCAGTCCGAAGCCTTCTGAATCCAAATCAGGAGCAGCCCGTTCAAAGGGCTGAAAAATGCGTTGTGTTGTGTTCTCGCCCATTCCTATCCCCGTATCTTTGACCTTTACTGAAAGAGTATCTTCTTCATAACTTGCCAGAAATTTGATATAACCTGTACGGGTGAATTTTACAGCATTCTCCAGAATGTTGACCACTATCTGCCTTATGCGGTCTGCATCGCCAAGGACGGTGATGCCGCACCCCATAAAAGCCTTGTCAAACATCAATCCTTTGTCGTTCGCCTTGCGTGTGTATTCTTCAGCGATACTTTCCAGAAAGGATTCAAGATGGAAAGGAATTTCGTTCAGGGTTTCTTTAGCATCGTCCAGACGGGAGAGGTCAAGCAGGCTGTTGGCAAGCCGGGTGATATGACGGGATGATTCAAGGATGTTTCCGAGATAGGCATTGCGGCGTTTCCGGTCACGAGTATCCATGGCCAGTTCAGCACTGCCACTGATGGCATTGAGAGGTCCTCGTATGTCATGGGAAAGTGTGATGATTATTTTCTTGCGCATGTCGGAGAGTGTACGGTTTTGTGTTGCCGTATCTTCCAGTTCAGCCTTGTCCCTTTCCCTGCGGTTAAGGTCACGCATGATGATAAGGTGCGAAATGATGAGCAGGATGATGGCCATGCCGATTACTCCTGCCATTAAAAAGAACGACATTTTCTCTGCTTCTGCCATTTTTAACTCTCTTTGTGAGAAGGCAGTCTGTGCCTGTTCGTCAAGGTCGTTTATCAGCTTGTTCAATGTCCTGTTCAATTCCCTGTTGCGCATACGCAGGCTGTCGGCATAAATGTCCATTTCGTTCGCCTGTCTTTGATGTATTGCTATCAGGCTGTCGCTGAAATCATGAAGTTCTTTTTGGGATGGCATTACTTGTATTTCTTCTTTTTTCCCGAAGAATCCTGCAATCCCTTTTTTCTTTTGTTCTATGGTACGGATATGTGTTGCACGCCTCGCCACTTCCGGCAACTGGTTTACCAGCACGCTGTCCGCTTCAGTTCGCCGTTCAAACATTTCCATTATGTGCAGCAGGTGTGTCTCCTTTTCGGCAAGCAGAGCACGAAGAGTGTCTATCTGTTCCGAGCGTACATATTCACGGCAGTGTCGTTTAAGCGAGTTCAACAAACTGTCGGCTTGAAGTCGGTGGTTACGATAGTACAGATAGTCCGCTTTGTTCCAATTTACCACACCCTCACCCAATGTGGCGAGCCCCGTAATACGGCGATGAGCCGTGTTGATACCACGACGTACAAGGTTTATGTTTGCCGTCTCTGCCTCAATTTCGCGCATCCGCTGCCGTTCATATATCAAAATGGCGGCCATGCTACCGATGACCGCCATAAGTATGGCATAGCCGAAAAATATTTTATATCGCAGCGACACTGTTTGTTGATGAAAAATATAATTGGTTAACTAAATATCAATATCACAGGATAGTGATCCCCACCCATCATATGATATCTTAGTACACATGTTCTTAGCTGTAATCTGCTATCGATAAGGAAATAATCTAATTCTCGACCTGAAAAATGTGTTGGCATACCACAACAAGCAAAATTAGCACTATTTCCCGGCCTACTCCTGGTACCTGTGGTCATTATTCTTAAATATTCTGATAATTCGCTTGGCGTTGAATTCATATCTCCGCCAATGATGAAAGGAGATACTGCATGACGTACTAAATCTCTTATATCTCCTACAGCACCAGACCCAGATTCGCAATGAAGGGTATAAATGTTACATCCATTATAATTTAAACAAATTGCAGATCGGCCTGTTCCTGATATCAGATAATGTATTGATGCTACAAAATTCAAATCCGCAATGATACAAGTATTACATCTACAATTATAAGCACCTGCATGTTCTACCACAACATAGTGGTAGATACCACTATGTTGTGCAGGCAGTATGAAATTACCACATTCTTGTATCATAACGACATTACATTGTTCTGTTGTTAATAGATGATTCAATATATTTAATTTAATAGCATCATTAAGAGGATTTCCTTGGGAATTCCATGTACAAATTTTCATATGGCTGTTTTTAGATGTTTGATGCATTTATTATGTTTTCATAATAATTATTATCAAATTTGAACGGGACTTTATCCATCCCGTTCTATATGTTTATACTCTATTTACTGCTTTCTGTATTTATAGGCTCGATACAGGAAGCCATTATATCCATCAGTTTTGACAGACCTTCGGTCTGTGGTTGCTGGCTGGCCGAAACATGTATCTGGTATTTTGCCGTTTGGTTGGTCATGCGGGTGTTCTCGCGGGCGGTCGTGACTTTGCCGCTGATTTCCGCATTTATAAACCAATGTTTTGCAGAAGCTTTTGCCTCTACTTCTGCGTTGGTAGTGCTTTTTACGTTTGATGTATCGGTAACCTCCATCTGGAAATCGACATCCACGCGATCTATGAGCAGGGAAGGAA
>JAFABV010000089.1 GCA_023425865.1 Bacteroidota bacterium | reverse complement strand
TCGGGTTTTGGACTATCTGTCGGAAGCGGAGCCTCGGATCGATGCATCCCGTGTGGCTGTCATGGGGCACTCCCGGCTTGGGAAAGCGGCATTGTGGGCCGGAGCGAATGATCCCCGGTTTGCGATGGTCGTTTCGAATGATTCAGGATGCTGTGGCGCCGCCCTCTCAAAACGTCGGATAGGCGAAGACCTGCATCGTATTCTCCGGTTTCGGCATTGGTTCTGCAAGGACTTCGACATCTACACCGACAATGAAGAGGCTTTGCCGTTCGATCAACATGAATTACTGGCATTGATTGCGCCCAGGCCGTTGTATGTGGCGAGTGCCAACGGTGATATTTGGGCGGATCCCGGGGGCGAGTTTCTGTCGTTGGCAGAGGCCTCCCGAGTATATGCGCTCTATGGAAAGGATGCGCTGGATCCAGAGGTTGAGCCCGTTGTCGGGGAACCGCTGTCTGCAGGTTGTATCGGATACCATATTCGCGAAGGCAAACATGGTGTAACCTCGTTCGACTGGCGCTGTTTTATTCGCTTTGCAGACAAATGGATGAAATGATGTTGTTTGGAAACTAAATTCGCTAAATAATAGGGCTGTTCCCATTCAAACTCCCTGTTTGGTAGCGACTTCCTGAAGCCGCCGGAGGGACTTTGCGCAAGGTTTGCCTGTGGCAACTTGTCCTGACCTTGCGCTGTCCGCCCGGCGGCTTATTTTTGCGTCAGAAAGGGAAGGGCTATTTGTTCTTTAACTTCGCAGCATCGCGTTTGAGTTGTTCGGCCTCCTGGGCTTTCAGCCGTGCCTGCTCGTCGAGGGCCGCCCTTTTGCGTACCAGCCGTTCGTACTTCTCGACATCCCTTCGCATTGAGTCTATACGCCGCTGATTCCGCTCGACTTCGAACAGCTCCTCCAATTCCGACAACCGTTTCGGCGATGCCTCGCCCTTCATCAACACATAGCGATACTTCAGGTCGTTGTCATACCGGCCTCGGTCGGGTCTCCACTTCAGATAGAGTCCGACAGACAGCACAACGATCACGACAAACATCGACATGAAGAGCCAGAAGTTGCGGGTTGCGTCTAGTGAGAACGAGAAGCGGTGCTGAACCATCCGCGGCGGCAACTCCTCGGGAATCTCCATCCCGGCCACTTTTTCTTCCATCTCCGAAATCTGTGCTCCGAGGTCTTCGCTAATCTGCTCCTGCTGCTCGGAGATTGCTTGAAGCCGTTGTTCGATCCGATGGCCCCGTTCCTGTTGTGCCTCGCTTACCCTTGTCTGTGCCTGCTCCAGTTGCAGAATCCGAATCTGCAACTGCTTGATTGCGTCCGTATCAGTGGTTGCTGCTGGTTGTGATCGTGCTTCGGCCAACTCCGAGCGGAGCGTTTTGATAAGGGTCTCCTTCAATTCTTCGTACATCTCAAAGGAGAGCTCCAGGGTGTTCTCTTTCATTGTCTTTTGTGTTTTAGGTTGTTATCCGATTTTGCGGGAGCGTGCCTCCTTGCGGCGCTTGCGCTCCATGAGGGCTACGGCCATCGCTTCGGCCGCCTTGTTGATCAGCGCCGTAATACGGGCTATATGCTCCTCGGGGCTCTCACCCTCGCGTCGCTGCATCATCTCGGGTGAAAGGGCAAATGGCGAGTCGAATGGAGGCAGCGGTATCGACCCGGCACTGCCGAGCGACACCGACCCTGTGCCATGGCTTCCGCCGCCTCCTCCCGCTGCGGAGAAGGGACGCCCGCCTCCGAACAGACCTGCAAAAGCGGTCTGGAAGCTCCCGGCTGCCGCCTTGAGTCCTGACATCAGGGTTGTGTGCCGCTGCTGCACCTGCCCGAAGTGGCGATCCAGCTTCGAGAAACTGAAAGCCCGGTCAATCTTCGATCCGGAGAACTCGAAGCCGTTTTTCGAGAAGAGGACACCTTGCTTCCGGTCGGTATTTCCGCAATACTTGTAACGGACGCCGATGCCTTGTTCCTTTAATTTGCCTTCCAACTCGTTCCAGTTCCTGCACTTGGGCAGGCATTCCTTGATCGCATCGTAAATCTCGTACCGGGTCCGGTCGGGCTCGCGCAGCCGCTCCCTCCGGACGGCCTCCTTCCCCGGAGCCAGATGCAGCCCGAAGCGTTCGGTCAGCTCGCGGCAGACCTTCGCATTGCGGAGCTTGATGTTGCGGTCGGAGATGGTCTGCCCGTTGTTCCCGACCCGGTTGTAGACCAGATGGCAATGGGGATGGGGCTGGTCGAGGTGCCGCACCAAAAGGTATTGTGTATCGGTGATGCCCATCTTCTGCATGTACTCCCGGGCAATTTGTGTCATCTGTTCGTCGGTGAGCTTCGGGGCATCCTCTGGTGAGAACGACAGGGAGATATGTCCGACGTTCTGCTTCAAGCGGGGATTGAGGCACGCCTGATCCTCGAAATCCTCGACCATCTCCCGTACGCCTGGCGGTTCGACACCCCGAGCCTCCAGCACGCGCGACTGCTCCTTCATCACATAGCCGACCGTGCCGCCGAACGATCCTCCCGAAATGACTTTACCGATCATGGCGCAGGGCTTCGATCATCCGCACCAGCTCGGCCTGAAGCGTCGCATGGCGCGCGGCGACGGCAGCGAATCCCTGGGTGTGGGCCAGCCGGGTCAGCTGGTTCAGATTGCGGGCAAGCCCCTTGAGCTGGGCGAGCCATTCGAGGTGTTCTCTCCGCAGCCGCTCGCGGACCGAGCCGTTGAGAATCAGTTGCCGCAGCACCTCGGTACGCGGAATGCCTGCCGCACGGGCCAGGGCGCGGAGCTTGAAGTTGCAGGCGGTGTTGCATCGCAGGGTGATGCGGTACTCCTGTTTCCGAGCACGTCCCAAAGGCGGACGGCCCCCTTTCTTCGGTGTGTTCATGGATTGGATTTTTTGAGTTGAGACCATCGGGATAGGGCCTTGCGGCCGGTTTTTGGCTGACAAAAACACAAACTTGCATCCCTTAAACCTTCATTCCTCCCTTGGGTCGTAATTGTGGTTTTCGGGATTCAGGCTTTGCCTCTTCCGAATCATTCCGAAGCCGTCTGCGGGCGATCCAAAAGTCGTTGAGATCCTTGTAATCACAATAGAGGTGCGTGTGGTCGATCACCTGGCTGCGAGGACACTGACGGGTCAGTTCGGCGAGGGTGCGACGTCCCGCCTCATCGTTGTCCAGAAAGGCATGGATCGTCGGATGCCGCTCAAGGAAAGGAAGCGCCTTCGGCAGATTGACCACCGAGTTCAGCACCGCGGCGTCGATGCGCAGTCGTTCGGGATGTTTCAGCGAAAGATAAGCGAGGAAATCCATAAATCCCTCGAAAGCGATCACCGTGTCGGAACG
>JAFABV010000025.1 GCA_023425865.1 Bacteroidota bacterium | reverse complement strand
CGGGAGAGTCTCGTAATCAAATCCTCTCTCAGGGGCTATCTAATGCGAGCAGTACGCAATCGTTGTCTAAACTATCTTAGGGATCATTCCAAGGAAATAGGTCTTGCGTGCGATCTGGATCCATGGAACGGGCCCACGTCGGAGATATCGGACAATCGTCACCCGCTCGGAATCTTGCTTGAAAAGGAACTGGAGGTTAAGCTTATGGAAGAAATCGATAGCCTCCCCGAGCAAACCGGTCGTATTTTCAGAATGAGCCGTTTTGACGACAAACGCTACCTGGAAATAGCCAAGGAAATGAATATCTCGGTCAACACTGTGAAATACCATATCAAAAGGGCCCTTTCAACTCTGATTAAAAATCTGAAAAAATATTTTTGATTCTGCTACCCGACAAAAGCATTTCCGTGTCTATAAAACATGAAAGACATGGAAGACATTATTACCGATTGGCTCTCTGGCGAGTGTTCAGCAGATGAAAAGAATCGTCTCGATGCATGGATTAGGGAAAGTCCTGAGAATAAGGAATACTTTATCCAAAGAAGAGAAGTATGGTTCTCTGCAATGATCTCCGAAGAAAAGGAGAGATTCGAGCCATTGAGGGCATTCTCAAAGTTCTTGATGAAAAAGAA
This sequence comes from Bacteroidota bacterium, assembly GCA_023425865.1. GTDB lineage: Bacteria > Bacteroidota > Bacteroidia > Bacteroidales > Bacteroidaceae > Prevotella. The sequence continues at coordinate 2,194 of JAFABV010000025.1, read as the reverse complement.
TGTCTTGCCTCGGAGACCGACTCGAAGGCATAGGTGGATTCGCATTGCTGCCGGATTTGTAGCTGTAGCTTTCGTGACAGGCCTTTTGCTATCTCCAATTTTATTCCGGCAGAAGTCCGTCATCCCCGATACATTGTCCTTTGTGACACAACGTGGTTCCAGAACTTCGTTGAAACTCCCTGACGGAACTCAGGTATGGCTTAATTCTGAATCGGAACTTCGCTATTCGACCGAATATGGAAAAACAGAAAGGAGGGTGGAATTAAAAGGCGAGGCTTATTTCAATGTACGTCACGACGATGATGTTCCTTTCTTTGTCAATTCCGGAGAAATTACGGTAACTGACCTCGGCACAATATTTACCGTAACCAATTACGATGATGAAGGAACTCTTTCAACCTCTCTCATAGAAGGCAGCATCGCTTTCCAAATCGAAGGGGATATTTCCAGCCAAGAATTGATGCCCGGCCACACTGTCACCTATGACAAGTCCAAAGGGACATCTAAAATCACCCAAAATACAACAGACGCTACGGGGAGTTGGATTAGAGGCGAATATGTCTTCGTTGATGAGCCGCTAGCATCAATAACGCGCAAACTTGAGAGAGGGTTCAATGTCAACATTGACATTGAGGACGAAGACCTCTGCCAGCTTCGTTTCAATGGTCATTTCAACGACAGCATCACAAATGCGGGAGACATACTAGAAACCCTCTCTGTAACAGGCCGTTTCCATATAGAAACCAAAAGTGAGGGCTATGCAATACGACGTTGAGGATTTGTCCTTTTCGTTATCATAACGCTAATCATTAATTATAACTCAAAACAAGTGAAAATGAACTGCTTGATAAAAACTTTGTTCATGCTTCCAATTGTGGCAATATGCTTTTCTGTGACAGCTAATGCCGAATCTTTCAAGATTAAGAAGATGTCTGTCGGCAAAGCCATGGCAGAAATCCAAAAACAGACGGGCTATTCCTTTGTTTTCGCATCTGAGGATCTAAATGTCGATAAAACAGTTTCTGTCGATGCCGAGGATTTGGACGATGCCATATCACAGGTTCTCTCTGGGCAAAGTGTCACATGGAACACCAAGGGAAAGAGCATCGTGGTACAGAAGGTTCCAGAATCTGTACGAGAACCAATAAGTGATTCTCGGCTCGTAAGGGGAATAATCCTAGATGAGAATGGACTTGGGGTGGAAGGTGCCTCCGTAATCATAAAGGGAGGGACCCGAGGTGTCATTGCCGATGAAAATGGACATTTTGCGCTTGATGCAAGTCAAGGTGAGATATTCGTGGTAAGTTTCCTTGGCTATGAAGACAAGGAAATAGCCCCATCTTTTGATGGAGAAATGACGATAAAGCTCGTTCCTAAAGCAAATGCTCTAGACGAGGTTACGATTGTTGCCTACGGTACTCAGAGAAAGGCTAGCGTGATAGGCTCGATTTCAACGATCAAGACGGAACAACTTGCGTCGCCTGTAGGACAGCTTTCAACAAGCCTTGCCGGCAAGCTTGCAGGGATAGTAGTAATGCAGAGGACAGGAGAGCCTGGAGCCGGAGCTGATTTTTGGATTCGTGGAGTTAACACGTTCGGAGCAAACAGTAGGCCATTGGTTCTCGTGGACGGAATAGAGCGCGATATGGATCTGGTCGATGTTGATGACATCGAATCTTTTTCCATCCTCAAGGATGCCACAGCCACTGCGCTTTACGGAGTACGCGGGGCTAACGGCATCGTACTGATTACCACAAAACGAGGCTCCGAAACCTCACCAAAAGTGAGTTTTAAGGCGGAGTTTGGTGTGACTCAGCCAGTAAAGCTTCCTACTCTTGCCAACACTTCGCAGTGGATTGATTTCTTCAACCAACTCTATCTTGACGAGGGTTCAGCCGCACCTATATCTGTCGAAGACAAGAGGAAATATCTGTCTGGGGAAGATCCTGATCTCTATCCTTCTGTCGATTGGATCAAAACAATATATAAAGACATGGCTACCACGAATCGCATCAATGTGAATGTAACGGGTGGTACCAGAAGCGTTCGCTATTACGTAGGCGGAGCTTATTATAGGGAGGGCGGAATATTCAATGTCGAGAACAAAGACAGATACGATGCTCAGATGAATTTCAATCGGTTCAGTTTCAGGTCGAACATCGACATCGATATAACTAAGACTACTACCCTAGGC
>JAFABV010000058.1 GCA_023425865.1 Bacteroidota bacterium | reverse complement strand
AAATCGGCCATCTCGATGTTGAGCAGCAGAGGCTCGTCGGCATACTTCACATTGAAGGTGTAGAAACTTCCGCTTTCGGTAATCACCGACATGTTGGTCTCCTCACGGAAGTTCTTTCTGGTAGCCTTTACCCTGATTACATTCTCTGAACCGTCCGCCTTGCCCGCAATCAGATTCGGAGAACCGAGATCCACGTAACGGACAGCCGAGGGAAAGATGATATGGGTCGTCTTGTCATACGTCACTTCCAGACCGTAAGGCGGAATCATCCGGTCAAAGGTGAGCTTTCTGGACAGCCCGTGATAGAGGTCGCCGTCCTCCTGCTGCGGATAGATATCCGCCTTCAGGGTCAAATCATTTACGGCCGTGGTATCAGCCGACTGTGCATGTGCACTTGCAACGCCGCCTGCAAGGGCAAGCATCAAAAGAATCTTTTTCATGTCTTTACAGTTTTAATGGGTTATTGATTGTTGTTCTGATAAAGCATCAGTCCATAGCCTGATTTGAGGTGTACCTTCTCCTCGCGCATCTTTTTGGAGATGTACTGCGACACGCCCTGTATGGCCCCTCGTCCAAGCTCGGAGAGAAGCTGGTCGCCTGCCGACTGGTTGGTGATGGAGATGGTCGTGCCGAGATTCTGTCCCATGTTGGCGGCCACTTCCCTTACCGCATTCGCTTCCGTCGAACCGGGAATGAATATCCCGGCCTGTCCGTCACTGTCCAGCACGGTCAGTTCCACGGGAATGACATTGCCGTCATATTCGACCTGCAGGATTTCAATGCCAAGCCGCTCGCCCTGGATACGTCCCTCACCGGTCAGCAGGGTATTGCGGGGAAGCACATATCTTCCCACACGCATGGCCTCCAGCAGCCTGAGACGCACGCTTTGTCCGCTGATAATGGTCTGGTCGCCATGCACGCAGGCCCGTATGGTATTCCTCGCCATCTGTGTCCCGGCACTGCCCACAGCCGTATGGAAGCCGATATCAGCACCGGAAAGTAGTCTCGCGAACTGTACCGAATCGGTAAGAGGCTGAGGAAGGGACGACACGACCGGAGAGGACACCAGCCCGACGGGAACGGCTTTCGCCTTCCTCTCCCTTGAGGGACTTTCCGTCTCCTGACTGTCCGCTGTTCCCGTGCTGCCGCCCGAAGGCATATATTTGGCGGCAAGTTCATAGGACTTCTCCAGCAGAGCCACCTGTTCCTCGTAGCTCGGTCCGGCCGTCTGCGCTGCGGCAGCCTGTCTGAGCTGTTCCACCTCTGCTTTCAGGGCTTCCTTTTCCGGGTCTTCCTCAGGACTCTCGTAAAAACTACCGAGAGTGGCGTTGATGTCGTTGTAAGCCGAGGCTGAAGAGGCGAAGGCTCCCGTCCTGCCGTTTCCTCCTGAATGGTACGCACGGCTTTCATTTTCACTTGCAATGTCCTGCGCCGGTTCTGTTTCCGGGACATTATCCTGTCTGTGTCCATCGGTCAGGGCGGAGAAGTCGGCCAGCGTACGCTTCTTCTCCTCCTGCCGGCGAATCATGTCTGCCTGCTCATAGGCAGCCATCTTGTCCGCCTCTATACCCGTACCTTTCGGATCGGGAAGTTCGGCATTGAAGCCCGTCTTCCTTTCCGCCTCCTGCCTGTCTTTTTCGGACGGGGCGAAAATTAACCACATGCACCCGAGGAACAGCAGGAACATGCCTGTGAAAACCAGATATTTCCTGATTTTCTGCTTCTGTTTCAATTTTTCTGCATCTGTACTCATAATCTTACTTGTTGAACTGGTTAAAAAACTCTTCCATCTCACGGACTTTCATATCGGAGAGGGTATCCGCAGGCACAAAGTCGGGAACCTCAAGCGGGGTTATCCTGATGATGTCCTGCCGGGTATCCTCCCGTCCGATGTCATAAATCGCACGGAAAATCATGTAGAAATTCACCAGCGCGAAAAGGGAAACCATCACGATGATGGCGATTGCCCTCTGACGGGGTGTGAGTCTGTCACAAAGGCCGTGCAGCCTGCCCCCGATACATTCCTTGAACTTTACATACATTTTTCTCATACATACATTGTTTTATCTGTCATACATTCTGATATCCCTGTTCTCCAGTACATGGAACCCTTCCAGGATGAACCCGTGCGGATTGTTGTCACTGCGGGTGGAATTCCGCAACCTGCCATGCGTGACAAGGCTGCGTTCCGTCACGCTCTTCTCACGGATGATGAAAAGGCGTGCGTATGTCATGACATCATACGGATAGGTGTTGAAGTCGCATTTCACGCTGTCTATCTCGATACGCTGGCTGACATTGCCCGAAATTATTCTATTGTAATAACCCTGTTCGGCCAGATCCCCGTAATGGGAATAAGCGGAACGGTCACTCAGGAACATGGCACGCTGCACGTTCCCCTCGATGGCACTCTTGTCAGGGGCCAGCGTGAAGAACAGCTCATGAAAACGTCTGACATGTTCCCTTGCCTCTACGGGACGGTTCTGCTCCAGGTCCTGCGAGAGGGCGAGCATGAGCGACTTCCCCTCATCCAGCACATAGATCTTCTGGCGCTGGGCTTCGGCAAAACTGTATGCCTTCCACACGGAATAGCCCACAAGCAGGGTGCAGACACCCAGATAGACTATTCCGAACAGGCGCAGATGCCGGAAGCTGGTCTCGATATTTTTCAATGATTTGAATTCCATTCTTATTCGTTTTATGATTGTTACTTGATTAGTCTTCCGGCCACATTTCCTACAGTAGCACCTGCGGCACCGCCCACAATGGAGCCTGTCTTGGAAGCAGCCTGATTCACGTTCTTGCCGTAATTTCCCGCACCTCCACCGGCCTGAACAATCCAGTTGGCCACGGTCGGAATCGTGAAATACCCGATAATGCCGATAATCAGGAACGTGATGTACACGGCATTGGAACTGTCCGGAATGAAGTTGGGGTCGGACAGCTGCTCGATGTCCCTCTGAAGCATCAGGGTCTGTATGCGTGCCAGCACGCTGCTGAAAAGATCAGAGACGGGCAGCCACAGATAGATGCTGATATAGCGAACAAACCATTGGCTCAGCGAGGCCTGAAAGCCGTCCCAGCACGAAATGGCAAAGGAAATCGGTCCGAGAATGGAAAGGACAATCAGAAAGAATGTCCTTAGCGTGTCCACCACAAGCGCGGCCGCATTGAACATCAGTTCCAGCAGCTCACGGAAAAAATTCTGCACGGACTTCTTCATGTTGTACATGGCACGGTCCACATACATACCGCAAGCCTCGATAGCGTCCAGAGCTCCCAGTTCATCCAGTTTGTTGTCAAAAGCCTCCTTGTCCACCAGGTAGGCCGTCTCGGGATTCCTCCGCATCGCCTCAATCTCCAGCTTGTCCTTCTGCTGCCGATACTCATTCATGTCAAAGGTCTGCGTCTCCAGAATCCTGTGCGTTCCGGTCACGACGGGTGACAAAATGCTGTTGAGCGTACCCAGCACGATGGTCGGAAAAAACATGATGCAGATACCCAGGGCAAACGGACGCAGCAAAGGGAACACGTCAATAGGTTCGA
>JAFABV010000098.1 GCA_023425865.1 Bacteroidota bacterium | reverse complement strand
TACTGCCATTGTTTCCACCTCCTTAACAAAATTGGCCAGCCTGCCAACCTTAATCCTTAGACAAAAGTTTTTCTAAAACTGCAAGTCTGGGATCGGTCTTTTTGGGGCTGCAACCGCAGGTGTTTATGTTTAGGTTGGCACCGCATTCAGGACATAACCCGCGGCAGCTCTCACTGCACACCGGTTTAATTGGCTCGGCCAACAGAATATTCTCACGAACTAAATCAGTAATATCAATCTCATCACTATTAAAATAGTTGAGTTCCTGTTCAGCAAACCCATTGGCTTCCACAGAATCAACTTCTCTATATTCCTCACTGAAAGGTATAGCAAGAGTGATGCTCGTAGCCTCGAGACACCGACTGCAGTTCTGACTTATAGTTGCATTGATTATTCCGTTTATTTCGTAGATCGACCCTTTGTTAGTAACTGAACCTTCAATTAAAATACTTCCAGGCCAAACTTCAGCTTGATCTTCAAGTCCAAGCTGTTCAGCGGAAGTATGGAATGAAAAAGCTTGGTTACGCCCAAGGTCTTTTCTAAGCGGCGCTATGTTAATTTTCATCATTTTCCACCAACCTTCATCTATTATATCGACACGCCGAAAGTTTGTCAAGAAATAAGAAAGCAGGGAACAAAGCGTCCCCTGCCTATCATACGAAGGTTATTCGACAGTTATGCAAGATTGCTGCAAATTGATTTAGTATCCCGGGCAATTACGAGTTCTTCGTTGGTCGGGATAACAAACAGTTTCACTTTGGCGCCGTCAACACTGATTTCCTGTGCCTTGCCGCGGACGTTATTCTTAACAGGATCTATTCTGGTGCCAAGGAACTCAAGTCCATTACAGATTTTATCGCGCATGCTGATAGAATTCTCACCCAGGCCGGCCGTAAAGACAATAGCGTCAACTCCACCCATGGCAGCCACATAAGAACCAATAAATTTACGCACTCTGTAAGCAAACATTTCTAATGCCAAGCCGGAACGCTCGCTGCCGGCATTAGCAGCTTCCTCAATATCGCGGAAATCGCTTGATACACCGGAAACACCCAGTACACCGGATTTCTTGTTAAGATAATTATCAACCTGATCGGCCGTCATGTTTTCCTTTTTCATCAGGAAAGGAATAATTGCCGGGTCAACACCGCCGGAACGGGTACCCATTACCAGACCTTCCAGCGGCGTAAAGCCCATGCTGGTGTCGATGCATTTACCATGCTTAATAGCGGCAATGCTGGCACCATTCCCCAGGTGGCAGGTGATAATCCGCAGATTGGACATATGATCGCCCATAAGCTCTGCAACCTGTTGAGAAACGTATTTATGAGAAGTTCCATGGAAACCATAACGTCTTACGCCGTATTTTTCATAGGCTTCATAAGGCAGGGCATAGAGGAATGCATGTTTGGGCATAGTTTGATGGAAAGCGGTATCGAACACAGCTACCTGAGGAATGCCAGGCATAATTTCCGCACAGGCATTGATACCCATGATATTGGGCGGGTTATGTAATGGCGCCATTTCGATGCACTCTTCCAAAGCTTTCATTACCGCCGGAGTAATAAGCACCGAGTCAGCAAATTTTTCACCGCCATGCACTACCCGGTGGCCTACAGCGGCGATCTCTTTCATGCTGGCAATTACGCCGTGGCTGGCATCTGTCAATGCTTGAATGACGAGCTTAATACCAATGCTGTGATTGGAAATATCGGCGTTAATAATTACTTTATCTTTGCCTTCCGGTTGATGGGTTAAAATTGAACCGTCCAAACCAATGCGCTCTACGAGACCCTTTGCCAAGACCGATTCATCATTCATGTTAACCAGTTGATACTTAATTGAAGAACTTCCACAATTGACAACTAATACTTTCACAACAAAATCCTCCTTATTTTTTAGGTATGTACCGGTGTGGTCAAGCCACTAGTACTCCATCTTTCTGAAAACCGCCAGAGTAGTATGCGTAGATTTTTCGCAATGCAAGGCGGCGGAGCCGCGCATAATGGAAATAGGTAAGGCGGCGACAACAAAGCAGTACGGAAAAAGATGCGTAAACCAGCCTTGGTTTTGAGAGAGATGAAGTACTAGCCTAATGTACGATTATTAACCAACAATTTTTATGTTTTCGACACCTGACTTATTTTCCCTTCATCAGGCAAAATTATTTAATAAAAAATTTCACAAACAGCTGAATTAGTATACAATTATTATAGGGTGAAGTAAAAATGATAAATGCGATAGGCATAATTGCAGAGTATAATCCTTTTCATAACGGTCATTTACACCATTTGAACGAGGCTAAAAAAGTTTCGGGCTTACCATTTGCCATTGCTGTCATGAGTGGAAATTTCCTGCAAAGAGGCGAACCGGCCATCACGGATAAGTGGTCGCGAGCCGCTATGGCCGTTAAAACCGGTGTGGATTTAGTAATTGAACTTCCTGCCGTGTTCTCGGTTCGCAGTGCACAATATTTTGCAGCCGGCGGTGTTCAACTGCTCAAAAGACTGGGGATTGTCAGTCATATCTGTTTCGGCGCAGAAACAGCAGATATTGCCAAGCTTCAGCAGGCAGCACAGGCCTTGGCGCAAAACGATACAGTTGATTCATTGCGGCAAGAAATGAAAACCGGCAGAACATATGCTGCCAGCCTGGCAGCAGTATTATCGGCAAGTGCCGGTGTTGACGGCCAGCTGCTGCAGTCTCCCAATAATCTTTTAGCTATTGAATATCTGCGGGCCATCACCAATTATGCTCCAGATATAATCCCCTTGGCTGTTCAGCGGCTGGGCGCCGGTTATCATGACAAAGGGATTACAGCCTCTATTGCCAGCGCCACTGCTATTAGAGCGCATATTATACAAAATGGCGGTTTGCCCCCCGGTTCCCCTGCTCACTTCGCCATGCCGGCCACCTGCGCCAGACAGTTGAATGAGCTCTTAGCGTCCGGAAAAATGCCGGTTACGCTAGAATCTTTCAGTTCTATTATCCTGGCAAAACTCCGGTCAATGGGCCTGACTGAATTAGCAGCCTTACCGGATGTAGCCGAGGGCCTGCACAATAAAATAAGCGATGCCGCCTTTAAAGCGACTACCGCTCAGGAATTATTAATGTATATAAAAAGCAAGCGCTATACATTAACGCGTCTGCAACGAATTATGATTCAGGCCCTTATCGGAACAAGCCGGAACAAGCTGCTGCAGTTTGACCACGCAGGCCCCCTGTACGCC
>JAFABV010000100.1 GCA_023425865.1 Bacteroidota bacterium | reverse complement strand
CGCTTTTCTCGAACTTCATTCCGTCATTGAGACCGCCAAGAAACACGGAAAAACTCCATATAACGCTGTTCAAGCCTTGTTTGAGGTTTGAAAATCTGGCATGCCATTACCACCGCTGAATAGTTACATTTTGCCTTCATAATAATAAAAAAAGTTAAGATTATTTGGAGGCTAACGCGCTGTTTCATATATTTGCAATACTAACCTATATAACATACCCGTATGAAGCATCGTAAACTACTATTTGCCTTAATAGCCGTGTTATCACCGCTTATCCATTCTAATGCACAAATCTTTGTTAGGGTGGATAGTGTGAATGAGCTTAAGGCTGGTGACCAGGTGATTATAGGCCACTGGTATATTGGTTCTTTCTGGGTCCTTCGTAACAAATCAGATGCTCAAGGAGTCAGAAGCTCATCAGACACAATCTCTGTACGTGATGACACGATTAAGGATGTAAAAACAGCTACAGTTTTCGAACTTGGTGGGGTAATGGATAATTGGACATTATTCGATCGGACTAACAATGTATACCTTGGCGTCAATACGTCAGAGTCAAAGTTAGATAATGTTCTGTTATCCATTCCTCCATCAGGAATTAATGGGACCAATATCAATTGGAAAATAACTTTTGAACGGGATAGTGGAACGATGAGTAACGGTTCACTCATAACTCCTTGCGAGAAGAGTTACACTGGTAATTTTTTCGTCCGAAGAAATTCTGTAAGAACTTCTATTAATTTTGGTTGTTACAAAGTTTCTAGTTCCAGAGTGCAGCTGTACAAAAAAATCTCTGGCCCAACGGTCACCATTGGTAGTAGCGGTTATTCTACGCTATATTATGGCGACAATGCGTTAGTTGTACCCGAAGGGCTTACGGCCAATACCGTGGCGCTCGAAGGCGAGAATATAGTATGGAGTAAAGTATATGCTGCTGGCGCAACACTACCCAAGGCTACCGGTGTGGTGCTTCGCGGCGCATCGGGAGTTTATACTTTTGAGCTTTCGCAACTTGCTGGCGAGTCTGACGCGAGTAATCTTCTTCGGGGCTCGGATGTGGCAGAGCGCACTACTGGTGGTAAATGCTATTATTTTCTTGCCATAGATACGACCGACGTAACCCAGGTGGGCTTCTTTTGGGGCGCGGACAATGGTGGCGCTTTTACCAATGGTGCACACAAGGCTTATTTGGCTTTGCCCGAGAGTAACTCAGCGAAATTCGCTTCCGGATTCCGTTTTGATGGCCTGACCACGGGTATACTGTCTGCCACGTCTGTAAAACAAACGGGCTATCGTCCAGGGACAAAACGCTATAACCCTTATGGGCAGCAGGTTGATGATAGCTACAAAGGACTGGTCATTATTAATGGAAGAAAATATCTTAACCGGTAATAGAATATCAACTCAACCCTATGAAACAATATATCAAGCCATCTGTACGGATCTACACAATAGTTTGGGGCTCTGCCATTATGCAAACTTCCGAGCCCCCAAATCTCAATAATAAGCAGCTTAGTGTCACTTTCCAACTTGGTAAAGAGCACGAAACATTCGATGAAGCGGACAACTTCCCAGATAATGTGAACCTATGGGATGAAGAATAAAGAGCATGGATGGAAGTCCCCCAATGCTTCAATGTTTCATTCGTTTTCTTGCCATTTAATTCCTGCAATGTTTGCTCATTTCAAAATAAAAAGCTAATATTGCACACATGAAAAAATATATACTATTGTCTTTACTTTGCGTTCAGGTCTTCACACTCTCTTCCAAGTCGATGGTAGAGATATGGAAAACCATGCCTGATAGCTTGCTGATGCTGGTTGACCGTACGCAACGCTTGGAAATGCCAAATTTTATAAGCATGGGTCTCAAGGGCGAAGTGACCAATACCTTGCAGGGTAAAAGCAGAATGGATACCTTGACAGCTAACTACATTCACCTTACTCTCACCAAGTCATCGTCGATGCAGATCAAGCGACTGTTATCGGTAGAGGGTGACTCTATTTTATGCGTGGTGAAAACGTGGCTGGGTGATGCGGCTGAAAGCGAAGTGAGATTCTATAATCAAGATTGGAACGAATTGGAAGGGAAAAGATTGATGGGGGAAAGCGAACTCATACGATTGAGCTCAAAGTTGTTGGTTCGCCCGGATACGATGCCTCAAGAAGATTTTGACAACCTTATTGGTGTTATTGATCCCATACTGGTACAGGCTCGCCTGTTTGCAGATCGTGATGAACTTGAAGTCTCTGTTTCTCAGCCTGCATGTGATACAGAGGTTCGTCGAAGGCTACAATTTCCGTTTTTGTTAATGCATCTTAATTGGAACGGAAAGGAATATAATTAGTATTAAATGCAAATAAAAAACATGGGGGTTATGATTGAAAGAGTAATTTATGAAGTAACTTTGCACCGTGTTTTTCATGGTATTAGATTATTAAGGTTAAGAAAAGATTGGTTGTCGTGAGACAATCAATTTTTTTTGACCCATTTGAACGAGAACCGGCAGGCGTCCTCCATCAGATTTCAATAGTGGAGTAGGCGATAGTAATGTGTATTTTTAGGTCAGGGCAGATAAAAAGACAAATACCAAGCCACATCCTGTCGCTTGGTATCTGCTGATAGTAAGATCCGTATCTACTAACCTACAAGGTAATAGTCGGGCTTGATTTATTGGGTATTTGAAAGCACAAGAAGCTATTTACTTCAACAGTACCGTTTTCACGGCTTCCTCCATCTGCTGAGCATTCATGGCTCCCACCTGCATCTGAGGTTGCCCTTCCTTAGGTATAAACAAGATAGAGGGGATAGAGCGGATGCCGAATAGTGCGGCCAGTTCCTGTTCCTTGTCTACGTCAACCTTGTATACATCAATTTTCTCCTTATATGCTCCTGCAATAGAGTCAAGAATGGGGGCGGTGGCTTTACAAGGCCCACACCATGTGGCATAAAAATCGATGATCGCTGGTTTATCCCCCTTGAAGTCCCACGTTTGTGGGTTCTTCTCGTAGTCCATGACCTTGGCCTTAAATGCTTCTGCTGTCAATTCTGTTGTATTCATTTTCTTTACCTCCTGTTTGTTGATATTCTTTGTGGTTTTGGGTGTCTCCGAACAGCCATAGACGGCTACGGCACACACTACAGTAAAAATGGCTATGAATGTCGTCTTCATCATATTTGTGGGTTGAGCTGGTAATTCTATATCAAATCAGACACTACGCTTTAACTCTTCTGGAGCCTGTTGAGCTTCATGTGTCTTCCGTTTGATTTTCTCTTCGCAGTCATCAAAGAAGCATTCGAGCATCCTTCGTGCAGTCTGCAAATTGTCCTTGTCGATACGATAGTACACTTTCGGTGTCATGTCAACAGCGGTGATAAGTCCCGCTGTCTTCAGTTCAGCCAGATGCTGTGATACCGTAGCTTTTGAAATGGGCATGCTGTCATGTACATCTCCGAAGAAGCATCCATTATGTTCGGCAAGGCATTGCAAAATAGATAGTCGTGCCGGATGCCCTAATGCCTTAGCATATCTTGACAACTGCTCAATGTCTTTACAATACTTACTTTCCATTTATCATTTATTTGTTCGCGAATATACGAACGTTCTGATAAACTTACAAATATTCCGCTGGTTTATTTTCGGTATTTAACGAACATTAGGTATGGTGGCGTCTTTGGGAGTGATAATTTGCATCTATTTGCAAAACAACCGCAATAATCAGGACGCCTGTTCTGATTACTGCGGTTGCATCGACGGTAATGTGCCTGTAGTATATATTACCTTATGAAGCTGCCAGTTTGAATTCAAGGCATGCCCACGAAGAGAGGACTTTTTTATCGACCAATTGGAAGCCAAGCTGCTCAGCGGCATCAATCAGTAGGGCGGCATCTTTTTCAAAAAATCCACTCATGATAAGTATGCCGTCAAAGTTGAGCACCTCTTTCCATGCCGGAAGGTCGTGTAACAAGATATTCCGGTTGATATTGGCAAGCACAACGTCGAAGAGTCCGCAGATATGATTGATGACCTTAGCGTCGCCTTCCAGTATCTGAATATTCTCCACATGGTTGAGTTCGGCATTGTGCTGGCTGTTGGTAACGCTCCATTCGTCGATGTCATATCCCACCACTTCGTCAGCTCCAAGTTTGGAGGCCGTGATGCCAAGGATGCCGGTACCGCACCCACAATCGAGCACGTGCTTATCTTTCAAATCCAGCTCCAGTAGGTCGGAGATAATCATTTGAGTAGTATGGTGTGTGCCAGTGCCGAAAGCCTGTCGGGGTTCTATAAAAATAGGTATTGTTGTGCTGTCTGCAGGAATTGCGTCTGCTGTAACTTTGTTGGCATCATAGATGGTCACTTTACCATCGATGTCAATAGGGTCGAAGCCCGATTTCTCCCATTGCTCATTCCAATTTTTGTATTCGGCATCCTTAATGGTATAGGTTACAGATAAATCTGGAAGATCTATGTCGGCAATATTGTCATCGAGCAATTGTTTGTCGAGCAGTTCGGTTTGCACGTAGCCTTTCAGCCCTTCAGGCGTTTCCTCAAAGGCTTCAAAGCCAGCTTCTCCAGCTGCGGCAGCGATCAGGTCGCGTGCCACTTGCAACAATTCCTCCGGGCAAGATATGTTAAATACGGCAACTTGGTATTTCATTCGCGAATAAATAGTATCATTGTGAAACAAGCTTGGCTAAGGGATAAATCCTTTTTAACCGTCTTGGCAAAGATAACCCATTTTTATATAGAAAGCAAACTAATTGATGAAAAAGTGATAACAGCCATTTAAAAATATTTAGTAAATTGAAAAAATAGGGAAAAACCTATTGCTATATAGGGTTTTTCCTTAATTTTGCAAGATGATTATAGATATTTTTGTATCGTAAAAAAGTCTGAGGTGGTGTGTCGTGCAAAGTGAGTACACCCCCTGTCTGACGATAATATATGCAGAACTAATAAAAGGAGTTAATATGAAAAAGTTGTTATTACTGACAGTTCTGGCCAGTGCCCTTCCGATGGCAATGCAGGCTCAGGACGACGATCTTTACTTTTCACCGAAGAAGGTCGCCCAAGAAAGCTCCGTAGAAGACCATACCCCTGCCTATTATGTGGGAAGCAACCGTTCCGTAGACGAATACAATCGCCGGGGAATGTTCAGAAGCAAGTACCAGCCCATAGGCTCAGATAGTCTCGGTACAGTCTATGGCATTCTGCCTGATACCACTTACATTGACACCACCTTATATAATAAAGGACGTATGCAGTGGGACGATGACGATTATGCTTACACGCGCCGGATGAGCCGTTGGGACGGATTCTACGATCCTTGGTTCTATAGTTATTGGGGTCCAGGGCGTTATGGCTGGTATGGCCCACGTTACGGTTATGGCCCATGGTATGCTGGTTGGTATGATCCTTGGTACGACCCTTGGTATGATCCATGGTACTATGGTTATGGCTATGGTTATGGCTGGGGTTGGTATGGAGCCTATTCGCCTTGGTATTATGGCTATGGCTGGGGCTATCCTTACTATTATGGCTGGTATGGTGGAGGCTACGTCCGCAATTATGCTTGGGGTAATCCCAGTGGCTTAGCCGGCAATCGCACATGGAGCTACAGTCGTCCTGGCACAAGTTCCGGCAACGGCTTTGGACGCACCTTCGGTTCAGGTGGAAATACTTCCAGAACCAACGGCTATACGTCGAGGAGTAACACCAACAGAAGCTTCGGCTCGCGCACACGCACCTATACTCCCTCATCTACCAACAACTCAGGTTTTGGCAGTACGCGCTCCACTTCGAGTAGTCCATCATCTGGCAGCTTCGGTAGTGGTGGTTTTGGCGGCGGTCACTCCTCGGGCGGCGGTTTTGGTGGCGGCCGATCGGGCGGCGGTAGCTTTGGTGGAGGCAGAAGATAATATCCACTAATAGAATGACAAGAAAGATCAGTAAAGAGAATTTATGAAAACAACATATAGTTTGATTGCAGTAGCGGCTTTCATGGCATTGCCGCTCACGGCACAGGAGACCTATCAAGACACCAAACTCATTGACAACGACCTGAACGGCACGGCACGTTACGTGGGTATGGGTGGAGCTATGGAAGCATTAGGTGCAGACATCTCAACCATCTCTACCAATCCCGCAGGTATTGGACTGTTTCGTTCCAGCCAGATCACGATTTCTGGCGGGCTGGTGACACAGAGTGGTGAAACCACAACCCCATCGTTTGCAGATATCAAAGCCCCCATTAATGGCAACAAGACCAATGCCAGCTTCGACCAAATAGGTTTGGTGTATGCTTTGCGTTCATCGGGTAACAGCTACATGAACCTGGGCTTTAATTATCACAAGAGCCGTAACTTTGACCAAATCCTAACCGCGGCTGGTAACCTGAGCTATGCCTCACAGAACAAACTCTCATCGATCAAGTATCCCATTGCCGATGACTACAGCTGGAACGGGGTGGATGCCAATTACTTGAAGCTGATGAGTCCCATCACCGACGCTTCTGGCAAACAGGTAGGTATGGACTATCTTGATGGCACTGCTTACGTTTTCGGACAGTATCAGAAAGGATATATCGGTGAGTATGACTTCAACATCAGCGGTAATATCAATGACATTGCCTATTTGGGAGTGACCTTTGGCATACACGACGTAAACTATCGTAGCAATAGCTATTACACTGAGAACTTAGAGAGGAACGCAACGTCTGAGTCGTGGGAAGACCTGCGTATCGACGGAACAGGTTTTGACGTGAAGTTTGGAGCGATTTTCCGTCCTATCCCCAATTCGCCTTTCCGCATTGGCGCGTATGTTCATACCCCCACCTTTTATGACCTGACACTTTCTGGTGCCAACGATATCACCATGGCTGATCAGGCTGGAAGCGCTGACCAAGGACAACAAGCTGCCTACGACTTTAGGGTCAATACCCCTTGGAAGTTCGGCGTGAGCCTTGGGCATACCATTGGTAGAACCTTTGCGCTCGGACTCACTTACGAATATGCCGACTATGGCAGTATCGACAATCGTGTGAAGGATGCCGATTATTACGATTACTGGGATGGCAGCTACTATTCGAGCAGCTACAGTGACGATGGCATGAACGACCACACCAAGAACACACTCAAGGCGGTGAGCACACTGAAAGTGGGCGCTGAGTTCAAGGCTACCGACCAGCTTGCCTTGCGTATAGGTTACAACTATTTGAGCCCGATGTTCAACAAGGATGGTTTCCGCGACGGCAGCATCTCATCTCCTGGGTCAGCATATGCCACCTCGACCGACTATACCAACTGGGAGAGCACCAATCGTTTTACATTGGGATTGGGATATAGTGTCAAGAAGTTCTTTGTTGACTTGGCTTACCAGTACAGCCAGACCGATGGTAAGTTCTATCCATTCATGAGTTATTACTCAGAAGCGGCTTCACCCACATCCAGCAACATTGTCGATGCGGTAAACGTCAGCAACAAGCGCCATCAGGCATTGCTTACATTGGGTTATAGGTTCTGATATAAAAGCTCAATAGTGTAACGCCAATCATTCAAAGCCTTCCAGCGTGACAGTTGGAAGGCTTTTTGTATGATAAAACCAAGGAAAGCATAGTCGCATCTCTTGTTCTGCGTATGATCGTTCTACCCAAATCATCCGATCCTTGATAGATAATCATTTTATAGTTCTATATGGAATTATTTTATGCTTTAATACTATTGCTGTCCGATAAAACCAAAAGATGGATAGTATGATGGCAATCAAATAATATTGACACGTTTGCCACAGTAAAAAAAATGGGAAGTCCGCTGACTTCCCCAAAGAGTTTGTACTTTTG
>JAFABV010000045.1 GCA_023425865.1 Bacteroidota bacterium | reverse complement strand
GCCGACATCTCCGAGAAATCCGGTTTTTTGTCACCAAGCCATTTTATAAGGCTGTTCAAGGAAAATGCAGGCTGTACCCCTGTCAAATGGAGGAAAACAGAGGCGGAATAATACGGTGTGTGTGGATGGAGAAAATAGACCAAACGACAAAAAAATAGTCTGAACGACAAAACCAAAATGTTCTAAATCACAAAGATGTGCGATTCTGACAATTGAGACATTTTTTATAGGCAAGAATCGGGCTGAATTTAAATCTTTTCGCTTATTTTGTATGTTAAGTCTGGATTTGGAAATTTAAAAAGCATATAAAAAATGAGCAAAAGAATCCTATTCTTCATTTTGTTTTCGTGGCTGGCATCGGCAGCTTTTCCGGCTTTTGCGCAGCAGAAAACAGACACAGTTTACACCTTCCGGTTCGTTACGCAGAAGGACATGTTCTACGTGCCTTGGAATGGCAATGACACGGAACTTGCCCGCCTGTTGGAATGTATCGAAAACAACAAAGCAACAATTCTTGACGGCAAACTGCCGCTACTGGTTGACGGATACTGCAATTCGCAGAGCAGTGAAGCCGAGAACCTTGCAACGGCGAAGATCCGTGCCAATCGAGTAAAATCCGAACTGATTACACGCGCGGAAATAAAAGAGGAGAATTTCATTACCCGCAACCATGCGACTGAGGGTGATTTTGTTACCGTGCGCCTGACGGTACTGGTAAAGGAAACAGCCGTGACGGATGCGGAAGCGGAAGCACGACGCAAGGCGGAAGCCGAACGACTGGCAGCCGAGAAGCGTGCCGAGCAGGAACGGCTTGCCGAAGAGCAACGCAAGGCGGAAGAAGCCCGACTTGCCGCTGAAAAGGCAGAAGCTGAGAAAGCCGCTCAACAAAATACACTTGCCGACACGCCGTCGGAAACCAAAATCACAACTGATTATCATCTCTCCCTGCGTGCCAACCTGCTGCGCTGGGCTACCCTGACACCCGACCTTGGCGTGGAATGGCGCATCTGCCCGTCGTGGGGCATTGCCGTAAACGGCTCGTGGACTTCATGGACGTGGAGCGACAAGGACCGCCGCTATGCACTCTGGGAAGTGGCTCCGGAAGTGCGTTACTATATGGGTGAGAAGAAAGCCTGGTATCTGGGCGCGTTGTTCAAGGCCGGACAGTTCAACTACAAGCTCTCCGAAACAGGCAAGCAGGGCGACCTGATGGGTGGCGGCATCACCGCCGGCTACCAGCTGCGGCTGAACAAGGCACTGGCTCTTGATTTCAACCTCGGTTTGGGCTACCTGAATGCCGATTTCGAAAAATATGAAGTCATCGACGGTGCACGTGTACGCCGCGGCAACGAAACAAAAGATTGGTGGGGCCCCATCAATGCCGGTGTGACATTGGTATGGAAGTTATTCTAACACGGAGGAATAGAATATGAAAGCAAGACAATATATAAATATGATGGGAATGGCAGCCGCCGTGCTGCTCTCTTCCTGCGTGAAGGACACGCTTTATGACACGCCGCATCCCGACTACGGGAAGATTGCGGTGACAGCCGACTGGTCGGCCCGCGGTGAGGGTATCGACATACCTGCCACATGGACGGTCACCATGGGTGACTATACGGGTACGGAGACTTCCGCCACCCATACCCCCGACCATCTGTTTGCTCCGGGCAGCTACACCCTTGCGGTGTGGAACCCGGCTGAAGGAATCACGGTGAACAGCACCACAGCCACCATTGCCGCAGCCACGGGAACCCGGGCAGGCACGGATGCCTTTGTGAACAATGCCCCGGGATGGTTCTTCACCTATACGGAACAGGTGACCATCGAGAAAGACAAGGACTATCCGCTGACCGCCGCAATGAAGCAGCAGGTACGCGAACTGACGCTTGTCGTCGAACCTACTGGTGATGCCGCCGGACGCATCACGGAGATTGTTGCCCATCTGACGGGTGCAGCCGGAACACTCGACTTCGCTACCGATACCTACGGAGCCGCTTCGAACGTCGTGCTGCCCTTCACCAAGATTACCGAAGGTGACGATGCCGGCAAGTGGAAAGCCACGGTGCGGCTGCTGGGTGTAACCGGCACGGAACAACTGCTGACGGGTGAAATCCGCTATGCTGACGGCAACCCGACCCCCACCACGCTGAAAAGCGACCTTACGGAAGCCCTCAAGGAGTTCAACACCGGAAAGGGCGAATCGCTGACCCTCGGCGGAACGCTGGTTGAGACTCCCGAAGGCATGGAAGTGGACGGAACCGAAATCAACGGCTGGGAAGAAGTGAAAGGTGATGATGTAAATGCCGATTTGTAACTAATAAAATGACAGATATAATGAAGACAAGATTTTTTGCACTTGCGACGCTCGCCCTCGCACTGGCAGCCTGCAACAACGACAACGAGAACCTGAACGGTGACCCCGTGGCCGCCCAGTTTACCGCCGACATCGCCCCCGCCACCCGCGCCAGCGGAACCACCTGGGACAACGGCGACCGTATCGGCATCACCGACATCGGCAACGATACCCAGTACGGCAACGTGCCTTTCATCCTGAAAAACGGGAAATTTGAGGCAGAAGAAAAGGTCATCTATATCGAAGATACAAAGACCCATACTTTCCGCGCCTACTATCCGTACAA
>JAFABV010000022.1 GCA_023425865.1 Bacteroidota bacterium | reverse complement strand
GGCTAGCTCAGTAAATGTGGCAGATACAGTTGCCCCGACGTCAGGCATTGTCTCGATTATGCGCGACCGAGTGTTCCCAAGCGAATCGTGTGTGGCTTTCTTCACCGAGGCACTGTCTGTGCCGTATATGATCAAGTAGCCATAGGCAGGAGCTCCCGTTGAGTCCGCAGTCGCGGTCCAGGACAAAGTAGATTCATTTGCATTGACAGAAGCCTTTGGGTCGGTCACGGTTGATGGCACGGCGGCGCTGCCATACGTGAATGCCCCGTAGGCATCTACCAATCCACCAATCTGCTTTCCTGCGACAGCTTCGTAATTAGCCCCTTGAAGCAGCTTTTCTTTCAGCATGCCTGCAGTGAAGCCTTTCCCGCCGAATTGGGAGACCAGAAGGGCTGCCACGCCTGAAACATGAGGGCAGGCCATGGACGTGCCGTTCATGTTGGAATACCGGCTGCCACCGATGGAACTGTAAATTACGCTGCCAGGAGCGCACAGATCCACGAAATCTCCATAATTCGAGTAGGATGCGCGAGATCCGTCGCTGGTGATGGCTCCGACGGCGATCACCTTGTCGTAATTCGCAGGCGCTCCGTTCTCTAGCCCGTTGTTCCCAGCTGCGAATATCACAATGCCGCCCTTCATCGGAGAGCTGGCGAGCTGTTCGCCAAGATTGTCGCAGCCAGCGTATTTGATGAAGTAATCCACGGCCAGCTTGTCGAAGAAATTTATCTTTCCTTTCAGGGCATTCTGGCGTTCGCTTTCGGAAAGCTTGCCGTCTTTGTCCGCATCATAGGTGTACTGCCAACTGTTCTGCGATATCACTGCCCCGTGGTCTGCTCCCCATTTGATGGCAGCTGCGGAGCTGCCGTTCAATCCCCCCTTGAATATCTGGCAAGACATGAGCCTGACTCCGCCCTGACCTTGCGCGAGGTCGCCTCCCGCAATGCCGCAAATGCCTGTGCCATTGTTGTTCACGGCAGAGATTATCCCGGCCACGTGCGTTGCGTGGTTGGAGACGACTATCTCCGAATTCGCCATCGTGTCTTTTATGGCATCGTAGTGCTTGTCGTACAGATTCTCTTTCAGGTCGGCATGGTTAAGATCAATCCCTCCATCGACTACTGACACTACCACCTGCGGGCTGCCGGTGGTGAAATATTTCCAGACAGGCTCTACGTTCACGTCGTATGTCGGGTGGGAACTGTTGGACAGCCCCCACTGCTGGGTAAAATATGGGTCGTTGAATGTAGCCTGCATCTCTATCTGCGGCATCCCTTCGACATGCTCTACGCCAGGGATGGCATCGAATTGAGCCTCCGCCCGCGTCGAAGACATATTCTTTGAATATTCGATTATGTAGCATCGGTGGAGGCCCTCGGCCCTCGTCCGTGGCTCATTTTCTCCTGCATAGGGGAAAAGCCTCTTCATTGATGTTATTCCCAGTTCGTCCATCGCCTGGTTCAGTTCCATTGATCTGGTCGCCAGCTTCCCAGCATTGAGGTCTTCTTCAATCTTGGCGATCATTTCATCGCTGAATTGCACTAAAGCCACTCCAGGCACGTTGCTGCTTATTTCCTCTTCCTCCAGTTCCTTTTCGTCGTCAGCCTTGCTTGTTTCCAAAGATTCCTTGGCGCACGAGGCCAGGACAGTGAGAGCGAGCAACAAGAAAAAATTGCGTTTCATTGTAGAAATATTCATATGTCAAATATAGTCATTTATGCCGTCAATTTAATCTGGCTTGGACTTTGTGGCAATTTTCTTGCTCTTATCGTATTTAAATCGTTGTGTCAGTGACTTAGATTTTTTTTGGAGTATTCGGTAATACATGTTAATTTTACGAAATTATTACTAATAATATTAGGACTTTTAAGTAATTATTAGATGAATATGAAAGTTTGGAAAATTCTAGCAGCTTCTTTCGCTGCCCTTGCATTATTCAATGGATGCAGCGGGGACGACGATGACTCGTCGGTTCCTGCCATATCGGTAAGTGCCCAGACCTTGGAAATGGCTCAGGATGGAGGCACGGCTACGTTCACCGTGACATCCAACAGGGACTGGACCATCGTGAACGGCGTGGACTGGCTGGCATTTGAACCTTCCAGCGGCAAAGCATCAGACAATGCAGTGACAGTTACGGTCACGGCTCTTGCGAATGCCTCTAAGGACAGAGAGACCACCATCAAGGTCAGCAACCAGTTCGACTACAAAACAATATTCATATCTCAACCGGGCCAAGGAGGTTCGTCCGAGATTGGCGAAGGTACCAAAGACTCCCCTTACAATGTTGCCAAGGCTCTTGCGATAATCGCTGCGGGAACCTATACCGATGCTGA
Organism: Bacteroidota bacterium; assembly: GCA_023425865.1. Lineage (GTDB taxonomy): Bacteria > Bacteroidota > Bacteroidia > Bacteroidales > Bacteroidaceae > Prevotella. The sequence continues at coordinate 1,266 of JAFABV010000022.1, read as the reverse complement.
CGTGTATGTGAAAGGTAAGATTTCCCAGCTGGGCGAGTTCGGCGACCAGTACGGTAATTATACCTATTTCATTTCCGCTGACGGAACCACCGGGACCCAGCTTGAAGTTTTTCGCGGCTATTATCTCGGAGGCGTGAAATTCACGGCAAAAGATCAGATAAAGGTCGGAGACGATGTGATAGTCAAAGGCAAGCTCGTAAATTACGATGGCAAGACTCCGGAAATCACTTTTGGCAGCAAGCTGGTTTACCTGAACGGCCAGGTGGCCGAGGAACAGACATGGACCGACCTCCCGAATGCTAGCGGGGAAGGCACTGAAGCTTCTCCGTACAATGTGGCTAAATCGTTGAATATCATACATAATGGCCAGTCTTCGGATAGCGAAGTCTATGTGAAAGGCAAGATTTCCAAGCTTGGCGAGTTCAGCGACCAGTTCGGCAATTATACCTATTACATTTCCGACGACGGAAAAACGGAGAACGAGCTTGAAGTCTTTCGCGGATATTACCTGAAAGGCAATAAATTCACATCCGCAGACCAGCTGAAGGTAGGCGACGAAGTCGTAGTGTTAGGAAAACTGGTTTATTATAATAACCAGACTGCGGAAATCACTTCCGGCAGCAAGATAGTTTCGCTCAACGGGGAAACCGGCGGAAGTGACGAGCCAGAGGAAATCAAAGACGTGACGCTTGCTGAGTTCCTTGCCGCTGAGGTAAGCACGACAGTGTTTTACAGGATTACCGGTAAAATTACGAGCATCAATAATCCGACATACGGGAATCTTTACATCGCCAACAAAACGGATACGGTTTACGTTTATGGCGTGAAGGCAAACAAAGATGCGGCCAACAATTCTTTCGGCGAGCTTAACGCTGCCGTAGGCGACACCCTGACTGTCGTCGGGCATAGGGGAGTCTTTAAAGAGACGAAAGAAATGGTAGACGGCTACTGCGAGAAGCTCGTTAAAGGTTCAGGCAGCGGCGGAGACAACCCTGGCGGTAATGCTGAACAGTTCGCTTCCAACATTAAATGGACGAATGGGACTAATGCCTATGATGACAACACAGCCACGGTCAATGGAGTGAAAGACGTAAAAGTATTCAAAATAGGAACTTCGAAAAAGGCGGGAACTGCCACGATTGTTATCCCTAAAGGAACCAAGAAAGTTTCTTACTATGGCGTCGCTTGGAAAGGCGCTGCTACGACCATTGTCATCAATTATAATGGAGCAGAAGTCTATTCTCAGGCTCTGGCTGCGAATGATGG
>JAFABV010000041.1 GCA_023425865.1 Bacteroidota bacterium | reverse complement strand
GCATGCGGCGGATGTGGTACGGCTCCTTCTGCCAGCTATTGCGGATTTGCTCCCAGACCTGCTCCTGACGGGCGTGGTCGTGCGACACGGTGAAGGCCATGAGGTGCTTCAGCTCCATGCCGTCCTCGGCATAGATGTCGAGCAGTGCCGGCGAGACCGACGCGAGGCGCAGCCGCTGCTTCACGATATTGACGTCGACGAAGAACGCGGCGGCGATGTCTTCCTCGGTCATGCCCTTGTCGCGCATGGTCTGGAAGGCGCGATACTGGTCGAGCGGATGGAGCGGCGCGCGCTCGATGTTCTCGGCCAGCGAAACTTCGTCGATCAGGATGGCGGCGTTGGCGGCCGAGACGACGCAGGGGACGGGAGTGGTCTTGTTGAGGCGCTTCTGCCTGGCGAGCATTTCCAGCGCGCGGTAGCGGCGGCCACCAGCGGGCACCTCGAACATACCGGTTTCCTGGCCCTCGCCATCGACGACCGGGCGCACATGGAGGCTCTGGATCAGGCCGCGACGGGCGATCGACTCGGCCAGCTCCTCAATCGAGACGCCGGCCTTCACGCGCCGGACGTTGGACTGGCTCAGCACCAGCTTGTTGAAGGGAATGTCGCGCGACGACGACAGCGTGATCTTCTGAACGGCGGTTGCCATGTTCGTTACTCCGCGACGAGCGCCGAGAGCCTCTCCCTCGAACCCAAACTCGTCACGAAGCGAAGCGCCGCCCTCTCACTCTTGGAGGGCAGCGCCACGGATCGGGAAAACGGAAAGGCACGGAGGCGCAAAGCCGGAGACACGGAAAGTCGTGCTTCCGGCTTCACGGCGATCAGGCGGCGCGGTCGAGCAGCTTCTTCGCCTTGCCCTCCAGTTCGAGCCGCGCGTCCTGGTTGGTCTTTTCGCGGGCGACGGCGGTGATGCCCGCGACGAAATCGAAGATCGATTCCGGCGGGCGGCCTTCCTCGGCCAGGACGGTCTCGATGATCTTGCCGGTCTCGGCCTTCGAGAATCCACGCTTGCGCAGGAATTCGGTGCGGTCCTCGTCCGATTTCGCGACGATCCGTTCGCGGGCCGCCCTGATGCCGTTGATGAAGGGCATTGGTGAGGAGTTCGCGAAGTTCAGCAGCGCCGGCGCAGCTTCGTGGGCGAAGCGCGAGGCCGCATACTTGCTGTGGCGGATGGTGATTTCCTCGAAATCCTCCACGCCCCACAAATTCCGATTCTGGCAGACCGCGCGGAGATAGAAGCTCGCCATGCCGAGCGTCTTGGCGCCGACCTCGGAATTCCAGCAGTAGAAGCCGCGGAAATAGAGGTCGGGCGAGCCGTCGGGGAGCCGACCGGCCTCGATGGGATTGAGATCGTCGACGAGGAAGAGAAACACGTCGCGATCGGACGCATAGAGCGTCGTCGTGTCCTTCGTGACGTCAACGCGGGGGTTGTAGACGCCGGTCGACCAATCGAGCACGCCGGGCACCTTCCAGCGCGTGTCACCCGTGCCGTTGCCGGCGATGCGCTGGACCGCCTCGACCAGCTCGTGGTCGTAGATCCGGCCATAGTCGGGGCCGGTGACGGCGCGCAGCTCGATCCGGCCGTTGTCGGTTTCGAGGGTCTTGATCTGCTCGGCCCGATGCGAGGACAGACCGTATTTCAGGTTGATGCCGGCAAGTGCGGCGGGGAGCTGGCGCAGATAGGCGGCGGGAGCGCCGACTTGGGCAGCGAGCTGGCCGAAGCTCCAATGGGTCGGCGCGACGGGCGTGTCCGAGCCGGGCAGGATGAGAGACAACCGCTCTGGATCGGTGCGGCTCGCCTCGACATGGATGAGCGCGGTTTCGACGACGCGCGTCCGGCTGCGCTCGGATCGCCTGCGAACCGAATCCGCCAGCTCCGACAGCGAAAGATAACGCTCGTCATCGGGGCGCGAGAACCATTCCGAAGAAACGCGGCCGATCCGCTCGCCGCGGCTGACATCCACCTTGTAGCCACCGGTCATGTCGCGGCGGGCGTCGAGAATCTGCATGTTCATGAGACCAAACTCCATGACGGGCGCCGGGAGCCTCTCTCTCGACACTCAACCCGTCATGGATCTCCGATCCCCACTCTCACTCTTCTCGGGGCGTTGCGGGGGCACCCCGTAGAAGGGGTCGGCCGAGACCTCGGCTCGGCCGTAGGGGAAGGCTTTCCCCTCCAGGCTCGTTCACATCGACCTGATTGAAATACGTCAGAAAATCGCATTGGGGATGACATGTGACAAAACCTCTGATAAGATCGCGGCCGATTAGAGGATTTGTAACATGCCCTCGGCGCAAGATTCGCAAAAGGCGAAGCTCAGAAGCCTGCTCGAAGCGCGCAGTATGATGCACGCGCATGAACTGCGTGAGGCTGGCATCAGCGCGCAAACGATCGTGCGCGCCGTCGAGAGCGGTGAAGTCGAGCGTATCTCGCGCGGGGTTTATCAGAAGCGTGGCGCGGAAGTCGAAGAGAACCAGATCCTCGCCGAAGCCGCCATGCGCGTCCCCAAAGGCGTGGTCGCTCTGGTATCGGCTCTCGCCTTCCATGGACTGACCGACCAGATGCCACGGCGGGTTTGGATGGCGATCGGGACGAGCGATTGGGCGCCCGTGCAGTCTTATCCGCCGCTGCGCATGGTCCGTTTCACGGAATCCTATCTGCGCCAGGGCATCGAGCATCATGCGATCGCTGGCATCGACGTCCCGGTCTATTCGATCCCGAAGACTCTTGCCGACCTGTTCCGAAACCCCAAACTGGTCGATCGATCAGTCGCTATAGAAGGTCTGCGCGCCGCCCTCCAGCAACACAAGGCAACTCCGAGCGCTATCGCCCAGGCCGCGAAGGCCGGCGGCGCCTGGAAGGTGATGCAACCCTATATCGAGGCGCTCACTTCCAATGGCTAAAGCACCGACGAATATGGCGAAGTCGGTCAAGGACCGGCTGCTCAATATCGCCCGGAAAGAAGGTCGCGCTTTCGACATCCTGCTGGTGCGGTTCGCGCTTGAACGGCTGCTCTACCGCCTGTCGATCTCAGCGCATCGGGACCGCTTCGTCCTGAAAGGCGGCATGCTGGTCACGGTCTGGGTGGCCGACGACAATCGGGTGACGCGGGATGCGGACTTTCTCGGACACGGGGACGCTGATCCTGACGGCCTGATTGCCGACTTCGGAGAGATCATGGCGATCGCGAGCGACGATGGACTCGCCTTCGACATCGATGCGCTCGCTGCGACCGTCATTCGAGAGGAGATGGAATATGGCGGCATTCGCATCAAGACCGCTGCCTATCTCGAAAGAACGCGCATCCCCGTCACAATCGACATCGGCTTCGGAGACGCTATGGCCGATGCGACGCAGCGGCTCGACTATCCGACCCTGCTGGATTTTCCCGCTCCGCAGGTTCGTTCCTATCCGCCCGCCACGGTGATTGCCGAGAAATTCCAGGCCATGGTGGCGCTTGGCGTCCTCAACGGACGCATGAAGGATTATTACGACCTGTGGGC
>JAFABV010000036.1 GCA_023425865.1 Bacteroidota bacterium | reverse complement strand
CATCCACTTGTTCAACAATCCACTGGCATGTTTACGGGTAACGATAGTATTGGCTACGGACAATGATTCCGCCGGTGTCATCCGCCAAGGGCGGCGTGTCGTGCCCATGGTTCTATATAAAATCATTTGATGGTTCTATATAGAAGTATTTTATGGTTCTATATAGAATCATTCCATGGTTTTATATAGAAGCATATCACGCTGACGTTCTTTTAGGCACGCAGAAGCTATATTTTGCATGCAGAGGCACATAGGTTTTAGAGCTGCTCCTCTGCATCAAAGATGCGCAACTCCCACCTCTCTGCGCCTCTGCGTGCAAAAAAAGCCTGCGTGCAAAAAACCTGCGTGAAAAATAACGCGAGCCAAAACTATAATGGCCTCATGTGTAAAGGCCTCGAAGAGACACAGAGTCCGATATACCATAAAAAGCAATGCCCAGGGATGTCACGTGAGACATGACTACCCTGGGCAAATGTGCCTGATGAGACTCCGCTGAGGGCGCTGCTCTAATACGCCCTTGGGCAGGCCTCAGAAGTAGGAGACCGTAATTAGAGATCTGTGCGGAAAACCATGGGGAAGCTTTCAGTCAGAAGTGTGGAGTTATATACGCCGTCAATGAAGATGCCACCGATAATTATTTGTACGCCCATCATACGCGAGGAGGCGTTATAGGCACCATACGAATTGTAATTGCTGGTATAAAAACCAATTTGAACCTTGTGCGTGCCACCGTTGTAGTTGAGATTCTCGTAAGTGAGGGTGTTGGGGTTGACGAGGAAGGTGACGGGTGAGAGCTGGGTGAAGCCGATGAAACACTGTACCGTGGCGTTGGGCAGCTGAGCAATGGCAGCCTTCAGGTTGTCGTCGTTGATGTAAGGCGCAAGTTTGCTGATGGGAACATTGTATATCGTCATGGTAGAGTCGGAAGTGACATTCCAGCTGGCGGCCAGCGTATCGAGCTTGTCGGCCGAATTTTTTGGATTGGTGGCCTGGAATACCACCTTGCCATTGTGATTGCCTGAAACGGCGAGGTAAGCCTGTTGGATTTCCGCAGGTGTGAGCTTGTTGTCGTCGTCATCGTTGAGACATGAGGTGAACGCCATGGCTGCAAGTCCGCACAGCAGCAGTGAAAAAAGTTTGAAGTGTTTCATTTTAATTATTGTTTAATGTTGTTGATTTGATTATCTTTGCTTAATAAACGACTCCGTGGGCAAATCCTTGCACGAAAAAATGTTTTTTTCGTATGCAAGGTTTTACACCTTATTACATTATAAGGGCAGAAAGGAGTCGTGAGGGCACGTAACAATAACCAATAACCGGTAGCGGGCGCAAGCAGCGGACAGACCAATGAACTTTCTGGGTACAGACACAGAGCAACAGATCATCCGACTATTCAGGCGGGGCGATGCCTCGGCCATGGATCGGCTGTATGCGGCCTATGCCGACGTGCTGACGGGTGTGTGCGCCCGTTACATTGTTGACGATGACGACCTGAAGGATGTGCTGCAGGAAAGCTTCATCAAGATATACACCAAGATTGATGGGTTTGAATATCGTGGAAAAGGCTCGCTGAAGGCGTGGATGGTGCGCATCGTGGTCAACGAAAGTCTTTCGTTCTTGCGTGCCGGCAACAGGCTACCTACCACCTCGATAGACACTGACCCTCCCGACCTGTCCGACGAGCCCCCCGGCACCGACGGGCTGACACCCGACGACGCGGTGGCGCTGTTACGCGAGCTGCCCGACGGGTACCGCACCGTGCTCAACCTCTATGTGATAGAGGGCAAGAGCCATAAGGAAATCGCGGGGCTGCTCGGTATCAAGCCCGACAGTTCGGCTTCTCAATACCACCGGGCGAAGCAGATGCTTGCCCGCCTGATCAGACAACACAAGCACGATAAACGATGAGCGACAACTGGAAACAACAACTGAAGCAACTCTCGGACGACTACCGTAGGCAGGCGCCTGCGGGACTGCTCGGCGACGTCAAGGCAGAGATGTCGCGCCGAGGTGTGTTGTCGCGGCCCGATGCCGTGCCCTCCGCCCGACGGATGTCGCCCGCCCGCCGCTGGGTGGCCGCCGCCGCTGTGGTGGCGTTGGTGGGCGGTGTGGCAGTGCTGGGCTTGTGGCCTGATGGCAGCAAGCGGGTGGCGCAGTCACCAGTGAGCACCGCGCAAAGCCACGATGCCGGGCGACACCTGGCTGAAGAACGTGGCGTGACGGAGGGTAGGTTTTCTGTGCACGAGGTGGGTGGTGTTGGCGGCGCAAGGCAGACTATGGCCGACAATAGCGAACAGGCATTGGCGGTGGTGGCCGCCACAACAATCACCACTCCCTCTGACACCCTGCCGGCGGCGGGTGGCACTGCAACTCAAGGCGAGGCAACGGCCAATAAGACTGTTACCGAATATGGCAGACCTATCGGTACGCCGGCGCAGCGCAAGGATGACGCGTCGCTGCTGGCCACAGCTGAGGTGTATCGCCCTACGGCCAAGAGAGATTGGCAGGTAGGCGTAGCCTACGGCAACATGGGTGGCATGCCTAACCTGGGGTCGGGCGGCGAACCCTTGGCGTTTGCGGATGCGGCTCCATATAATAATGAATACATACCTTATAATACAAGCATGCTGGCAGCACTGCCGCCCACGGTAAAGAATGAGCGCCACTACCGGCCGGTGAGGGTGTCGCTGTCTGTGAGTCGCCGATTTGCGCCGCGATGGAGCTTGCAGAGCGGACTGACCTATAGTTACCTGCGCTCGGAATTTACCACACAGCAGGGCAACCTCACCTCAGACACCAGCCAGAAACTGCACTATTTGGGCATACCGGTGACCGTAAGCTATAGCGTGTGGAACACCCGTAAGCTCAATGTCTATGCCACTGGCGGTGGTATGGCAGAACTGTTGGTCAAGGGTAGCGCGCAGACGCTGCCGACACTTAGCGGTAATAAACTGCCACAGACTACGGAGCATGTCAGCGACCATCGCCCCGTGTTTAGCGTTCAGGGGGGTGTGGGCGTGGAGTATCAGCTGACACGCCACCTCGGGATATACGTGGAGCCAGGCATGTCGTATTATTTTGATAACGGTGGCCAGGTGAGGTCGTCGTATACCGACAAGCCGTTCAACCTCAACCTAAATATAGGGGTGAGGCTCAAGTAAGGGGGCGGTATGCCCGCATCATGGCCATGGGATAGTCTTGGCAATAGCCTACAGACCTGTGGAGGTTTGGAATAGTTGTCCTATCTTTGCACTGTCAAACAGCAACAACGAAGAATATTGACCGAAACCGAAGGGCGCGCGCGAGCCCCGACCGTCAGGTATCCGCGGCTTCGAAAGACTGTTGACAGAGAACTCTAATAATCTAATCATTAAAGAAAGGAAAACAACTATGGCTATTTATTATCGTAAAGTGCAAAACAACCAGAAGGAGAGTATGTATTTTGGCAAGTGGTATGGTAGGGCAGTGATTCTCAACGCGGTGACCACCAAGCAGCTGGCCGAGGAAATCTCTCACTCCACAACCGTGACCTACTCGGACGTGGTGGCGGTGCTGGCAGAGGTGGCGGTGGTGATGAAGAACCATCTGCAGGATTCGAAAAAGGTGATTATCGACGGAGTCGGAAGCTTCAAGGTGGGGCTTTCTACCAAACCTGCCGACACCAACGCTGAGTTTAACAGCAACAAGATTTCGGGCTATCATATCATCTACACGCCAGAGAAGACGTTCACGGCCAAGGGCGTGAATGAGAATGGCAACCGTACGGGCTTCTATGTCACCAACATGCTTGACGGCGTCACCGCCAAGGAGGCACCCATCAACAATGCGCCTGTTGAGGCTGCTGCAGGCGATAGTGCCAATCAGGGAGCATAGCACGTTTTCACTGACGATGTCTCCGCCCGCTTGGGCGGGACATTGTTTGAGCCGTGCGGAGAGATACAACAGTACAGCGGCACCAACCGCAACATGCTATCAACCATGATTAACCCATTAATCGAAAACCATGAAAATGAACAAAGAGACGTGGAAGGTCATCATCCAGACTTTCATTTCGATATTGTCGGCAGTGCTTACCACCCTCGGGGTGAGTAGTTGCATGTAGAGCCATTCGGCATTAACCACAAGGTCCACCCTCAATGGCGTTGTCGCCGCAGGGTGGACCTTTGTGTTTATGGCTATCGTGACTGGCAGTTCTGAGGGGGGGCACTCCAACGTGTCACACTTGGGAGACGCGCTGATACATGGTGCTTGGCGATGAAGTGCCGGCGGGGTATTCAGACGTTCAGCACCTCATCGATTTTTTCCTCTTCTTCCTTGGTGACGTAGCGTTTCCAGTAGGCAATGAGCAGGGTGGTGAGAGGCAGGGCAACGATGAAGCCAATAAAGCCTAATATGGCCCCCCATACCGACAAGGAGAGTAGTAGGATGGCGGGGTTGAGGCCCATGGCCTTGCCCATGATTTTGGGCGTGACCACCATGTCGGTGATGATCTGCACGACAATGAAGAGACCTACGGCCAACGCAAATATCACCCAGAAATTCTGTCCGGTATTGGCGGCCTTCAACATGGCAAGGAAAGCCGTGGGAATGAGGGCGAAGGTGTGCAGGTAGGGCACCAGGTCGAGGATGCCAATGAGAATGCCTAAGCCGATGGCCATGGGGAAGTCCATGATGGTGAATCCCACGCAGAACATGATACCCATAATCAGTGCGATGGTGCCCTGCCCTCGAATGTAGTTGTTGAGTTCGCGCTCCACGTCTTTCATCAGGTCGGCCCAGAAGGGACGATTTTTCTTAGGGAAGATGCGTATCCAGTTGGCCGTGAGAAATTCATAGTCGAGCAGGATGAAGAACATATATAATAAGGTGATCAGCGAGGCGATAATGCTGATGATGATGCTTGCGGTCTGCCCCACGAAGCTGGCTAACTTGGGAGCGGCAGTCTTGATTGCGTCGGTGAAATCGGGACTGTGGAAGAAGCGGTCGAGCTCTTGCTGGTTTTCGGATATCCACCCTGAAATCCATTCGGTGATGCTATTGGTGTGCGTTGTTTCGTGTACCCAATGCGAGAGTATGACGTAGAGCTTCTGAAACTGCTCTATCATGGGAGGAATGATGAGGTAAAAGATGATGGCCAACAAGCCCAGCATGGCTATCATGGTGATGATGATGGCCAAAGCCCTGATGCGTACACGCATCTTGTTCTCCACAAACTTGACAATGGGATAGAGTAGGTAGGCAAAAAGCCAGGCCACGAAAAAGGGCAGCAATACACTACTCAAACTGTTGATTGCGTAGAGGACCATGATAACCAAAGTCACGATACCGGCCCAACGAATAAACCGGTCGAAGGTAATTTCTCTTTGCATGTGGATGAATGGGTTGATGAGTGGGTGGGATAGTAGGGCGGAAAGGGCAACGGTTACGGGTTGAGGTCTTCAAAGAGATCTTTGGAGTTGGCGTTGCGCTGGTCTTCTTCTGTGGCTTTCTGGAAACAGTCGCGGCAGAGAGGCTCATATTCGGTTTTCTCACCGAGCATCACCTGTGACTCGTTGCGCACCAGTCTGTGACTACCGTAGGCAAGGTTTCCACATTTCACGCATATGGCATGCACCTTTGTCACGTCATCGGCTACGGCGCACAGGGCAGGCATGGGACCGAATGGTACGCCACGGAAGTCCATGTCTAACCCCGCCACAATGACGCGCAGCCCTCGGTAGGCCAATGTGTTGCATACATCGACAAGTTGTTCGTCGAGAAACTGTGCCTCGTCGATGCCCACCACGTCGCAGCCTGCCGACCGCTGGAGTATCTCCGCCGCATTGGCAACAGGCGTAGAGTGGATGGTGTTGTGGTCGTGGCTCACTACGTTGATGTCTGAATAACGGGTGTCCATGGCTGGCTTGAAAATCTCCACTCGCTGCTTGGCAAATTGTGCCCGTTTCATTCGGCGGATGAGCTCTTCGGTCTTTCCGGAGAACATCGATCCGCATACCACCTCAATTCTTCCGGGTCGGTGGTTTTCCCCTGTAAAATTTTCGGTCATCATATATGCAAAGGTAACATAAAGATTGGAAATAGGGTTGGCTTGGCATGGTTTTTTGTGCAAGTGGAAGCCGACAATGTGTTTTTTCATCACCGCGCAACATCATCGCCTTTGGGGTAGCGTCATCGGCACTATTCGATGGGAGGTTTTGACCCGCGCATGGGGCAAGTATCTCTGGCGTTTGGGTAGGGCAATGTCGTGATGGAGTGATATGGAAATATAAAAATTGTAAAGAAAATATGGAAAAACTTTGAAGCAGAGAATTAAATGGTTATATTTGTCGGGAATTATGGGCATACTATATATTGTCCCCACTCCGGTGGGAAACATGGAAGATATGACGCTGCGTGCCATCAGAATCCTCAAGGAAGTGGATCTTGTGCTGGCTGAGGACACACGAACCTCGGGTATGCTGCTCAAGCATTTTGAGATCAAGAACCGCCTGATGTCGCACCATAAGTTCAACGAGCATGGCACCACCGCCGCTGTCGTTGAACGGCTCAAGGCCGGCGAAAATGTCGCTTTGGTAAGCGATGCCGGTACGCCGGGCATCAGCGATCCGGGGTTTTTCTTAGCACGCGAGGCGGCCAAGGCCGGCATTACGGTACAGACACTGCCCGGCCCTACGGCATGCATCCCTGCGCTGGTCTCGTCAGGACTTCCTTGCGACCGATTTTGCTTTGAGGGCTTTCTGCCACAGAAGAAAGGAAGGCAGACTTATCTCGGGCAGTTGCGCGAGGAGACGCGTACCATGGTATTCTATGAGTCGCCCTACCGTCTGCTCAAGACCTTGAAGCAATTTGCGGAGACCTTCGGAGGAGAACGTCAGGTCAGCGTGGCACGTGAGATTTCCAAGTTGCATGAGGAACATGTCCGCGGAACATTAGATGAGGTTGTTGCCCATTTTGAAGAAACGGAACCGCGCGGTGAGATTGTCATCGTACTCGCCGGAAAGGAAAAGGAGTCGAAGCGGCGTAATCAAGACGAATCTAAAAATACAGTTATATGAAAAAACAATTGTTGTTGTCCATGGCCTTCGCGATGCTCGTGATCGTTGGCTGTCAGGAAAAGAAAAACAATCCTGTGGACTTGGCAAGTATCGAGCAGAATGATTCGTTGCAAAAAATTATCGCCCAGCGTGATAATGAAATCAACGATATGATGGCTACGATGAACGAAATCCAAGAGGGATTTCGCGAGATCAACGCGGCGGAGAATAGGGTGAGCATCGCCAAAGATGGTGAGCGAGCCAACAAGGCACAGCAGATCAGGGAAAACATTAAGTTTATCTCAAGCCGTATGCAAGAGAACCGCGCCCTGATCAACAAGCTGCAGAAGCAGCTGCGCGAAAGTAATTTCCAAGGTGACCAGCTGCAGAAGACCATCGCCGGCATGCTGAAGCAACTTGATGAGAAAGACCAGCAGCTGCAGCAGTTGAGAGCCGAACTCGACGCAAAGGATATTCATATCTCGGAGCTCGATGAAACCATCAACAACTTGAACACCAATGTGTCTGACTTGAAGACCGAGAGTCAGCAGAAATCTCAGACCATCAGCAACCAGGACATGCAGCTTAACACGGCATGGTATGTATTTGGAACAAAGAAGGAACTCAAGGAGCAGCGTGTGATGGTTGACGGGAAAGTGCTGCAGTCGAGCTTCAACAAGAACTATTTCACCAAGATTGATATCCGGGTTGACAAGGAAATCAAGTTCTACTCCAAGTCGGCCAAGTTGCTCACCACGCATCCCTCGAGCAGTTATACACTTACGCAGGATGCCAACAAGCAATATGTGCTTCGCATTACCAATCCTCAGATTTTCTGGAGTACCAGCAAGTATCTGGTGGTTCTCGTGAAGTAACACCATACTCGCTTATTCAAGCGTCAGCTGCGGAAGCGCGGCTATTATCAAGTGGGGACTGCATGCCATCAAGGCGTGCAGTCCCCACTGATTTGTTTGTCCCCCCTTGTTATCCTCGGATTGCCAAGTTGTAACAGCTTTCTTGCGCGCTCCTTGGATTTTGTGCCACTGTAACACGGTATTCAACGCTACGGTGTCACCCCCTCGTGGGTAACCATTCAATTTCGGGCGTCTTTCCCATAAACTGTAAACTTCCGACCTTTGCCGAAAATTTACAGCATTATGTTCAATCTCAACGAAAGCAACCAGTTCTTCTTCTCCAACGCTCCCACAGACATGAGGGTTGGTGTCAACTCCATGTGTGGCAAGGTCATGCAATCCGGACGCAATCCTACCGACGGCATGGTCTATGTCTTTGTCGGCAAGTCTCGTAAAGTCATGAAACTGCTGCATTGGGAGCGTGGTGGCTATGTGGTGTATTACAAGCGGCTTGAAACGGGTAGGTTCTCTCCCCGGCTGTTTGCCTGTGGGGAGCATGCCGGATTTCGCCGGATCCGTTGGGACGAACTGGTCCTTTTCATGGAGGGAATATCCCCGGGTGCCAGACGCAGGAAACGCTTTCAGGCAGGCGAGACCAAGGACGAGAATAATGGGGAATATAAGGGAAAAACAGTTCCAAAAGTTTGGCTAACTCGCTAAATTTCAGTATCTTTGTAATATGGAAAAGCAACCGACATACGAAGATCTGAAACGGGAAATTGAGAAGCTGCGGACGGAGGCCCGCCGTAAGGATGAGCGCATAGCTTATCTTGAGCGTATGCTTTACGGCTCGAAAAGGGACAAGGCCCCCAAGGCTGATTCTCCCACCGGGCCGACGTTGTTCGATGATTTTTTCCAGAAGGCCTGCGACGAGAAGGACAAGGCCATAGAGAACACAAGGAAGCAGATTGAAAAGGAGGCCCAGATCCGGCGCAATCGCAAACCTGCCAGGCACCAAAGGCCCTCGGAGTACAGATATGCCGGCCTTGAGGAGCGGTGGCACACGGAAATGCCAAAAGACATCAATCCCGACGATTATGATGTAATCGGCAAGGACGTCACCCGCACGCTGCACCGCGACCCGGCAAGGTTCTGGGTGGAATGCACCGAGCGTCCGGTCCTTCGCCGCAAGGCCGA
>JAFABV010000020.1 GCA_023425865.1 Bacteroidota bacterium | reverse complement strand
AACGCAAAAGTACAAACTCTTTGGGGAAGTCAGCGGACTTCCCATTTTTTTTACTGTGGCAAACGTGTCAATATTATTTGATTGCCATCATACTATCCATCTTTTGGTTTTATCGGACAGCAATAATATAAAACCATCATATCGTTCTATATAAAACCATCCGATGGTTCTATATGAAAACATCATATCGTTCTATATAGAATCATCTGATGACTTTGGGGGTCTCATTTAGCCCGCCCGCCCTTGTCATAGGCGCGGAGGTCAGTTGAAACGGCAGCTTTGGGGCGCATAACTGCACCATTTATCATGACTAAACCCATGATTTATGCCTACCAAACCAGTGGTTTGCAATCATGCCAGTGCTTACTGAGGATGGCTACTTGGCGTCTGCAGGCAAACAGATTGAACATGCAGCTGCCGGGAGGAAGCCCCGGTTGGCGTGGTAAAGGTCGTACACCACATGCGCGATGCAGTCTGATTTCTCCCGAACATGCTTAAATAATACTCAGAATAATGATAGGTTTTTAAGCATTCCTTTTGCAAATTGAAACGAAAGTAGTATCTTTGCGGTTGAATTGTAATTCACATTTCTGATTTCACATATAATCATTTAAGAAACTTCATTTATGGCACGCAACATATTCAGGGGGTTAGGTACCGCGTTGATTACTCCTTTCACTCTCGATGGAGCCGTAGACTACAAGGCGTTGAAGCGACTTGTTGAGTATCAGCTTGATAACGGTGCAGACTTTCTTTGTATCCTGGCTACAACAGCCGAAACCCCTTGCCTGACTCAGGCAGAGAAAGATGAGATTACGACTTTCATTAAGCAGTTGGTACACGGCCGAATCCCCATACTGAAATATTGCGGTGGCAATAATACTGCGGCAGTCATTGAGGAAATCAAGTCTACCGACTGGACGGGCATAGACGGCATCTTGAGTATTTGTCCTTATTATAATAAGCCCTCACAAGAAGGACTCTACCAGCATTTCAAGGCCATAGCAGAAGTCTGCCCCCTCCCCATTGTACTTTACAACGTACCTGGTCGTACGGGCATCAACATGAAAGCCGCAACAACTGTACGCTTGGCCAAGGAATGTCCAAATATCGTAGGTATCAAAGAGGCCTCAGGCAGTTTGGAACAGGTAGACGAGATTATCAAAAACAAACCAGACCACTTTGATGTCATCAGCGGTGACGATGCGCTCACATTCTCAATGGTAGCCAGCGGCGCGGCAGGCGTAATCTCAGTGATTGGCAATGCACTGCCCAAGGAATTCTCACGTATGATCAGGCTTGAGTTTAATGGCGAGTACGAGCCTGCCCGAAAGATTCACCACATGTTTACAGAACTTTACAGCCTACTATTCGTAGATGGCAATCCGGCTGGAGTAAAAGCCTTGCTCAACGATATGGGCTTTATTGAGAATAAACTTCGCCTGCCACTTGTTCCTACAAAAATCGAAACGAAACAGAAGATGGCAGAAATATTGAAGGAACTCAGAATTTAACCACCATCTGTAATTTAGCATATAAAGACATCGAAGACCGGATTCCATACACGGAGTTCGGTCTTTTTAATTGTTGCAAAGCCCGAGGTTTCCGCTTCGTACAACTGAGAAATGAGGTATTGGGGAGTGATAAATTTGGCCTAAAGTAATGGCGGGCAATGCTTAGAGTAATCCAATAAACTATAATTCGACAATTGAATTCTTGCAAAAATAAAGAAAGTTTATTAAATTTGTCACGTAAATATGTCGGAGTTAATTTATCAACTTCACTACTTACTGCAAACCAACCTCATGAATAAAATCCACCTTATGAACAAACATTTATTTTCCGCATTACTGTTTACGGCATCGACCCTAAACACATTTGCCGGTTATTATCCTTCGGAGGGCTATTCCTACGGGCAAGCCACTGCACCTACGGGTAATGAATGGCAATCACCGATGAGTTTAGGTTACAACAAACTGCCAGCCAGAGCACTGTTCAACTCATTCGCTAACACGACAGAAGCACGTCAGGTGTTGCCAGAAAAGTCATCCTTCTACCGTTCGCTTGATGGTGAGTGGCGCTTCCACTTCGCCAAGAACCCCGACGAGCGTCCCAAGGATTTCTTCAGAATGGGCTTTGACGACAGCAATTGGGATCGCCTGCAGGTACCGGTAAGCTGGAACATCGCAGGCCTACAGAAGGACGGCTCACTCAAATACGGTGTCCCCATCTATGTCAACCAGTGGGTCATTTTCAAGTATGAAATCAAGCCCGGCGACTGGAAGAAGGGAGTGATGCGCGAACCACCTAAGCATTACACCACATACAATTATCGCAATGAGGTGGGTTCATTCCGTCGAAGCTTCGACATACCGGCCAACTGGGATGGTCAGGAAATCTTCCTGAACTTTGATGGTGTAGACTCTTTTTTCTATCTGTGGGTCAACGGCCAATACGTAGGTTTCTCTAAAAATTCACGAGAAACCGCTCGCTTCGACATTACGCGCTATGCCGTTAGAGGCAAGAATGAGGTTGCTGTTGAAGTCTATCGTTCCTCAGACGGCAGCTTCTTAGAAGCCCAAGACATGTTCCGCCTGCCTGGCATCTTCCGTAACGTAAGTGTGACTGCCACACCCAAGGTACATATTGCCGACATGCAGGCCATACCTTCTTATAATGCTCATAAAGGAACACTCAACATCACCACAATCCTACAGAACCTCACAAACAAAAACGCCAAAGACTTGCATATACGCTGGTCACTCTACCGCAACAAGCTTTATTCTGATGAAAACGAGCTTGCGTTAACCTTCGACACACCGACCAAAACCCTTTGCGGCAAGAACGGACAGGTGGACATTCACCATACACTCACGCTGAATAACGCGGCCGCCTGGACGGCTGAACAGCCAAACGTCTATGTACTCGTGGGTGAGCTGATGAGCGGCAAGAAGGTTCTCCAGACCATCAGTACACAGACGGGATTCCGCTCAGTAGAAATCAAGGACACCCCTGCTTCCGAAGACGAGTTCGGACTGGCTGGACGCTACTATTACATCAATGGGAAGACACTTAAGCTTAAGGGTGTCAACCGTCACGACACCAACCCGCTTACGGGTAAGGTGGTGTCAAGGGAGCAGATGGAAAGTGAAATCATGTCCATGAAGCGCGCCAACATCAACCATGTACGCACGGCTCACTATTCCAATGACCCCTACTTCTATTATCTCTGCAATAAATATGGCATTTATTTAGAGAGCGAGGCCAACGTCGAAAGTCACGAATATTTCTACGGTGAAGCGTCGCTGTCGCATGTGCCTGAGTGGCGTCCCGCCCATGTAGACCGTGTAATGACCATGGCACGCGCTTTGGTCAACAACCCATGCGTCGTGATTTGGAGCCTTGGCAATGAGGCTGGCCCTGGCCACAACTTTGTGACGGCCTACGACTCGCTCAAGCGCTTCGACACATCTCGCCCGGTGCAATACGAGCGCAACAACAACATCGTTGACATGGGCTCTAACCAGTATCCCAGCATCGAGTGGACCAGAAATGCAGTGAAAGGCAAGATGAATATTAAATACCCTTTCCACATCTCCGAGTATGCACACTCTATGGGCAATGCGGTAGGCAATCTGATTGATTATTGGGATGCCATTGAGTCGACCAACTATTTCATGGGAGGTGCCATTTGGGACTGGATTGACCAGAGCATGTACAACTACACTAAAGATGGCACCCGATATCTTGCTTATGGAGGTGACTTCGGTGACACACCCAATGATGGTCAGTTTGTGATGAATGGTATCATTTTCGCCGACGAAACACCTAAGCCCCAATACTATGAGGTGAAGAAGGTTTACCAGTATATCGGCACCACATGGGCAGACCAGGCGAATGGTGTTCTCGACATCTTCAACAAGAATTATTATACCGACGATTTAACGAGTTACGATGCGGCATGGACATTAACGGCTGACGGACAAATCGTGAAACAAGGTTCCTTGACTTTGGGCAGCGTGGCTCCAAGAACCCATAAACAAGTAAAAATAGATGGGCTCTACGACGGACTTGACGCCGGAAAAGAGTATCTGTTGCACATCACCTACAAGCTCAAACATGACGAACCTTGGGCCAAGGCCGGCTTCATACAGGCTGAGGAGCAGTTGACCGTGCAGGCCGCTCAGGCTCGTCCGCAACTCGCAGTAAACGGAACGGTAGAGATGGGCAACGCGAAAGACGGGCGCCTGCAACTCAGCGGCAACAACTTCACCGCAACATTTGACTTGACCAAGGGTACAATCTACAACCTCGCCTACAGTGGAAAAACAATCATTCCCGACGGCTGTGGCCCTGAGCTCAACGCCTTCCGCGCTTGGGTAAGCAATGATATCTGGGCCTATGAGGCATGGTATGCCAACGGCTTGAACAACCTACAACACAAATGTAGTGGATACAAAGTGCATCGCAACAGCAACGGCTCTGTGTCTATAGCCTTTGATGTCGTGTCACAGGCACCCTATAGTTATCGTCTTGAGGGAAGTTATTCCAACAAGAAAAAAGTCGTGGCCCAGCAAGACAAGCCCTTTGGCAAGGAAGACTTCAGTTTTAGTTCGCAGGTTGTTTATACGGTGTATGCTGATGGAAGCATCGAAAGCCAAAGCGCCATCACCAGCAACAAGCCCTCATTGGCACTTGCCAAGTTGGGCTACACCATTAAGTTGCCTAAACGCCTGCCGCGCCTTGACTACTATGGCCGTGGACCTGTAGACAATTATCCTGACCGCAAGACCGGACAGATGATAGGTATCTATCACCAGAACGACGTGGATAAGGAGTTTGTAGATTTCCCCAAGCCTCAAGATACAGGCAACCACCAGGACACCCGTTGGGTATCACTCACCGACGGCACTGGCCAAGGCGCCATCTTTATTGCTAAAGACCGCATGAGCTTCTCTGCCCTACCCTGGTCAGACAACGCGCTTGCCGTGGCCAACCATCCGCATGAACTGGGTAAAAGCGACACAACGTTCCTGCATATCGATATGGCTGTCACCGGACTCGGCGGAAACAGTTGCGGTCAAGGCGCTCCTTTGATGCACGACCGCGTGATGGCTACCAACCATACCTTTGGCTATGTTATCCGCCCAACAGCGAGCCATGATGCCAACGCTCTTTCGCAAGCCGCAGACATTTCACTCAACGGAGTAACCCCGCTGACGGTGGCACGGGACGCAGAAGGCAAAGTGACTATCATGTCTGAGAATCCAACAGCTGAGATATATTATACTGTAGGCAACAGCAAGAAGGCCCAAAAGTATGTCGGCAGCATTGACATGCGCAATGGAGGCACGGTCAAGGCGTGGGCAAAAGGCGCCGAATGGCTCACTACCACACAAACATTCAATCGTACAGAAGCCATTCCATTGAAAGTGGTACACGCCTCAAGTGTAGAGAGCGGAGAGGGAGACGCTGATCACCTTGTAGATGGCAATCCAGACACTTACTGGCATACCATGTACTCTGTAACTGTGGCCAACTACCCACACTGGGTCGACTTTGACTGTGGCACAGCCAAAGTGATCAAAGGCTTTACCTATCTGCCCCGACAAGATAGCAACAACGGCAATATCAAGAAATACAGTATCCAGGTGAGTGACGACGGCAAAAACTGGAGCGCGCCGGTAGCAGAAGGCAACTTTGACAAGGACCGCAAAGAGAAGAATATCACCCTCGACAAGCCAGTCAAGGCTCGATACGTTAGATTCACAGCGCTCAGTGAGCAAACCGGACAGGACTTTGCCACAGGCGCAGAATTCAAAGTATTGGAAAAATAATAAGTAAGAAGGACTCTTCAAAATGAACTCCACCCCGGAGTTTGAGTGAAAACTCTGGGGTGCAGTCTTTATTTTAAGGCCGTCTCACCGAGCATAAAAAAAATCCTGCCTTGCCGCCTTCTCAGGCACAAGACAGGAAGTATGATTTGTTTAATGTATCAAGTTCTCTTGTAGAACCAGTTTACAGGTTGAGGCTCTTCTTGATGGCCTCCACCTTAAGGTCGCCTTCTTTATCAAGTGCTTCATATTGTGAAGCGTCTGTCAAGGTTCCTTTCGTTTCGATATAGAACTTAATCTTTGGTTCAGTACCCGAGGGACGTACACTCACCTTCGTGTCATCGTCGCAGAACCACTGCAGCACATTGCTACTCTCGGGCATATCAAGTTTGGTTACATTACCCTGGGCATCGGTAGCCTCCAACGACTTGAAGTCTTTCCACAAGACCACCTTCGAGCCACCCAGCTCCTGCGGAGGATTGTTGCGGAAATTAGCCATCATCTGCTGGATTTCCTCCGCACCACTCTTGCCCGGACGCTCTACATTGATCGTAAACTCCTTTGAGAAACCATATTCCTTGTAGATGTCCATCAAGATGTCATACAGTGTCTTACCTTTATCCTTGGCATAGGCGCAAATCTCAGCCAAGAGCGAACATGCCGATACGGCATCCTTATCACGCACAAAGTCTTCAGCAAGGAAACCATAGCTTTCCTCACCACCGCCAATATACTGCTGCTTGCCCTCAGAAATACGAATCTCATTGGCAATCCACTTGAAACCTGTATAGCAGTCACGCATTTCGATGTTCTGCTTCTCAGCTATCTTCTTGATGAGTTCTGTGGTGACAATGGTTTTCACGATGAAGTCTGTAGGCTGCAACTTGCCCGTAGCCTTACGGTTGGTGATAATATACCACAAGAAGAGCAGGCAGGTTTGGTTGCCATTGATAAGCACCCACTCGCCTTTGTCGTTCTTGCAGGCCATACCCACACGGTCAGCATCAGGGTCGCTGGCCATCAGGATGTCGGCGTCAAGAGCTTTGGCATCGCGCAAGCCCAAAGTCAGAGCCTCGGCAAATTCAGGATTCGGACGGTCAACCGTGGGGAAGTTTCCATCCTTGATCATCTGCTCGGGCACACAGTGTACATTATCAAATCCCCAATAAGCCAATGAGCGAGGAATCATCACACGGCCAGCACCATGCAGCGGTGTATAGACAATCTTCAGGTCGTGTTGACGCTTGATCACCTCGGGGTCGATAGAGAGCGTACGGATCTGGCGGAGATAAGGCTCGTCGATGTCCTCACCAATGATTTGGATGAGCGCGGGATTGCCTTCAAACTTTACGTCATCAATAGACACCTTGTTTACTTCATCGATAATGCCTTTGTCATGAGGCGCGAGTACCTGCGCGCCATCTTCCCAGTAGGCCTTATAGCCGTTGTATTCACGGGGATTGTGGCTGGCAGTGATATTTACGCCGGCCTGTGCGCCGAGATAACGCACGGCATAAGAGCATTCGGGCGTGGGACGAAGTTCGTCAAAGAGATACGCCTTGATGCCATTGGCCGAAAAAATGTTGGCCACGGTCTCGGCGTATAAGCGGCTGTTGTTACGGCAGTCATGACACACGGCAACAGCGATTTGCTCCTTGTCCTTGAAATTCTTCTTGAGGTAGTTGGCAAAACCCTGTGTAGCCATACCCACCACATAGATATTCATACGGTTGGTACCGGCACCCATGATACCACGCAGGCCACCAGTGCCAAACTCCAGGTCACGGTAAAAGCTTTCTATCAAATCGGTCTTGTCAGTATTGTCAAGCATAGCCTGAACCTGAGCACGTGTTTCCTCATCAAACGAAGGTGAAAGCCACTGTTTGGCCTTGGCTTCGCACTGGGCAATCAACTCTAAGTTATTTTCCATACGAATAGTTAGTTATATATTAATGATTTTCTACAGGCAAAGATAAGGCTTTTTTTTCACTATTGACAGAAGAGTGTGAAGTATTTTTAGTAATTTTGCGAAGGCAGACAAGTGTCTTCCAACATACGTTGGCGGCATGTTTTATTACCATTAATCCACTATCTATGTATTTTACAGGCCTGATTATAGCATTCAGCACATTTCTTATCATCGGACTTTTCCATCCTGTTGTCATCAAGACTGAGTATTATACCGGTACCCGTTACTGGTGGGTGTTCTTGGTGACTGGCATACTCTGCGTCATTGGTTCGCTGCTCATCGCCAATCCTATTGTTTCTTCCTTGGTAGGAGTGACGGGGGCAAGCTTGTTGTGGACCATCGGAGAGATATTCGACCAGAAAAAACGGGTAGAGAAAGGATGGTTTCCCATGAATCCCAAGCGCAAACACGAATATAAGAAAACGTCAGAATCAAAGACCGAAGACGCAGACCCAACCTCCAAGTCTTGATTGCACCATGAAAACACTATTGCTACTGATTGGCAAAACACAGAACAAGCATTTTGTTGCTGGCATCAGTGACTACACAGAGCGCATATCTCATTATATGCCCTTCGATATCAAAGTAATACCAGACCTCAAGAATGCGAAAAGTCTCTCTGAAGCCCAGCAAAAGGAAAAAGAAGGTGAACTGATCTTGAAGGAGCTGCAAAGCTCTGACACCGTTGTGCTTATGGATGAGCATGGTACGGCATTCAGAAGTATTGAGTTTGCCGACTGGTTAGAGCGTAAGCAGAACACAGCACGACGATTGGTCTTTGTTATTGGTGGGCCTTACGGCTTCTCACCGGCCGTCTATCAGCGTGCCAACGAACAACTCTCACTTTCTAAGATGACCTTCAGCCACCAGATGGTGCGACTGGTCTTTACCGAACAGTTATATCGGGCTTGTACCATTATCAAGGGAGAACCCTATCATCACGAGTAACACCTTATGTTTGTACCCAAGTGCTGCATACTCATGATGCCAAGGAGGCACAAACACCTTTCACTACCCCACCTCTCACTAAAAAAGTTGCCCATTCATTGGCTTAACATCCAATGAATGGGCAATCTCTTATCAAATAAGTCTCTATTTATGGCTTACTTCATCATAACCCATTAATAAAATTGCTGAGACGCTCACGACCTTCAAGGGTCAGCTGGAACAACCGATACTGATTGTTTGAGCGGTCAAGGTTATGCTTGTCATACTTAATCTTATAATAAGTATCCCCATTCAGATAGTCGGTGAGGAAACGCACACACTGCATATAAGGGAACAGGCACATGGCAAAGGGCAACATGGTACGCTCCAAATCGGTAAGGAATGTATCTGTACCTTCGATATAACCCTTGGTAAATTGCTCTATCACATCCCACTTCAGGCTCACATGACTGATTTCTGGGTCATCCTCGGCTGTGGCATTGGCCGCCGTGCGAAGAAAATCTCCATAGTCTGAGAAGACAAAACTTGGCATCGTGGTGTCTAAGTCGATGACGCAAAGCACGCCGCCATTCTCATCAAAGAGCACGTTGCTTACCTTTGTGTCGCAATGACAGATACGCTTCTGGAGTTTTCCCTCCTCGTAAAGCTGGTCAGCACGACACATCTCGTCAGCATATCCCATAAGCGAATCCACCAATTCTTTCACTTCGCCCAGACGGCCTGCTTTATCAGCGGCAATGGCTTCACGCATCTGGTTAATCCTCAGCGTCATGTTATGGAAATCAGGGATGGTCTCTCCAAGCGGTTCTTCCAAATCAGTGAGCATCGACTCGAAGTTACCAAATGCCTTACCTGCGTCGTAGGCGTTGGCTGGTGTGACCTCATCAAAGCCCTGCGTACGAGGAATGTACACAGATACACGCCAATAGTCTCCTTCTGGAGTGCGATAGTAGGTCTTTCCGTCCTGAGTCTCTACAAACTGTAACACCCGGCGGTCTATATCTTCCTGCCCCAAAGCCTCAAGCTTTCTACGTATATGGGTGGTAACGGCCTCAATATTGTGCTGCAAAAGCTCCACATCCTTGAAAATGGCATGATTAATACGCTGTAGCACGTAATCATAAGGACTGTCATCAGAAGTAGTCACCATGAACGTATCATTAATCAGTCCATTACCCAAAGGGCGAATCTCCACCGGAGTTCCCTTAATATTAAAGTGTTCCAGAATCTGAGCTTGTCGGTTAGCTGTCATGTCTTGCATCTTGTATCATTTAATGGTTTTTAATTGTATACAAAATTATTAATAATTGACAAGACGCGAAAGAAAACCCACCACTTTTTTACCCTAAACTTTCTTAATTTTCTATGTATTTCGTACCTTTGTAACGATAAATAATAACCTATCACCCTTAATCTTATAACAATGAAAATAACATTTATCTTCACAGCCTTGCTCTTTAGTTTGTCTGTTTTTGCTGCCCCAACCGGTTCGTGGCAGATCACACCAAGGCCGCAGCAGGTTGAACTGAAACAGGAAAAGCCGTTTGTCATCAATAGCAAAACAACGATTCGTGTTGTAGGTTCGGCTGAAGACATGCAACGCAATGCTACTTTCTTGCAGCAGAACATCGAAGAGATGACTGGGATTAAGCCGGAAATCACCGCCGCCGCTGGCAACAAGCAAATTACTCTTGCCATTGATGCCAGTATGAATAATGAGGAAGGATATGCCATACTCACCGACAACAAACGCATTGATGTAAAAGGTAAGACACCGGCTGCCGTGTTCTATGCCATACAAACCATCACCAAGGCATTACCCGTGGCACCGGGGAGTTCGTCTGTAGCACTGCCCGCCGCGCGAGTCACCGACGCCCCCCGTTTCCATTTCCGTGGGTTTCTTGTAGATGTAGGTCGCCATTATTTCTCAGTGCCCTATATCAAGCGCATCATCGACATGCTGGCTCTGCATAACATCAACTATTTTCATTGGCACCTTACCGAGGACCAAGGCTGGCGCTTGGACATTAAGAAGTATCCCCGTCTCACCACCATTGGTTCGTATCGCAAGGAGACTATCTCTAACTGGGAGACCAAAGAATACGACGGTACACCCCATAGCGGCTATTATACACAGGATGACGCACGCGACATTGTGCGCTATGCTGCAGAACGCTATATCACGGTGATTCCCGAAATCGACCTACCGGGACATAGCTTGGCAGCACTGGCAGCCTACCCGGAGTTAGGTTGCACGGGTGGTCCCTACGAGGTGGCAACCACCTTCGGTGTCTTCCCCGACGTGCTGTGTGGCGGCAATCCACAGACCCTTCAGTTTGCCAAGGATGTGATCAATGAGGTGATGGACATCTTCCCATCTCCTTACATCCACCTTGGTGGCGACGAGTGCCCCAAAGACCGATGGAAAGTGTGTCCTAAATGCCAGGCGCGCATCAAGGAGTTGGGACTCACCGACAAGCCGGGCCAATCGAAGGAAGACCAGTTGCAGGCAGTATTCATGAACGAACTTGAGAAGGTAATCAACGCCCGTGGCCGCAAACTCATCGGCTGGGACGAAGTGCTCGATGGCGCCCCCTCAAAGAGTATCACCGTCATGGCTTGGACGAGCTACAACGCCGCTTTACGCTCGGCACGCATGGGGCACCCCACGGTAGTAGTCCCTATCTCTAATCTCTATTTCAGCAATCCCCGGTGGAACAAGCTCACAGGCCGTGAGAGCATCGAGCGCGTGTACGACCTTGAGCCTGTCTCTCCTATCCTCGAACCCGCTGAACAAAAGAACATCATCGGTGTGGAGGCATGCATCTGGACTGAATGGACCAAAGACAGCATGAAGATGGAATGGCAGATGATGCCCCGTATTGCAGCCATGAGCGAACTGGCATGGGCACCGAAATATGACAAGAACCTCGATACCTTCATGCAAGCTCTCCGTCGCCTTC
Organism: Bacteroidota bacterium; assembly: GCA_023425865.1. GTDB lineage: Bacteria > Bacteroidota > Bacteroidia > Bacteroidales > Bacteroidaceae > Prevotella. The sequence goes on along the minus strand of JAFABV010000020.1, from coordinate 104,765 downwards.
GTGCCATCTATGACCTGCGAGGATACAACTACAAAAAAGACATCTTTGGCGAATAGCCTTCCTCACCTCTCCCCTCTATCAAGGTCTCTTTTTATAAGAGACCTTTTCTTTTGAATGGCTTTGCTGCTGTTTGTCACTGATCGCACCTACCACCATCTGGATGCCGCATTTCTGTTGGCTTATGAAGTACACCCTACCCGTTTCCAACATTTCGATTTGCACATGTTGATGCGGCTGCATGGCCATTGACGGGTTTCTACCAAGCAGCCACGCATATCCGCACACCGGAAAATGTAGCTTTATGTTCGTCCGGCCCGACATCTGTCGTTGGCATCCACCCACTCACGCATCACAAAGTCTACTCTTGCTCTTGTCTGCATGATGCCTGCTATCAAGAATCACGCGGTATCTGCATCCTTTGGTCCATGCCTATGTCAAACGCTCATATACCTCTGACAATCAATGCATTCACACCATATCACTCTTCCTAAAATTCCTTTTGAATTGGTAACTCGGGCAGAAGCATACAATGATTCCATATAGAATGAAAGAATGGTTCTATATAGAATGAAAACATGGTTCTATATAAAAGTATGGAATGATTCTATATAGAAGCATAAACCGTTAGAAGTTGACGGACACTGGCTCAAGCAGCCAATTCAAGAACGTCAACGCCATTGTGCTCCCTCATCTAAGTGCCATAGCAAACGCCTTCCGCGGTAAGCCGCTATGGCTGTATGATGTCACGGTATACCCTTTCCCGCGGTTTCTCTCAGGCTAACACCGCTTGACAAATTAGCCAACGAATTGGGAGGCGACACGTTATCAATGCGCAACGTGTAGTATATGAGCTAAAAAAGGCGAGGCAAGTACCTGTTCACCAAGTACTTGCCTCGCTTATAAGTGATCATGAACGCTCCGTAGACTATTCCTCAACAGCAGCCTGCGCGGCAGCAAGGCGAGCAATGGGCACACGGAAAGGTGAACAGCTCACATAATTGAGACCGGCGCGATGGCAGAACTTCACAGAAGTAGGTTCACCACCATGCTCACCACAGATACCGCATTTCAGGTCTGGACGTACCAAGCGACCCTTCTCAACGGCCATCTTAACCAGCTGGCCTACACCATTCTGGTCGAGCACCTGGAACGGATCTACATCGAGGATTTTCTTCTCTAAGTATGAGGGCAAGAAGCTGGCAATATCGTCACGGCTGTAACCAAAGGTCATCTGTGTCAAGTCGTTGGTACCAAAGCTGAAGTATTCTGCCCTTGCGGCAATCTTGTCAGCAGTGAGGGCAGCACGCGGAACCTCAATCATCGTACCGATCTTAAACGGAACCTCGACTCCTTCTTCTGCAAAGAGCTTCTCGGCTGTAGCACGAATCACTTGCTCCTGAGCATCCAGCTCATGAACAATACCTACCAGCGGCACCATGATTTCAGGACGTGGGTCATAACCTTCTTTCTTCAACTGCAGGGCAGCTCCCAAGATAGCCCGCGTCTGCATGGCCGTAATCTCAGGGAAGGTATTGCCCAAACGGCAGCCACGGAGTCCTAACATGGGGTTGTGCTCGCTCAGACTCTGCACACGGTCGTGGATGACCTTCACACTCACGCCCATTTCCTCAGCCATGATTTCCTGTCCCTTTGTGTCATGGGGAACAAACTCGTGAAGAGGTGGATCAAGCAGACGGATATTCACAGGCTTGCCATCCATGCATTTCAAGATGCCATAGAAGTCTTGCTTTTGGTAAGGCAGCAATTTCTCCAGGGCTTTCTCACGGTCTACAGTATTGTCTGCGAGAATCATCTCACGCATGGCCTTGATCTTCTCTTGCTCAAAGAACATATGCTCTGTGCGGCAGAGACCGATGCCTACGGCACCAAACTTGCTGGCTACCTCGGCGTCGTGCGGTGTATCAGCATTGGTACGAACCACCAACTTGGCATATTTGTCGCAGAGTGACATCAGTTCTCCAAAGTCGCCCGTCACCTCTGCGGTGCGGGTCTTCACCTCACCATAGTACACTTCGCCTGTAGAGCCATTCAGTGAAATACTGTCACCCTCACGAAGCACAGTGCCGTCGATTTCTACTGTACGGTTCTTATAATCGATATTGATGGCACCGGCACCACTTACACAGCACTTACCCATACCACGAGCTACCACAGCAGCATGAGAGGTCATACCGCCACGGGCGGTGAGGATGCCCTCGGCGGCGCTCATACCGGCCAGGTCTTCGGGTGACGTCTCGATACGTACCATTACCACCCTACGGCCATCTTCATGCCAATCTACTGCATCGTCAGCAAAGAAAACAATCTGGCCAGTGGCAGCTCCCGGAGACGCAGGAAGACCTTTGGTCAACACACGAGCCGAAGCCTGTGCCTCCTTATCAAATACAGGATGCAGCAATTCATCGAGCTTATTGGGCTCACAGCGTAGTAGCGCCGTCTTTTCGTCAATCTTGCCCTCGCGCATCAGGTCCATGGCAATTTTCACCATAGCCTTGCCCGTACGCTTGCCATTACGGGTCTGCAAGAACCACAGTTTACCCTCTTGCACGGTAAACTCCATGTCCTGCATGTCGTGGTAATGCTCCTCAAGTTTATTCTGGATAGCGTCTAACTGAGCAAAGATCTCAGGCATAGACTCTTCCATCGAAGCATATTTGGTGCGGCGAATCTCGTCGTCGATACCCTGCTGCTCAGCCCAACGCAACGAGCCCTCTCGTGTAATTTGCTGTGGCGTGCGAATACCGGCTACCACATCTTCACCCTGGGCATTGACCAGATATTCGCCATTGAAGCGGTTTTCACCTGTAGCGGCATCGCGGCTGAAGCATACACCGGTGGCAGAACTGTCACCCATGTTACCAAACACCATGGCCTGTACGTTAACAGCTGTACCCCACTCCTGAGGAATGCCCTCCATTTTGCGGTAAAGGATAGCGCGCTCGTTCATCCAACTGTCGAACACGGCGCAGATAGCGCCCCAGAGTTGCTCCATGGGATTGTCGGGGAAATCGCGTCCCGTTTGTTCCTTAATGGCTTCCTTGAAAGAGACTACCAATCCCTTTAGTTCCTCCACGGTCATCTCATTGTCAAGACGTATGTTGCGCTTGGCCTTCACACGCTGTATGATAGCCTCGAACGGATCGATATCTTCTTTGTTGACAGGCTTCATGCCCAGTACCACGTCACCGTACATCTGTACAAAACGACGGTAGCTGTCATAGGCAAAACGCTCGTTTCCGGTCTTCTTTGCCAAACCTTCTACAACCTCATCATTTAGACCAAGATTGAGGATTGTATCCATCATTCCTGGCATGGAGGCACGTGCACCCGAACGCACACTTACCAACAGGGGGTTGGAGGAATCGCCAAAAGAAAGCCCCATGAGTTGCTCTACATGCTTCACACCATTCACCACCTCAGCTTGCAGGAGTGACACCACTGTCTCTCTGCCTTTTTCAAAGTATTCGTTACATACGCTGGTGGTAATCGTGAAACCCGGAGGAACGGGGACACCAATGAGATTCATCTCTGCCAGGTTAGCGCCTTTGCCACCCAGCAGATTCTTCATATCGGCCTTGCCTTCAGCTTGGCCATTTCCGAAGAGGTAAACTCTTTTTTCGCTCATAATTGTTATTAAGAATATTTATAAATGTTTTATAGCATTTAGTTGTATTTGCAAAGATACCAATTTTATTTATATTTCCAAACGAAACGCTAATAAAAATGACACATGGACTTTACAATTAAGGTTGTTGGCGCAAACAGTTGTGTAATTGGTGATTACCACAAGCCCTTTCACTCTTGCCTACTTACCTAAACTGAAGAAAACTTGTATGCTTCATAAGCAATAAAAATACATTGTTAAAGCGCGGTAAAAACAGAGGCAAAAAAGGCGTCGGAGGGCTTAATGTTACATGAAAAGGGTCCTCATGGTAATATGCGACTCACCCCTGCCTCGCACGTCATCCAGAAAGGCAACAGCAGCGGCACGCCAAATACCAGTTGAACCATAATTAATGTGCTTGCCAAAACACTTTCTCATGATTTATAGTTAACTTTGCATACAAAAGTAAATTCAACGAAATGAGTAGAAAACACAAGCCGCTGCCCCTATTGGAGGATGTGACCATTGAAGCTGTAGCCGCTGAAGGCAAATGCATCTTTCACCATGACGACTACGTGGTGTTTGTGCCTTTTTGTGTGCCGGGTGATGTGGTAGATGTGCAGATAACTAAGAAAAAACATCGTTATCAGGAAGGGCGCATAGTCAATTTTAAGTCATATAGTCCAGTTAGAGCCACACCCACCTGTCAGCATTTCGGCATATGCGGTGGTTGTAAATGGCAAAACCTGCCCTATGAAGAGCAGCTCAAGGCCAAACAACAGCAGGTATACGATCAGCTGTCGCGCATTGGCAAGATACACCTTCCCGAATTTGAGCCTATTATGGGCTCTGTTGAAACCTTGCGCTATCGCAACAAACTTGAGTTTGGCTGTTGTAACAAGCGTTGGTTCACACAAGAAGAACTGCAGAATCCCGATCTCGACCTGGCGGGCGGAGACCATGCCGCCATTGGTTTTCATATTACTGGCGCCTTCGACAAGATCTACCCTATCAGCAAGTGCTGGCTCATGGACGATTTGCACAATGAAGTGCGAAACGAAATTGAGCGTTATGCCAAAGTTATCGGCATGTCGTTCTACGATGTAAAGGCTCAGAAAGGACTTCTTCGCAACCTGATGTTCAGAAATTCGAACACTGGTGAGTGGATGCTGCTCATTCAGTTCCACTATGATGAAGAGGATGACGAACAAAAGGCCCAGGACTTGCTCCGCCATATTGCAGACAGCTTTCCGCAGATCAGTTCGCTGATCTATGTAGACAACCAAAAGGGCAACGACACTATTGGCGACCTGGAACTCACGACCTATAAGGGCTCTGACTTCATTTATGAGACCATGGAGAACCTGAGGTTTAAGGTAGGGCCAAAGAGCTTTTACCAAACCAACACCGAGCAGGCCTACCATCTTTACTGTGTTGCACGCGACTTCTGTTTTCGCTCTGTTGACGGGGATGCTCCCACTGAAGGCACTCCCCTCATCTATGACCTCTACACAGGAACAGGCACTATTGCCAACTTCGTGGCGCACAAGGCAGCCAAAGTTATCGGTATAGAATATGTACCAGAAGCCATTGAAGACGCAAAAATAAACAGCCTGATCAATAACATCAGTAACACTGACTTCTATGCCGGAGACATGAAGGACATTCTCACAGAAAACTTTATCGAGAAACATGGTCGTCCCGACATTATCATTACCGACCCACCTCGAGCGGGTATGCATCAAGATGTGGTAAACGTAATTCTGGGCGCAGCACCCAAACGTATTGTCTATGTAAGTTGCAACCCTGCCACACAAGCCCGCGACCTGGCACTACTCGATGAACAGTATCAAGTAATGTGTGTTCAGCCGGTGGACATGTTCCCTCATACCCCGCATGTAGAAAATGTGGTACTGCTGACACGTAGAAAGTAAACACCATAACAATTCGGATAAAGGGCTGGCGTCGCCAGCCCTTTTGCGTTTAGAAAAATACCTATTCGCGATGCCACCCTAATCCCAAGCCCAATTAGGGTCAATACTCAATGTCCTGAAAAATACGAAATGGAAAAGGATGTGCCAAGAGCACGGACTGCCATCTTGAGTGGCCCCCAAAAAGTTTCTCCAAAAGCAAAACCTCACGTTCGAAGATAAGATACCGGTAAAAACAAAAGTAGGAGATAAATACTTCTGATTAGTATTTATCTCCTACTCAATTGCTATATGGTGTGATTACTTCTTGAAGAAATCCTTCACGTCACCGTTTGGAACCATCTGCTCATCGAAGACATAAGCACCCGTCTTGGGGCTCTTCACCATCTTGATCACTTTTGAATATGCGCGTCCGTCCGTAGAACCTTCATGGAGGGTAGCGACTGCTTTCTTTGCCATAGTCTAAAAAACTTTATAACGTTTTACAATCACCCAAAATTATTTGATCTCCTTGTGGACGGTCACCTTCTTCAGGATAGGATTATACTTCTTGAGCTCGAGACGCTCAGGAGTATTCTTACGGTTCTTGGTGGTGATATAACGGCTTGTGCCAGGGAGACCTGAGTTTTTCATCTCAGTGCACTCCAGAATCACTTGCACCCTGTTGCCTTTAGCTTTTTTTGCCATGTGATTAATCTCCTATTACTTTAACGTCCTTCCAATCGCAGAACCCTTTGGCAACGGCCTGCTTCAGAGCTGCGTCAAGACCAATTTTATTAATGAGTCGAAGACCAGCGGCACTGATCTTGAGGGAAATCCAGCAATTCTCCTCTACGTAGAAGAACTTCTTGCTGAAGAGGTTGACATCAAAGCTGCGCTTTGTGCGATGCTTTGAGTGAGACACATTATTACCAATCTGTGCCTTCTTTCCTGTGATCTGACAAATCTTAGACATTGCTATCTTTGTTTTTGATTTCGATGTTGATACTTATTCCAAACAGCGTGCAAAATTACAAATAAATTCCTGACTAACAAAATAATCCATAAAAGAATCTCTGATTTTAAGCATTTTTTTAATTTGCATCCTTCAAAATCTTTTCACATAAGTTCATCACCCAGACTTCTCAACTGACAATCCAATGAAGGTCCTTGTCCATCTTATAAGAAAAACATTTTATTCTTTTGGCTATTACATTGGTTTTAACTATCTTTGCATCACCAATATTCATACCAAATCGAGAAAAATGAAAGACGTGAAATTAATGAATCTTGCTGCTGACAATATCAGAATTCTGGCAGCAAGTATGGTCGAGAAAGCCAATTCTGGCCACCCTGGCGGTGCAATGGGTGGTGCCGACTTCATAAATGTACTCTTCGCCGAGTACCTGGTATTTGACCCCAAAGATCCTACATGGACAGGCCGTGACCGTTTCTTCTTGGACCCCGGCCACATGAGTCCAATGCTCTATAGCGCTCTCACTTTACAAGGCAAGTTCACTATTGACGAAATCAAACAATTCCGCCAGTGGGGGTCACCCACTCCCGGCCATCCCGAACTCGATGTCGTACGTGGCATTGAAAACTCGTCAGGCCCACTGGGTCAGGGGCACGCTCTTGCAGCAGGCGCTGCCGTGGCAGAGAAGTTCCTGGAGGCTCGACTGGGTTCTGTGATGATGCAGCATAAGATTTATGCATATATCTCGGACGGCGGCATTGAGGAAGAGATATCTCAAGGTGTTGGACGCCTTGCTGGCACATTGGGCCTGAACAACCTCATCATGTTCTATGACTCTAATGACATCCAGCTTTCAACATCCACAGAGGTGGTTACCGCCGAAGATACTGCGGCCAAGTATCGTGCATGGAAGTGGAATGTTATAGAGATAAACGGTAATGACGTAGAGCAGATTAGACAAGCGCTCGATGCGGCAGCCAACGAACAGGAACGCCCCACCCTCATCATCGGCAAGACCATCATGGGTAAGGGTGCCCGCAAAGCCGATGGCAGCAGTTATGAGTCGAATGTCAAAACCCATGGCGCACCACTTGGTGGCGAGGCTTTCAGCAACACAATCAAGAATCTGGGCGGCAATCCGGAAGATCCATTTGTCATCTTCGACGAAGTGAAACAGCTTTATGCGGAACGCAACGAAGAGCTCACCAAGATTGTGGCTGAACGCAAGGCTGCGGAGTCTGCTTGGGCCAAGGAAAACCCAGAGAAGAAAGCCCTCATGGATCAATGGTTCTCAGGCAAGGCGCCCAAGGTAGACTGGAGCAATGTAACCCAGAAGCCTGGTTCTGCCACACGTGTCGCATCTGCAGCTTGTCTGAGCGAGTTGGCAAAGCAAGTGCCCAATATGATCTGTGCTTCTGCTGACCTTTCTAACTCCGACCAGACCGATGGCTTCCTGAAGCAAACTCACTCTTTTGAAAAGGGTGACTTCACCGGTGCTTTCTTTCAGGCCGGAGTGGCAGAGCTCACCATGGCCGACATGTGTATTGGTATGATGCTTCATGGTGGTGTTATTGCCGCCTGCGGAACCTTCTTTGTATTCTCTGATTATATGAAGCCCGCCGTTCGTCTGGCTGCCCTAATGGGAGTACCCGTTAAGTTCATCTGGACCCACGATGCTTTCAGAGTGGGTGAGGACGGACCAACCCACGAACCGGTAGAACAGGAGGCGCAGATTCGTCTGCTGGAGAAGTTGCAAAATCATAAAGGACAGGACAGCCTACGCGTCTTCCGACCAGCCGACAGTGATGAAACAACAGTATGCTGGGCTATGGCTATGGAGAACACCGATACGCCAACAGCGCTCATCTTCTCACGTCAGGGCATCGAGAACCTGCCCGCAGGCAATGACTATGAGCAGGCTCGCAAGGGTGCCTATATCGTGTCAGGCTCCGATGAAAACCCTGATGTCATCCTTGTAGCCAGCGGTTCTGAGGTGTCTACCCTCGAAGCCGGTACTGCTGCACTGCGCCAAGACGGCGTCAAGGTGCGTGTGGTAAGTGCACCGTCTGAAGGTCTGTTCCGTCGTCAGTCACCCGAGTATCAGAAAACCGTACTGCCTTTTAATGCCAAGAAGTTTGGCCTGACGGCAGGTCTGCCCGTAACCCTCGAAGGTTTGGTGGGCATCGGTCCCAACAGTCAGATATGGGGTCTGAAGAGCTTTGGCTTCTCTGCGCCGTATAAGGTGCTTGACGAGAAGCTCGGCTATACAGGAGAGAACGTTTACAAGCAGGTTAAAGCCTTCTTGGGGAAATAAATACAAACTGAAGAAATGAAAATCAAGACTGTTGGACTTGCCAGTGACCACGCTGGCTACGAATTAAAGAATTTTGTGAGAAAATACCTGGAAGAGAAGGGTATTCCTTACAAGGATTACGGCACCAACTCACCAGAAAGCACGGATTATCCCGACTTTGCCCATCTGCTGGCTAAGGGGATTGAGGCTGGCGAGGTTTATCCTGGCATAGGTATTTGTGGCACGGGTAACGGTATCGGCATGACGCTGAATAAGCACCAAAGCATTCGCGCCGGACTGGCATGGATGCCTGAAATCGCGCATCTCATCCGTCAGCACAATGATGCCAACGTCTTGGTACTGCCTGGTCGTTTTCTTGATGAGGACACTACACGCAAGATCTTAGATGAGTATTTTAATACTGAATTTGAAGGCGGACGACATATAAACCGAATCAATAAGATTTCCATACAAGAGTAGTCACAACGTCTCATCTCTAAGTATTCCAGAGAGCGAAAGTACACCTCCTAAAGTGCTTTCGCTCTTTTTGTTGTGTAGAGACATTGCACCTTTACCCAACTTTGCCATCTTTGTAACATTATCGACAATTCGTCGTCAACTATTTTCGGACTGACCTCGTAAAACAATAGAGCATCTGTTTAGCACATGTAAATAGGGTGTTTCTGAAGAAATATGCCCCCGAAAGTTTATTGTTCACTTTCGGAAAGCACTTCAGACACACCCCATATATATCAAGAAAGGCATGCTACATGACATAGCACCTTTCCATGTGTTCAGATTACTGTTGAGACACTACTCCCACTCTATGGTCGAAGGCGGTTTTGAGGAGATGTCGTAACACACGCGGTTAACGCCTTTCACCTTGCGGATAATCTCGTTTGACACATCTGCCATGAAATCGTAAGGCAGATGCGCCCAATCGGCGGTCATGGCATCCATAGACGTGACAGCACGAAGAGCTACCGGATGCTCATAGGTGCGCTCGTCGCCCATCACTCCCACAGAGCGAATGGTGGAGAGCAGTACGGTGCCAGCCTGCCATACATGGTCGTAGAGACTCGTGCCATCGGGCATGGTGTAGTCGTGCATCTTACTGATGTAGATGTCGTCGGCATCTTGCAGGATACGCACTTTCTCTCGCGTGATGTCACCCAGAATACGCACGGCTAACCCTGGTCCCGGGAAGGGATGACGTTTGATGAGGCGCTCTGGCATCTTCATCTCGTAGCCCACACGTCGCACTTCGTCCTTGAAGAGCCATTGCAGAGGTTCACAGAGTTGCAAGTGCATCTCCTCGGGCAGTCCGCCCACATTGTGGTGACTCTTGATCGTCATTCCCGTAATACTCAGGCTCTCGATACGATCGGGATAGATTGTACCCTGTGCCAACCACTTGGCATCGGTGATTTTCTTGGCTTCAGCGTTAAATACTTCGACGAAGTCACGACCAATGATCTTACGTTTCTGCTCGGGGTCGGTGACACCTTCGAGATCCTTGAAGAACTTCTCACTCGCATCTACCCCGATAACATTGAGCCCCAAACCCTGATAGGCTTCCATCACCTTGGTAAACTCATTCTTGCGCAACATGCCATGGTCTACAAAAATACAAGTGAGGTTTTTGCCGATGGCCTTGTTGAGCAAGGTAGCGCACACCGATGAATCGACACCCCCCGAGAGACCGAGGATAACGCGGTCGTTGCCCAACTGAGCCTTTAGCTCCTCAACGGTAGACTCTACAAATGAGGCAGCACTCCACTCCTGACGACTACCACAAATGTCTACGACGAAGTTACGCAGCAGCTGTGTACCCTGTGTAGAATGGTAAACCTCGGGATGGAACTGCACACACCACACTGGATCTTTGGTGCTGGCAAAAGCCGCGTACTTTACATCGGCAGTAGAACCAATGACTTGATAGTCGTCGGGAATGGCTGTGATGGTATCACCATGACTCATCCATACCTGTGAGTTGGAGTCAAAGCCCTTGAACAAGGGATTTGTGGCATCAAACTGCTGCAGGTTGGCCCTACCATACTCACGGGTACCGGCCTGTTCAACCTTACCGCCGTTAGAAAAACTGATGAACTGCGCACCATAGCAGATGCCCAAAACCGGATACTTACCAATAAGCTGGCTGAGATTAACCTTGAACGCCTCCTTGTCGTGTACCGAGTAGGGACTTCCACTTAGTATCACACCAATGACACCGGTGTCGTCTTTAGGAAACTTGTTGTAAGGCAGAATCTCGCAGAAAGTATCCAGCTCACGCACACGGCGACCAATAAGTTGTGTCGTCTGTGAACCGAAATCCAGAATAATGATCTTCTGTTGCATACTGAAAAAAAACACTGTTGTCTCCTACCCTACGGCAAAAGACTCTGGGTTATAGAAATAATGATTTGTGATTGTTCTGCTCAAGCTGCTGCACAAAAGTATTGGCCGCATCCAGCGTATCGAGTTTTCCCACATCCATAAGCTTCAGGTCGTCCATGACAAAGCCACAAATCGCAGTCTTATTACACTGCTGCAGATAGAAATCCATTATGGGAAACTTTTCAGGATAACCCACCATCAGTGGGAACATACGGGGAGAGAAGGTGTGAATGCCACTGAAGGCATACATATGATAGTGTCCTGCCAGCAACATCGGTTCATTGCCAACAGCTATGGGATATTCCAACTTTGACAGTTCACGTTTTACTTCAGGATAGGGTGAACGCACTTCTCCTGTCTCAATATTGACCCAGCCCATCAATAACATATTGTCGTTGAACAGTAAATAACGCTTGGTCTTTCGAAAACTTACCAACAGATGAGCGCCTGCCAGTACATGAGGTACCCCACAGTCGGGGCATTTCACTTTCTCGTCAAGACGGTAGAACGCGTCAAGGTCTACATTGCTTAGGATATCGACATTATGTATGAGGATTGGAAATTTGGCATCGAAAAGTGACGCAGCCTTACGAATCCCCCCTCCCGTATCGAGTAGATGGTCAGTCTCGTCGCTTATCCTGACATCCAACCCAAACGAATCGTTGGCCTGCAAGTAATCGACAATTTGCTGGGCGAAATGATGTACATTTATAATAATGTGTGTGAAACCAGCGTCACGAAGCCGAAACAACACTCTCTTGAGCAAAGGCTCGCCATCTACAGGCACCAATGCCTTGGGCATGGTATCGGTGAGTGGCTTGAGGCGAGTGCCTAAGCCTGCTGCAAAAATCATGGCTTGTTTCATGGTGCAAAAGTAACTTTTTTAATTCAATATTCAAAATTCAATATTCAAAATTTACATGCACCGAGGGGTAATCATTAAACATAATCATTAAACATTCCCTTTTCTAATCCACAAACGGGAGGGCAGCATAACAAGAGGACACGTTCCCAAAAGGCGGGCACAGACACCCAGAGTGAGCTTTTACGGATGTCGTCAAAAGGACTTTATTCTACTTCTATGCTATTCACCCACTCCCCCAGTCTTCTTCATCACCTGCTCTATGGCCTGCTCACGATGCGTGACGTGTACCTCTATGCCAAACTTCTGATGGATATGTTCCGCCAAATGCTGGGCGCTATACACACTGCGATGCTGCCCACCTGTACAGCCGAAAGAAAACATCAGGCTGGTGAAGCCACGCTGAATATAGCGGGCTACATGCTTGTCGGCCAAGGCATATACATGATCGAGAAACTCTACGATCTCACCATCGTCCTCAAGGAAGCGTATGACAGGCTCATCGAGTCCCGTCAGTTGCTTATAAGGCTCGTAGCGACCTGGGTTGTGCGTACTACGGCAGTCGAAGACATAGCCACCACCATTGCCCGAAGCATCTTCAGGGATACCCTTGCGATAGGAGAAGCTGTAGACACGCACTACCAAAGGACCGTTACCGTCGTATTTGGAGAATGTGGCAGGGCCATCCTGCGGATGGGCTGGGTAGATGTCGCGGTCGGTTGTCTTAAAGCCGTCCTTACGTTGCTGCGTCTGAGGCTGAACTGGCGCAAACTGCGGCAGCGCCACCAATCGCGACAAAACGTCACACAGATAAGGATAGGGCAACACTTCCGAACGCAACGACAAAAGGTCACGAAGATTTTGTATGGCAGGAGGTATACTGTCAATAAAATGCTGCTTATGCTCAAAGTAGCCCCTAAACCCATAAGCTCCCAGCACCTGTAAGGTACGGAAGAGCACGAACAGACTCAGTCGGTCAACAAAATGGCGTGACGTAGGCACCTCTATATAATGCTTCAGCGACTCATAGTACTCGGCTATCAGCTCCCTACGCAACTTAAACGAATACTTGGCAGAAGCCTGCCATAGGAATGAAGCGAGGTCATAGTAGAAAGGCCCCTTTCGTCCCCCCTGAAAATCGATGAAGAAGGGATTGCCTTCAGCGTCGAGCATGATATTGCGTGCCTGAAAGTCACGATACATAAAGCTCTCAGACGGCTCCGCTATCAAATCCTTGGCAAAACGACGGAAACTGGCCTCCAACTTAATCTCATGGAAGTCGATGTCGGTAGGCTTGAGAAAACAGTATTTGAAATAATTGAGATCAAACAGCACGCTGTCTTCATTGAACTCGGGTTGAGGATAACAACAGTCCCAATCCAGACTTAAAGCCCCACGAATCTGAATCTCCGGCAACAATCGAATGGTCTTCACAAGAAGCTCTTTCTCAGCCAGGTTGTAGCGTCCCCCAGCCTCTCTTCCCCCCTTGATGGCATCAAAGAGCGAAGTGTTACCCAAATCGGTCTGGAGATAACACATTTCGTCGTCGCTCACCGCCAGCACCTGCGGTACGGGAAGTTTGAGTTGAGTAAAATGACGGTCGAGAAACACGAAAGCATGGTTCTCATCCTTACTGGTTCCGATGACGCCTATAACTGTCTGGCCTTGTGAACTGGTGAGTCGATAATATTGCCGGTTGCTGCCCGCTCCTGGCAAAGGTTTCACCTCGGTAGGTGCTTCACCCGACCACGATGTATAAAGTTGAATAAGTTGTTCCACGATGTAGCTGCTAATACCTTATTTCTGCTCCTTCTTGAGTCGCTCTTCATGCTCTTTACGCAACTCCTCAAATATCTTATGCGTTTTTTTACGATATTCCCAGTTGGCGACCAAACCATCGATGACGAAAAGTATAAGCACAATGCCAATAGACATCAACAACGATTTTGTAAGATAAACCAAGCCTGCTGACACCAATAAAAAGAGCAGAACCTTCTTCCAATCAAGCTGAAACTTTATTTTCATGCTGCAAATATAGCTATTTTTTCCGAGTTATGATTTCATACCACCTATTTATACCCAGGATTCTGCGTGATTAAGGTATTCAGCTTGATGACATTGGCAGGAATAGGAAATACAGATGTAAAACCTGATGACTCGTTTTCAAGCTGCGGTCTCAGGTCGTAAGCCATCGAATAGCGGCCATAGCGCACCAGGTCTTGCCTGCGCGTCCCCTCCCACATCAGTTCGAGCAATCGCTCCTCAAGGATATTGTCAAGCGTAGCCACCCGGGTAGGCATATTCGCCCTGTTCCTCACGGCATCGAGGTCGGCCTGTCCACTCTGACCATTTCTCACTTTAGCTTCTGCACGCATGAGCAGGGCATCGGCATATCTGAATAGTACAATATCATTATCCTGAAGTTTGCCATCAGCATGTGCCTTACGGTCTATTTCATACTTAGCCATGCGTGCCCCAGCGGTCTTCACATCGGCATTTCCCGTCAGGTCAATGGCCATGATGAGTGGCTTATAGACCAAAGGCTGTCCGTTGTCCAACTTAACGATATTTCCGTCAACCTTCAACGTATCCGCATAGAAATTGATGGCAAAGCGCGAATCCACCTGCGCTGTGCCATAGCCATAGGCATGTACTGTAGCGAGCGTTGCCGACGAACCATTTTCCGCGTCCATGCCAATTGCGCTGCCATGCGCATAATGGCGTGAGCGAAACAGATACCAGAACTGATTCTGATATTTCACCTTATCCATTGGAATGGTAAAGATGTTTTCCACCGAGGTTTCGTTATGAATACTAAAGTTAGCGCTATAATCCGATTCCAGCCTAAACCCGTCGGCTTCCAGCTGGTCACAATAATAGATACAAGCCTCCCACGCATTCATCGTTTTGCCATTGACCATGAAAGTCATGGCTTTGCCATCCGGGCGCTGCCCGTCGGTCCAGTCATCATCAGCATATACCTCAGCATTGAGCATCATACGGGCCAAGAGAAAGTGAGCCACGGGACGGGTAAACCGACCGTAGTAGTCACCTTCCAGATTGCTGTGTTCGGGCAGAAGATCTGGGAGTATTGCCTGAAGCTCATTGACCAGGTCTTTGAAGAGTACACTGCGTGCGACCTGTTTCACCTCACTGAGAGAGGTGTTGTCGTCTTTTACTAATGGCACCCTACCCCACATATCGAGCAGTTCATAATAGAACAGGCTTCTTATACCCTTTACCTCAGCCACATCACTTTGATATTGGTCATCGGTAAGCAAGTGCTTGTGCTGCTCTATTACGGCCAATGAGTGATTGCACAGCATAACCACCTTGTAAAGGTAAGTCCAAGTGTCATAGAGTGCCAAGTCGGCTGCCGTCCAACTATGCTTATAGAGGTTTTGCCAGAAACCGCCATCATACCAGTCACCCCCGCGCGTAGGGATGATAGCTTCGTCGGTAGTAAACGTATTATAATCATATACCCCACGATAGGTTCCCATAAGCCCTTGTGAGGTGGAAGAGCCACCTATATAATTATACAAGGTAGCCACCGCATTGTTATAAAGGGTGCTCGCGTTGTCGTAGGCCTCCTCTTCCGGCAAAAGCCCCTTGGGGTCTTCGCTGAGGCAACTACAAAACAACAATACTACTGCCGGTGCCAAGCTGCGCAAGGAATGAACAGAAAACTTCATGGGTCTATGGTTTGCGATTAGATTAGAACTGAATACTTACGCCGATGCTGTAGGAGCGATAGGCCGGATAGCTTCGCTTGTCATCTATACCGAGCGTGGAATCAACCACATAGCTGTTGATGATAGGCGTCACCCCACTGTATGAGGTGATGGTAGCAAGATTGTTGACCGAGGCTGAAACGCGCAACGAGCTGATATAGCTTGACTTTATCGGCACATTCCATCCCACAGTAAGATAGTCGAAGTTGAGATAGTCTCCCTTTTCCAACCAGTAGTCAGTGGCGGTCTGGTCTTTGATGTTCTGCTTTGGCGCTTTAGCCATCACGTTATAATCAGGAAATCCTGACATATTCATATAGGTGAGTGCCGTACCATTATATATCTTATGCCCGAAGGCACCATTCATCTGCAGAGATATATCAAATTGTTTGTAACGCAGGCTCACATTCGAGCCAAGCGTCCACTTGGGCGTTGCCTGCCCTGCCACATAGCGGTCACCGCCATCCTCTATATTCACCTTGCCATTATGGTCTAAGTCAGCAATGGCATAACTGTACGACCCATCGTCGTTCTTGACCAGTCCGGTACTGTGTGGCAGATAGAACACCCCCAAGGGCTGGCCCACAATCTGGTAAACGATATTGTTGTCGCCACCATGAAAGCCTGCGCCATTGAGTGCCCCCAAGGCCGTGATGTCTGAGGCAGAAAAATAGTTTCCCTGGTAATTTCCTGACAAAGATATCAGTTTGTTCTTCTGCCATGAGAGGTTGAGGTTCACGTTCAACTCTACGTCCTTGGTTTCTATCGCCGTCACACCTAACCCCAGCTCAAAGCCCTGGTTACTCATGCTTCCGATATTGGCCAGCATCTTGTTGAAGACAAATGGCGGCACCGGCACATCATAAAGGTACAACATGTCAGAGGTTTTGGAATAATAGTATTCAGTAGTGACCACCACCCGATTGTTCCAGAAACAAAGGTCAGCGCCTACGTTGAAGGTAGAGCGGGTTTCCCATTTCAGGTCAGGATTGGCATTGCGATAGTCGCCCATGGTCAGGGTGGTGGTACCACCCACAGAAACCGTGCCTATAGGCTTAACCAGATATTGCGAATTATAGGGGCTGATACCGCCCAGATTTCCCGACTGGCCATAGCCCACGCGCAGCTTGAACATACTGATGTACGAACACAAGTTCTCGAAAAACGACTCGCGGTCAACATTCCAAGTGATGTTAGCCGATGGAAACCATCCCCATTTGTTGTTGTCACCAAACATCGAGCTTCCGTCCGCACGGATATTGGCGTCTAAGGTATAGCGACCGTTGAACGTATACGACACACCACCAAGCACAGAGGCCAACTTCGGTGAGGAGGCTTCCGACCCCGTGCCACCATAAGGTATGGTAGACGCCGCTCCCAGGTTGTCATAGCCCATGCTATTGTTGGTAAAGCCCTTCACCATCGTCCAGAATCCCGTTCGGTTGCTGCCTTGATACTCTCCCATCATCATCGCCTTGAACTGGTGCTTACCCCACACGTTTTCATAGGTTAGTGTCGCGTTTCCCAACCAGTCCTCTGTCTTGTGCTCCGCACGAATCGCCTCACCCTGCACCCATACCCAAGTGGGCGCAAAGATACCATTCTCCAACGAGTTGTAACTATAAGCTCCAAACAACTTGAGGTTAAGCTTACCTAACCCTGATTGACGCAAAGCCTGCGGCCCCGCAACCATCCCCATGATGTCGAAATCCAACCCGATGTGCGTATTGAAATTTAGATTGCGCTCGTCGTTCTTTTCCAATAGTAACGCTCCTGGCGGATTGATCTGCGATGCCGTCGTATTCTTGTCCCATCCGCCATTGGCATTGGTGCCAGCCGGAAAGGTGGGATTCTGTGTGGCGGCACTGTAAAACAGCTTTTGCTCATCGAAAGGGTATTTATTCTTCTGTGAGGAACCAAAGACACCGAAGTCTATTTTCAGCAGGTCATCAAAAGCCTTTTGCGTCAGGTCAAACTTAGCGGCATAATTCCGGTATTCATTGACCCTGAGAACCGTATTGTGGTCCATCACGCCGATAGACGCACGATAGCTGGAGTTCTCTCCGCCTCCACTGAATGCCACATGGTGGTTCATGACAAAACCCGTGCGGGTAATGACATCCTGGAAGTTGGTGTCATATCCGCCATTGTTGTAGTCAAGCCCGAGCGCCTGGGCTGTAGACACATACTCAGCACCGTTGAGCATATCAACCGTCTTGTACTTCGACTCAAAGCCGATATTACCATCATAAGAGATATGAAACTGTGTCCCCGCCCCCTTCTTGGTGGTTACTTGGATTACACCCGAGGCACCACGCGAACCGTACTGAGCCGTCTCTGCCGCATTCTTGAGAATAGTGAAGCTCTCGATGTCGGCAGGATAAATGCTCGACAGAGTAGACAAGTCGGAATAAACCCCATCGATAATGACCAATGGGTCGTTGCCTCCGGTGAGTGAGGTGGTACCACGCACACGCACCGAACTCAACTGCGCCATACGGTTCTCACCCGAGGTAATGTTTACACCAGCCGCCTGACCGCTCAAAGCATTCAGAGAATTGGTCACTAAACCTTTATTCATGCGAGCTTCAGTAATGACATCTACCGAACCACCCGTAGTACCTACGTTCATGCGGTTCAAACTATCTCTTGACAGGTCTTGCCATCTTACCTGGGCCATGGAGCTGGTAGCTGGAGCCATCAATGCCATTAGGAGTGAGAATTGCCAATGTCTCATAAGTCAATAGATTATTTATATTTGGCAAATATAACCGATTCCAACCAAACCTCCAAGTAACTGATAAGAAAAAAAAACGACTTTACCCCATGCTCAAAATAGAAAGCACTACTCGTAAAGCCGGGAAAAATTAAAGGGTGGGCAGCAGCAGCCCCACGGCTGTCAGCAAGCCATAGACAAACATGTTGCGAGCCGTCTCGCCCAACACCTCGTTGAGTGCCGCGCCACGGTCTATACTCACCAAGTGGCGGTAAGCCTTGATGTGCAGCAACGCGTAGGGCACCACGGGCAACAGCATCGCCAGAAGGTGGCCATAAAAAGCAAAGACCACTCCCAGCGCCAAGGCCAGTATGCCGGCATAGAGATACAAGCGTTGGCCGTTGCGGCGTCCTACCCGTACCACGAGCGTCAGTTTTCCGTCGCGAAGGTCATTATCGATGTCGCGATAATTGTTGACTAAAAGAAGCGTATCGATGACCAATCCACAAGCCAATGAGGCTATGAGCACCTCCACGGTGACCGTCTGTTGGGCGGCAGGCAGCGAGAGATAGTAAGTCATACACACGGGAACGATGCCGAAGAATACGAGCACCAACACGTCGCCTAAACCGAGATAAGAGAGTTTGGTGGTATATAGAAAACTGAATATCACGCACAAAAGACCCACGCCCACCATCTTCCATCCACCAAAGAACACGAGTGGCAGTCCTGCCACGCACCCTGCAATGGTCGTGAGTATGATGGCCCAGAGCATGGCACGGGGGGTAACCCACCCCATAGAGCATGCGCGCTTGGGACCCAGACGGGTGGCAGCGTCATCATTGCCTTTCTTGAAGTCGAAATAATCGTTGATAAAATTGGCATCAATCTGCATGATAAAGGCAAACAGGAAACACAGCACACAAAGCAAGGCACGGATATGGCCCGAGGTGTCTGCCCACGCCAGCGCAGCGCCAATCATCACGGGTACCGCGGCACCCGTGAGCGTCTTCGGCCGCGAGGCCAAAAGCCACGCTTTGGGCGAGTTTACACGTATCGTTTCCTGTTCTGCCATACCCCAAGCACTAACGGGTTTTCTTAAGTTTCAACGCTGGGATATTCACCTTTTCTCCTGCCTTGAACTCCCGTCGCCCACCATTCACGGCCTCGATATAGCACTCCATGCCAGGCCCCAGATTAGCCTTGCTGATGCTGGCCAGAGTCTGTCCGGCCCTGACTGTCACCGTGCGGTCTATTCCCACAATGCGGTAGGCACCCGTTCGGATGCGTACGTCTTTCTCATATTCGGCCTGTTGCTTATCGGCTTGGGCGGTTGTCTTAACCTGCTCCTTGACAGCCATTTCCTTTTTGCCCGAAGGTGAGGCGGTAGCGGTGTTGCCCTGCGCCACCTTTTCGGGTGCGGTCTTCCGCGCGTCGCTGTTAGCTTGAGCCTCGGCCTTGCGTTCAGCCTGGTCAGCGGCCTTGACGGCTTCTATCGCCTTGATTGCCTCAGCCCTGTCGGCCTGTGCTTTCCTCACGGCATCAGAGTCTACCAATGATGCCGTCTGGCCCTTTACGGCCTTGGCCGTCAGTGCGGCTTGCGCCTCAAGATGGCGAATGCGGTTGTCACGCCTTTCCAACTGGTCGAACATGTACACCACGCCACCAATCATCAACCCCAACAGCACACACGCCAACCCTACGAGCCAAGACAACCGCTTGTGCTGGCGCTCAAGTTTATCTTCCAAGAACATCTTCTCCTGACGCATCTCTGACACAAGAGCGCTATTCTCTTCTTCCGCGTCGGCGCCGTCTGCCCCTGCCTGCCTATCTACCTGCGTCTCCTCGGCAGGTGTCGCGAGGGGTTCCTGTACAGCAGTTGTCGGACTCTCCGCCTCTTCAGGCTCAACAATCTCCACTGTGGGCTGAGGCTCCGGTTCTGAAGAGACCTTGGGGGTGGCAGTCTCCTTTTGCAATTTCATCGGGTCGGCACCATTGAGCACATCCAATTGACTGGCAGAAAGCATCATCGGGCGGAACTCGCGAGAGACTTCCTCCTCAGCGTCTTCTATCGTGCCTGTAACCTCAGCAGGCTGAGCTACCTCATCGGATGACTGCCGCACTTCGGTCTCAGCTACCGTTGCGGCCTCGGGCATAACCACCGGTTCAGAGGGCGCCACCGGCTCGGGCGTGGCGGCTGTTTCGGGCGTAGCGGCTGTTTCGGGAGAATCAGCCACAGCCTGTTCGTCCTCATCCTCATTGGCAGTGCCCTCTTGCTCGACCATAGAGTCAGCAAACTGACTGTCAATGTCAGTAAAGTCGACCCCATCGTTGAGCACCACGGTATCAAATTGGGCGAAAGGACGGTTGACCTGGTCACGCAGCGAATTGTCGGGCGTGAAGCTAATCTTGTCGCGCCCCTCGATCACAATCGGTTCACCGGTATTTACATCCACGCTTTTGCGTGGCGCTACACTGGTGACCTTGAACGTGCCCAGCCCTTTCACCTTCACCAACTTTTCTTCTTTCAACCCATTGTTGAGTACGTCGAACATCAGCTCAACAAACCGGTCGGCATCAGACCTTTCGAGTCCGTGTTTCTCCGTCAGTACCCGCGAGAGTTCTTTGTTACCAATCTTGCCCATGGCGAATATTATTCTCCTGATTTCTTTAACGTTTCCTTGATGGCCGCTATAGGCTTGAAGTTGAGCACCAGTTTGGGAGGTACCAGCATACGCTGCTGAGTACCCGGATTGACCACGATACGCTCAAGCCTCTTCTTCACCTCGAAGGTGCCGAACCCAGATACCTGTATCGTATCGCCGTCCTCAAAGTGCGCGCCCATCTCTTCGATCAGCGTACGCACCATCTTCGCGGTGTCGGCCTGCGTATATCCGGCGCGCTGAGCCAGTTCAGCAATGTATTCTTTATTGTTCATACCTCACCATATAAATCAAATTCATCACTTGCGGTCATCTTCACCTGATAGAAATGTCCGGTGCGAAGCGATTTCTTGGCCACGGGAATAAGCACTTCGGGATCTACCTCGGGCGAGCACTCCTCGGTGCGGCCCACATAGTAGTCGCCCTCCTTGCGGTCGATGACCACCTGGAAAGTCTTGCCCACCTTAGCCGCCTCTATCTCGGCACTGATGTCCTGTTGCACAGCCATGAGCTCGTCCAGTCGCCGTTGTTTCACCTCCTGCGGCACGTCGTCTTCATAATGCTCCGCTGAGTAGGTTCCCTCCTCTGCCGAATACATAAACGCCCCCATACGCTCGAAGCGTGTCTCACGCACGAAGTCTACCAGTTCCTGGAAGTCGGCCTCGGTCTCACCCGGGAAACCCACCAACAGGGTGGTACGCAGGCAGATGCCCGGCACCCGCTCGCGGATGGTCTTGATGAGGTCGAGTGTCTCCTGCTTGGTCACGTGCCGGCGCATGCGGCCAAGCATGTGGTCGGAGATATGCTGCAGGGCAATGTCGAGATAGTTGCACACATTGGGTTTCTCACGCATCACGTCGAGCAGCTCCAGCGGAAACTGATTGGGGTAAGCGTAGTGCAGCCTGATCCATTTCACCCCCTTGATGTCAGCCATACGGCTCACCAATTCGGCTATCCTCGTCTTGCCATAAAGGTCTACACC
Organism: Bacteroidota bacterium; assembly: GCA_023425865.1. Lineage (GTDB taxonomy): Bacteria > Bacteroidota > Bacteroidia > Bacteroidales > Bacteroidaceae > Prevotella. Next base: position 82,607 of record JAFABV010000020.1, on the reverse strand, counting down.
ATAGTAGGTTAGTTCCTGCTCAATAATCTGAAACTCCTTCACTCCGTCACGCGCCAATTCTTCCACTTCTTGCAGAATATCCTCTATGGGGCGAGAGATATGGCGCCCGGTGATGAGGGGAATGGCACAATAGGCACAATGGCGGTCACAGCCCTCAGCGATTTTGATATAAGCGTAATGATGGGGTGTAGTGAGCTTGCGACCGAGTTTTGAGGTACGACGTGCCGTAAAACTGTCGTCGGCAGTGGCCGAAGGACCTAAATCTTGGAGTAGCTGACGGAAATTGAACTTGCCGTAGAACTTGTCCACTTCGGGTATCGACTCCTCCAAGTCTTTCTGGTAGCGCTGCGAGAGGCAGCCCATGACATAGAGCTTGTTGAGCCGGCCCTCGTTCTTGGCCTGCACAAACTCGAGGATGGTATTGACGCTTTCCTCCTTGGCTGTCTCGATAAAGCCACAAGTATTGATCACCGCGATCTCTCCCTGTGGGTTTTTAGAGTCATGGACACAATGATAGCCCAGGTTTTCGAACTGCCGCATGAGTTGCTCGGAATCTACGAGATTCTTGGAGCATCCCATCGTTATAATATCAATCTGATTCTTTTTCATCAACGACTTAGAAGAGTGAGTCAACAAATTCTTTTCTATTAAACAGCTGCAGGTCTTCCATCTTTTCGCCCAAGCCGATGTATTTCACAGGCACCTTGAGCTGGTCAGAAATGCCAATGACCACACCGCCCTTGGCGGTACCGTCGAGTTTAGTTACAGCAAGCGAAGTGATTTGTGTGACCGCCGAAAACTGCTTGGCCTGCTCAAAGGCATTTTGCCCGGTACTGCCGTCGAGCACCAAGAGCACTTCGTCGGGGGCCGTGGGCACCACCTTCTTCATGACCTCCTTGATTTTCTTCAGCTCATTCATCAGTCCCACCTTATTGTGCAAACGGCCGGCAGTGTCGATGATCACCACGTCAGCACCATTGGCCTTGGCACTCTGCAGGGTGTCGAAAGCCACGCTGGCAGGGTCGCTGCCCATCTGTTGCTTGATAACAGGCACCCCCACACGCTCACCCCATATCACAATCTGCTCTACGGCAGCGGCACGGAACGTATCGGCAGCCCCAAGGTAAACTTTCTTGCCGGCTTGCTTAAACTGGTAAGCCAACTTGCCGATAGTGGTGGTCTTACCCACCCCATTGACTCCCACCACAAGAATAACGTAGGGTGCATGGTCGGCAGGCAAGTCCCAATTGGTATTGTCGTCTGTGTTGTTTTCTGTCAGCAAGGCGGCAATCTCATCTTTCAGTATGCTGTTGAGTTCAGAGGTCGAAACATACTTGTCGCGAGCCACGCGCTCCTCTATCCGCTCGATAATCTTCAGGGTGGTGTCCACGCCCACGTCAGACGTAATGAGCACTTCTTCTAAGTTGTCGAGCACATCGTCATCGACTTTTGTCTTTCCGGCAACCGCCCGAGCGAGTTTATCAAAAACACTTTGTTTGGTTTTTTCGAGACCTTGATCGAGGGTCTCTTTTTTCTTTTTGTTGAATAGTCCGAATATACCCATGACTCTATTTTAGCTACGATTCGTGCACGACAGGGCCGGGGCTCAATGACGCTTGTCTCGCTGTTGCAGCACAGGGCCTATCTTTTGCAAAGATACGTATTATTTTATCAATACACAATAAAGCCAACCATTAACCACGCTTTTTCTTCGATATTTCTCCCGACAAGGTGAGGCTGCGCTGTACGGTGTATCGCAAGCCTACCCTATTCGTAGCCAAAAGAAGTGACAACCTATCTCGGTAATTACATCCCAAGCTGTCAATTCACTCTGGCAGATAACTACTAACAGGCCAGTTGACGACAACAAACAGGCCAGTTGACGACTGCTAACAGGCCAGTTATCGACAACAAGTAGGCCAGTTGTAGACATGAGAGGCACGAGGAGGAGCTATGGTTATGCTCGAACCATAAAATAATTTAATATAAAACCACCGGATGATTTAATATAAAACCATCGGATGATTCAATATAAAACCACCGGATAGTTCTATATGGAATCATCGGACGCTTCTACCAAAACGATTTCGCGACAACGCCTATATCATGCGTTCACGACATCGTTTTGAGTTCATCATAAATGCGTTGTACAGGCAGCCCCATGACGTTGAAATAACTGCCTCGGATACCTGTTACACCCACATAGCCTATCCACTCTTGAATGCCGTAGGCTCCCGCCTTGTCGAAAGGCTGGTAACGCTCAATGTAATAGTTGATTTCGGCATCCTCCAACACGCGGAAAGTGACGTCGGTGGTCACGGTAAACGCACGTTGCTCAGCGGCTGTGGTGAGGCACACGCCCGTAATGACCTGATGGGTGCGACCGCTGATAAGGCGAAGCATACGATACGCGTCAGCGGCATCAGTGGGCTTACCCAAGACCTCACGGTCGACCACAACCACCGTGTCGGCCGTGAGCACCAGTTCGTCATCGCCAATGGTATAGGCAGCGGCCTTCTCACGTGAGATGTACAGAGGTATTTCTTCAATAGGCAGGTCGGCAGGATAGCTTTCGTCGATTCCCTTGAGCACCCGCACCTCAAAGTCGACGTCAAGCCCCGCCAACAACTCCTTGCGGCGGGGCGAATTACTGGATAATATGATTTTCTTCATTGTCATCTACGTTGTTACCATCCAAAAGCCTTGGCCTTGTTGAGCCATTTGCCCTGTGCCTGCAACACCTGCTCTATCACGTCGCGCGCGCAGCCAAAGCCCCCCCGGCGCTGGGAAATGTAGGCAGAGACCGATTTCACCTCAGCACAGGCATCTGAAGGACAACAAGCACAGCCCACGCGGCACATCACCTCGTAGTCGGGAATGTCGTCACCCATGAAGATGAGCTCCTCGTCAAGGAGGCCGTATTTGGCCTTATAGGCCTCATAGGTCTCTGTCTTCACCGCCGCTCCCATGTAGACATCCTCCACCCCGAGATAGGCGTAACGCTTGGCTATGGCAGGCGACTTGCCGCCGGTGATGATGGCTATGCGCAGCCCCATCTTGACGGCCAGCTGAATGGCGTAACCGTCTTTGATGTTGATGGTGCGCAAGGGCTGTCCTTCGTCGTCCATACCAATGGTTTCGGCCGACAGCACACCATCTACGTCAAAGATGATGGCCTTAATTTTGGTCAGGTCGTAGTTAATCATGCGACTGGATAATAACGTTTTCCCATTTTAACTTCGCCTCGTCCTGAGGCTTGAGCAGGTCGTCGGGATGACCGATACCCAACACACAGAGCACTTCGAGCTGCTGGGGCAAGCGCAGTATCTCGTGTACAATCTCATTGGCCGTACGGCCATCGTCGGTGCCACGGGCACGCATCTGCACCCAGCAACTGCCCAGCCCAAGGTCTTGAGCCTGATATTGCATGGAGATGGCGGCGATGCTGCAATCCTCTATCCAGCAGGGATTGACCTCTGGATTACCCATCACGACAATGGCAAGCGGGGCCTTCTCCAGGAATTTTCCTCCCGACGACTTGGCCTGTGAAAGTTTTACGATATCGTCTTTACGTGTCACTACGGCAAACTGCCAGTTGCGTTGCCCCTTAGAAGTGGGCGACATGAGGGCGGCACGAAGAATGAAGTGAAGGTCTTCTTGGCTCACAGGCTCATCGGTAAACTTCCGTCGGCTACGCCGTTCCTGCACCAAGGTCTTGAAATTCTTATCCATTTTTGATATTAGTTTTTATGTCGAGAACGAGCGCCTTGCAGGGCAGCCCGCCGGTTATTACGCATCAAAAAGCCATGTCAAACATCAGCATCTTGATGCAAACCTACAAAAAAACGGGCAAATAACGGGTAGAATCAAACAGTTTAACACCTTTTTAGCTTACCCCAAGGACCGCCGCCAAGCCTTCATTTGGCCGAACGCGCTACCCCACATCCACCCGTTACCGCCCATCGTATGCCTGTTGACGGGCTTTCACACCAAACGCCACTGACATGATTCAGCAAATTCTTTCATTTAATGCGGCATCTACGATTGGACATTTGAATTTTTTACTTAAATTTGCCGTGTGAACGCTTACCATGTAAAACTGTACTCGCAGGGAGAACAGTTGCCCGAAATGACGTGCAACAACTTCTTCCATAGCGCCGAGCTCTTCCACATTGTTGAGAAGACGCCCGGGCAGAGACCTTACATGGCCGTAGCCACTGACGACAGCGGAAGGGTTGTGGCCCACATGCTGGCGTCTGTGCGCCGCACGGGCTCGTGGCTTCCACCTTATTTCTATACCCACGGCAGGGTCTATGGCGAAGGCGAATATGAGGATGAAGAGTCACGAGAGGTTATCTTTGGACTGATGCTCTACCAACTCACCCGTAAGCTCAGGCGCCAACTCTGTCTGTACATCGAGTTCAGCGACATATCCAAGAAAATGTTTGGATACAAGTATTTTCGGCAGAACGGATACTTTGCCGTGCCATGGCAAGAGGTACACAACTCGCTCCACTCACGTGCCCCACAAGAGCGCCTGACCGCGCGCATGAACCGTACCATCAAGCACATGTACGACTTAGGCGTGGTGACCCGCGAGGCTATCAGCGAAGAAGAGATCCATCAGTTCTACAAGTTGCTCAACGGATTTTACAGATTCAAGATGCGCAGGGTCATCCCTCCCGTAAGCCAAATCAAGGGATTGTACAAGAGTGAGCACGGGCGCATTTTCCTCACCACCTACAAAGAGAAGGTGATTGGCGGATGTCTATGCGTGTATTCTGAAGGCAAAGCATATCTGTGGTACCTGGCCTCGCGTCGCAAACGCTACCCGCACCTTCACCCCAACATGATGACCGTGTGGTATGCCATACGATGGGCGTGGAAACACAATTACGCGCACATCTTCTTCCTCGACGTGGGACTGCCCTACCCCCGCAATCCGTTCCGCTCTTTCATTCTGAGTTTTGGTGGCAAACCCGTATCCAAATTCCGTTGGTTTTATTTCACTCCACCCTGGCTCAACAAGATATTCTCCTGGATATACCGCGAATAGCTTCACCGAAAACACCCACGCTCTGCAATAATCAGGCCCTTCTGGCGTTATGGTCAATGTATGAAGCAAAGATTATTATTTCTGCTGGTGCTCATCAGCTGCAGTATCACCATAGTGGCACAGACATTCACCCTGCGCGGACGTGTCACCGACGAATCCAACGAGCCCATCGAGCTGGCCAGCGTCAGCTGTCTCGCGCAGGGCAAGGCCACCGTGACCTCTCTCAAAGGCGAGTTCAGGCTCACGCTTCATAGTGCCGACTCTGTCACCATTACATTCTCGATGCTCGGCTATCGTACCAAGAGCCGTACTTTGCGAAATCCTAAAGGTACACAAACCTTACAGGTGGTACTGTACGAATCGGCCAACGAGTTAGGCGAGGTAAACGTCACCGGACAGAAGATACAGTCTGGGCAAATGCAGGAACTCACTACCGGGCAGCTCAAGTCTATGCCCTCTACCACAGGCAACGCCGTAGAGGAACTCATACAGAGTCAGGCGGGAGTGTCGACCCACTCGGAACTCTCCTCACAATACAATGTGCGCGGTGGGTCGTTTGACGAGAACTCGGTATATATCAACGGTGTAGAGGTGTTTCGTCCCTTCCTCGTGCGCAGCGGCCAGCAGGAGGGGCTCTCTGTCATCAACCCAGACTTGGTCGAAAAGATCGGTTTCTCTACCGGCGGCTTTGAGGCCAAGTATGGCGACAAGATGTCGTCGGCACTCGACATCACCTACCGCAAGCCCAAACACGTGGAAGCTAATGTCACGGCCTCACTATTAGGCGCAAGCGCTTACGTGGGCATCGGCCGCAAGAAGTTTACTTGGTCTAACGGACTGAGATACAAGACAACCAAGTATCTCCTCGGCACATTAGAAACCAAGGGCGAGTACAAGCCTTCATTCATTGATTATCAAACCTATATGACCTTCACCCCAAACAAAAGATGGAGCGTGGATTTTATAGGCAATATATCAGACAACCATTATCATTTTGAACCCGAAGACCGTGAGACCAAATTCGGAACACAGGAGAACGTGCGGGCTTTCCGCGTGTATTTCGACGGACAGGAGAAGGATGTGTTCCGCACCTATCTGGGTACACTCGGCATCACACGCCACTACGGCGACTCCACCTCGCTGTCGGTCATAGGCTCCGCCTTCTCTACCCGTGAGCAAGAACGCTACGACATTCAAGGGCAATACTGGCTCACACAAACCGAGACCTCAGAGAACCTCGGCGTGGGAACCTATTTCCAACATGCACGCAATTACCTGAAAGCGCACGTGGAGAGCATCAAGCTATTGCTCAAGCACACCACGCGCCAACACCAAATAGAGGGCGGACTGACTTATAAGTGGGAACATATCGAGGAAAACGCCAATGAGTACGAAATGCGCGACTCGGCAGGCTACAGCGTACCCCACACCGGCAAAGACCTCAATATGATCTACACGCTACGGGCCAGCAACACGCTCACCGCACACCGCCTTGAGGTGTATCTACAAGACACATGGCGATTTCATGCCCACGAAGACCAGACGCTCTTCACCCTCACCTATGGTCTGCGCTTCGCCAACTGGAGCTTCAACAAGGAGTCTATCCTCTCGCCCCGTGTGTCGCTGAGCATCATTCCGGCCTTCGACCACAACATGAGTTTCCGTGTAGCGACAGGACTCTATTATCAGGCCCCGTTTTTCAAAGAACTGCGTGACACCTCTACCGTCAACGGCGTCACCTACGCCACCCTGAACCAAAAGATCAAGAGCCAGCGTTCCATTCACTTCATCGGAGGCATGGACTATCGCTTCACCATGAACAACCGGCCCTTCAAGTTTACTGCCGAACTGTATTATAAGTTGCTCGGCAACCTCATACCCTACTCCATCAATAACGTGAAGGTGATATATTATGGTGACAATCAAGCCAGCGGACATGCCGCCGGTCTCGACCTGAAACTCTTCGGCGAATTTGTGCCGGGCAGTGATTCCTGGGTGTCGCTGTCATTGATGAACACCCGTATGAAGCTCAATGGCGTAACCATCCCCCTGCCTACCGACCAGCGCTTTGCGGTGAATGTTTTCTTCACCGATTATTTTCCCGGTACCAAGCGATGGAAGATGAGCCTGAAACTGGCCCTGGCAGACGGCCTGCCCTTCTCGGCCCCGCACCGCGAACTTGAAAGCAACAACTTCCGCGCGCCGGCCTACAAGCGTGCCGACATTGGCATGAGCTATCGGCTGCTTGACAATCAAGACCGCTCGCGCAAGAGCATATTCCGCAATATCTGGCTCGGCGTAGACTGCTTAAACCTCTTAGGCATCAACAACGTGAACTCCTATTATTGGATTACCGATGTCACCAACCAGCAATATGCCGTGCCCAACTACCTTACCGACCGGCAGTTCAACGTGAAGCTGCAGTTTGAGTTCTGATGGCATTCTATTGCGCCATGTTACCCCATACACCATGACGCATAAAGGCCGACGCACATGCGCCGGCCTTTATGCGTCGTATGGGCAAACCTCAAACCCTACATGCTATACGAGAATCCGAGTGACACAAACTCCTTGAACTGCCAATAGCCATACTTGTCGTCGCGCGAGGCGCCATCGTCAAAGCGAGGGAAGACAAACAGCTTGGTAGAGATAAACTTATTGAACTGGAACGTAAACGTGTTTTCCCATTCAAACTCGGCTCTGCTGTAGGTGGTATAGCCATAGAGGCGAGTCTGCCAGTCGAAGTTGTCCATAATCTTCCATTTCAGGTCGATGGTAAACAGCGAACCGAAGTCGTGCAGGGTATGCTTACCCTCTTTCAATCCATAGCGCGTAGACAGGGCCAAACGGTCTACATACTTGAGGTTATAAGCCACAGGGGCCAAATGGATGTTACCGATCAGACGATTCTTCAGCCAGCTTACCGAGTAGTCCATACCGACAGATAGGTTCAGGTTGAACGGAGACATGAAGTCGGAAAGTACGTTGTCTTGATTAGAGGGATAATTGCGCATGAATTGCGTATAGGCCAGCATCTGTACGGTGTAATACCACTTCTTAGTAGCCTGCAGTCCCAACTTGCCCGTATAACGGAACAGGTCGTCAGAAGTTTTCAGACCATGCACGGTGTCACTCTTAGTGGTCTGGAAGCCCAGTTTCAACTCCAACTTATTATCCCACTTGAGTTTAGACTTGTTGTTATAGTTTGCCTCCAATGTAATGGCGCCCACCATAGAGTAGTTGCTTTCACCACCCTTGTACCAGTTGCCAGAGATATAGTTTTGAAGGAACTGTAGATAGTAGTCGCCCCTGAAAGTCCAGAAGTTGGGTTTCAGCACCACCACGTCTACAGGCACAGCCTCCGGCTCTTGGGGTTTGGGCTTGTTAACCTCCACGACAGGCTTTTGTACCACCGTCGAAGGCTGGAGCACAGAACCCGTCTCCTCCAAGTTGCTCTGTGTGTTGACAACCAACTCCGGCCGACGCAGATAGATGGAAAGCAAATGCTCGTCAACAGGCGACAGCGTGCCATCTAACGAAAAGGCCCTGTGTGTGATATCCTTGTAGAATGTCATCGGCAAGAAGAGGGGCGCTATGGTTTGTGGCGTGAAATGCTCCTCCGCAGGCAACGAGGAATCATCAAGGCGCTCCCTGAGCGTCTTGAGCGAGTCTTCGTATTGCCTTACCAGATGAGAAGTGGCATTCGGCCTACGCCCGCTACGCTCATGAACCTGGGCAAAAGTGGGCGTGGAGTAAGGCCACATACAAAGGAGGAGAAGAAGAAATCCTACATTCAATGCTTTCATCATCAGATTTTTATGTAATCGAATTGTCTTGCAAAGTTACGAAAAAACATGAAAAAGTAGATACCAATTCATCTTTTTTTCTATTTGTACCAAGTGCCGCCAAAGTTTCAAAACGTTTTGTTGTTCATATCTAAAAAATCCACTACCTTTGCACCATATAATAATATGACACTTTTAACCCTTTAAGATTGTGGCAGAAACAAAGTACATTTTCGTCACGGGCGGCGTGGTTTCTTCGCTTGGTAAAGGAATCATCTCCTCGTCGATAGGCAAGCTTCTCCAGGCAAGAGGCTACAACATCACCATCCAAAAGTTCGACCCCTACATCAACATTGACCCAGGAACCCTCAATCCCTATGAGCACGGCGAGTGCTATGTCACCGTCGACGGTATGGAGACCGACCTCGACTTGGGACACTACGAGCGATTCACTGACATCAAGACCACCAAGGCCAACTCACTGACCACCGGTCGTATCTACAAGGCTGTCATCGACAAGGAGCGCCGTGGCGACTATTTGGGCAAGACCATTCAGGTGGTGCCACATATCACCGACGAAATCAAACGCAACGTTAAGCTCCTCGGACAGAAATATCACTACGACTTTGTCATCACCGAGATTGGCGGTACCATCGGTGACATCGAGAGCGCACCCTTCATGGAGGCTATACGTCAGCTCAAATGGGAACTGGGCAAGAACGCCATCTGCGTACACCTCACCTATGTGCCCTACCTGAAGGCTGCCGGCGAGGTAAAGACCAAGCCCACACAGCACTCGGTAAAAGAACTGCAGAGTGTAGGCATTCAGCCTGACGTGCTGATTCTGCGCACCGAGCAGCACTTGGCCGATGACGTATGTAAGAAGGTGGCAGCTTTCTGTAACGTGGACTTCGACTGTGTCATACAAAGTGAAGACTTGCCCAGCATCTATGAGGTTCCCGTGAACATGCAAAACCAAGGCCTCGACATAGCCATCCTCAAGAAGCTTGGACTTGAAGCTGGCGAGAGACCCTCGCTCGGACCATGGCGCGCCTTCCTCGAACGTCGCAACAGCTCTACCGAAGAGGTACACATCGGCCTCGTGGGCAAGTACGACTTGCAGGATGCTTACAAGAGCATTCGTGAGAGCCTCTCGCAGGCCGGCACCTACAACGACCGCAAGACCGTGATTACCTTCATCAACTCTGAACTCATCACAGAGGACAATGTGGCTGAGAAACTGGCCGGACAGGATGGTATCGTGGTTTGCCCGGGATTTGGCCAGCGTGGCATAGAAGGCAAGGTTATCGCCGCACACTACACCCGCACACACGACATTCCCACCTTCGGCATCTGTCTCGGTATGCAGATGATGGTTATCGAGTTTGCCCGTAACGTACTGGGCTACGCAGACGCCAACTCACGCGAGATGGACGAGAAGACTCCCCACAACGTCATCGACATCATGGAGGAGCAGAAGAATATCACCAACATGGGCGGTACCATGCGACTCGGTGCCTACGAGTGTGTGTTGCGCCAGGGTTCCAGGGTATTCGATATCTACAAGAACGAACATATTCAGGAACGCCATCGCCATCGCTATGAGTTCAACAACGACTACCAACAGGAATATGAGCGCAACGGCATGATGTGCGTGGGACGTAACCCCGAAAGCGACCTCGTGGAAATCGTTGAGATTCCCGGACTGAAATGGTATATCGGCACCCAGTTCCATCCCGAATACCAAAGTACCGTGCTCAACCCACACCCGCTCTTCGTAAATTTCATCAAGACAGCTATTGAATCTCAAAAGAAATAATTTTTTGATAAGGAGTTAAGGAGGCTGTTCCCTAACTCCTTTATATTCACCCACATTTTTATGGATAAAAACTCTATTATCGGCTTTTCGCTCATTGCCGTCGTGCTGATTGCCTTCAGCTGGTACTCCCAGCCGTCGGCTGAAGAGCAGAGAGCTCAGTTCGTCAAAGACTCTATCGCACAGGTCAACCGTGCCAAGGCCGAGCAGGCAGCCAAGACTGCCGCCATCAAACATCAGCAGGCAGCCAAGGAGAAGCTTACCGCCGACACCACCGCCCTGTTCTATTCCGCGCTCAACGGACAAGCCCAAGACGTGGTGCTGAGCAACGACAAGGTGGCCCTCACCTTCTCTACCAAGGGTGCCCAGGTGAAGAAAGCCGTCATCAAGAACTACAAGGACAATATTTCAGGGCAAAAGGATGTGACGCTCTTCAGTGGCGAAGACCAGAACCTGAGCTATACGCTCTCTGCCAAGGAGGCCAACATCAGCACCGCTGACCTTTACTTCCAGCCCTCGGCAGTGACCGACTCTACCGTGACTTTCACCGCGCAGGCCGGCGCGGGCAAGAGCATCACGCTGACCTATCGCCTGGGGGAAAACTATCTGCTCCACCTTGCCGTGCAGGCCAATGGTATGAGCGGACTGTTCTCGCCCAACACCAATACCATAGACATCAACTGGAAAGACAAGGTACGCCAGCAGGAGAAAGGCTATACTTTTGAAAACCGCTACGCCACACTCACCTATCACGCTGCCGATGGCGGCACCGACTATTTGAGTGAGACATCGGAGAAGATTGATGAAGCCATCGAAGACAAGATTGACTGGGTGGCATTCAAGAACCAATTCTTCTCGGCCGTGATGATTGCCAAGCAAGACTTGGGAACCAACTCGCTGCTTACCTCTATCCCTCAGCAGAAGGGCTCGGGCTACCTGAAGCAATATGAGGCCAAGCTCAAGACCTTTTTCGACCCCACGGGCAAGACGCCCACTGAACTGGAGTTCTACTATGGTCCCAACGACTTCCGACTCCTGCGCAAGGTAGAGAAGCAGAGCACCTTTGGCAAAGACCTGGAGATGCAGCGCCTGGTGTATCTCGGCTGGCCATTGTTCCGCATCATCAACCGCTGGTTCACCATCTACGTCTTCGACTGGCTCAGCAATTGGTTCTCCATGGGTATCGTGCTCATCCTCATCACGCTGCTGCTCAAGCTCATCACCTATCCCATGGTGAAAAAGAGCTATATGAGCTCGGCCAAGATGCGTGTGCTCAAGCCCAAACTCGACGCGGCCACCAAACAGTTTGACAAGCCCGAAGACCAGATGCAGAAGCAGCAGGCCATGATGGCTGAGTATGCCAAGTACGGTGTATCGCCACTGTCGGGCTGTATGCCCATGCTCATCCAGATGCCCATCTGGATTGCCATGTTCAACTTCGTGCCCAACGCCATACAGCTTCGTGGTGAAAAATTCCTTTGGATGAATGACCTCTCTACCTACGACGCCCTTCTGCAGTGGGACAAGCCACTCTGGCTCATCGGCGACCACCTCTCACTCACCTGTATTCTCTTCTGCGCCGCGCAGATTATCTACAGCTGGTTTACCATGCAGCAGCAAAAAGACCAGATGGTGGGACAGCAGGCCGAGCAGATGAAGATGATGCAGTGGATGATGTATCTCATGCCGCTCATGTTCTTCTTCATGTTCAACGACTATTCGTCGGGACTCAATTTCTACTACTTCATCTCGTTGCTCTTCTCAGCCCTCATCATGTTTGTGCTGCGCAAGACCACCAATGACGAGAAATTGCTTGCCTATCTTGAATCGCGGTACAAGGAGAACCAAAGCAATCCGCAGAAGATGAAAGGTATGATGGCGCGTATGCAGGCACTCCAACAGATGCAACAGAAGCAGAAGGAAGAAAACCTGCGCAGGCAGCAGGAGCTAAACCAGAAGAAGAAAGGGTCGTAACGGCTCACAAAAGCCATTGCGTGACTATACCGGAACTTACAGAATCGCCCCCGTGAGCTTTCTGTAAGTTCCTGTTTTTCCTGGGCCCACAGCCCTTCCACCAACAAAACATACCCAAAAACAAACCAACCCATCAATATGAACAAAGCCATAGCCGCAGCCATGTGTGCCCTCTTACTCGGCACCCCGGCAACAAATGCACAAACTATGATTGAGAAAAACAACATCACACTGACCAGTGACCTGATGACCCCCGAGGCACTCTGGGCCATGGGGCGTATTGGCGGTGCCTCGGCATCACCCGACGGCAAGCAGGTGGTGTATCAAGTAACTTACTACAGTGTCAAGGAGAACAAGAGTCACACCATGCTCTTTATCCAGTCGGCCAAGGCCGGAAAGCGCATCGTAACACCCACTCGTCTCACCACCGACACCAAGAGCGAGAGCGACGCTGCCTGGATTGAGGACGGGCAGAAAATAGCCTTCCTGCGTGAGGGACAGCTCTGGAAGATGAACCCCGATGGCACAGGCCGAGTGAAGCTCACCGACTCGAAGATCGACATCGAGGGTTTCCGCTTCTCACCCGACGGCAAGCGTGTGCTTCTCATCAAGAGCATCGACTACCACGGCTCTATACAGAAGAACCCCGACGACCTGCCCAAAGCCACAGGCCGACTGGTAACCGACCTCAACTACCGCCACTGGGACCACTATGTGGAGAGCATTGCCCACCCCTTTGTGGCTGACGTGAACGGCGACCGCGTGTCTGACGGCACTGACATCCTCGACGGGGAGCCCTATGAGAGTCCACTCGCCCCCTTTGGCGGCATCGAACAGTTTGACTGGAGCAAGGATTCTCGACAGGTGGCCTACACCTGCCGTAAGAAGACGGGGGTAGACTATGCCACCTCTACCGACGCCGACATCTACCTGTACGACATCGCTACAAAGCAAACCCGCAACCTCTGCAAGCCCGAGGGCTACCAGAACCCCGCGTCCGACCCCACCAAGAGCCTGCGTAACCAGGCCGTCAACCAGCAGGCGGGCGACATGAATGTGGGCTATGACGTCAACCCCAAGTTCTCGCCCGACGGTAAGTACATCGCTTGGCAGAGCATGGCTCGCGACGGCTATGAGAGCGACCGCAACCGCCTCTGCGTCTACGACCTCACGACAGGCCAGAAGCGCTATGTCACCGAGAAGTTTGACTCTAACGTAGACGACTATTGCTGGGCAAACGATGCCAAGACCCTCTATTACATCGGTGTATGGCACGGCTGTGTGATGGTCTATCAGACCAACCTCAACGGCGAGGTGAAGCAGCTCACCGACGGGTGGTACGACTACGGGTCGGTGCAACTCTTGGGCAATACCGGCCAACTGCTTGTGACGCGCCACTCTTATCTGCGTCCCGACGACCTCTATGTGCTCACCCCCAGCAAGAAAGAGAAGCAGTCGGCCGTGGCTCAGATTACCGACGAGAACAAGCACATCTTCGACCAGCTCGCCCTGCCCACCATTCAGCAGCGCAGGGTGAAGACCACCGACGGCAAGCAAGAGCTCGTTTGGCTGATTCTGCCGCCTCACTTCGACGCCAACAAGAAATACCCCACCCTGCTCTTCTGCGAAGGCGGCCCCCAGAGTCCGGTAAGCCAGTTCTGGAGCTACCGTTGGAACATGTCGATCATGGCAGCCAATGGCTATGTGGTCGTTGCGCCCAACCGCCGTGGCCTCCCAGGCTTTGGCAGTGAGTGGAACGAGGCCGTGAGCCAAGACTGGACAGGCCAGTGCATGGACGACTACCTCTCGGCCATTGACGATGCCGTCACCCTGCCGTTCGTCGACAAAGACCGTCTGGGAGCCGTGGGCGCCTCGTTTGGCGGCTTCTCGGTATACTACCTCGCAGGCCATCACAACAAGCGTTTCAAGTGTTTCATCGCCCACGACGGCGCCTTCAACCTCGAATCGATGTACACCGATACCGAGGAGGCGTGGTTCTCTAACTGGGAATACGATGACGCCTACTGGAACAAAGACCTCACTGCCGCCGCCAAGCGCACCTACGACAACAGCCCCCACCGCTTCGTAGACAAATGGGACACACCCATCCTGTGCATCCACGGCGAGAAAGACTACCGCATCAACGCCAACCAGGGCTTCGGTGCCTTCAATGCCGCCCGTATGCGGGGCATCCCTGCCGAGCTGCTCATCTACCCTGATGAGAACCACTGGGTGCTCAAGCCCCAGAACGGCATACTTTGGCAGCGCACCTTCTTCAACTGGTTGGACAAGTGGCTTAAGGTGGGTTCTATTAATTAGCTTTGTCAGATTTCGAGACTATCTTCGAGGTCAAATTGCAAGTGAACGAAGAAGTTATGCGGGCATAACGACTGAGTTGACTGGCAATTTGAGCCGAAGAGAGTCCGAAAGATGGCAAAACGTAACCCATGATTTAATATTTTTGTTTCGGTGGTAATTAATAGAACCCACCTTAAATAACACCTTCACAAACGCATAAATACACACTACAATAATGACTGAAAAGATTCAACGCGTACTCAACGACAGCGCCGGCGCGCGCTGGGCAGCGCTGCTCATCGTGGCCTTTACCATGATGATGGGCTATTTTATCACCGACGTGATGTCACCGCTCGAAGTTCTCCTCACCAAGTCTGTCGAAACCGGAGGTCTGGGTTGGAGTTCTGACGACTATGGCTTCTTCGCCGGGTCGTATGGCTATATCAACGTGTTCCTGCTGATGCTGTTTTTCGGTGGTATTATCCTCGACAAGATGGGCATCCGCTTCACGGGTATCATGGCCTGCGGACTCATGGTGGTGGGCGTCATCATCAAATATTTTGGCGTGACGGCCGACCTCTCGGGCCAGACCTTCACCATCTCATTCCTCAACTTCACCGTGCCCATGTCGCTTGCCATTGCCTCGTTGGGCTTTGCCATCTTCGGCGTAGGCTGTGAGATTTGTGGTATCACCGTGAGCAAGGTTATCACCAAGTGGTTTACCGGTCACGAACTCGCCCTTGCCATGGGCATTCAGGTGGCGCTGGCCCGACTGGGCACTGCCGCTGCCATGATGGGTGCCCTACCTATGGCCAAGGCTTTCGGCGACAAGATAGGCGCCCCTGTGCTTCTTGGTGCCGTATTGCTCATCGTGGGCTTCCTCGCCTTCATGGTGTACTGCGTCATGGACCGCCGTCTCGACAGTTCTGTAGAGGCCGTCAAGGGCGAGCAGACTGCTGAGAATGCCGGTGACGACGACGGGCAGTTCCGTTTCAGCGACCTGAAGTTCATCTTCACCAATCCAGGTTTCTGGTGCATCACCCTGCTCTGCCTGTTGTTCTATGGCGGCGTGTTCCCCTTCTTGAAGTTTGCCACCAAGCTGATGATTTCCAACTACGGCGTGTCTGAAGAGCTGGCAGGCTTCATTCCCGGGCTCATCCCCTTCGGCACCATCCTGCTCACCCCGCTTTTCGGCTCGCTCTACGACCGCATCGGCAAGGGTGCCACCCTCATGCTCATTGGCTCGGTGATGCTGGCGGCCATCCATTTCATCTTCGCCATACACATTCTCCCGTATGGTTGGTTTGCCGTGATCATCATGATACTCTTAGGCATCGCGTTCTCACTGGTGCCCTCTGCCATGTGGCCCAGCGTGCCCAAGATCATTCCCATGAAGCTGTTAGGCTCTGCCTATGCCATCATATTCTACATCCAGAACATCGGCTTGGCCCTCATCCCCGTACTCATCGGCAAGGTCAACGGCATGGACCCCACCTACACCATGAGCATGAGTATCTTCTGTGGCTTTGGCGTGGCTGCCATCCTCGTGGCCCTCGTGCTCCTCGCTGTAGACAAGAAGAAGGGTTACGGCCTGCAGCAGGCCAACATCAAGAAGTAATACTCCTCCTCCCTATTTCATAAATTTAAGCCCCGGCCATCTACGTCATGACCGGGGCTTTTAGCATCATGCCTCGCCTGATTACACACCACCCTCTGCAGTGGGCTGCGGTGAGGCACTCACCTTCTTCAGCGTCGCGTCCATATTGAGCACCGAGCTGCGCAGTATACCCGTGGCACGGGCACGGAGCTTCACGCCCGAGATGTTGGCCGAGGCCGTAAACTCTTCAGCGCTGTTGGCGCCGCCTACCGTGTTCTTCAGCCCTACGGAGAAGATGGCGAGGTCGTCAATTTTCACATTCTTGCCTGCCAGCACCTGCTCCTTGATACAGCGCACCATGGCCTTCATCACGCCGAGACACATGGCCTCAGAGAAACCGCTGTTGTGCTCTTCCATGTGCTTGGCCAGCGCGGCAAGGTCAATGGTCTCATCCACCATCGGGTAAGCATACCACTTGCGATAATACATACTGTCTGCAACGTTGTTTTGACGTAAAATGTAACGAATCATAATTGTAAGGATTAAAGATTTAACTATACCGACCTGACGCTTGTCCAGTCGGGCGAACCACCCTGATTCACACTGTAAAGATAGGGCTTTGCGCCGACGCCGGTGTACGATGCCATACGTTGCCGTGCCAAGCCCTGCCTTATGGGGACATAACCTACGGTGTACCCAGGTATTCCGTGATTTTGGCCACCTCTTTGGGTGTGAAAAACTTGGCCGTCTTCCTATACCCCGCCGCCTCAAGTGCCTCCCTGAGCTCCGTGCAGCGGTTGACCCAACTCATGAGGTGGTTCACTGCCGTGTGGGGCGACGAGGCTGTGGGGAAATACATCAGCGCCAGCTCGCTCTTGCCGTAGGCGCGCAGGGTGAATGAAATACCGTCTTTATACATCATAATCATGCTGTTTGTTCGGGCTAAATGCCATGTTTACACATTGTTTTTCACTTTTCTATAACATCCGTTTTTAACACGTTCAGCCAAATGGTAAACATGTACGTATTTACCCAAATACCGTCGTGATGTGTCCGGATTGATACTCAGCTTGCCGGAGCATTCCTTCACCTCATCCGTTGTAAACTCGTCTCCGAGCATATCATAGAGATTTCGTTCTGGCTGGCTGAGATTCTTGAGTGCCGGGTTGCCTGGCAATCCCTCGTCGTCCTTGGCGAGTGCCGAATAGATGGTGGCCGTATGGTTGACAAGGGTATTCATGATGGTCAGTGCCATGTTGAAATCTTTCTCGCCACAAGGCAATGCCTGCTCATTTTCGGCAAAGAATGGCTCCCGGTGGTCCCAGTCGGAGTAGCGACGTAGCAGCGACAGCACCATGGCGATACGAAACGTGCTCAGTCCGAGTCGGAAGATGAACGAAGTGATGCCGTCACCAAGCATAGCAAATTGCTCCATGAGCAGTTCTGAGAAAAAATTGTTGAACCGGCGTATCTGGTCATCGTTCAAGGTGAACTGTATGCTGCGGTTGCCCAGTCTCTTCATCAGATGGTAGAGTTCCAGACTCTCCTTGCCCAAGTCCTCATATACCTCATCAAGAGGTTTAACCATTTTCTTGAATGGGCTGATCCACTCAAGTCTACGGTTGAGTCCGTAATAGAGGAATCGGTTGCCCAGTCCGTCCTCGAACGTTGGGAAGAGCTTGGGCAGCTGTCCCGGCGTGCATGTAAGTCCGATGGCGAGTCGCGGCTGGTCGATGTCGAAGCGCACCTTATCCTTGACACGGTTCATCTTGATGGGTTCGTGGTGGAAGGCTGCCAGCAGCCCCGTGGAGTAGTCACCATAGTCTGAAAGGAGCGACTGCGTGAGCGCGCTGGCCTCGGTCTCAAATATGATGCCCCATCCTTCGTTGGCTTTCAGCGCGAGGTAAGCCGCCGAAGCCGAGCTGTTGGCCGGGATGATGGGCGACCGGTATTCCGGCTCGCGGGGCTCCTCGCCGCGCGTGGCCTTGTCTGCCACCTTGCTCCCCTTCGACTCCCACAGCGAATGATCTCGTCTGTATTGATCCATCTCCTGATGGTATTGGTCGACGATCTCGTTCTTCAACGGTTTTGCTACAAACTGACAGCTTCCTATCTCGCCTTTTCGGCTTGCGCTGGGCCCATAAAAGAGGATGTACATGGGTGGGAAGACCGTATGACTGCCGTAGATACCAAAAAAGTTGGGTATCATGCCACTGTTGACCACCAGCGTGCCGAGAATCATCTTGTCCCGCCCCTCGACATCCTCCATGCTGTCGAGCACTGGACGGAAGTAGCTGGGCCAGTCTTCCTCAGCTATCTTATCCGAGAAAGTATGATTGAAAGAAACTTCCTCCACGATAGAGTTTTGCGCAGGATGCGCAGATGCGCAGCCTTGCGCAGAAGTATCTGTAAAATAAGAAGTGTTGATTATCAACGGGTTATATAAATCAGCCTTTTTTGCGCAAGGCTGCGCATCTGCGCATTCTGCGCAAAGCTCCCGTAAATGATGCTCATGGGCCAGTGCCTTGAGGTCTATCCCCGCCTGCCCGGCCATCCAGTAGAGCGTCTCTATCTTCACACCCTGGCCCTTGGCGTGAAGACAGTTGTCATACTTCTTGTCGCACTCCCCGGCGTCATATTTCGCGCTCTGACTGCTGAGCTGGTGGAAGTAAGTCCTACCACCCTCGCCGAGCTCACCGGCCAAGGCAAAGCCCACCCTGAGCCAGTCGTTGTAATCTTCCGTGAGATTGATGCCGTGAGCCACGATGGCCTGCACCAACGCCTCCATCTGCTCGGAAGTGCCGGAGGTGGGCTGCCGGTTGACCGATGATGTGGGCGGCGTCGAAGGCTGCATTTCCACCTTATTAATATGAGTAGCGTTGTCGGCGTTGTTGTTAGCCCAAGCGATAGGATCAAATAACTTTTTCATCTTATTAGCGATTAGAAAGGACATACATCAGGGTTTACATACACTAAGGCATCGTGGGGCAAGAAGCACGCCCTGCTCACATTGATGCCCGACGGGTCGGCTACGAGCCCATAGCTCGCCCTCACATAGTTGGCCAAGGCCTTGAACCACGTGCGGTGGTCGCACTGGCTAAGGTCGATGGCTACCACCCACTTCACGCCATCGCCCGAGGGCGAGGTGAACAGCAGCTGGGTCTCGAAATAGTCATCGCCCAGCAGCATCTCCTTCACCTTCGCAACGTCGGCTACATGGTCGAAGTCCAAGCAGAGCAATCCCGAGTGGCATATGAGCTTGTCGTCGGCTCCATAGCTGAACTCTCCCGAGAAGGTCACGTAGTCGAAGTGTGTGCCCTTGTAGGCTCTCGCCTCTTTCTTGTCATCGATTTGTCTCAGGGCCTGCGTACGTTCGCGGGCCTCCATACCGGTGATATAGCCAAACGCGTCTTTTAGCGTCATCACCCTCGATGGCTTCTTGTTGGTCACGGGAGCCGGGAAGAAGCTGAACCGGGCCTCCAATGGGTTGTTGTTTAATACTTGATCCATTGTTTTATAGTATTAAAACCTTTCCGTCTGCGAAGCGGTTTGTGGCGCGGCAAGTCAAGTCCTCAAGCTTCATGGTCAGGATGCTCCCCCCGCGTCACAGGCTGCATGAGTACGACGAATGATACCCGGCAACCCTTTGTGATTATGACACAAAGTTACTGACCGACAATCGTTTATCAAAATATTCGGTTAGATTTGGGAAAGCGTGCCAACAGCCCCTTTTTAATATCAAAAGGGCACGAAAGACGTTCTGTTTTTAGATTGAAACAGCTGAAAATAGATTGGATCAACCCGATGATTAGATGACAGGAAAAGGTTAATCTAATTTCGATTGAAATTGAATTGAATATTCCTCCTCAATTCAATTTAACCGTACTCATTGAACTAAAAAAAATGTATCGACCGTTAATGAGCCGATACATTTTGCTGTTGGGTTGTGGGCAAGAAATCTAAATTCTTTGTCTTGGTCATCGTTAAATCGGGAGCCGCGGGGGGTATTTGCAAGTGATTGATTGCATGGACAAAGTTCACCACCTCCTTGTCATTCTTGTTATAGCTTGCCACGTGGTGGTTCACAGCTCCATACTTCACGGTTCGCCAACGCCCGTGATAATGATTCCGAAAGTATGTGGTGCCCGCTTTGATGTTACCGGGCAAGGCCCATTGGCAGAAATAACACATATATTTACCCATCATATTTTGGGTGAAGTCTTCGGGCAACAGCTCGTCGAAGTGTTCCACAACCCTCCTGACACGCTCTATCGTCTCCGGGGTATTCCCCCATAGCGACAATTCTTCGCTATCAAGGTTATGATCATGCATGGCACGATAATACTCAATGGTGCAGAAGTGATCCATGTCGGTGATGGTATGCTTATGGAACTCGTTCTGGGCAAAAATCTCTTCAGAGGGACTGCTTTGGTACGCCAGATAAGCAGGACACGATTTCTCCATCGCCTTTATAATGTCTTCTGTCAGTAAGAATAACAGCGACTTCAACTTCTTCAGGCATTGTTTCCGATACAATTTCAACACGTACAAACTTAAATCCGGATTGTGACGCACTCGCTTTTCATCATCCAGCACCTTCTTACAGCTTCTCATACACCGCCCCAAGAGCAGGAAGAAGGTGGTCAGCTGGTTAAAGAAAGTCCGGATCTCCTGTGGCATCGACAAGTCATCCATCCCAAACATAGCCTTATGGTAAGTGCCTCCTCCGAGCACAGACTCTTGAATGGCCGACTTGGTGGGTATCTCATAGAAAGCACAGGTGCGTTTATCCGGATGATGATGGTTGCAGGTACGCTTCAAGAGCATTCTCAGCGGAGAGGTAAAGCTCTTGATTCGTTGCATGAGTTGGAAGACCGTATCAAAATAGGTGTTTTCGTCGGTTGCGTACTGTAGATTGAATTCCTTGCCAAACGCGTCAACCCGGGTGAGTGTACGCTGCATTCTGAGACAGGCAGTCATGATATATTGTTCCAATCGCTCTATATCATCTATCTTCCAATTGCGCATCTTCATGGCAAACATAATTCTGTCTTCGCCGTCTGTCTTGAAGTTTTGACAGATTCCAACAATCTCATTCAGGCCATCGATGGTAGGATCTATCACACTCGAATAGTAATCGTATCCTTGCGGATTTTGAAGAGGGGTTGTCGACATGGGCATTATCCTTTAAAATTATTATAGTGTTTTAAATTTTAGATTTTGAATCATATCATATACTTGCAACTTTAGACCGACACTCTGTATTCTGTACACTCGGTGTATAGTTCTATAAATCACAAGATTGTGTAAATGCAAATATACAAAATTATCTTATCAACAAAATAATTCCTTGCATTTTTTTCAACAGTAGAATAAAAATATTACTTCGCAATGGATTTCTGTCCAGATTCTTTCCAAAAACGTCAACCCCAACCGCTCTTTTGAGCCGTTGGGGTTGATGTATGAAAGCGTTCTTATCATGCTTTTCCCTTAGTCCGTAATCTCAATAGGGATATTCTCCGGATTGAATGATGCTGCTATTATGCTGAGCCTCATCCTCTGCAGAGAAATAAAACTTGACCGGCTCCGTCGGCTCTTCGATGGTTAGTGTGTTGAGAATTAACTTTTCTGCCATATTGAATGTGACTATTATTGCCAGAAAGGATAACATGATCAATAAATCGTTTATTGTCATTTTTCCTTAATTACATGACATTGCCCAGATGATACTCCCCTTGCACACCTCCCGCGTCATCACCCTATTGACCATACTTGGCGTGACGTGGTGCACTGGGGCAAGCGGATTGTCAGAATCATCATTTAACTATTGTGCCAAAGTCGTGTTGAGCAATAAGGAGAGACGGTTGTATGCCACAAGTAGATAGGGAGTACGGTCGATGGTATCATATTTTACTCGCAGTGTAAAACGATCCAGTTGGTACACTTCGTATTGCTTGCCATTCCAGGAGAAACGGCTTGTGTTCGCCTTCTCAAAGAAGCAAACGACCACATCTCTTGTAATACCATCTTCCGTGACCACAATATCTTCATAATTATTGAAATATCTTTTCAACAATTTGTTTTAATACCGCCTCACGATATACTCATTCGCGGGGTTGTTGAAGTCTACGGCAACAGGCTCAAACCCCTCCATGGGCAAATCAAACGTGGTATGAAGCCTTAGTCCACCCATACCTTCAAACAGCCTCGCGTATTTGGGCATAGCCTTCACCTCGGCCGGTATCAGGACATCTGATTTTAATACGGTGCTTTTTCGCTCCATATCATCCTCGTCCGAAAAATAAAACGTTACAGGTTTTTCGGGATACTTGAAAGTAAGTGTGTTAAGAAACAGTTTTTCCATCTTTCATTGGGTTGAGAGTAGTAACTATGAAATGACAATACATGATAACAATGTGTGTCTGATACCTAACATAAACTGTGCCAAAAATTTTCATGCAAAAAAACTTGTCAGCTTGCCAAACTCCTCGTATCTTTATACCACACACAAAAAAAACGGAATACCAACCCATGATACCAATGACAGATGCCAAAAAATACATCGACCGACAAACACCCTACATATATAGAAGGTGAGGGCTGGCGATACGACCATGAGCCTTCGATGAAGCGACGCAGGCAGGGACACGACTATCAGGGACGTCGCATATACATGGTCACCCTGAGCGTAGAGGGCCGGCGCCCGCTGTTAGGACACTTAGCCTACCGAGAAGGTAACGACGAGCCCTATATTGAACCCACCCCGCTGGGCCAAGCCGTGGAGCAACAGTGGCAGGGCATACCCCACTACTACCCCGAGGTGAAGATGCTGGCCTTTCAGCTCATGCCCGACCATATCCACGGCCTGCTGTTCGTGACGCGTCACAGCAGAGCCCACCTGGGGCAGATTGTCAATGGCTTTAAGGTGGGCTGCAACCGTGCCTACCGGCAGATCGTGCTGCGGCAAGTGGTGCACTATCCTGAGGCTCAGCCTCAGGAAACACCACTACCTCAGGAAACACCACTACCCCGCCCCAAGCACCCCGACCACGGCCTGCTCTTCGAGACGGGCTACCAAGACTCTATCCTCACCCATGACGGACAGCTGGCCCACATGTTCAGGTATATCGCCGACAACCCGCGACGCTTAGCCATCAAACGGGCCAATCCCAACCTCTTCCGTGTGGTGCGCGACCTCGCGGTGGGTGGTCGCAGCTATGCCGCCATAGGCAACCACTGGCTGTTAGAGTGGCCCACACGACTGCAGGTAAGATGCCACAACAACAATACGCCCGACAACCTCAGGCTCATCGAAAAACAGAAGGTATGGCTCATGGATCGGGGACGGCACGGCGGCGTATTGGTAAGCCCATGCATCGCGCCTGGCGAACGTGAGATAGCCCGTGCGGCACTCGACGCAGGCCTACCGCTCATCGTAATCCTCGAGAATGGCTTTCCGCCGATGTACAAGCCGCCTGGGATGTACTTTGAGGCCTGCGCCAAGGGGTTGCTGCTCATGCTGGCCCCATGGCCCTACCATGCCGACCGACGCGCTATTACCAGACAGCAATGTCTCGAACTCAATGCCATGGCACAGGAAATCAGCAATGTGCCATGGACCATAGAGCAGGAAGAAGCCCTCAAGGGCAGGCCGTAGAGCCCCACGCCTTCAGCACGCGGCACAAAGGGGGCAGGCTGGCGGCTTATAGACTTGCACCCGTTAGACAATGCTCATGCCGAGCATACACAACAAAGCCCCCGCAACGCCAAACGCGCTGCGGGGGCTATGCCGATAATCAAAACAAAATGGTTACTCAGCCTTCTTATGTGCAAACACATGTCCGCGTATCTTCGTGAGATAGGCTTTCATGCTGTCGGCGTCTTTGTTGTCAATGATTTGCAAGAGTTCTTTCAACTCATCACGTATCTGCGACACTTGGTCATGGGTGTAGGGATTGAAGAGTATCTCCTGTAAGAGGTAGTCGTCTTCTGAGAGTACGCCCTTGGCCGTGGCCATGTGACGCTTGAAAGTGGTACCCGGCGCATCCTGGGGCTTCATTACAGCCGCAAAGACGAAAGTAGACACGAAGGGGATACTCAGCGAATAGGCCACGGTCTTGTCGTGCCCCTCGAAGGTGTACTCGTAGATGTTGAGTCCCAGCTTCTGATAGAGGTCCTTGAAGAAGATACGACCCATATAATCGCCCTCACTGATGATGATGGCGTTCTCTTCAGACAGTTGGTTGAGGTTGGCGAATGTAGGGCCAAACATAGGGTGCGTAGACACATACCTAAAGCCCGTTTGCTCGTAGAAGTCCTTCAGGCCCGTCTTCACTGAGGAGATGTCAGAGATAATACAGTCTTTGGGCAGCACAGGCAAGATTTCTTCAAACGCCGGTAACGTATATTTCACAGTCACAGCATTGATGACCAGCTCTGGCTCAAAGGCCCGCACCTCCTCTAAGTCGGTGAAGCGTTGACAGTTGTAGGTAAACCGCAGCCGTTTGGGATCGTGCTCATAGGCTGCCACTTCGTGTTCAAAACTCAACAGGTCGATAAAGAAGGAGCCCATCTTGCCAGCTCCCATCACCAAAATTCTCATGGTTCTGTGTGTTTAGACCTTAGTTTATTGGTTGATAATCTCGATCTGCTGGCGCACACTCTCCTGGTGGATGAGTTCGAAGATCTGTGCCGTGCATTCAGGGTCAATGCCGCAAAGGCTGGCCTGCGCCCCACGCTTCTCCAGTATCTCGTTATAGCGGTTAGACTGAAATACGGTCATGTTATGCTCTTTCTTGTACTGCCCAATTTCTCGGCACACCCGCATACGCTTAGACAACAATTCAAGCAACTGATTGTCGAGGTCGTCTATCTGCCCACGCAACACCCGGATGCCTTCAGTGGTGCCCGTCTCCTCACGTACCACAAGCAGGCTGAGAATATAGTCGAGCACATCGGGTGTCACCTGCTGGCGAGCGTCGCTCCAAGCCTCATCGGGATTGCAGTGACATTCTACAATCAGTCCATCGAAACCCATGTCGAGCGCCTGCTGACACAGTGGTGCCACCAACTCACGACGGCCACCGATATGACTGGGGTCGCAAATCAGCGGCAGATTAGGGATACGGCGGTGGAGTTCCATCGGAATTTGCCACATGGGCAGGTTGCGGTAGATCTTCTTGTCGTAGCTGGAGAATCCACGGTGAATGGCGCCCAACTGCTTGACGCCTGCCTGATTGATACGCTCAAGAGCGCCTATCCACAATTCAATGTCGGGATTCACAGGATTTTTCACAAATACAGGCACATCAACACCCTTCAGCGAGTCGGCCAAGTCTTGCATGGCGAAGGGGTTGGCCGTGGTGCGTGCACCTACCCAAAGGATGTCTACCCCATATTTCAAGCAGAGTTCCACGTGTTCGGGCTTGGCTACCTCTACGGCAGTGAGCATGCCGGTCTCTTCTTTCACCTGCTTGATCCAGGGCAGAGCCTCCTCACCCTTGCCCTCAAAGCCTCCGGGCTTGGTGCGGGGTTTCCACACACCGGCACGAAACATGTGACAGCCTTTCTCTTTCAGCTGGCGGGCGGTGTTCATCACTTGCTCCTCAGTCTCTGCACTGCAGGGACCTGCAATGACGAAGGGGCGTTCATTATCACTGGGTAAATGTAATGGCTGAATTTCGAGTTCCATATCTTATTGTCGTTTGTGTGTCTCGTTAACCTGCAAGCAGGCCATGAGACGATAGTTTATGCTTTTGGTTACTTGTTTGTTATTTGAGTTTGGGGGCTATCTCCTTGATGCGCTTGAGTGCCTCACTGATATTCTCGTCCTTGGCACACAGTGAGATGCGGATATAGCGTTTACCGTTCTGGCCGAAGATAAAGCCAGGGGTGATAAATACGCGGGCCTCGTGAAGCAGCCGCTCTGTGAGGTCTTCTACCTCTGCATAACTGTCGGGTATCTTGCCCCAAAGAAACATCCCCACCTGTGCAGGGTCATAAGTACATCCCAACGTGTCCATGATCTGCTCGGCCACCGCACGGCGACGACGGTAATTGATGATGTTGTTCTCACGATGCCATTCCTCGCTATTGGTATTCAGGGCCTCGGCCGCCGCCAATTGGATACCCCGGAAGGTGCCGTTCTCTATATTACTCTGAATCTTGAACATCCAAGAGATATACTCCTTATTACCAACGATCATGGCCACACGCCAACCCGGCATGTTGTGACTCTTCGACATCGAATTGAACTCTATGCAACAGTCTTTGGCACCAGGCACCTGCATGATACTCATGGGGTGGTCGTTGAGGATGAGCGAGTAGGGATTGTCGTTCACCACCAATATATCATGACGGCGGGCAAAGCCTACCAGTTTCTCAAAGGTATCCATAGTAGCCACGCCACCCGTGGGCATATTGGGATAGTTGCACCACATCACCTTCACCCCACTGAGGTCCATACGCTCCAGCTCGTCGAAGTCGGGCTGCCATCCGTTGTCCTCCCGCAGGCTGTAGTTGACAATCTGCGTACCGAAGATTTTGTTCACGGCCGTATAGGTGGGATAGCCTGGGTCTGGAATAAGCACCTTGTCACCGGGATTGCAGAAAGCCAGTGTCACATACATGATGCCCTCTTTAGAACCGATGATAGGCTCTATCTCTGTGGCCCAGTCGACCTCTACGCCATAGACGCGATTATAAAACCCCGCCATGGCCTTGCGAAGCTCGGGCAGTCCCACCGTGGGCTGATAGCCGTGGGCGGTGGGGTCGGCGGCCACCTCGCATAGTTTGTCAACGGTTTGCTGTGAAGGCGGCATATCAGGTGAGCCAATGGCCAGTGAGATAATGTCTTTGCCCTGGGCATTGAGTTGTGCTACCTCTTTCAGTTTTCGGCTGAAATAATACTCTTGTACAGAGTTCACTCTTTCTGCTGGTTGTACCATAATAAGTATATTGTTCGTGGTTATCCTTATTGATTCTAAACAGCCTCCTCATCCACATTGCCGATGGCAGGCTCAGATACTGCTTCTTGATATTCTCCTATTATCTTGATGTCCTTGGTCAGCGGTGTGATGGCATCGATAGACTGCCTATAACGAATAAGATCATCAAAGGTAACGTCTACATAGAACAAGTATTCCCACTCATGACCGATGATGGGCAGCGACTGAATCTTGGTGAGATTGATACCGTAGAAGCTAAGAATGGTGAGGACTTTAGACAAGGAGCCCTCGGCATGAGGCAAGGAGAAGACAAGACTCGCCTTGTTTGACTGGCTGAGCGGACGAAGGAAATCGGCTTTCAAGGGATTAGACACCACCAAGAAGCGGGTGAAGTTATGCTTGTTGTCTTCGATATGGTCTTCGAGTACCTTTAGCCCGTACAGACGCGCTGCGTCTGCATGACAGATGGCTGCCCACCCGTGGCATTGCTTTTGGCTGATGTATTCCGCACTTCCGGCCGTGTCTTCAGCTTCCACCGCCTTCAGGGTTGGATGGCTGCCTAAGAACTCACGGCATTGGGCCAATGCCACCGGATGCGAATGCACCTCGGTAATGGTGCTCCAGTCATCATCAGGCAGGCAGCAGATGCAGTGGCAAATGTGAAGCTTGTGTTCGCCAACGATGGTTGTGCCACTGGCCCGTAGCAAGTCGTAGTTGGGGAGCAGCGACCCTGCGATGGTATTCTCTATGGCCATCATGCCGATGACCGTAGGGTCTTGCTTGATATTATCGAAGACACCATCAAAGGTGTTGCAGCAGATGAGCTGCAATTGTTCGTTCTCGAAATATTCATGTGCGGCAATGTCGTGGAAAGATCCCCGCATGCCTTGAATGGCTATTCTCTTCATGCCCTTTTTTTCTTTGTATTGTTTCTGGTTCGTCCCTTTTGGCCTTAGCCTTTCCTCTTGTTCATCCACCCGTGGGCTGCTGTTAACAAAAATCCCGCTTCATGTTGTGATGAAGCGGGACCTTGATGCAAACCTGTAAGGTTTTATATCTTTGACCTAAGTTGAAATCTACACGCAACTTCCCGCTTCACAATTGCTTGCAAAGTAAAAATAAAAGTAATAAAAGGATGCGTAAGACTTCATAACACTGTCGTATTTCTATTTTGGTTACAAAATTATAGCAAATCTCCGAAACACACAAACAATTCGCAATATATTTTCAAATAATCTTAAGAAATGGTTGTACCAACCCCTCTGGGGTATTACAAACTGGTGACGTGATGACGATGTGCCGCACGCACACTACCGGTGCTGCCATCTTCTTTCGCCCATCGCCTTAACGGTCTCCATCGGTCATGGGATGCTCGAGCTCCTTCACCATTTCTTCATCCTCCGCGGCGCCGGTACTGTCACCAAGAGCCAGGCGAATGACACCACGCTCTTTGAAGGCTACGACACAAAAGGGATTGAGGTTTATTACCTTGTCATAGGTGTCCAAGGCCGCGGCCTGGTCTCCGTGGGCATGCTGGCAGCGTGCTTTCAGCAACAGGCTTTCTTCCTGCTCAGGTATGTGGGCGAGAATGGTATCCGCGTCAGCCTCGGCACTGTTGACATCGCCCATCTTGAGCAATGTTTCTCCACGCAGGAAATAGGCGTCCCAATAGGGTTCGTCTTTCGACACGGCAATGGCCTTGGTCAACAGGGCAACGGCATTGATGTAATTGGCCTGACCAATGCAGGCACGAGCATAGGAGAAATTCATCTGCGGGTCGTCGTTGTCTATCTGTTTGGCCTTTTCACACGCTTCGGCCATGAGATTGTAGTCCTCCATCATATAGGCCACCTCTGCCATACGCAGCCAAATCTGCAGGTTGTCAGGCTCTGCCTCGGCTAACCGTTGCAACTGTTCATGAGCCTCAGACAGGCTGCCACTGCGAATCAGCGCCTGAGAAAGATAGTCGCGCACCTCCAGGTCTTCGCGCAATTCCAAGGCATGAGTAAAACACTTGATGGCATAGTCAAACGCATTCTGCCGTAGGGCAGCCACGCCATCGTACTTCAACACATCAAAATCTCTTGCTGCCTGCGCCCGCTTCTCCTCATCAGGTGTGTCGGGAGTATTGCCAAACCACTTTCTTAGAAAGCCCATATCATTAATTTCCTTCCTTTTACAAATTGTACATCAACCACCCACGAAATCTTTTATACGAGGTGATTATTGCAAAGATAGTAAATATCGAAGGAAAAGACAGAAAGCCATTAGCGAATTTTATACAAAACAATAATAAAAAACACTAATCCCTATCTGCCCAACGATGAGGTTTCTGTAT
The DNA here is from genome assembly GCA_023425865.1 of Bacteroidota bacterium. Classification (GTDB taxonomy): domain Bacteria; phylum Bacteroidota; class Bacteroidia; order Bacteroidales; family Bacteroidaceae; genus Prevotella. The sequence continues at coordinate 52,797 of JAFABV010000020.1, read as the reverse complement.
ATTTGCAACGGTATTCGTAGCCATTCCACAAACGAACCGAAAGGATAGAAACATGAACAGAACGATCTTCACATCACTCGCCATCGTGTTGGCCTTGCCACTACTGGCACAGACCGACAAGCGGATAGGTAGCGGCATGACTCCCATTCCCGGAACAAGTGCCGTGACCATGAGTCCGCCCATGGCACTCTCTGCCCAACCCATGAGCGGCGGGTACCTGATGTCGCCTGTAACAGCGAAGGCGCAGCCTTCATCAAGCGGCTATTCGCCATCAGCTGAGACGACGACACAAGCGCCCCGTGACACCACTTATTATGGTGTAGCTGGCAAGCTGCCTGACGAGGAGGAGTACAATGCCTACCCTGCACCGCTCTCTACCTATTATAATGGTGGATGGCTGCACCAGGGATTGAATGTGAGTCTCGACCTCAGCGTATTTGCTGAATTTGGCAAGAACGCCCGAAGTGGCGCTGGATTCGGACAGCGTCTCACTGCCACCTGGCTGCAACCCTTGGGCAAACGAGCCTGGCTGGCTGCCGGAGGCTATGTGAACCATGTGAACTGGGATGGCGCAAGTATCACCTCTGGCGGATTGTATGGTGAACTGGGATACCAGTTTAATGAGCATTGGGCGGGATACGTCTATGGGCAAAAATCTATTGTCAACAGTGGGCTCAACGGCGTAGGTCCGTATTATTATATGGGACGTGGACTGTATGGCATGTCACCCATGATGTATAACCAGATAGGCGACAAATTGGGTGCCGCCTTGCGGTGGACACCCAATCGTACCTTCTCTTTGGAAGTGTCGGTGGAACGCAACTGGTATCCAAACAACCACTCCTATTATTATTCGCCTATGCCGTCAGCGAACGCTCCTTTCACGCGGTAAAGCGCAGTCGCAGGCTGTTGATTACCACACTCACGCTGGAGAATGCCATCAGGGCCGAGGCCCACATTGGCGTGATCTGGAAATCGATGCCAAAGAGGTAGAGCACACCTGCTGCCAGCGGAATGCAGACAATGTTATAGACAAAGGCCCAGAAGAGGTTCTGCCAGATCATGCGCACCGTCTTGCGACTGAGCGTCACGGCAGCGGGAAGGGCACTAAGGTCGTCGCCCATCAGCGTAACCTGTGCCACGTCCATGGCCACGTCGGTGCCACGCCCGATGGCAATGCTCACGTCGGCCTGTGCCAGGGCCTGGGTGTCGTTGATGCCATCGCCTATCATGGCCACCCGGTGGCCCTCGTCTTGCAGGCGCTTCACGAGTTGCTCCTTGTCGTGGGGCAGCACCTTACTCTGATAGTGGGCTATGCCGGCCTTTTCGGCCCAATACTTGGCAGCCTCGTCTTTATCACCACTCATCATATAGACATCGATGCCACGTCGGCGCAGTTCGGTCATGGCCTCACGGGCATTGGGTTTCAAGGTCTCTCTCCCCTCCAAGGGCAGGTCGTCGGCCTTGGTAAAGTCGATGTTCTGGTTAGGGATGGTCAGCGTACCGGTCTTGTCGGTCACCAGCACGTCTACCTTGCGCAGGTTTTCTAATGCCGTGGCGTCTTTGATCAGAATCTGTTTTTCGGCCGCCTTGCCAATACCCACCATCAGCGCAGTAGGCGTGGCCAGTCCCATGGCACACGGGCACGCCACCACCAATACCGCCACCGCGCTGAGGATGGCCTGTGGCAGGTAGGCATTGCCACCTACGAGCCACCATACCAGAAACGTCAGCAGGGCAATGGCCGACACCACTGGCACAAAGACCATGGCCGCCCTGTCGACAATGCGCTGCACCGGGGCCTTAGACCCCTGGGCCTGCTGCACCATGCGGATGATATGCGCCAAGGCTGTCTGCTCACCAATCTGCTCGGCCTGCATCCTGAACGAACCCTGACTGGGAATGGTACCCGCCAACACCTTGGCACCCACTTTCTTCTCTGCGGGCGTAGGCTCTCCGGTAATCATGCTCTCGTCTACGTAGGCCGCGTCGCTCGTCATGAACGAGGTGGCCCATGTCACCACACCGTCTACAGGCACCTTCTCACCCGGCCGTACCTCCAAGATGTCGCCCACATCGATGGTTGAGATTGGCACCTCTTGTATGTCTTCGGCCGTATCGGCTGAGGGAGCGGCGCTGCCCACCAACCGTGCCGTCTTGGGTGCCATGCCCATGAGCTGCCTGATACTGCTCGCCGTACCGTCTTTGGCCTTCTCCTCTAATAGTCGACCGGTGAGCACAAAGGTGATAATCATCACGCTGGCATCAAAATAGGTGTGCCATTCGATGCCCCGTGTACCCCATGTTGCCTCGCCCCAGAAGGTATTGTAGGCGCTAAAGAGGAAACTGATTCCCGTAGACATCGCCACCAGCGTGTCCATGTTGGCGGCTCCGTGTCTGAGCTGCTTCCACGCGGTGACATAGAATGCCCGGCCACAATACAAGATGTTGGCCAAGGCCAGCAACAAGCTCACCTGATTGGCCATATCGCGACTGCCCAGCGGCAGCCAATGCATCGAGACGCTCATCACCAGGATGGAGAACGCCCACGACAGCAGGGTCTTGCGCTTGAGCAAAGTGTATTCGCGCTTCTGGATTTCCTCCACCGAGCGGTCTTTCTCTATCACAAGGTCGTAGCCAATGCCGTTGACCTCCTTCTTCATCGTTTCCAGAGAAATCTTGTCGGGGTCATAGTCCACCAAGGCACTTCGCCCGGGCAGGCTTACCGATGCCGACAGCACGCCCTCGAGTGCATTCAGCTTGCGTTCTACGTTGGCAGAGCATGCCGAGCATGCCATGCCAACAACAGGAATCGTCTGTTTCATCGTATCTGTTGATTGCTTTGTTGGGAAAACACGTTCAGAGTGTCAGGCGGTATCTTCCGCTCTGGTCCACGGCCTGCTTGAGCTGGTCGGGGGTCACCGAGGCCTCATCGTAGGTCACCACTACGTTCTGCCCTCCCACACTGGCTTCGGCCGCTTCAACTCCTTCGAGGGCCTTCAGGGCCTCTTCCACGTGGGCCTTGCAATGTTCACACTTCATACCACTCACTGCAAATATCTTTGTTTCCATATTCATAAAATATTAATGGTTGTAACTTTTAACAATGCAAAGTTACAACCATTAGCCCTTATCTGTGTTACGAAACTATGGGTATGATTTATGCTTTTCGGCACTCATCCGATAAACACTTGTTATGGTACCCCCCACATTCTCTTCCTTCAGCCACAACAGGCCGACAGACCAGCATTATATCTCATCCAAGGGTCTTCTGTCGTGCTGGTGTAAGGTTTTGAACGCCGAGGGCGTCATTCCCGTGACGCTACGAAACTGCGTAGAGAGATAGGCCACACTGGAGTAGTGCATCTTGTTGGCAATCTCGGTGAGAGTCATCTCATCGTAGGTGATAAGCTCCTTCACCCGTTCGATGCGCTGTTCGATGAAGTAGCGCTCAAGGGTCATCGAGCTGTATTCGGAAAACAACTTTGAGAGAGATGAGTACTCCTGATGCAACTCCTGCTGCAGGTAATCCGAGAGGTTGAGGTTGGAGTGATTGTCTTGGTAATGTACCAGCCTGATGACTGCCGCCTTGATACGCTCCAAGGTCTGGTGCTTGCGGTCGTCGAGCAGCTCGAAGCCGATGCGTCGCAAGTTCTCCTTGATGCGTTCACGCTGACTGGCACTCACCTCCCCTTCTATCCTCGCCTTGCCCAGGTCGACCTCCAGAGGCTGCAAGCCCTCGTCGCGCAACAACTTATCGACCGCCATCTTGCAACGGTCGCACACCATATTCTTGATATATAGACTTGTTTCTTTCATCGTCATGTGTATTATCATCTTGCAGAAGCAAAGATAACAAGAAAAAACAATATCAGCAGTCCAAAAGCCAACAACTTTTGAAGTTCTTGCTGCTTCATGCCACTTTTACATCTTCATACCCACCTCGCCTTAGAGGGGAGTGACTGAAAGCGCGGGGCGGGTCACAGCCGCTTTCGCTTGTGGTGGAGTATCCACCCCCCAGCGATTGCACCCAGCAAAAGGAATAAGGTAAAGGCATAGGCCAACGTATGACGTCGCACAGAGGTCGACTCCAGCTGCACGTCAGCGGCAATAAGCCGGGTTCCCGTCAGCCGATGCACTTCCTCCTTCGGCTGGTTGCCCGATGGCATCTCTACCTGATAATCCACGTCGAACAACAAGAGCGCCACGAATGTGTTTTCCAGTTCTTCCACCTTCGCCATCAGCTGCTTATCGTCGATGACGCGGGAATAGGCGTCGGTGTGAAGGCGCTTCTCAAACCATGTAGACTTGTCCTCATGAAATTCTTCGAGTGTGTTCACATGAGAAAAAGCCGCCAGCAACGAGTCGTGTAACGCTACAAACCGTGCCCTATCCTTAGGCCCCAGCCCCGTCTTGGAATAGTTGTCGAGAATCGTCTTGTATGTCAACTCAAAATCATTGGCTGCTATCCATCGGGAATACTTACGCTTGAGCTGCTGCGTGATGTCATCGACCTCCATTCCACTGAGCCCCTCTCCGAGATTCGGGGTGCCACTAAACCAATAGCCCATCTCCTCCTTGGTGAAGTAACGGCTGAGGGGAACGGGGAAATGCAGTTGGGGCTGACGATATATTTCCTTCAGACGATATGTCGTATAAAAGAACCGGAAGTCTTTCTCTAAGGTGATCACAGGCGAGAGATTGAGTGCCCCCACCTTGAACTGCGTGTTTTGGCCCATGACCGACGCATGGTCGAAAGTGCGGGTAGCGTAAACCACAATGGTGTCGTTTACATCCTGGTTGTCGTCCTTGCACCGTTGCTTCAGCGCTCGATAGGTGTCCACAGCCATAGGCAGCTGATGTCGCAGGCTGTCACCCTTCAGGGCCCATGAGAGCTGCCATGCACGGTCTAACACCACCATATTTTTCTCAGCATCCAACTTTCCCGATACCAACTGTGCAGAGTCGAGATGAAGCGTGAACTCACGTGATAATGTTCCGTCTTCATTTACAATGGTCTTCATTCCGCAATGGTAATTATTGTCGCATGAGGCAAGCATCACACCACAAGATAGAATCAAGGTCTTAATGATTGTTTTCATTGTCATACTGTTTTAGTTCATCGTAAATGGTCTTTTCAAAAAACTTGGTCTGAAGATAGTGCTTCTCGACGCGCTGAGAGAACAGTTGTCGTTGATACCGCTCCACTTCAGGCTCGCCGGAGAGCAGCTTAGGGGCGCCCGCAACTCCCATGAGCAGCATGAGCACGGCGGCCGTACCGATGATACGAAGCAACAGGCTGGTCCGCTGCAAATAACGCTGCTTTTGGATTCGATTGATAATTCTGTCGCTCATCGCCTCGGGCTGTCGTAAGGCGGGCTTCCATTCCCTCAAGTCGGAGATGATGTCTTGTAACAGTTGCTGATTATCGTCCATACCCCAATCGTTTTAGTTGTTCTACAATATGTTGCCGGGCCACATAGAGGTTACTTTTGACCTGTCCTGAAGTCATCCCGGTGATTGCCTTTACCTCATCCGTAGGCAGACCCTCAATGAGACACAATGTGAAGACGAGCCTTTGCTTGGCGCTGAGCCGTGCAGCCAGCAGCCGCACAATGCTGTTCCAGTCTTTATCCATGAGCTGGCGTTCAGGGTCAGTAGCCGAGGCATATTGTCTGAACACCGACTCGTCATCGGTCGATACCGCTTGCGGCTGGTGGTGCTTGAGTCTGTCAAGGCAGATGCGCGAAGCAATGGCATAGACCCATGTGCTGAACTTCCCCTTCCCGGCGTCATATCTTCCGATGTTCTGCCACACCCGCACGAACGTGTCCTGCAGGGCCTCCTCCGCTTCCTGCTCATTGCCCAGCATCTTCATGGTCAGAGAATACACCATGGGCTGATAAACATGCAACAACGCTCTGAAGTCCTCCATTGAGCCTTCCTTGCATCGTCTGATGTATCTGTCCAAGTTGTCTGTGTCCATAATTGATGTCTTGTTCTCAATCATTGATACGAGCGATATAGCCGAAAGTCGAAAGAAAGGATTACATGATTTGAATAAAAACCTGAACCCTTGCAGGTATAACGCAAGAGAGCCAGCAAGCATCGTAGCTTGTCGGCTCTCTTGAAATGTTTAGTTGTCACCGCGGTTGAGCGCCGCCTTTTCTCGGGCAAACTCCCTGAAGGTGTAGACCATGATGGGTATGGTGAAGGCAAACGAGATGGCGTCGCTCACGGCCTGACACATCTCTACGCCCAACAACCCATACACCCGCGGCAGCAGCAGGATGAGCGGAATGAAGAACAACCCCTGTCGGGCGGCCGCCAAGAAGTTGGCACGCCACGGCTTGCGACAGGTCTGCGTCAACATATTACTTGTCACGACAAAGGAATTGAGTGGATAGGTACACAACTGCCATCGCAAGGCCACCACACCCACGGCGATGACCTGCGGGTCGTCGCGGAACACCCCGATGAGCCAGCCACTGAACATCCAGCCCACGATGGCACACACCACCAAGAACAAGGTGCCCACCTTGACGGTGTACCGATAGGCCGCATGCAGCCTGTCGTACATGCCCGCCCCATAGCAGAAGCCGCACAGAGGCTGGAAGCCCTGTCCCAATCCGATGACGGCCGCCAATACCAGCATGGAGATGCGGCTCACGATGCTCATGGCCGCGATGGCTGAGTCGCCGAAAGCGCCCGCGGCCACATTGAGCATCATCGTGGCCACACTGGCCAGCCCCTGTCGCGACAACGAAGGACTGCCTCCGTAGAATATCTCTTTGAAGAAAGCCCATGAGGGCGAGAAGTTGCGAAACCTGATGGCAATGTTTTCGCCGCGCCGCGCCATGAAGAACAGGATGAAAAACGAGACCACCTGTCCGATGACCGTTGCCCAGGCCGCACCGGCAATGCCCCACCCCATGGTGAAGATGAGCAGAGGGTCGAGCAGCACGTTGAGCACGGCGCCAGTCACAATGCCGTACATGGCATAGGCCGCGTTGCCCTGCAAGCGCATCTGGTTATTGAGTGTCAGCGAAGCCGTGAGGAAGGGTGCCCCGAGCAACACGATGCGCATATAGCGCTCGGTATAGGGCATGATGGTGGGCGTGCTGCCCAGCAGGTCGGCCAAGGGTGTGATGAAGAGTTCGCCCAACAGCAGGATGACGACACCACTGAAGAATGACAGGAAGAAGCCCGTGGAGGCCATCTTCGTAGCGGTGTCGTGACGCCGTGCCCCCAGCTCACGCGAGATGAAGTTGCCCGACCCATGGCCAAAGAAGAATCCCACCGCCTGCACGAAGAACATCATCGAGAACACCACGCCCACGGCCGCCGTGGCCTGGGTGTTGATTTGTCCCACAAAGAATGTGTCGGCCAGGTTGTAAAGGCTCGTCACGAGCATCGATATGATGGTGGGAGCCGACATGGTCAGGATTACCCGATGAATCGGGGCTTGGGTCAGGAATGTAAAGTTGTCTGTATGTCCATGCATAACGTCGTGTGCATATTCTCGGTGCATCAATCTGCGCCGCCGATATGATGAAACTCCAGCCGCGGAATCTTTCCACGGCTGGTTATGCCTTGTCAGGCATTAGCGTTGCTCGAGCAGTATCTGCACGATACGCTCGGCCGAGCGACCGTCCCAGCGGTCGGGCAGTCCGGCTTGTTTCCATTGTCCGGTGACCAGTTTGTCGAGCTGTTCGCCGAGCTTGTCGGCATCTTCGCCTACCAGCACGCTGGTACCCACTTTCACGGTCTCCTCGTGCTCGGTGTAGCTGTTGAGCGTGATGCAGGGCACCTGGTTGAAGGTGGCCTCCTCGGCCACGTTGCCCGAGTCGGTGATGATACCGGCGGCATGTGCCGTAAGGTAGCTGAACTGCAGGTAGGGCAACGGTTCCACGAGGGTCAGCACCTCGCTGCCGAGCGCCTTCTGGCACTCCTCCACCACGGCCTTGGCCAGTCCGCGGAGCGGGGCAATGACCTTCATGCCGTGTGCGTTGCGCCCAATGGCGGCAATCATTTGCTGCAGGTTGGCCTTGTCTTCGATGAGCACCTTACGGTTGAGCGTGAACACCAGATAACCCTTATCGTCGAGCCCGAAGTCATCCATGCAGGCAGGACGCACCAGTCGGTTGCGGTCGAAGCGCAGGTTGTCGATGAGCACATTGCCTACCATATATACCTTAGAGAGCTCAGCTCCCTCGCGGTTGGCTATGCTGTTGTTGCTGATGCCGGCGGTAAAGAGAATGTCTGACAGGCCATCGATGACCAGACGGTTGATCTCCTTGGGCATGGTGATGTCGAAGCTGCGTGTGCCAGCGGCGATATGTGCCAGCGTCACGCCCTGCTTCTTGGTCACAATCGACACGGCCATGGTGGAGGCAAGGTCATCGACCACCACTACCACGTCGGCAGGATATTGCTGGAGGTAACGCTCAAACTCGGCCATCACCTGTCCGGTAAGCTCGTTGAGATTGGAACAGGTGATACCGAGAGACTTGTCAGGACGGGCAATCTGCAGGTCTTCGAAGAGCGTACCTTCGAGTGTAGGGTCATTCTCGGCACCCGAATACACCAGTGCAAACTCCACATCTCTTCCCTGTGCCTTGGCAGCTTGGATAGCTCGGATCACTGGAGCCACCTTGATAAAGTTAGGGCGTGCTCCACAAACAATGCAAATATTCATGTTCAATGTCTTTATTTACTGGCAAAGGTATTAAAAAAAAACAAGCCGTCGCAAGAAATGCCCAGATATTCCTGTGACAAAGACAAGTATTCCCCCCTATAAACAACTTATAGGAGGGAATAACACATGTGACTATTGCTTGAAGAGCTCCTTGATGCCGCCCAGGCTTCCCATGATATTGGTAGCCTCGTAAGGCAGGAACACGGTCTTGTTCTGATCGCCCGTGGCCAGCTCCTGCATCATCTGGATATACTTCTGCGCCAAGAGATAATTCGCGGGGTTGGTGCTCTGGCCCACAGCCTCAGTTATCTTCTGAATGGCAATGGCCTCAGCCTCGGCCTTACGGATGCGTGCCTGCGCCTCACCCTCAGCCAGAAGAATAGACTGCTGCTTCTCGGCCTCGGCACGGTTGATCTTGGCCGTCTTCTCACCTTCCGACTGCAGGATCTGCGCCTGCTTCTCACCCTCAGAGGTGAGGATGGTGGCACGCTTGTCGCGCTCGGCCTGCATCTGCTTCTCCATGGCCGTGAGCACGCTCTGCGGTGGCGTAATGTCTTGCAGCTCCACACGGTTGACCTTGATACCCCACTTGTTGGTTGCGTCGTCGAGAACAGAACGCAGCTTGGTGTTGATGGTGTCACGAGAAGTCAGCGTCTGGTCGAGTTCCAGCTCGCCGATGATGTTGCGCAGGGTGGTCTGCGTGAGTTTCTCAATGGCGTTGGGCAGGTTGTTGATTTCATACACAGCCTTGAAAGGGTCTACGATCTGGAAGTAGAGCAAGGCGTTGATCTGCATCTGGATGTTGTCCTTGGTAATCACGTTCTGCTTGTCGAAGTCGTACACTTGCTCACGCAGGTCGATTACCGTGCTGTAGACATAACGTCCACTACTCATGGTGACGATGGACTTGGGGCGGTCGACAAACGGGATAATGATGTTGATACCGGGCTGGAGTGTGGCGTAATAACGTCCCAGACGCTCGATAATCTTGGTTTCCGACTGCGGGATAATAACCAATGCCATCTTGGCAAACAGCAACACACATACAATGATGGCGGCTAATACATAAATCATCATATTATTTAGGGTTTAAGTTTGAAATATTCATCATAGGTTTTTCTTCACCGGCTCCACGTCAATAATGATACTTTCACGACTTTTGACCTGCACCAGGGCGCCTTCGGGAATATCTTCATCGCAGCCTGTAGCCTGGGCTTTCCAGTCGTCACCGTCGATGGCCACACGACCGAACCCTCCGGCTTCAATGGTTTCAGACACACGCCCTACCCTGCCCAATATCGCGTCGGCATTGCTCACCGTCACAGGTTTGTTTTCATGCAGATAACGTAGGGCTAAGGGACGCACCAAGAAAATACTCAACGCGGAAAACACGATAAAGACTATCAGTTGCAGCATCCATCCGCCAACCAGGGAGGCCATGGCAGCCGCCAAAGCGCCTATGGCAAAACAGATGATGAAAAATCCGCCTGTTACCAGTTCCACAATTAGACAGCCCACGGCCAAGATGACCCACAACTGCCAGAGATTAGCTGAAAAATATTCTATCATATCAATTCGTATTGGGTTTATGGTTCTGAATTATAGAGACAGTACAAAATCGTCCCAGTCTTTGGTCGAGCCTTTCTGCCCGAAAACCTTCGCGTAGAGTCGGCTTCGCGTACTGGCCACACTTTCTTTGCTATGTGCCGTCAAGGTGGCTATATCCTTAGGGGCTATGCGCACCTTAATGAGCAGACATACGGCATATTCGTAATTGGTCATGCGATAGAGGCTGTAGAGCTTTCCGGTAAAATCAGTATACACTGCGTTAACCAACTTGTCGAGTTGCGACTGCTCCTCGCCCGACATGCTCTGTCCGCTACCAATCATATCTTGCAGTTTCACATAGATGGGCGACGTGAAGATGATACTGTCGGCCTTACTACGTTTTTCTCGTTTTATCTCCGCCACCTTATTATTATAGTCGAGCTTGGCCTTACGCTCTTCGAGTTCCAACTTGAGCATGGTGTTTTCGTCTCCCAACTTACGAATGAGCCGTTGAAGCTCCTCGATTTCCTGTCGGTTTTGGGCAATATGCTGTTGGGTATTGACCTGCTGGTCGGTTTGCATCTGCTTGATGATCTCCATACGCGCTTTCAGGAGCAACACCTTGCGCCGACTGTTCTGCACCGTCACTATAAATAAAGTGAGATAAATGACTGCGCATGTGATGAGCAGAAACCATTCGCGGTGTGAGAATGCGGTGAAGAGTAATAAGGTATAGTCCATCAGTTTGTGGTTTTATCGATTTTATATGACAAAGATAACAGAAAATATAATATACTCCAACAAAAACGGTTTGCAATAGTGCGCAAAGCGCGGGGGAGGTTCGCAAGAGTTTGCAACACGCCCACCAAGCGCCTTGGCAGCGATGTGGAGACTCTAAAAAACGGAAGATAAAGCCTCTGCGGCTGTGCCCGGGGGCATGTTATGCACGATGGTTATAGGTACGCTGTACAAGCCATCTGTATGCAATTGCCATATATTTCAATATAGAACCATCAGATAATTCTATATAAAACCATAAAATGATTTCATATAGAACCATAAAATGATTCTATATAGAACCATATTGCCTTGTTGCCCCAAAGGTAAGAGGTTAAGGGGTTCGAGGTGTCACCTTACCTACCTTGCGCCTCTGCTTGCTGCCGCAGGAGTGGGCTCTACCCAGCACAGACAGCACGTAGACTGCAGACCCCATGGCCGGTCATGCGCAAGAAGATATGCCACCGCAGGTAGCAGATGGGCTAAAGACAAGAAAAAAAAGCCCCAACTACTCGTCGGGAGAAGTTGGGGCTACATCAGGTTTATTATCTCTTCTTGGTGGTGGTTACCTTTCTGGTGGTGGTGGTCTTCTTGGTGGTGGTAGTCTTCACCGGCGTGGGCTTGTAATATTTCATAGCCTCTGGCATCCACCTCTGTATGTTGGCAATACGTGTGGCATCTGATGGGTGGTCACTCAGAAACTCAGACCCGCTACTGTTTCCTGACGACATACGCTGCCAAAAGGGCACTGCGTTCTGCGGATCGTATCCGGCCATGGCCGCAAAGATCAGTCCCATATAGTCGGCCTCGCTCTCATTGTCACGTGAGTACTTGAGGTTGCGGAAAGAGAACACCCCACTGGCTACCTGTGAGGCGAGATCACCCACTCCGCCGCCTACGACACTGTTCAGCACGGCGCCACCAATAGAAGTCAGCGTGCTCTGGTTTTGCTGCTTGGTGAGCTGCTCGGCACTGTGCTTGGCCACGGCATGGGCAATCTCATGCCCCAGCACAATGGCCAGCGATGACTCATTCTGCGTGTAAGGCAGCAAACCCTCATAGACAACAATCTTGCCGCCAGGCATACAGAAGGCATTGGCCTGCTTGTCGGCCACCAGGTTAAACTCCCAGGCAAAGTTGCTCACTTCGTTGGCGTAACCATTACTACGCAGATAACTCTCAACGGCATTGGCCAAACGCTGGCCCACACGGGTCACCATGGCCGTGTTGGTAGCATCAGACGAACGTTTTGCCGTAGACATGTATTTGGTATACTCCTGATTGCTCAGACTCAGGATCTGACTGTCAGAATAAGTGCTTGAAATGCGATGGGTGCGGCCTGTCAAAGGCACCTTAGATGCCGTACCACATGATGCCAGCATGAGTGTGGCCATAGCGGTGAGCACCATTAACTTGATAGTTTTCATAACCTCTTTTTTGGATAAGTTTTGTATTGTTGATAAGATCTATATTTTCTTGCAAAGATAATGCATATCACTACACAACATAACATGTCATCATACTTTTTATCTTTTTTTTACCAATTCACACGTATAGCGTCGCCCTGACACAGGCGCACCCACGCAGACGCACCACGAAGACCCCGCCGGATAACACAAAAGTCACGCTTCTGCTCAAACGATTGCACAAGACTTTGCGCAATTTGTGCAACGATTATCATGCCATAATAATTTTCCCTCCTACCTTTGCAACAGAAAACAGTGGTTTATAAATAAGATAGTTATTATTTGATTGGTTTGATTAGATGATAGTAAAAGGAAAGAGATTGTTTTAGGTTACAAGTACGGCAGACATCACTAAGATGCCTGCCGTACTTCGTATTATATCATGGCCATAGGAAGACTCAAACACGGATATTCATGACAATTCCTCAAAATCCAATCCTTTTCTTTGTCAAATAGAAAATAATTGTGTATTTTTGCTTTTACTATATCTAAAAGCCTACACACCACCAATGAAAGCCACTTTGGTACAAACTGACATCGTATGGGGCAACCCTGCGCAAAACAGACAACACATTGCCGCACTACTCGACAAGGCCGGGCAGGCCGACCTCTATGTATTGCCAGAGATGTTTTCCACAGGCTTTATGACCCACCCCAACGATGGCATCAAAGCAGACACCACCTCTTTGGAATGGATGCGACAGCAGGCCGTCACGCGGCACAGTGCCTTGGCGGGCAGCCTCATCACGGAGGATGGAGGCAAGCTGTACAACCGCTTCTTCTTCGTTTATCCCGACGGCAGCGTGAAGCAATACGACAAAAGACACCTATTTAAGTATGGTGGCGAAGACCAAGTGTTCTCTCCAGGCCATGAGCGAGTGATTGTGGACTATGCCGGGTTCAGGATTCTGCTGCAAGTGTGCTACGATCTCAGATTCCCGGTTTTCAGTCGCAATCAGCACGACTATGACCTGGCAGTCTACGTGGCCAACTGGCCAACGGCCAGGATGAAGGCCTGGACCACCCTGCTCCACGCCCGCGCTATAGAAAACCAATGCTACGTCATTGGCGTGAACCGCGTGGGCAAGGCGCCATACGCCACCTACAGCGGAGGCAGCGAAATCATTGACGCCTTGGGGCATACGCTTGCCGCCTGCGGGCAGGGAGAGGCGGCAGTGGCCTCTGCCGAATTGCGGTTAGCGCCATTAGAAGCATACCGCCGAGAATTTCCGGTGCTTGAGGATGCCGACACCTTCAACATTTAACACCGGAAACCGCAAGCTTGACACCTACAAATCTACAGACAACAACATAATGACAAATAAGATGACAGAAAAGAAACTTTTGCTCGGTGACGAGGCCCTGGCTTTAGGTGCCCTCCACGCTGGGCTCTCAGGCGTGTATGCCTATCCGGGTACACCCTCGACAGAGATTACGGAGTACATCCAGGAATCTCCCATTGCCCGTGAGCACAACATCCACCGCCAGTGGGTCACTAACGAGAAGACGGCCATGGAGCAGGCTCTGGGCATGTCGTTCATGGGCAAACGAGCCCTGGTGTGCATGAAGCATGTAGGGCTCAACGTAGCCGCCGACCCGTTTGTCAACTCCGGCATCACCGGTGCCAATGGTGGACTGGTGGTGGTGGTGGCCGACGACCCTTCGATGCACTCCTCGCAAGACGAGCAAGACAGCCGCTTCTACGCCAAGTTTGCCATGATACCCTGCTTTGAACCAAGCAACCAGCAGGAGGTGTACGACATGGTGCAAGAGGCCTTCGACTACAGTGAGCAGGTGAAACTGCCCGTACTGCTGCGCCTCACCACACGTATCGCCCACTCGCGCACGGTAGTGAATGTAAAGATGGAAGCCCGTGCGGAGAACGACATCAACTTTGATGCCGAGGCCAAGAACTGGGTGCTGCTGCCCGCCAACGCCCGCAGGCGTAACGACTATCTGTGTGCCCAGCAGGAGCAACTCGAAGCCGACGCCGCAACGTCAGCATTCAACAGCTATACCGATGCTCCCGACCACAGCATGGGGGTGATAGCCTGCGGTATCGCCTTCAACTACCTCAACGAGTGTTTCCCCGAGGGTTGCCCCTTCCCTGTGGTGAAGATTTCGCGGTATCCGCTCCCCAAGACACTCATCCGCCGACTCACTGCCGACTGCGACAACGTGATGGTGCTCGAAGAGGGGCAACCAGTCATCGAGGAGCAGCTGCGGGGTATCATGCCCGGCAACGCCGTGGTGAAGGGCCGCCAGACGGGCGAGCTGCCGCGCACGGGCGAACTCACGCCCGACGCCGTGAAGAAGGCATTCGGCTTAGAGACGCCCGAATGCTATGCCCCCTGCGAAGACCTCATGCCCCGTCCACCGCAGTTGTGCAACGGTTGTGGGCACCGCGACGCCTACGCAGCACTCAACGAGGTGCTGCTCGATTACCCCAACGCCCGTGTCTTTGGCGACATTGGCTGTTACACCCTGGGCTTCATGCCGCCTTTCCACGCCATACACAGTTGTGTGGACATGGGCGCGAGTATCGGCATGGCCAAAGGTGCCGCCGACGCGGGTCTATGGCCCGCAGTGGCGGTCATCGGCGACTCTACCTTTACGCACAGTGGCATGACCGGACTGCTCGATGCCATCAACGAGAATGCCGACATCACGCTCATCATCAGCGACAACCTCACCACGGCCATGACGGGTGGACAGGATTCTACAGGCACCAACAAGTTTGAGGCCATCTGCCGCGGATTAGGCATACCCGAGGAACATCTCCATGTGGTGGTGCCCCTGAAGAAGAATATCCCCGAGATTGCCCGCATCATACGCCAAGAGATAGAATACCACGGCACAAGTGTCATCATTCCCCGCAGGGAGTGCGTGCAGACCATGTCGCGCCACTACAAACAGAAGAAAGCACAGGAAAAGAAAGAAGCAGAAAAGAAAGACTGAAGACTATGAAGACAGACATCATACTTTGCGGTGTGGGTGGTCAAGGCATCCTCTCCATCGCCACCATCATAGGCGAGGCCGCCCTCAACGAAGGCCTCTACATAAAACAAGCTGAAGTGCATGGCATGAGTCAGCGCGGCGGAGACGTGCAGAGCAGTCTGCGCCTTTCGTCAAATCCTATCCACAGTGACCTCATAGCCTTAGGCAGCGCCGACGTCATCATTTCCATGGAACCCATGGAGGCCCTGCGCTATCTGCCTTATCTGAGCAAGGAGGGATGGGTGATTACATCGAGCACACCCTTTGTCAACATTCCCAACTATCCCGACATGGAGGTCATCAACGCCGACTTGGCCAAGCTGCCCCATGTGGTGAAACTCGACATCGAGGCACTGGCGAAGGAGAACAATGTACCGCGCTCGGCCAATGTCATCCTGCTGGGAGCCGCACAAAAAGCATTAGGCATTGAGGCCGACAAGCTGGAAGACGCCATACGCCGTGTGTTCGGGCGCAAAGGCGAGGAAGTGGTAAACGCCAACATCAGAGCATTAGCCATTGGTAGAAACGCACAGCAATAAGACATGAAACCTACACCTATTAATAAAGAACTCATCGACAACGCCATCAAGGACTATGGCATACAGGACTTTGCGAAGGCAACCATCCGTGAGGTGAAGGCTATCGCGGCATATGCCGAACAGGAGTCGGGCGTGGAATATATCAAAATGGAGATGGGCATCCCGGGACTTCCTGCCTCGAAGACAGGCACAGAGGCTCAGGTCAAGGCCCTGCAAGGGGGCATAGCCCATTCTTACCCCGACATACAAGGATTGCCCGAGCTGAAAGCCGAAGCCTCGCGTTTTGTCAAGGCCTTCATCGGCATTGACATCAGTCCCGAAGGCTGCATCCCCGTGTGTGGCAGCATGCAGGGCACCTTTGCCGCATTCCTCACTTGCTCACAGGCCGACCACCGACGCGACACGGTGCTCTTCATCGACCCGGGATTCCCGGTGCAGAAGATGCAGTTGCAGGTACAGGGCGTGAAATACCAAACCTTCGATGTGTACGATTATCGTGGCGAGAAGTTGAAAGACAAACTGGAAAGCTATCTCAGCAAAGGCAACATCTGCGCTATCGTATACAGCAATCCGAACAACCCCGCCTGGATTTGCCTGAACGAGGAAGAACTGCGGTGTATTGGGCAATTGGCAACACAATATGATGCCATCGTGATGGAAGACTTGGCATACTTTGCCATGGATTTTCGTCAAGACCTCAGTGTGCCTTTCCAACCGCCTTACCAACCCACGGTGGCTCGCTATACCGACAACTACCTGCTGTTCATCAGCGGAAGCAAGACCTTCAGTTACGCGGGAGAGCGCATTGGCGTGACCTGTATCGGCGACAAACTCTATCATCGGCACTTTGACGACCTGGCCGCCCGCTACGAGGGTCTGCCTTTCGGCCCGGTGTTTTCCACACGTATGCTCTATGCTCTCTCCTCCGGCACCAGCCACAGTGCACAGTATGCCATGGCGGCCATGCTGAAGGCCGCGGCCGACGGCACCTACAATTTCCGCGAAGAGATTAAGGTCTATGGCGAAAGGGCACATCGGCTGAAAGACATATTCTGTCGCCACAAATTCTACATCGTCTACGACAAGGACCTCGACCGACCCATAGCCGACGGTTTTTACTTCACCATCGGTTATCCTGGAATGACGAGCGGAGAGTTGGCCCACGAACTGATGTACTATGGGGTAAGTGCCATCTGTCTGGTCACCACAGGCAGCCACCAGGAAGGCTTGCGTGTGTGTACCTCATTTATCAAAGACAACCAGTATCAACTGTTGGAAGACCGGATGGCCATCTTTGAGGAGAACCATCCCGCCATCCCATAGGCGAAGCCCCCTACCTAAACTGATGAAACGCCCCCAGCCTTGACATGAAGGTTGGGGGCGTTAATATGACAGACCGTAATGCACCAAGAACACTATGCGGATGGCGCCACACGAATACGGGCATCGACGGCCACCACGTTGTCGCCGTCGGCCAGCAGGGGGTTGATATCCATCTCCTTGATTTCGGTGGCAAAGCGCAATAAAGTGGAGAGCCTTACGATGATTTCCTGGTAGCGATGCTCGTTGATGCCCTGTTGACCACGCGTTCCTTGCAGGATCTTGTATCCGCGCAGGCTGTGGATCATGGAACGCGCCTCAGACATTGACAATGGGGCCAAGCCACTTGACACATCCTTGAGCACCTCGACAAAGATACCCCCCAAGCCGCAAAGCACCACATGCCCGAACCGAGGCTCATACTTGGCCCCGATGAAGAGTTCGGTGCCCTTTATCATCTTCTGTACCATAACCGCCTTGGCATCTTCGATATTCATCATCCGAGAAATCTCCAAAGACAAATGCTCCTTGCTCCGGATATTGAGCGCAACGCCACCCACGTCACTCTTGTGGAGAGGACCTACCACCTTGGCCACCACCGGATAGCCCACCTCACTGGCGAAGGCCAGCAGGATATCCTTGTCATCAGATACCTTCTCTGGGACAACGGGGATGCCCGCACACTGGAGAACGGTGCGCACCATGTCTGGCTGCAGGTAACCTTCCTCCTTAATATCGCTCATGATATCTCTGATCATCGGCACGTCGACACCAAAGAGATTCACCTCGGCCGGTGCGGGATGCGGCGTGTTCATCACCCGCACAAGACAGTTGGCCAATGTCACCTCGTCTGAGAAGTTGACATGACCCTTGGCCAGGAACTCGGCAACCTCGGGCCCGGCCGTATTGAGAGAGGGCAGAATGGGGAAAATGGGCTTCTTGCACTCGAGTATCTTCTTGTGCAGCACGTCGTAAGCCTCGTACAACTGCACCAAGCCGGGCGTACCGAAGATGACGAAAATGGCATCAATATCCTCGAAACGCTGCTCGCAGTAATCGATGGTGGTGCCCAACTGCTCGGGAGTGCCCGTGGCCAAGATGTCAATGGGATTGGCGACAGACGCACCCTCGAAGAGTTGCGCCTTCAGCAACTCCGTGTCAGGACCTTCTAATTTGGGGACATTCAGTCCACCCTTAGAGAGCGCGTCGGTGAGCATGACACCCGGTCCGCCGGCATGTGTTACGATGGCAAAGTTCTTGCCCGTAAGCGGTGGCAGGGTGAAGATGCACCCCACGGTGGTAAGTTCTTCACGCGAATAACAGCGCACGATGCCCGCCTTGCGGAATAAAGCCTCTACCGCTGAGTCGCTGCTGGCCATGGCGCCTGTATGTGAGCTGGCGGCACGCGACCCGCTTTCCGAGCTTCCCGACTTGATGGCAGCAATGCGGCAGCCCTTGCGAATGAGCGAACTGGCATGATAGAGCAGCTTGTCGGGGTTGGCGATATTCTCGATATAAAGCAATTTGATGCGTGAGTCGCGCTCTGCGTCAAAGTTCTCATCCATATACTGCAACACGTCCTCAATGCCTATCTGCTTACCATTGCCAATGCTCCATACGGAGTGAAAAGGCAGGCCCTTGCTCACAGCCGACTCTAAGATAAACACTGCCGTGGCTCCCGAACCCGAGATGAAGTCGGCACCGTAGTCGTTCAGCTGAGGAATGGGCTTGGTGAAGACGCCATGAAACCAGGCATTCATCATACCGATGCAGTTGGGGCCGATGAGCGCGCAACCGTATTTCTGGCAGGTGTCGAGGATGTGCTGTTCACGCGCAGCGCCCTCCTTGCTCTCTTCGCCGAATCCCGCCGAGATAATGACAAAGGCCTTGACGTTTTTCTCCTGTGCCAGATAGTCTACATAGTCGGGACAGTATTTCGCCGCCACCACAAGGATAGCCATGTCGGTGGGGGGCAATTCCTTGGCATCGTGAAACACCTTGATACCCTGTACCTCGTCTTCCTTAGGATTGACTATGCGGAGCGTTCCCCGATAACCACCTCCAATAAGGTTACGGACGACAGCGCCACCCGGTTTGTGTACATTATTGGAACCGCCAATGACTACTATGCTTTCGGGATGAAGAAGCTGTTTGTTGATCATAGTGATGATATATAAAAAAGTGAAAGGAGCCAACGGCAGGGCCGTTGTTCTGCACGACACCTTGCATTAGAACGACAAGGACATGCATCTCTTATGCAAAGGTAGGCATTATTTTAATACAATATATTGATAAAGACCTAAAAACTTAAAGAATATCACACCCAATCTGATATTTATTGTTACTTTTGCCTGAGAATGACCTATATAAGACGCATGCCACAGAAGGATGCGCCAACCAATGAACCAAAATCATCAGAAATGAACTACTCACCTTATTTTAACCCTGAGCTGGAGACCATGTCAAGGGCAGAAATCGAGGCTCTGCAACTCAAGCGCCTGCAACAAACCGTGGCCCACTGCATGAACTCGCCGTTCTACAAACAGCGATTAGAAGCGGCACATGTGAGGCCCGAAGACATAAAGAGCCTCGACGACCTGCAGCGCATCCCCTTTACCACCAAGCAAGACCTACGCGACACCTATCCTTTCGGCATAGCCTCCGTACCCCTCAAAGACTGCGTGCGCCTGCACTCCTCAAGCGGCACGACAGGTAATCCCACCGTAATACTACACACCCAACACGACTTGGAGCAATGGGCCAACGCCGTGGCACGCTGCCTGTGGATGGTGGGTGCCCGACCGGAGGATGTTTTCCAGAACACGTCGGGCTATGGTATGTTTACCGGCGGACTGGGATTCCAATACGGGGCAGAACGATTGGGTATGCTCACTGTCCCTGCCGCCGCTGGCAACACCAAACGCCAGATCAAGTTTATGACCGATTTTGGTACCACCGTGGTACATGCCATTCCCAGCTATGCCACCCGCATCTATGAGGTCATGCAGCAAGAAGGCATCGACCCTCGCCGTGACACGAAACTCAAGATACTTGCCATTGGCGCAGAACCCCACAGCGACGAACAGCGCAAGCGCATCGAAGACATGTTGGGCGTGAGGGCTTACAACTCTTTCGGACTGTCGGAGGTATGCGGGCCGGGGGTGGCCTTTGAATGTCAGGAGCAAAACGGCATGCACATCTGGGAAGACTACTACATCGTTGAGATAGTAGATCCCGACACCTTGAAGCCTGTGCCCGACGGTGAGACAGGAGAACTGGTGCTCACCACCATCAACCGAGAAGCCATGCCGTTACTGCGCTATCGCACACGCGACATCACCCGGATACTGCCCGGTGAATGTGCCTGCGGCAGACATCACCGGCGCATTGACCGCATGCGTGGCCGGACGGATGACATGATTGTACTCAAGGGCGTGAATATCTTCCCCATACAGATTGAGCAGATACTCATGCAATTCAAGGAGCTGGGTAGCAACTATCTCATCACGCTGCATACCGAGGAGAGCAACGATGCCATGACGGTGGAAGTGGAACTGACGCAAGACTTCTCTGACGACTACAAGGCACTGCAACGCCTGACGAAAGACATTGCCCGGTCGCTGCGCGACGAGATTCTGCTCACACCCCATGTCAAGCTGCTGCCACAGAACACATTGCCCACCTCAGACGGCAAGGCGGTGCGTGTGGTTGACCACCGTGCCTTCCTCATGGATGACAGTACGGGTGCCCCGGCGACAGTGCATGAGCTTGCCAACTCCTGACTCACGATTGAAGGTGAACGCTGGAATTATGGTGAAAGACCGCAATCATGCACCTTCCGTTAACATAATCAAAAATAATAAGACACTCATAGATAATTAAAAAAAATATGTACCTTTGCGCAGATTGTATTAATTATATTCATGAAAAATTACGATGAAACAACAAAAGAAAAATAACATTGGACTTATAGGTCTCGCCGTAATGGGTGAGAACCTCGCTTTGAACATGGCCAACCACGGTTGGAATGTATCAGTATATAACCGTACCGTTCCTGGTGTCGAGGAAGGTGTTGTGGAAAAATTCATCAATGGACGTGCCAAAGGCAAGACCATCGAAGGACATACAGATATCGCGTCGTTTGTCGCCTCTATCGAAAGCCCACGTAAAATCATGATGATGGTGCGTGCCGGCAAGCCCGTAGACGAACTCATGGAACAACTCATGCCCCTGCTTGAGCCGGGTGACATCATGATTGATGGCGGCAATTCTAACTACGAAGATACCAACCGCCGAGTGGCCACTGCCGAAAGCCGTGGCTTTCGTTTTGTAGGTAGCGGCGTTTCCGGCGGTGAGGAGGGCGCACTCAACGGCGCGTCTATCATGCCCGGTGGTTCCAAAGAAGCTTGGGAGAGCGTAAAGCCCATCCTGCAGTCTATTGCAGCCAAGGCCGAAGACGGTGCTCCATGCTGCCAGTGGGTAGGTCCTCAGGGGGCAGGCCACTTTGTGAAAATGATACATAATGGCATAGAATATGGTGACATGCAGCTCATCTCTGAAGCTTATTGGATCATGAAGAACGTAGGCGGCATGACTAACGAGGAGATGGCAGACGTGTTTGAGGAGTGGAACAAAGGCAAGTTGCGCAGCTATCTCATCGAGATTACCGCTCAAATCCTGCGACATAAGGAGGCTTCAGGCGACTACCTCATCGACAAGATTCTTGATGCCGCCGGGCAGAAGGGTACAGGTAAGTGGTCGGTGATCAACGCCATGGAATTGGGGATGCCATTAGGTCTTATAGCCACAGCCGTGTTTGAGCGCAGCCTGTCATCACTCAAAGAACTCCGTGTGAAGTCGGCAGCCCAGTTTGCCAGCACTGTTCATGCACCTGCCGTCGACCGCCAGAGCCTGCTCAAGAATGTGTTTGCCGCGCTCTATGCCTCTAAGTTGGTGAGCTATGCCCAGGGCTTCTCTGTACTGCAGACTGCTTCTGACAGGTTCAACTGGGACCTTGACATGGCTTCTATCTCTCGTATGTGGCGTGGCGGCTGCATTATCCGCAGCGTCTTCCTCAACGATATCGCCCAGGCCTATGAGGTAGCCGAAAAGCCCGAAAATCTGTTGTTAGCTCCTTATTTTGCCAATGAGATCAGTGGACTGCTCGAAGGCTGGAAGACCTTGGTGGCACAGTGCGTATTGGCAGGCCTCTCTACCCCCGCCTTTTCATCGGCACTCAACTACTTCTATTCACTCACATCGGCCAACTTGCCCGCCAATATGGTGCAGGCACAGCGCGACTACTTCGGCGCGCATACCTTTGAGCGCAAGGACGGCCCTCGTGGAGAGTTCTTCCACGAGAACTGGACCGGACACGGTGGTGACACCAAGTCTGGAACTTACAACGTATAAAACAAAGGAGACAAGAGAATGGATAAATTTGCAATGGTCATCTTTGGAGCGTCCGGCGACCTGACCAAGCGCAAGCTCATGCCGGCACTCTATTCACTCTATAAGGGAAAAAGACTTTCAGGAGATTTCTCCATCATCGGTGTCGCACGTACGGCCTACACCGATGAGGAGTTTAGAAAATATGTTGACGAGGAACTGCATCACTTCGTGAAGGAAGAGGAGAAAGACGAGCAACTCTTCGCCGAATTTGTCAGTCACCTCTATTACTTCCCGCTCGACCCAGCCAAGCCCGACGGCTATCCCGGCTTGCGCGAGCGCTTGAAGGAGCTCACCCATACCAATGAGCCCGACAACCTGCTCTATTATTTAGCTACCCCACCATCACTCTATGGTGTAGTGCCACTCCACCTCAAGGAGACCGGTCTCAACACACCAGGGTCGCGCATCATCGTGGAGAAGCCCTTCGGCTATAACTTAGAGTCGGCCCTGGAGCTCAACAAAATCTATGCTTCCGCCTTTCAGGAGAATCAGGTGTATCGCATTGACCACTTTCTGGGTAAAGAAACAGCACAGAACATTTTGGCCTTCCGCTTTGCCAATGGTATCTTTGAACCACTATGGAATCGACGCTACATCGACTATGTAGAGGTGACTGCCGTTGAGAACCTGGGCATTGAGAACCGTGGGGGCTTCTACGACTCAGCGGGGGCGCTGCGCGACATGGTGCAAAACCACCTCATTCAGCTCGTGGCCCTCTGTGCCATGGAACCACCTTCGAAGTTCAATGCCGATGACTTCCGTAACGAGGTGGTGAAAGTGTATAACTCATTGCGACCCTTAAACGAGATAGACTTCGACGAGCATATTGTTCGTGGACAGTATATCGGCGATGGGAAGAAGAAAGCCTACCGCGAGGAGAAAGGCATTGCCCCCGACTCGCGCACAGAGACATTTGTCGCCATGAAGTTGCGCATCGACAACTGGCGCTGGAGCGGCGTACCGTTCTATATTCGCACGGGCAAGGCCATGCCTACCAAAGTGACCGAGATTGTGGTACACTTCAGAGAGGCCCCACACCAGATGTTCTCAACAGCCGATGGTTCAAGACCCAAGCCCAACAAGCTCATTATTCGGATACAGCCCAATGAGGGTATCGTGCTTCGCATGAGCATGAAGGTTCCCGGTGCAGGGTTTGAAGTGAAACAGGTAGCAATGGACTTCACCTACGACCAGCTGGCCGACCTGCCTACCGAGGACGCATACGCACGCCTCATCGATGACTGTATTCAGGGTGACCCAACCCTCTTTACACGCAGTGACGCTGTGGAGGCTTCGTGGAAATTCTTCGATCCAATCCTCAACTACTGGAAGACCAACGAAGACGCCCCGCTCTACGGGTATCCGGTGGGCACCTGGGGACCTTTGGAGAGCGAGAGTTTGATGACTGACCACGGCGTGGAGTGGACCAACCCGTGTAAGAATCTCACAAATACCGATTTGTACTGCGAGCTATGACACTCAATATCTATCCCGACGCTGCCGAGACAGCCAGGGCGCTGGTGCGCTTTGTTCTGAAGGTTGTGGAAGAAACCCCACGTGAGGAGGTGAACATTGCCCTGAGTGGCGGTTCCACTCCTGCACTGATGTTCGACCTCTGGGCCGAGGAGTTTGCTAAGCAAACGCCTTGGCAGAGGTTACATCTGTACTGGGTGGACGAACGCTGTGTTGCGCCAGAGCATCCTGAAAGCAACTATGGCATGACACGCAAGCACTTGCTCGACAAGATACCCTTGTCGCCAGAGCAGGTATTCCGCATCATGGGTGAGCGCAACCCTGAACAAGAAGCCAAGCGCTATGCCGACTTTGTTGCTTCCCGGCTGCCTGAAGAAGACGGCTATCCGGTATTCGACCTTGTGCAACTTGGCGCAGGCGATGATGGACACACCTCGTCTATCTTCCCCAACCAAGAAGAGTTGCTCACCACAGAGGCTATCTACGCGGTGGGCACACATCCTACATCAGGCCAAAAACGTGTGGCACTCACCGGTCAGCCCATTCTCAGGGCTACCCATGTGGCCTTCCTGATGGCAGGCACAGCCAAAGCGCCCATCTTGCGCGACCTGTGCTCTGATGTCGATACAGGGCCTGCGGCCTATGTGGCTCATCATGCCATGCACGACACACAGGTATTTGCTGACGATGCCGCCGGCAGTCATGTGAAATGAGATGTTGTCATCTGCCCGCGTGTAGCTGCCCCTTGGAGCACTTTACCACGTCGTTTATGACATCTAAACCCATGGTTCACGCCTACTAAACGGGCGGCTTACGGCATGCAGGTCATACAACGTACGTGTGATACAGTCCAAATCATCTGTCACCAACTTGCCTGAAAACATATAGCCACCGCCCGCTTTTTCACCGAAGTGTGCCAACTGTGCCACTGGGCCACTGGCATTCTGATTTTCTATATTTGCTGAAATACCAGTATTTACTACTACTTCGAGATTTTAGCAATTATCAGTGGCACAGTGGCACAGTGGCACACTTGGCACACTTGGCACACTTGGCGTAAACAGGGATTGTATTACGCGCATGTATGGAATACTCCCTCTACTCTTTCAAGGGGCGCTTAGACTCTGCCCTCAGAATGAGACGCAAGCTCTGCTTGTAGTTGATGTAGCTCCATACCCAGTTGAGAAAGACAACGGTCTTATTGCGAACACCAAGTATAGAGCGCAAGTGGACAATGAGCCACAACAGCCAAGCCCAGATGCCACTGAACTTCAGTTTGCCAATCTCAGCCACAGCCTTCTTGCGGCCGATAGTTGCCATCACGCCAAGATTCTTATAGCTGAAAGGCTTAAACTCCCGTCCATCCACCTGGTGCAACAGGTTATCGGCCAACGTACGAGCCTGCTGGATGGCAACCTGTGCCAACTGAGGATGTCCCTGCGGGTACTCTTTATCACCCTCCACATAGCTGATATCGCCAATGGCATATACCTCGTCAAGACCTTTTACACGGTTGTAGCGGTCGGTAAGAATACGTCCGGCCCGTCCAATGCTTTCGGCAGGAATACCCTCGAAAGTGTTGGCACGAATGCCACTCACCCAAATAACAGTTTCAGAAGGAATCTTGGTACCGTCTTTCAAGATGACCTGCTTGTCAACATAATCAGTAACCATACAGCTACCCATGATCTTGACGCCAAGCTCTGTAAGGTCACGCTCTGCCTTGGCCGAAGACATAGGGTCCATGGTTCTGAGCAAGCGGTCATCAGCGTTGATCAGGTATATATTTATCTTCGACACATCAAGGTCGGGATAGTCGCGAGGCACAATGGTACGCTTCATCTCTGCCAACACGCCGGCAATCTCCACGCCCGAGGGGCCACCACCCACAATGGCAATGTTCATCAGTGCCTGCTTACGGTCAGGATTATCCTCGGTCTCAGCCTTTTCAAGATTCTCGAAAATGGTATTACGCAGATACATAGACTCCGGTATGGTCTTCATTGGCAGGGCGTTAGCCTCAATATTCTTATTTCCAAAGAAATTGGTCGTGGCTCCCGCGGCCAATACCAGATGGTCGTAGTGCACCGTACCAAACGAAGTACGCACTGCTTTCTCTTCATTGTCTATCTCTTTCACTTCCCCCATACGGAAGTAATAATGCTTGGCACCCTGAAAGATACGCCTGAACGGGAACGAAATGTTACTCGGCTCTAATCCAGCCGATGCCACCTGATAAATAAGTGGAGGAAACTGATTATAGTTGTTCTTGTCAATCAGTACAACCTGAAATTCAGACCCACGCAATCTCTGCGCCAATTCGAGTCCGCCAAGACCGCCGCCGACGATCACCACACGTTCTCGCTCTCCTCTTTTGATGTTTGCTCTCATTGTTCTTATTGTTATATTGTCATATGCTGAAACAAATTACAAACGTAATGCCAAAGTGTTTACACATAAAAACAAGTTACGCAAACATTACGTCAAATGGATTCAACTCGCATGCATACAACCAGATACCATCTGCCTAACTCCGTATTTGTTTATCGGTAAGCTGTCTGACACCTGAAAGAGGTTCTCCGTTTCCCGGTAACATAAGACACCCATACATAGGCATTGCCGTCATTGACATACGAAGGATAAGTTTGTTAAAACTCACTAAAAGCACATCTTCCCAATCCATATCTGTCGTTTTTTTATTAACTTTGTATCCAAATCGTATTTAGCGTGAAAATATCAGAAGTGGTGAACGCCCTTGAACAATTCGCGCCTCTGCCACTACAGGAAGACTATGACAATGCCGGCCTGCAGATTGGATTGACAGAAGCGGAAGTCTCAGGGGCTTTATTGTGTCTTGACGTGACCGAACAGATTGTAGACGAAGCTATCTCGCTCGGCTGTAATCTTATCGTTTCACACCATCCTATCATCTTCCGCAAGTTGCGGCGAATCATTGGCGAAGACTATGTGCAACGCACGGTGATGAAGGCCATCGAACACCATGTGGCGATTCTATCCATGCATACCAACTTAGATAGTGCGCCAGGTGGAGTAAACTTCAAGATAGCCGAAAAGATGGGGCTCGGCAATGTTCGCTTTATGAGCAAGAAGCCCCCCATCGCGTCTGTTACCGCTGAAGGCGTCACCACGACGGTTGAGGGTGGCGAAGGTATCATTGGTGAATTTGCAGAACCTATGGCTGCCGACGACTTCATTCTCTTGCTGAAGAAACAGTTTGGTGTGGAATGTGTCATGGCCAATCAGCTACTTAGGCGAGGTATCAAAACCGTCGCGCTTTGTGGTGGCTCAGGTGCCTTCCTCCTGCCAGATGCCATTACCCATGGCGCAGATGCCTTCGTTACAGGTGAAATGCATTACCATGACTATTTCGGACACGACCAGGAAATACAGATTGCCATCATCGGGCATTATCAAAGCGAGCAGTACACGAGTGAAATTTTTCGAGACGTAATTGAACATGCGTGCCCGGGCGTGAAGTGCTTCATCTCATCGGTCAATACAAATCCGATCATCTACTTGTAAAATTTATATATAGTAAAACATAATATTATGGCAAAGAAAGATCCTACAGACCTTACCGTCGAAGAGAAACTGACAGCCTTATTCCAGTTACAGACCACCTTGTCGAGCATCGACGAGAAGCGTGCGCTTCGCGGCGAACTGCCCTTGGAGGTACAAGACCTGGAAGACGAGATTGCAGGCCTCAACACCCGTATTGAGAAGATCGAAAGCGAGATTGCTGAGTTCCAGTCTGCCGTTGCACAGAAGCGCAACGAGATTGAGATGGCTCAGCAGAGTGTGGAGCGTTACCAGAGTCAACTCGATGAGGTACGCAACAACCGCGAATATGACACTCTGACAAAGGAAATCGAGTTCCAGACCTTGGAAATAGAGCTCTGCAACAAGAAAATCAAGGAGGCCACACAGAAAATCGCAGAACGCAAGGAAGACCTGCAGCGCACGCAAGCCAACATTACCGACCGTCAGCAAGACTTAGACCATAAGCGTAATGAGCTTGAGGAGATCATGCAGGAAACGCGTGAAGAGGAAGAGCAGCTGAAAGAGAAAGCCCGCGAACTGGAGACCCGCATTGAGCCACGCCTGCTGGCCAGCTTCAAGCGCATTCGCAAGGGTGCCCGCAACGGCTTGGGCATCGTTTACGTGCAGCGTGACGCCTGTGGCGGTTGCTTCAACAAGATTCCGCCTCAGCGCCAGTTGGATATCAAGATGCACAAGAAGATCTTGGTATGTGAGTACTGTGGCCGTATCCTCATTGACCCGGAGTTGGCTGGTGTTCAGACCGAGATTGTAGAGGAGAAGCCTAAGCGTAAGCGTACCACACGCCGCACCAAAAAGGCCGATGAGGAGACCACCCCTGAGGAAGATTAATCCGTAGGCGCTCTTGACATGATATATTTTCAAGAGGGCTTCAATACATCATGGGGTTATCCATACCGATTAGAGCCCTGGAAGTTAAGTGTTTAATGACTTCCAGGGTTCTTTCGATTTACAGTCGTCACCCCATCGTGTTACTCCAAACTTCATGATTAGCTCAACAAAACGCTCACTACTTACCTGTATTATCAGGGTTTTTGGGTAATTTTGTGCAAAATAAGACAGAAATATGCGAAGAACCCTTACGATACTCTTCACCCTTTTAGTTATACTATGTACCGCAACGGCACAAGTCATCCCCAATAGCCCGAAGCATGAGGTCCGCGCTGTTTGGCTTACCACCATTGGCGGCATAGACTGGCCACACAGTTATGCACAGAGCACCCAGAGTATTGCCCGGCAGCAGGCAGAGCTCCGCACACTGCTCGACAGTTACCAGAAGGCGGGCATTAACACCGTACTTCTGCAAACCCGTATTCGTGGCACACTTATCTATCCCTCAATATATGAGCCGTGGGACGGCTGCCTGAGCGGATTCCCAGGCAAGAGTCCGGGATACGACGCCTTGCAGTTTGCCATCGATGAGTGTCACCGCCGTGGCATGGAACTACACGCCTGGGTGGTGACTATCCCCGTGGGCAAATGGGAAGGCGCAGGAAGCAAGAATTTGAGAAAGAGATTTCCCCACCTGATCAAAAAAATAGGACCTGATGGATATATGAACCCTGAGAGCCCCATCACTGCCACCTATCTCGCCGACCTGTGTGAGGAAATTACCCGCAACTACGACATCGACGGCATACACCTCGACTACATACGCTACCCAGAGACCTGGAAGATCACCGTATCACGCGAACAGGGCCGGCAATATATCACGGGTATTGTAAAAGCCATACATGACAAGGTGAAGGCCGTCAAGCCTTGGGTAAAGATGAGTTGTTCGCCCATCGGCAAGTTTGATGACCTCAGCAGGTATTGGAGCCATGGATGGAATGCCTACACCAAAGTGTGCCAGGACGCACAAGGCTGGTTGCGAAACGGACTGATGGACGCCCTCTTCCCCATGATGTATTTCCGCAACGACCAGTTCTTCCCCTTTGCCATCGACTGGGCAGAGCAAAGTCAAGGCAAGATCATTGCCCCTGGACTGGGCATATATTTTCTTGACCCCAAGGAGGGCAACTGGCAATTGGAGGATGTGACACGCGAGATGAGCGTGCTCAGGGAATACGGCATGGGGCATACCTTCTTTCGCGGAAAGTTTCTCACCGACAACACACAGGGCATCTACGACTTCACCACTTCGTTCAACCGCCACCCCGCCCTCGTGCCCCCGATGACCTGGGCAAACAATCAAAGGCCGGAGTCTCCCTCGGAAATCGTTATCACTGAAAACCGTATTTCATGGAAGGGCACCACACCTTATTATAATATATACAGCAGCCGTACCTGGCCGGTAGACGTCACCAAGGCTGAGAACCTCATCGCTACAAGACGTATGGAGCAGGCTTTGACCTTGCCCACCGACGGCAGATACTTTGCCGTGACAGGCATGGACCGCTATGGCAATGAGAGCAAAGACACGCAAAGCCATCAAGAGACCCAACCCATGCGTCATGACGTAGCCCTACTGCCCTGTGACGGACAGCGTCTGCAACTCCCCAATAGCGTGCATGAACTTGACGCTGCCCATGTGGCCATAGAAACGCTACAGGGAACGCTGGTCGCCACAAAAGGTTTTCAGGGGAAATCGCTCAACGTGGCAAACCTCCCCGACGGCTATTATGTCTTGAAATCGCTTGGACACAAAGGCGTCACCCACCGTTTGGGCTTCTTCAAAATAGACAGGAAGAACCTGAGTGGAATGTAAGGCGGATACCCCTTGCGCGGTAGAAGCCCCACCTTTCGCTCAGTCCAGTAGCCGGCACTTAAATTCCTATCGCATATTCGCATCCACAAACGACAAGGGGAGCAGGTCTTTGATACCCTTGATGCGATAGACACCAACTTGCCCGTAGAGCAATATCTCTACGGGTTGTTTGTATCTGTCTTCTATCTCAAGCACCACCTGACGGCATGCCCCGCAAGGAGTAATGGGTGCCTCGAGCATACCCTTCTCATTGCTGGCGGCAACGGCCATCTTCACGATAGGCTGGTCGGGATAGTTAGACTGTGCCGCAAAGATAGCTGAGCGTTCAGCACAGAGTCCAGAGGGGAAAGCGGCATTCTCCTGATTGGCACCAATGATGATCTTGCCATTGGCAAGTCTCAATGCCGCCCCCACCCTGAAATGACTATAGTTGGCATAAGCGTGCTTGGTGGCCTGGATGGCACGGTTCACCAGTTCGCGCTCGTCCTCTTGCAATTCATCCATGGAGCAAAAGTCCATGTTGATTTCTAATTTGATTTGTTTCATATCTATCGGTTTAAGGTTCCATCATTCTGTATTCGTAAGCTCCCATGTCGGGTTCCCCGTCGCGTGCCCAGGCATCATGGTCTGTAGGCAGCGACGTAGCAGGGTCGGCCTTACCAATGGCTGATGAGCTTTCGCGCAGATGGAAGTCGTAACGTAACTGGTCGGGGTCTATCCGCACAAAATGCTTCTCTCCGCTCGACACCGTATCTTTCACATTCTCAAAGGTCACTGCCGTGAAATGGGTACTATCGGCTGTGGTTATCTCTGGTGTGCGTATCATACAATGCTCGAAAGCATAGTTAAATATCGTCCCAGCCTCCCCCGGCTCACCCAGCATCACGTCATCAGAATATCCAGTTATCAAGCTGTTGAGCACCCTGAGGTTCACCAATGGATGAAGGGCCGTGAAATGCAGGGCAGCCCCACGATTGGAGTCAAAAGCATAAAACTGCGCCCATGTGCAGTTGTTGGCCGAAATATCTCCACCGTCAAAGCGTACACAATCGTTCAGCGTATTCGTAACCTGTGTATTACGTATGACCAACTTACTATTGATGGCATACAGTCCATATCCCTGACAATTGTGTATGGTGGTATTATCCAGCGTGAGCTTCAGCCTGCTTACATCCGACGAATCTGCCACCACCCCATTATACCCACTGTGAATATCGGTATGCGACAGCACATTGTCGTATGATGTACCATAGAAATGTATGCCTTGCCACTGTCCGGGCACAAGATCGTAGGGCAAGTAGTCGAACATGCGGTCTATGCGGTCACCGCGCAAAGTGACCGGAGCCTCGGCACTACCCTCACTCTTTAAGCTGCCATGAATACTCATGCCTGCGTCATGATGGAAATAAAGCGTCGAGCCAGCGTCCAGTGTCAAGGTAGCCCCTTCGTCTACTGTTACTCCACCATAAACCACGTATGGGCGCGCGCCCGTCGATAGGGTCGAGTCGGTGGCGATATGCACATTACGCAGCAGGGTTGCATCCCAAGTATAGGCTTTCAGGCTTACTTGCTGCTCTACCCCACTTTCCAAGGTAAACACGAGTTTGTCTTCAAGCAGTTGCGGCCCCTCAATGCGATTGAGCGGTGATGTCAACTCCACAAAGACACGTATGCTATCGTTGTCGCGCACCTCTAAGCCGGTGGCGGCATAGTTGGCCGCCTCAGCCAAGTAGACGCCATCCACGTTTACCCGATAACCCGTAGAGCCACCGTTTGCCAAACGCACACTTTTCAGCCGCACCCCATCGCCTGAGTTGTTGTAAACCCAGAATGTGCGCGTAGCTGAAGGTACATTAGAGAAAACAGTATCCAGCTTAACGGTATCAGTAGAAAACGTGAGCAAGTTGGACGAAGATGTGGTAAAGCTATCGTTGTCCGAGCAAGCCCCGAAGATACTGAGCAAGGTGAAGCCCCAAAAGAGCAAATGTTTTGTCTTCATGCTTCATCTAACGGTTTTTATCGGTTTTTATTGCGCAGATACCAGGGATGAATCACAAAGTTATACAACAACAAAGTCATACCGATAATGACCAGCGCGCTCAGCATGACACCATGTCGACTGCCCAGATAATAGCCACCAGCCAAACCAACGGCCAGCCCCGTTTCCCATCCCAAGAAGAAGGTGCTCTGCGAAGTGCCTCGCTCACAATGCTTGGCCAGCTTGATGAAGAACAAGAGAAAGCGCGAGCCGATGAGGCCTATGCCCAATCCGCTAAACACGGCCGCCATGATTTCCACGGCCTGACCATGGCGCAGCCACAGCAACAAGATGGCAGCGCCAATGAGCAGGCATCCTGCTATAGACTCGCTCTTGAGTTCGGCGTTGGCAAATACATATTTCTCGGCCAATATGGCCAGCAAGAACCCACCCATCATCATCACAAAGAAATGAGAGGCGTGCTGCGTGGAAAGTATCAGCCCAAACGAGGTGGTTATCAAGAACAAAGTCACGAACAAGGGAAAGCCGTGAGGCAGGAAGAAACGGTCAAGCCCCACCCTGTGCATGTTTTCGTCAGGTGCCTTGAACGGAAAACGTATCAAGGTGATAAAGAAAAACGAGAGGCCCAAAGCGCATATACCCATCAGCAGCAATAGGCTTATTCCATAATGCCCATACACCCAGAAGCCCACCATTGGTCCTAAGGCCAAGGCCAGTCGGCCAAACCACGAAGAGGCATAGTTGGCTTCTGTGCGATGTACCGAGTCACAGGTATCGACCACCAACGTACTGCTGAGCACCATTTGCGCCAACGACAAGAAGCTGCCGGTCGAGGCTGCGGCCACCACCAGTATCCAGGGGGCGCCGCTGCCAAAGAAATAAAGCGAGCCATAGACCGCCACCATCAGCAGCATCGCTGTCTCGCAGACATGGTTACGCCGGTACTGCTGTACCCACCCCGACACAAAAGGACCGGGCAAATAGAGTCCCAGTCCGTATGCCAACAGACTTAAGGAAGTCCAGCCCATAGACATGCCATGATGCAACATCCATACCGGCACTATGGGCAAGAGCACATAAACCGAAGCCATCAGGCAGAAGTTAGCTATGACCAGATACCATAAGTCTTTGTGCCATAGCTTCATGTGTACCGGTGTATTTCCAACGTTCATCTTATAAGTCTACAGAAAACGTAGAAGGATTGATTTGCGTAAAGTCGTCGGCCACCACGTCAGCCAACTCACCCACAAGCTCGCGGCTATTGGTAGTGGCGAGTCCCACGGTATACAGACCTGCCGCCTTGACGGCCTTCAGGCCATTGACACTGTCTTCAAATCCCACACAGTCCGCAGGATCAATACCGAGGCGTGCCGCGCCCTTGAGATAGCCGTCGGGGTCTGGCTTGCTGCGCTCAAAGTTCTCGCTGGTGAGAATGGCGTCAAACCACTCGACGAGTTCCGGATGTTGCAGATACACCTTCTCCATCTTCTCCAAGTTGCTGCTTGTCACCACGGCCGTCTTAATGCCCTTCTGGCGCAGGTCTTTGATAAACCCTTCAAAACCGGGTATATACTCGTAGCTCATTTCCTGCTCGTAGGCGTTGAGGCGGTCAGTGATCTTTACCTGTTCATCTTTCCGGCCGGCGAAATACTGTTCATAGATCTGCGTCAGGGTCATGCCCTTGATGCGCTGCTCCATGCCATGCTGCCCGGGATAATACTGTTTGAACTGAGCCCCCCAGAATTTAGAGTATTGAGGCTCGGTGTCAAACACCACGCCATCCAAGTCAAATAAAGCCGCTTTAATCATTATTTATGTTTTTTGGCTGCAAAGTTACGACATTTTATTGTAACTTTGCACGCAATATCAAGATATTGGATATTTTTCGGCATGCAATTCATCCACAATTATTTTCCGGCCCTCACTCCTCGTCAGACAGAGCAGATGGAGGCTCTCGACGCACTCTATCGTGACTGGAACTCCAAGATTAATGTCATCTCTCGCAAAGACATTGACAACCTGTACCTTCACCATGTGCTCCACTCTTTGGCGATAGCCCGGTTCATCAACTTTAAGCCCGGCACCCGCATCCTCGACTTCGGCACAGGCGGAGGCTTCCCGGGCATTCCCTTGGCCATATTCTTCCCCGAGTGCCAGTTTCGTCTCATCGACGGCACGGGCAAAAAGATCCGCGTGGCCACCGAGGTGGCTCAAGCCATAGGACTTACCAATGTCGAGGCGCTGCACCGCAGGGACGAAGACGAGAACGACCGTTTCGACTTCGTGGTATCGAGAGCTGTAATGCCTTTGCCCGACTTGGCCAACATCGTGCGCAAAAATATCTCACGCGAACAGCGCAATGCCCTGCCCAACGGACTGCTCACGCTCAAGGGCGGTGACCTGCAGGCAGAGCTCAAACCTTATGCCAAGGTGTCACAGGTGACACCTATCTCCAGTTTCTTCAAGGAAGAATGGTTCAGCGACAAGCAAGTCGTGTACCTGCCCCTCCCCTGACAAACCAGCCCCATCAGGCTTTATCCCATTTTTTGCCCATGCTCAACATCCAGCGTTTTGCCTGCAACATGCTCCAAACCAACTGCTTTGTAGTTAGTGACGAGACCCGCGAGGCTGTCATCATCGATTGCTCGGCCTTTTACGACCACGAGAAAGAGGCCATCAAACAGTATATTTCGTCGAATAACCTCAAGCCCGTACGCCTCATCGCTACACACGGACATGCCGACCACAACATTGGCAACAAGTTTGTGGCCGACACCTGGGGGCTGCATGTAGAGCTCCACAGCCTCGACGAACCGCTCATGCGCGACTTTGCCGTCCAGGCTTCGGCCATTTGCGGCTTTACGATAGCTCCCAACGACATTGCGCCGGTGGGCCGCTATTTCGATGATGGCGAGGTCATCAGCTTCGGCCGGCATCGGTTCAACATCATTGAGAGTCCGGGGCACACGCCTGGCGGAGTGGTATTCTATTGTAAGGAGGAGAACGTAGCCTTCACCGGCGATACGCTCTTCCATTACAGCATCGGGCGCACCGACCTCCCCGGCGGCTCGATGTTCATGCTTATCCAGAGCCTGCGCATGCTCTGTCAGCTGCCCGACGTCACCCACATCTACCCCGGTCATGGCGAGGATACCACCTTAGGCATAGAACTTGCGGGCAACCCCTATCTCGACCGCTAACGTTTCACACGATTGAGCACCATGTCTCCCATACGCAAACCTGCGGCTGAGCGCATCATCCTCGGCATAGACCCTGGCACCAATGTCATGGGCTATGGTGTCATCAGGGCGGTGGGCAACCACGCCGAAATGCTGGCCATGGGGGTCATCGACCTACGCAAGATTCCCGACCCTTATCTGAAACTGGGACGAATCTACGAGCGTGTCATCGGTATCATCAACGAGTATCTGCCCGACGAACTGGCCATCGAGGCTCCTTTCTTTGGTAAGAATGTGCAGTCGATGCTCAAGTTGGGGCGTGCGCAGGGCGTGGCCATCGCCGCCGCCATACACCGCGACATACCCATTCACGAGTATGCGCCCCTGAAAATCAAAATGGCCATCACCGGCCAGGGACAGGCTTCCAAGGAACAAGTGGCCGGCATGCTGCAACGTATGCTCCATATCGCCTCTGACCAGATGCCCGATTTTATGGATGCCACCGACGCTCTCGGCGCCGCCTACTGCCACTTTCTCCAACTCTCGCGCCCCGACAGCCAAGCCCCCCACTACGGCAGCTGGAAAGACTTTGCCAAGAAGAACAGCGCCCGCATCGCGAACAATAAGATGAAAGAATAAATGACAATGGAGAGAGGCTGAGCCTTGTCGCACGGTATAACAAACGGCCCCATGTCGTCACCTTGGGGATACTACCGCTTCATACGAATATCGTTTATTGTCAATAGATAATGATGATTGTATCATGCAAAACATTATACATATCTCCAACGGCGTGACACGCATGCCCGACTGGCGCATGGCACAACCCGTGAACTTTACCTGCTGTGACGGAGAGCAGCTGGCTATCGTTGGCCCCAACGGCGGAGGCAAGACCATGCTCGTAGACATCATCACCAACCGCCACCCGCTATTGGGCGCTGACCCCGAATACGACTTCTCGCCCAGCAGCAAGCCTCTGGTATCTGACAATATCAAATACATTACTTTCCGCGATGCCTACGGCGGTGACAACGACCGCAATTACTACCTGCAACAGCGGTGGAATCAGGCCGAAATCGACGCATCGACTCCCACTGTAGACACCGTACTTGAGGGCGCTTACCGGCAGGCCGGCGTCGACACCCCCGAGCGTCGCAACCTTCAACGGCGCCTGTACCAGCTCTTTAGCATCGACAAACTCCTCGACAAATATGTCATCTTGCTCTCCAGCGGTGAGCTACGAAAGCTGAAACTCACCCAAACCTTGCTGTCAGCACCCCGTGTGCTGATGATGGACAACCCCTTCATTGGTCTTGACGCTGCCACACGCGACCAGCTGCGCGACTTGCTCGCCACGGTATCACAAGAGCAGCATCTCACCATCATTCTCATCTTGTCGAAAAGCGATGACATACCCGCCTTCATCACGCATGTCGTAGAAGTACACGACAAGATCGTAGAACCCAAACAAACGATACACGCCTATCTTGCCCAGCGTACTCCATTCCCCCAACGCGTGCTGAGCGAGGAGAACGAAAGGGCCATTCTGCAACTACCCTACAAAACCAATGAGTACCACACACAGGAGGTGGTAGACATGCACAACGTCAGCATACGCTATGGCAAGCGCACCATTCTCAAAGACCTCTCGTGGAAGGTGCTCAACGGCGAGCGCTGGGCATTGAGCGGACAAAACGGTGCAGGCAAGTCGACCTTGCTGAGTTTGGTATGTGCCGACAATCCGCAGAGCTATGCCTGCGACATCGCACTCTTTGGCAATCCACGTGGCTCGGGCGAGAGTATATGGGACATCAAGAAGCATATTGGCTATGTGTCGCCCGAGATGCACCGCGCATACCAACGCGACTTGCCCTCTATACGCATTGTGGCCAGCGGACTGAAAGACAGCGTGGGACTCTATGTCAAGCCCGAGGACCACGAGTACGACATCTGTCGCTTCTGGATGGATATCTTTGGCATCGGGCATCTGGCACAACAAACCTTCCTGAAACTCTCAAGTGGCGAGCAACGACTCGTTCTCTTGGCTCGTGCCTTTGTCAAAGACCCTGAGCTGCTCATCCTCGACGAACCACTGCACGGACTCGACATGACCAACCGCCGACTGGTGAAAGACATCATCGAGACCTTCTGCCAGCGACAGAACAAGACGCTCATCATGGTGACGCATTATCAAGAAGAACTGCCCGCATGTATCGACCACCATATTCATCTGCTCCGAAACGACTGATGAATAGTATTGCAATGCGGGCGCAGGGTGACCGCGAATGATCAAACAAGCATGCTTTCCGCCGATTGGGATATGCACCATTGAGAGGTATATCCGCGGCTTCCTGTGCCCGCTAATGCGCATCTTCACATGGTTTTAGAGCACCCTCAAGCCCTTTGGAATAAGACGCCAGACCCTTTGCGGACTGTTCTCTCCCACGCTATGATGTCATGAAATGGCCTTCTGCGTTTTATGGTTTAATATAGAATCATCAAATAGTTCTATATAGAATTATCAGATGGTTTAATACAGAACCATCGGATAATTTAATACAGAACCATCGGACAGAAGGGTACCAAAGACCCAACGGTTGGGGTTGAACCATGCAGCCAAGGGCTTCGGCCAACAATATATGAGCATGCTTAAGGCTTTCTCAATAATTCTTTGTACCTTTGCAATCAGAATAAGAACACAATACATTAAGGTATAAGACAATAGATGATAACATTAACAAACCTGGCCATTCAGTTTGGCAAGAGAGTGCTTTACAAAGACGTAAACATTAAGTTTACCCGTGGCAACATCTACGGTGTGATTGGTGCCAACGGCGCTGGAAAATCGACCCTGCTGCGCGCCATTGACGGCGAACTGGAACCCACCAAGGGCTCGGTGGAGTTTGGCCCGGGAGAACGCTTGTCGGTACTGGAACAAGACCACTTCAAATACGACGCCTACAGTGTGATGAACACGGTGCTCATGGGTTATGAAGCATTGTGGAACAATATGAATGAGCGCAACGCCCTCTATGCCAAGCCCGAGATGACCGAGGAGGATGGCAACCGCGCGGCAGAACTCGAAGAGCACTTTGCGGAAATGAACGGCTGGGAGGCTGAGAGTGACGCTGCCCAGCTGCTGCAAAACCTCGGCGTGCCCGACGCACTGCACCAGAAGCAGATGTCGGAACTATCGAACAACGAGAAGGTGCGCGTGATGCTGGCCAAGGCGCTCTTTGGCAAGCCCGACAACCTGTTGCTCGACGAGCCCACCAATGACCTCGACTTGGAAACCGTGGAATGGCTGGAAAACTATCTGGGTGAGATCGACGAGACGCAGACGGTGCTCGTGGTGAGCCACGACCGTCACTTCCTCGACGCGGTGAGCACACAGACCATTGACATTGACTTTGGCAAGGTTACGGTCTTTGCCGGTAACTACAGCTTCTGGTATGAGAGCTCTCAGCTGGCCCTGCGTCAGGCCCAGAACCAGAAGATGAAAGCCGAGGAAAAGAAAAAGCAGTTGGAGGAGTTCATCCGCCGATTCTCTGCCAATGTGGCAAAAAGCCGTCAGACCACTTCGCGCAAGAAGATGCTGGAAAAGCTCAATGTGGAGGAAATACGCCCATCGAGCCGTAAGTATCCGGGCATCATCTTCCAGATGGAGCGCGAGCCGGGCAACCAAATCTTAGAGGTAGAAGACCTGAAGGCTACCGACGCCGACGGAACGGTGCTCTTCGACAAGGTGAACTTCAACATTGAGAAGGGACAGAACGTGGTGTTCTTAAGCCGTACACCCAAGGCCATGACCGCGCTATTCGAAATCATCAACGAAAACCGTCAGGCTGACGCAGGTACGTTCAAATGGGGTGTGACCATCACCACGGCATATCTGCCTTTGGACAACTCAGAATTCTTTGATTCCGACAAAAATCTGGTGGAGTGGCTCTCACAGTATGGGCCAGGCAACGAGGTGGCCATGAAGGCTTACTTAGGACGAATGCTCTTCAAGCAGGAGGATGTGGAGAAGAAGGTGAATGTGCTATCGGGTGGTGAGAAAATGCGTTGCATGATCGCGCGCATGCAGTTGCAGAATGCCAACTGTCTGGTGCTCGACACGCCCACCAACCACCTCGACCTTGAGAGTATCCAGGCGTTCAACAATAATCTGCTGACCTTTAAGGGTAACATTCTCTTTGCCAGCCACGACCATGAGTTCATACAGACTGTGGCTACCCGCATCATCGAGCTTACACCTAACGGTATCATCGACAAGCTCATGCCGTACGATGAGTACATACACGATGAGCAAATCAAGGAGCAGCGAGAGAAAATGTATTCTTAATTCAAGATTGGGCTGACAATGGGCAACCGCTCGTCCACCGTTAGTAAATAGCGACGGCAGACGTGACGACCAATCGTTGGCGAGAGCGTTTACGAGGCTGCTATAAACTGCGGGTGGAACATCGCCAGCCTAACTTTGAATGTTGAATGATGGTATTTGGATTGAAAACTGGCACATTATTTGTATTGTCAACATCAAAAATAACTTTTGAATTATGGCAGAGCAAGATTCATACGAAAAGGAGATAAACGTGGAGCAGGAAGCCACGGAGAACATCAATACATCTGGCGAAACTGAAGCCACAGAGACTAATGCCGAGGAGACCGCCCCTGAGGGCGACCAAGCCCCTGAGGAGAAAGACCCCTTGGAGGAGGCGCAGCAGCAGCTGGCTGAACTGAAAGACAGATTCCTGCGTACGGTGGCAGAGTTTGAAAACTACAAGAAACGCACCCTGAAGGAGAAGACCGAACTGATTCTCAATGGTGGCGAAAAGGCTGTTTCTGCCATACTGCCTGTGCTCGACGACTTCGAACGTGCCATGGCCGACCAAAGCGAGGACCCTAAAGCCATCAAGGAAGGTGTGCAGATGATCTTCAACAAGTTTGTGAAGGCACTCGAAGGACTGGGCGTGAAGAAGATAGATACCGACGGCGTAGACTTCAACACCGACTACCATGAGGCTATAGCCATGGTGCCAGGTATGGGCGACGACAAGAAAGGTAAGGTCATCGACTGTGTGCAGACTGGCTATACCATTAACGACAAGGTCATTCGTCACGCCAAGGTGGCTGTGGGACAGTAAACCAATTAAGAACTAACCATGGCAGAAAAAAGAGATTACTACGAGGTGCTCGGCGTGAGCAAGGGCGCCTCGGAAGATGAAATCAAGAAGGCCTACCGCAAGTTGGCCATCAAATACCACCCCGACCGCAATCCTGGTGACCAAGAAGCCGAGGAAAAATTTAAGGAGGCGGCAGAAGCCTACGAGGTGCTGCACGACCCACAGAAGAGACAGCAGTACGACCAGTTTGGCTTCAACGGTCCACAAGGTGGATTTGGCGGTGGAGCCGAAATGAATATGGACGACATCTTTTCGATGTTCGGCGACATCTTTGGCGGACACGGAGGGTTTGGCGGATTTGGAGGTTTTGGTGGCAACCGTGGTGACCAGCGCAGAGTATTCAGGGGCGGTGACCTGCGCCTGAAGGTGCGTCTCTCGCTACAAGACATCGCTACAGGCGTGACCAAGAAATTTAAGGTGCGCAAAGACATCGCCTGCTCTGTATGTAATGGCAGCGGCGCGGCGGATGGCAGCACTCCCGAAACCTGTCCGACATGTAACGGCGCGGGCGTGGTAAACCGTACCGTGCGTTCTATGTTCGGCATGATGACAACCCAAACCGAATGTCCCACCTGTAACGGTGAGGGCACTGTCATCAAGAACAAGTGTAAGGAATGTGGCGGATCAGGAGTGGTCAAAGGCGAAGAAGTGGTTGAGATCAATATCCCGGCTGGTGTGGAAGAAGGTATGGTTATCAACGTTCACGGAAAAGGTAACGCCGGCCCTCACAACGGCATAAACGGGGATATACAGGTGCTGGTGGAAGAAGAGCACAATGCTACTTTTGTGCGTGATCACCAGGACGTGATCTACAACCTCTTGCTCGATTTCCCCACGGCAGCATTGGGCGGAGACATGGAAGTGCCTACCATCGACGGCAAGATACTAAAGCTGAAGATAGATGCCGGCACCCAACCCGGCAAGAGCGTGCGCCTACGTGGAAAGGGGCTGCCAGCTGTGCAAGGCTATGGCTCGGGCATAGGTGACCTCATCGTGAACATGAGCGTATTTGTGCCCAAAACACTGTCGAAAGATGAGCGCCACGCCATCGAGAAACTTCGAGACAGCGAAAACTTCCAGGGTGACAGCTCTACGAAGAAGAGCATCTTTGAGAAATTCAAAAACTATTTCAGCTGAGCCTTTGCTCGGCTGAAATAGTGTTTGCTAACTTGTATGTATCATGACCTACCAGGAGACCGTAGCCTATCTATTTGAAGCAACGCCCGTTTTTGAGCATATTGGTGGCGCAGCCTACAAAGAAGGGCTGAGCAACACGCTGGCGCTGGATGAGCATTTCCACCATCCCCATCGTGCTTACAAAACCATTCATGTGGCTGGCACCAATGGCAAAGGCTCCTGTTCGCACACGCTGGCTGCAATTCTGCAACAGGCTGGATACAAGGTCGGGCTCTACACCTCTCCCCATCTCGTGGACTTTCGTGAACGCATACGCGTCAACGGAGAGCCAATCAGCCAACAGCGGGTCATCGACTTCGTAGAAGCCGAACGCGCGTTTTTTGAGCCGCTTCATCCTTCTTTCTTCGAGCTCACGACATCACTCGCCCTACTCTACTTCAAGGAGCAGGCGGTGGACGTGGCAGTAATAGAGGTGGGATTGGGCGGAAGGCTTGACTGCACCAATATCATCACTCCCGAAGTTTCGGTCATTACCAATATCAGTTTTGACCACACCCAATTTCTGGGTAATACCCTACCCTTGATAGCCGGAGAGAAAGCGGGCATCATCAAACACGGGGTGCCTGTAGTGATAGGCGAAAACCATCCGGAGACAAGACAGGTGTTTGAAGCCAAGGCCAAAGAGATGGATGCCCCCATCGTGTTTGCCGAAGACGAACCC
Source organism: Bacteroidota bacterium (assembly GCA_023425865.1). Classification (GTDB taxonomy): domain Bacteria; phylum Bacteroidota; class Bacteroidia; order Bacteroidales; family Bacteroidaceae; genus Prevotella. The sequence goes on along the minus strand of JAFABV010000020.1, from coordinate 10,020 downwards.
GAAGTGTTGTCGTCTGTACCATGTGAGAAAGGTGGACGTGAATATATTACCCGCGGCCACGGGACCGTGTATGGGGAATTAGGGGGCGATTATCAGGTGAAGAACACCAACACGATACTATGGGCCGTCAATATCATCCAGGGAAAGACACCGGAGAACTGGGCAAAGCCGAAGGGTATGCCTAAACTCCATATCCATGAGGAAAACATACGACAAGGTCTCTCACAAGTAACTGCCACGACCGGACTCCTTGGACGATGGCAAACCATAGGGCATCAGCCTCTGGTTGTATGCGATACGGGACATAATGTTGGCGGATGGCAATGGCTTGCCCCACAAATCAAGGCGCAACCCTGTAAGCAACTGCGCATGGTTTTCGGCATGGTCGATGACAAGGATATTGACACGGTGATGACGCTTCTACCCAAAGATGCCATATACTATTGGACACAGGCTTCGAGCAAGCGAGCCGTGCCAGTATCGGCTGTCGCCTCTAAGGCACAAAGCCATGGACTGACGGGAAAGCTCTATGAATCTGTGCAAGAAGCCTATCAGGCCGCGAAATCAGAGGCCGACAAAGACGATTTCATCTTCATAGGTGGCTCAAGTTACATCGTTGCCGACCTGCTGGCGGTAAACGATTTTTAACACCATAGCGTCATATAATTTTCATAGTTAAGTTTGCAGTTATCGTTTATTTTTCTTTACTTTGCAGAAACAAGAGATAACTAAAAACTTATTTTTATGACGAACACAGTAGAGACACAAAACTGTTGTGGTCTGAGACGAGAGGACTTTCAGACCACTATTGATGGGAAAAAGACAGATCTTTTTGTTCTCAGAAACAGCGATGGCAATGAAGTGGCTATAACAAACTATGGCGGCGCATTGGTTGCTGTCATGGTTCCCGACAGAAACGGGGTGAAAGCCAACGTCATACAAGGGCACGACAATATTCAGGATGTCATCAATTCTCCAGAGCCATACCTCTCAACGCTCATTGGCCGCTTTGGCAACCGTATCGCCAAAGGTCGATTTACATTACATGGCAAAGAGTATTTCGTACCAGTAAACAATGGTCCGAACGCGCTTCACGGAGGAAAACGTGGCTTTAACGCCCGCGTATGGGACCCCGAGTTGATGAACGACCACACACTCGTACTCCACTATGTGTCATCGTATGGCGAGGAGGGCTACTCGGGCGAACTTAAGACCACTGTAATTTATACCTGGACAGAAGACAATGAACTGGTAATCGATTATCTCGCGGCTACCAACAAGAAAACCATTGTAAACCTCACACATCACGCATTCTTCTCGCTAACGGGTATAGCCAACCCTACGCCCACCATTGAGAACCTGAAATGTGAAATCAACGCGGACTATTATCTCCCCATCGACAACACCTCAATTCCTACAGGTGAAATACGCTTTGTGGCCGGAACACCATTTGATTTCCGTACACCTAAGGAGGTGGGCAAAGACATTGATGCCGATGATGAGCAAATCAAAAACGGGGCAGGTTACGACCATTGCTTCGTACTTAATAAGAAGGAAGTGGGCGAACTGAGCTTTGCAGCCCGCATTACCGAGCCTACAAGTGGACGCACACTCGAAGTGTTTACCACAGAACCGGGTGTTCAACTCTATACTGACAACTGGGCCGATGGCTATAAAGGCCAGAATGGAGCCACATTCCCCCGACGCTCGGGAATATGCTTCGAATGCCAGCACTTCCCCGACTCACCTAACCACCCCTATTTCCCCTCTGTGGTATTGAATCAGGGCGAGCAATACAAACAAAAAACCATCTACCGCTTTGGTGTTGAAAAATAAAAAAAGGATGAAGGCCTATGTTGATAGGTCTTCATCCTTACATTATCAACTATAACAAGAAATGAATCAACAAAAAATGGAACAAACGCAAAACAAACAAGGGAACCTCATTGCCATCATCACAATGATGCTGCTATACGCAATGATTTCTTTCGTAACTAACCTCGCCGCTCCTATCGGAGTCATCTGGAAAAACGTGTTCGCCGACAGCGGTAGTGCAAACATGATTGGAATGCTGGGTAACGCCATGAACTTCCTGGCGTATCTGTTTATGGGTATTCCCGCAGGTAAACTACTCACCAAGATTGGTTACAAAAAAACGGCTCTTGCCGGTATTGCTACCGGATTCATCGGTGTCTTAATCCAGTTCCTGTCTGGTAAGTTAGGGGCTGACATCAGTGGATTTACCGTGTATCTTTTAGGAGCCTTCATTTCTGGATTCTCGGTATGTATTCTGAATACCGTGGTCAATCCAATGCTGAACCTTATCGGTGGCGGTGGCAACCGCGGAAACCAGCTCAATATGATTGGCGGTACACTGAACTCTCTTTCGGGTACGCTGACCCCGATGCTCGTGGGTGCTCTCATTGGCACAGTAACCGCTAATACCAAGATGGTGGACGTAAACTTGGTACTATACATTGCTTTGGCTGTTTTTGCCATCGCGTTCGTTGTATTGAATTTCATTCCTATCGAGGATCCCAAAATGGGTAAGACCACGGATAAGACTCAGTTTGAGCATTCTCCTTGGGCTTTCCGCCACTTCACACTTGGCGTTATCGCTATTTTTGTTTATGTGGGTGTTGAAGTGGGTATACCAGGAACACTCAATTTCTATATCTCCGACACGACAGCCAATGGCGCCTGGATCAATCCTGCAGCTATTGCCAACGCGGCAACCATCGGCGGTTTCGTAGCTGGTACATACTGGTTCCTCATGCTGATCGGACGTTTTATTGCCAGTTTTATCGGCGGTAAGGTTTCTTCACGCCAGATGATGATCTTTGCCACATCGCTTGGAATCTGTCTGATTCTCTTGGCCATCTTCATTCCTAAATCTATCACCACAAGCATGCCACTGTTCACAGGAACCGCATTCCAGATGACAACAGTTCCACTCAGCGCCTTACTATTGGTGCTTTGCGGACTATGCACGTCGGTGATGTGGCCAAGTATCTTTAACCTCGCTACCGAGGGCTTAGGCAAGTATACGGCTCAGGCATCTGGCATTTTCATGATGATGGTAGTAGGTGGTGGCCTTTTGCCTCTGGCCCAGAACTTCATTGCAGACAATGGAGGTTATATGCTGAGCTACATCGTACCGCTCCTTTCTATGGGCTATATGCTGCTCTATGCTGTCGTAGGATGCAAGAATGTCAACAAAGACATCCCAGTAGAATAAAAATAATCTGTCGATCATAGTATTAACCCTCTAACTTTTTGACTTATGGATATTGAAAGAGTAAGAAGTCGCTTTATCAAGCATTTCGACGGTAAAACCGGAAATATATATGCTTCACCCGGACGTATCAATCTCATCGGCGAACACACCGACTACAATGGAGGATTTGTTTTCCCGGGTGCCGTAGATAAGGGTATTGTTGCGGAGATTAGACCAAACGGACAGAAAACCATCAACGTGTATGCCATTGACCTTAAAGACATGGCTCATTTCACGATCGATGATCCTGTAGGACCTAAGGCAACATGGGCTCGATACATCTACGGTATTGTACAAGAGATGAAAGCACTGGGAGTAGACGTAAAGCCTTTCAATGCCGCTTTCGCCGGTGATGTTCCCCTTGGTGCAGGTATGTCTTCAAGTGCCGCTCTTGAGAGCTGTTTTGCCTTTGCCCTTAATGACCTCTTTGGAGACAATAAGGTGTCGAAGTGGGACTTGGCACTGGCTGGTCAAGCTACTGAGCATAAATATATAGGAGTGAACTGTGGCATTATGGATCAGTTTGCGTCTGTATTTGGTCAGGAAGGTAAACTGATGAGACTGGACTGCCGAAGCCGCGAATTTGAATACTTCCCCTTTAACCCGAAGGAGTATAGACTGGTGCTACTCAACTCTAAAGTTAAACACGAACTGAAGGGTTCACCCTACAATGACCGCCGCAACTCTTGCGAGAATGTGGTCAAAGCGTTGAACGAGCAATTCCCCGACAGGAAGTTTGACACGCTTCGTGACGCTAACTGGGATGACCTTGAGGCTGTGAGGGCTAAGGTTTCTGAGGAAGACTACACCCGCGCTCACTTTGTTTTAGGTGAAGTTGATCGTGTGCTGGCTGTTAGTGAGGCATTAGAAAAAGGTGACTACGAGACTGTAGGGCAGAAGATGTATGAAACTCACTACGGATTGAGCAAAGAATATGAGGTATCGTGTGAGGAGCTCGACTATCTCAATGATCTGGCCAAGGAAAACGGAGTTACCGGTAGCCGTATCATGGGTGGTGGCTTCGGTGGATGCACCATCAACCTCGTGAAGAACGACTTATACGACAAGTTCATTGCTGATGCCAAAGCAAAATTCAATGAGAAGTACGGCCATGAGCCAGAAGTCATTGATGTGGTTATCAGCGACGGCTCTCGCAAGATTTGCTAAAGCCAAAGAGCTTGCCATATTTCGTTTCCAACGAAAAGCAAGACAAATAGCATAAACGAGTAGTAGGAAATAAATACCCGTGATTGGTATTTATTTCCTACTTTCGTATTTTACACGACTCACATCACTGACTTCCGATAGGGTGTACAACAGCTCCGTGATAATCTTTAGATATGGTGCTTTTCATTAATCAGTACAGAGCACAATGGAGACAACAGTAATCTGCCATCGAAAAAAGAAAACCTAAATATGTTACATTAATTTATCACTAACAAGAAGACTATTCATTTTATTCTTTGTACATTTGCTTCTTAGAAGTATAATAGGATATGAATATCGTCAACTTTTTGAGAAAATATATGCCCCGCCATGAGCGCAAAAAAGATGTCGCGCTCGTATTAAGTGGTGGAGGTGCTCGTGGATTAGCCCATATCGGCGCGATTGAAGCAATTCAGGAACGAGGATACCAGATAACGACTGTTGCCGGTACATCCATGGGAGCATTGGTTGGAGGACTGTTTGCTGCAGGAAAATTACATGAACTGCATGAAAAAGTAAGTAATCTGACACGTAAACAAACCATGCAACTCCTTGACTTCTCACCTGGTCGTGACCATATTGCCAATGGTAATCATCTTACCGAAGTCTTAAAACAATGGGTTGATGATGCTAAGATTGAAGATTTACCCATCACATTTAGTTGTTCAGCAACAGATATCATCAGCGGAAAAGAGGAAATCTTTCGACACGGACTATTGACCAAGGCCATACGGGCATCCATATCTATACCTTGCTTTTTCAAACCTGTGAGCGATAATCAACACTTGTATGTCGATGGCTCGGTGCAAAATGTCCTCCCACTAAGTCACATCAACAAAAACGATAATACCCTCGTAATTGCAGTCAACGTTTGCGGTGAGAACCAAAACCCATACCAAAATGACAATAACAAAAATAAAGCACAACTCAATGAAACAGAGAGAAACTACTGGCAGAAGCTTCCATTTTTCAAACCTGACAGCGCAACCAACTATTTCAATTTGGCAACAAGGGTAGCGAGACTCAACATACAAAAGAATGCGCAGATGGCCGTACAACTTAATCCTCCAGATATATATGTGGAGTTCCCCATGGATTTATACGGGCTGTTTGACTACGAGAAAGCTTGTGAAATCATATTGCAAGGCAAAGAAAAAATGCAAGTAGCCTTGGATAAATATGAAGAAAACGAAAAGATATAAGGAGAGCCTCTTGTCGGATTCGAACCAACGACCCCGAGATTACAAATCACGTGCTCTGGCCAACTGAGCTAAAGAGGCGAAGGTGGGCAAGCGATTCTTATCGCGCCGCTACAACCAAGTACCCTTGCTACGTTCCCGTCCTGGGGGATTCCGAGGGAGCTAGCCGTAAGAGACTTGCCCATATTCACATGCATTGCTGCATTTGCGGATGCAAAGATACTAATTATTTTTAGATTAAACGAATAATACCAACCTTTTTTGAGAAGCACATAGATTAAAAAAGGCGCGTTTAAGATACAACATTGGGAAACGAGTGAAGAGAATACGCTTACCCTCACGAATAATAGGATAAATCATCAAACCTACGTTTAGAATTATACCCCGTCCTATTTCCATTATATTCGATAAAAATGTTATCTTTGCGACTATCAAGAGGTTATTACTCGAAAACATCAAGAGAACATTAAGTTCGGTCAAATCAAAATTGAGATACTAAAGAAATCGAAGAAAAAAATGAAGAAGATTCTTATGATAATCTTCTGTGGACTTGCAGTCCTGTTGATTATGCCAATAATCTATTTCATGTTATGTAGCTGGCAATATCCAGGCAAAGTAGACGATAATAAAATATCTTATATCAAGCAACACCAATGGCGATTAGAGCATGATTGTGTCATCAAAGACACATCATTGTTTGCTGACATTAAAGTTCCTACAGTCTTTATCTTAGGCGAAATACATGGATTTAGTCGCAACCAGATTTTCGATGCAGAATTACTCAGATATCTGAATAAGAAATTCGGTGTAAAAGACTATTTCAACGAGAGTTTCACAGAAGATGCAGACCTACTTAATAAGTTTCTTGGGACAAGCCCAATGGACATAAAACTACTGAAGCAAAGCGCAACAAATCTTAAGAATAACATTCCTCAACGTTACAATCAAGAATATATCACAAAATGGGAGAATATATACCATTATAATAAAACTCTTCCCGAAGGAAAACGGATCAAAGTCTATGGACTATTGGGTAACAAAGCTGACTACAAAGGTAGGCGTGACAGCACAATGATTGCCAATTACAAACTTTTAAGGCAAAAGGTCAGTGATTCTGCGTCTGTATTCTGCTCTACTGGTCAAGCACATGTTTTCCAAGCAAACTATAATGGTATTCAACCCTTCGCTGCATGGATAAAAAGCAATAAGAATCATGTATTGTCAATTGCCCATCTTGCGCTCAATAGCTTTGCCTACATACCTAAAGGAAGCGGAATTCCTACACCAGAAGATGAAATGACAGAATGGATAAGCATCAATGGGCCTATCATGTACTTCCATAATATCGTAAATATTGACAAGGCTTTTGACTCACCCGCAATCGCAATATGTAGACTTGACGCAGAGAACTCCCCATTCACTAAAGGTCTTGATTTTGTGAAGCAACATTCTACTATGCCGTTCCTAACAGGTGGTAATATCAAACCAGACGAAAGTAAGACCACTACCGACTATTTCCAATATGTATTTGTCACAAAAGGGTTGAAAGGTCCCAAACTAATGAAATAATAAACCTAATCAGAGATACCATCATAACGACAAGATACGCAATTTGGTAAAAAGAATATGATTCCGTAGAGGACTAGTAAATGTGTCAGATACCAGAAAAAATAGAATGCAAACTATATCACCAACAGATCAACCATCAATAGACCAACAGACCATCCCACCAACAAACCAACAGACCAGCCCACCAACAGACCAACAGACCAGCCCACCAACAAGCCAACAGACCAGCCCACCAACAAACCAAAAAACCCCGACGATATTTCTATCCTCGGGGCTTGTTGTTGAAAAAAGGCGGCTACCTACTCTCCCACATTGCATTGCAGTACCATCGGCGCAAGCGGGCTTAACTTCTCTGTTCGGAATGGGAAGAGGTGGGACCCCGCCGCAATAACCACCTGATTACCGGCGTACCATATCACTCTGGGTCATACAAGCCTGCCGGAGATTACTCTCCACGTCAGACAACGTCAGGCGATACGGCCGTATAGGTGACGTATCTCCACAAGCAAGACAATAGAACATCGTGTACTGACTACAACTGAAAGAATGAGAGCGTGAAGAAAGTCTCGGGCAATTAGTAGTGCTCGGCTTTGACGTCACCGTCTTTACACCTGCACCCTATCAACGTCATCGTCTATGACGACCCTAAAGGGAGTTCTCATCTTGCGGAAGGCTTCGCGCTTAGATGCTTTCAGCGCTTATCCATACCAGACTCAGATACCCGGCGGTGCACCTGGCGGCACAACCGGTAAACCGGAGGTCTGTCCATCACGGTCCTCTCGTACTAGTGACGGCACCACGCAAAACTCCTGCGCCCACGATAGATAGAGACCGAACTGTCTCACGACGTTCTGAACCCAGCTCGCGTGCCACTTTAATGGGCGAACAGCCCAACCCTTGGGACCTTCTCCAGCCCCAGGATGTGACGAGCCGACATCGAGGTGCCAAACCACCCCGTCGATATGAGCTCTTGGGGGGGATCAGCCTGTTATCCCCGGAGTACCTTTTATCCTTTGAGCGATGCAGTTTCCATACACTTGCACCGGATCACTATGCCCCAGTTTCCTGCCTGCTCGGCATGTCTGCCTCCCAGTCAAGCGCCCTTATGCCATTGCACTCTGTAAGGCCGGTTACCAATCGGCCCGAGGGCACCTTTGGAAGCCTCCGTTACGCTTTTGGAGGCGACCACCCCAGTCAAACTACCCACCAAGCAGTGTCCGCGCGACATGCGCGTTAGACCTCAGACAGCCAAAGGGCCGTATTTCAAGGATGGCTCCACACACACTGGCGTGCGCGCTTCAAAGCCTCCGGCCTATCCTACACATCGGATGACCAAGGTCAGTGCTAAGCTATAGTAAAGGTTCACGGGGTCTTTTCGTCCCATCGCGGGTAATCGGCATCTTCACCGATACTACAATTTCACTGAGCTCATGGTTGAGACAGCGTCCAGATCATTACACCATTCGTGCAGGTCGGAACTTACCCGACAAGGAATTTCGCTACCTTAGGACCGTTATAGTTACGGCCGCCGTTTACCGGGGCTTCAATTCAAGGCTTCACCCGAAGGATGACCTCTCCTCTTAACCTTCCGGCACCGGGCAGGTGTCAGGCTGTATACTTCAACTTTCGTGTTTGCACAGCCCTGTGTTTTTGTTAAACAGTTGCCTGGACCTATTCTCTGCGCCTCATATTGCTATGAGGACCCTTTATCCCGAAGTTACAGGGTCAGTTTGCCTAGTTCCTTAACCATGAATCTCTCAACGCCTTAGTATGTTCTACCCGTCTACCTGTGTCGGTTTGCGGTACGGGTACCATGAAGGTTGAGCTTAGCGGATTTTCTCGGGAGTATGATTACCGGCGCTATTGGACTCCTCCGGGGAGGACTCCATACTGTCAGGTTTCAGCTCAAAGGGTGGATTTGCCTGCCCTCTTCATAGCCTACGCCCTTCAACGGGGACTTCCGTCGCCCCGCGGCCGTGTCACTGCTCCGTCACCACGTCGCCCCTCATGGTAGTAACGGAATGTTGACCGTTTCTGCCATCGCCCTCGCCATTCGGCTGAGACTTAGGACCCGACTGACCCCGGGATGACTGGCATTGCCCGGGAAACCTTAGACTTGCGGCGGGAGGGGATCTCACCCTCCTTGTCGTTACTTATACCTACATTTGCTTTTCCATGCGCTCCAGAAAGGGTCGTCCCCTCGCATTCAACGCACATGGAATGCTCCCCTACCGATACTTTTAACATTGCTATCCCGCGTCTTCGGTATCTGCCTTATACCCGATTATTATCCACGCCCGGACCCTCGACTAGTGAGCTGTTACGCACTCTTTGAATGAATGGCTGCTTCCAAGCCAACATCCTAGCTGTCACGGGGACCAGACTTCGTTAGACTAACTCAGGCAGAATTCCGGGACCTTAGACGGCGGTCTGGATTCTTCTCCTCTCGGGGACGGACCTTAGCACCCGCCCCCTTACTGCACAGCTGCGGCGCATGAGCATTCGGAGTTCGTCAGGTCTTGATAGGCGGTGAAGCCCTCTCGACCTATCGGTCGCTCTACCTCTCATGCGGAACACTGCACGCGGCACCTAAATGCCTTTCGGGGAGTACGAGCTATCTCCAAGTTTGATTGGCCTTTCACTCCTACACACATCTCATCCAGAAGCTTTTCAACGCTTATTGGTTCGGTCCTCCATCCGGTGTTACCCGGACTTCAACCTGGACATGTGTAGATCACTTGGTTTCGCGTCTACCACCACGTACTTAAA
>JAFABV010000071.1 GCA_023425865.1 Bacteroidota bacterium | reverse complement strand
ATCCTAGACTTAAAGATGCCGCTAAGGCCGCCATTGATAAATATGGCACTAGCTGCTCAGGATCTCGTTTTTTGAATGGCACGCTCGATATTCATGTGGCTCTGGAGAAGAGACTTGCCGAATTCGTTGGCAAAGAAGATGCCGTGACCTTCAGTACTGGATTCCAGGTAAACCTTGGCGTAGTCAGCCTTCTTGGTTTTCACGAAGGATATCTGTTCTTGGATTCTTACGATCACGCCTGTATCATAGATGGGGCGCGCCTGTCCCAGAGCAAGGTTTTCAAGTTCGCCCACAATGATATGGTCACGCTTGAAAAGAAGCTCAAGCTTGCCGAGCCCGATGCTCCAAAACTGATAGTCGTCGATGGGGTGTTCTCTATGACAGGAGATCTCGCAAACTTGCCAGTGATAACTGACCTTGCAGAGAAATATAACGCCGCTGTCATGGTCGATGACGCTCATGGATTCGGCGTTTTCGGCGACCACGGAAGAGGATCGGTGGACCATTTCGGGCTTACTGACAAGGTGGACCTCATCATGGGCACTTTTTCGAAGTCTTTCGGTTCGTTAGGTGGATTCATAGCTGGCAGCAAACCCGTCATAAATTTCATCAAGCACTGCGCCAGATCGCTCATATTCAGCGCATCCATGCCACCTGCTAATGTTGCTGCAGTGAACAAGGCGCTGGACATCATGCTCACCGAGCCGGAGAGGATTCAGCATCTGTGGGATATGACAAATCATGCTCACGAAGAGTTCATTCGCAGAGGTTTTGACATAGGCGTTACAGAATCCCCGATCTTCCCTCTTTACGTTCGCGACACGGATAAATGCCTTGCTGCTGTGAAAATGGCCTTGGAAGATGGTCTGTTCATTACCCCTGTAATTCCTCCTGCAGTGCCACAGGATTCAATCATCATCCGTTTTGCGCTTATGGCTACGCATTCTATGGCGCAGGTTGACAAAGGCATCGACATCCTGGACAAAATATTTCATAAACTCGAGATAATTAAATGATCATCCTCATCACGGGCATTACTTCTGGTTTCGGCCGTGCCATGGCTGAGAGTCTTTCCAAGGAAGGACATGCTGTTTACGGCACGCATCGACATGCTAAAGAATTTCTGCCCGGGGTGCATTATATTCAGGCTGAGGTTACGGATGACGCATCGGTCGAAGCTGCAGTGAACGAAGTCCTTAAGCAAGAAGGCCGCATAGATGTCTTTATCAATAATGCGGGCATGGGGTTTGGCGGCCCTCTGGAATGCTGTTCCATTGAGCAGGCTCGCAGGCAGATGGACGTGAACTGGCTAGGAATGGTGCGTTTCTTACATCATGTAGTCCCGGCGATGCGGAAACAGCGCAGCGGCAAAATATTGTGCATCAGCTCGATAGGTGGCCTGATCGGACTTCCTTTTCAAGGCCTTTATTCCGCCAGTAAATTCGCTATTGAGGGCTATTGTGAGGCTCTGCGGCTGGAACTTCGGGACTTTTGCGTGAAGGTCATAGTCATAGAACCAGGAGATTTCCATACGAACTTCACTTCATCTCGTCAGTGCGTAGATCCAGCATCAGTTGCGAATTACTATCCGAAATATGCCCGATCACTGGCGGGCTTCCAGAATGACGAGACTAATGGGATGGGGCCGGATGTGCTTGCTAAGAAGGTCGTGAGGATCGTCTCTAAGAAGAATCCTCGGAACTCATATGTGATCTCGAATTTTATCGAGCATCTGGCCGTTTTCGCTAAAAAGTTCCTCCCGTCGAAATTCTTTGCCGTGCTGGTGGCTTGGTTCTACAAGGTCTGACAGACATGGATGCAAACGAAAAGTCCCGAAGGAAACTCCGGGACTTTATCTTTCTAAAACTCTCCGTTGCGGTAAGGAATTCCGGAGAAGGAGTCTTAGCTACCGGCATTTCTGCTGCCTGGCGGCCTTGAAAGCTATCAAGGAATTCCGCTTCGGCTTTCTCCGGCCTTTCCGCTTACCGAAAAGTCTGTTGCAAATATAGTTATTATTTTTAGACTTGCAAGCATTTATCTGAAATTTTATTGATATTGATGCGTCTAAGTATCTATAACACAACTGTTTCTGTAAATAATGCAATATGTGAAGTTTTTGTTAAAATAAAACTCGGTAGCAAATTCTTTATCAATAACCTGCCCCTCTTTGCTACCGAGCGGGATGGCAACTAATCGCCTTCCTCAGGAATGTCTGAAGGTCATCCTCCGTATTGAGCCGCAGTCTGTTTATCTACAGGCTCTACGACATCTGCGATGACTTCGTAGCTTGTTCTCTCGATACCGTCGCTGGCTTTGTACTTTTGGTTCTTAAGTCTTCCCCGCACGTAAATAGGGCATCCTTTAGATATGATCCCCAGGTCTGGAATGTTTCTTCCCTCCCAGGCGGTCACTGTGTGCCAGGTTGTCTCGATCACAGGCTCGTTGTTCCTGCCTTTATAGGCGTAATTAGTTGCTACGGAGAAATGAGCGACTTTTCCCTCTCCGACCTTGACGATGTTGACATTGCCGACATTGCCACGGATTTCGATTCTGTTTAGCTGTTCCATTTTTCAAGTTTGTGTTTAGCTTGATGCAAAGTAAAGTAGAAAAATCCGCAACAGAAGCACCCTGAAAGAAACATTCTTAATGTTTTTCTGTTTCTTTATCCGACTTCTGGTTTTTAGCTAGCATATAAAAATTATTGTGCGTCAAGACAGCATATTCATGCATCTTTTCAAGAAAAAATTCAGGTATCTCAAAAAACATTTGCGTTGAATTTTCATTTTCATTTGTTAATATTCCACGCATTTCTCAATTTTGAAACTAAGACAGAAGGGGAAGATCATGAGCGAGAAAGAAGAACACGAGGGGAAGAATTGCTTGGAATGCGGGAATCCTATTCCTTATGGCAGCAGAAAGGATAAGGTCTTCTGTTCTGACCATTGCAAGAACAAATACCATTACCATAGCATAGCGAATATGAAGTTCCGCAACAAGCGCCTCAAGATACTCAATGCCCTCAGCCGGAACTACGAGATTCTGGCCGCTTTAGTTGACGGCAAAGTCAAGTCGATTAGCATGAACGAGTTGATTCTAAGCGGATTCAATCCTAATTACATGACATCATCCTGCAATTCGAGGCCACACAACGAGTACTGGTGCTTCGATATTAGATATTGCATGACAAAGCGGAAGGTCTTCAATCTCTGCCGAACCGAGTAGCAGGGTTATGCGGCAGCTCCGGATTTATGTCTATCGGGATCTCTGAATAGGATAAGGAACAAGATGCCGACTACGAAGGCATAGCCAGCGAAAACGTACCAAGCAGCGGACCAGTCTGGGTTGGCAGCGTTGTAGACATAGTGGTTAACGACTTTGCCTGCCACCCAAGTGCCAATAGAGGCTCCTAAGCCGTTTGTCATCAGCATGAACAGTCCTTGAGCGCTAGAGCGGATGTCTTCCGTCGTCATTTTGTTAACGTAAAGGGAGCCCGAGATGTTGAAGAAATCAAAGGCAACGCCGTAGACAAGGCAGGAGAGGATGAACATCCAAACCCCAGCCCCAGGGTTGCCTGCACCGAACAGACCGAATCTGAACACCCAGGCGAACATGGAAATGAGCATCACGACTTTTATTCCAAAGCGTTTCATGAAGAATGGGATCAACAGGATGCAGAGAGTTTCAGACATCTGGCTGATGGAGATCAGTGCGTTTGCGTTATTGGCCCCCCAAGTGCTGGCATATTCAGGATTATTTGCAAAAGACGAGATGAAAGTGTTAGCGTACCCATTCGTGATTTGCAGGGCAGCTCCCAGGAGCATTGAGAAAATGAAGAAGATGGCCATCTCTTTCTTCTTGAAAAGTGAAAATGCCTTGAGGCCGGTCTGCTCCATGAAACTTTTGCTGTTGTTTCTCTCGATAGGAACGCCAGGAAGAGTGAGCGCATATGCGAATAGGACGATGCTTAGCGCACCTGATGTGAGGAACTGGTAATAGCTGTGCTGGTATTGTATTCCCTGCGGGTCTCTCATGAAATTAACGAGTAGCATCGTGACTATGAACCCGATCGTCCCGAAAACCCTGATTGGCGGGAATGCGACGACTGGGTCTTTTCCCGCTGACTCAAGGTTGGCGTAGGCGACAGAATTAGCTATGGCTATGGTCGGCATGAAGAAGGCAACGCTAATGGTATATAGCGCGTAAAATGTTCCGAAACTGAAGTCATGCGATGTCACGTAAGCTCCGTCGGCCAGAACAACGTTATTCATGGAGTACA
>JAFABV010000067.1 GCA_023425865.1 Bacteroidota bacterium | reverse complement strand
GCCCCGCCCCTGTTCACCGGCCCGGGCCGCTTCGATGGCCGCGTTAAGCGCTAACAGGTTGGTCTGCCCGGCAATGCCGGCGATAGTGGCAATAATCTGGCCAATTTCCTTGGAGCGTTCGCCCAGTGCCGCTACCACCTTGGCGGAAGTATTAACCGTATTCTCAATCTGGGTCATCTGCGCTACGGCTTTATTGACCGAACGGTTGCCTTCATCGGCCTTAGCGGCCGCCTGGGTCGACTGTGCGGCAACTTCATTGGTGGTGGCTGCCACCTGCTGAATACTGGCCGACATTTCCTGGACTACGCCGGCGGCTGTATCTGCTGCTGCCAGCTGCTCACCCGCGCCTGTCGCTACATCGGTAATAGAGACGGCCACCTGATTGGCAGCCTGGGCGGATTGGTCGGCACTGGCTGTCAGTTCTTCACTTGAAGCGGCCAACTGCTCGGCCTGCGAGTGCACTTTGCCAATAAGTCCGCGTAATTGCGTGCGCATTTCCCGGAAGCCCCGGGCCAGTTGACCTATTTCATCTTCCGAGGAAACCTGGGCTTCCTGCTCCCGTAAATCACCCTGCGCCAATAGCAGGCATTCATCGCGAATCACCATGATCGGTTTGGCAATGTGTTTAGCCATTACAATAATGGCGATTACGGCAATAAGCAGGCAGATAACCGCCATGATCAGCATAGTGCGGGCCAGTGCGTCGGTTGCTTTGGTAGCTTCGGCCTCCGGCGCCGCCACCATCATGACCCAGCGCTGATCTCCCGACAGGTCTATTGGTGTAGCCACTGCGATTCTTGCTACACCGTCAACAAAAGTATATATCCCCCGCGACTGCTGACCGTCCTGCGCAGACTGCTTGAATATCTGGATCAGCCGGTCATCCAGTGCGTTCTGCGGCAGCTTAAGTTCGGAATTAATCTGCTTATCAAGCAGACTGAGCTTGCCGGCCAGCTCGGGCCGTGTGGGGTGAGCAATCAGCACGCCGCTGTTGTCGGCCAGCATTCCATAGCCGGTATCGAGAAATTTTACTTTTTTCAGCATGTTGCTCAAACGTTCCATGGAAAAAGTACCGATAAGAACACCGGTCAGTTTTCCGTTATTCATTACCGGCACGGCCAAAGCAACCGCCTGTTTGCCGGTTGCCTTGGATACCAGCGGATCGGAAACAACCGATTTACCGGTGGCAATTACCTTTTTAAAATATTCACGGTCGGCATAAGAAGAAGTCGTTCCGGCACTGGAAAATCCTTCTCCCGCAGGCGAGGCAAAAACCATAACGTCAAAAGTACCGCGCCGCTTTTGCATCTCAGCCATCGCCTGTTCAATCTGCATTTTATCCGTACCGGCACGAACATTAGGCGTACTTGCCAGGTCCTCCAGCTGCGTAACCATATTTTCTACGTCAACCTGCACACGGTTAGCGTAATCACTGCCAATTGCAATGGCAGTTTCATCAACGCTCTTCACCAGCGCCTGCTTGGAAAGATACTGGCTGACACCGGCCAGAGCTCCCAGCACCACGATAATAAGGGGTAACAAGATGATAAGTAACCGGGTTTGAATTTTTTGAATTTTCATCGGCAAGACTCCCTTTTACATCATTTTTTTATTGGCCAAAATGCAAAAACGAGGCAAAGAAATCTCTGAGAAAATAAAAAAACGCCAGATTGTTTGCTGCCAATACTGACGATTAGTTAGTAGTTATAGCAACCTGGCAATCATAGAAACAGATTCTTTAGACCCATGGCTTTGCGTCCTTACCTTTCGATAAGTTTGCCAAATATTATGTTGTGGTTTTTTGCTTACTTAGACAAAATAATCCTTTACATTACATTAAATACTTTATTGTGCTGTTAGTCAATATTGAAAACAATATAACAAAAAAAACCACAAAAAAACGTAAAAAATTTAATAAAGCTCAGCAAAAAATTCATATAATTTTCGGTATGAAGCGAAATTTATCTGCCACTAACGCCTCAGCCGCCGGCCATTACCGGCCGGAATTGCGGTTATCGGATAGCGCACGTTCAGAATCCAGGCTAAGGACAGGGAAGTTCCAGCCATACTTAATGCAGCAAAACCGCAAGCCTGTTGTAATACCAAAACAAAGATACAAAGGGATGTTACCGGTAAAGTAAGCCTGCGCATAGTAAAAGGCCATAGCGCCGGCGATGGTGGTTATGGCATACACTTCCTGCCGGAATACATAGGGAATTTCTTTGACGAACACATCGCGCATGACACTGCCGCCAATGCCTGTAATAACAGCCACGGTTGTGACAATAAGCAGCGAATCCAGGTTATGCTGCAGGGCCAGGTTGGCGCTGGTGGCCGTAAAAGCCCCAAGCCCGATGGCATCAAAGATCTGAATGGTATGTTTAAACCGGTCCAGCCAGCGGTAGGTAAAGAAAACGGCAACGGTAGCTGCCGCGCTAATGATAAAAAAAGTGGGATCACGGAAGGTCAATGGCGGTGTATTGCCGATTATTACATCACGCAGCACGCCACCGCCAATGGCTGTCGTTACTGCCAATACTAAAACTCCAAATACATCCAGCCGTTTTTGGATACCCATTAACGCCCCCGAAACGGCAAAGGCAATAATCCCCATAACCTCAAATACACTCCAGGCTGTCATTGCATCGTCCTCTTTCTGCGTATAAGCTTCTGTTATTTCATTTGTTAATTTTATCACACCTCTGGCAGCTATGCCATCCCAGACATAAATTCCCGGATAAATATTGCTGCCGCCAAATATGCATTCTGTTTATGAATAGGATGGCTATGACTTTGGGGGATCAAGCGGCTTGACAATATGCAAAATGTGGTTGTATACTAAATATAAACAATAATGATTATTAATTAATATATGTTGCCGGGCTTTGCAGGATTTTCCCGGATGAACGTGAATGCGCGGATGAAAACCTGGAGGTTTTACTATGAAAAATACAGAGAAGCCAGAAAAACAAGTGGGACGACAAAATTCCGCACATTAAGCTAAAATATTGCAGATTAGCAAAAAACTATTGACGGGAAACATTTTTTTCATTAATATACTAACTAATATTGATTTTTGCTCGAATTATCAGCTAGCAAAAAATAGATTATTTTGTAAAAGGAAAGAGGTAATGAACATGAAAGAGTTAATGCAATGTCTTGGCATAATATCCCTGATGCTTATGATGCCGTTTATTTTTAATTAAGTTAACTCAAAACCTTTCAGAACGCCGGCAAAAGCCTGAGCCGTTCTTACTTATTATCAGAAACCGGGTATCCTTTCTGATACGCAAAAACTGCCTCAACCTTGTCTTCACACAAGGTTGAGGCAGTTTTTTTACAGTTACGGGGCCTTATTCCTGGCCGCTTTTACAAAAAGCCACAAAGAAAGTGGTTCCGCCGGCACCTGTGTCGTATTTTATGGTGGCCTGATGACGTTGGGCGATACTATAGCATACAGCCAGACCTAGTCCGGTCCCCTGTTCTTTGGTCGTAAAAAAAGGTGTGCCTAACTTGTCAACGATATCAGGATGTATCCCATTCCCCTCGTCTTTTACAGCCAATACAACATTCCCGCCTTCGCAATATGTTTCTATAG
>JAFABV010000066.1 GCA_023425865.1 Bacteroidota bacterium | reverse complement strand
TGCCCATACCGTTTGCTCTGCGCTTCATGGCATATTCCTTTCATCCTTGTGTCGGTGCAGTAGAAGGGCGCTATTTCGCCTTTCTCCGCAAGTCTTTTTTGATGTTAAACGGATTCCAAAAGATTCTATACTGCCCTAAATCCTTATACTGTCCGTATTTTCGACAATACATATCAATTCCGTTATATAAGTGCTCAATAGGTATCTCAAGCTGATCGGATAAGTCGAGAGGCGTTCGACAACCTTTTTCAAACAATTCAATGAGTTTTTCTATAGGCATATAGTATTCTGCTGCCCATCTGTTTGCCCTGTGCTCGTCCCGGCTCTTGATCAGGTAGGGCGCAAAAAACAAATCAGTGCTTAGTGTAAAATGATGTCCTAGTTCGTGCGCTTTTGTCGCTGTTTTGAGCGTCTCTGAATCGATTTCGCTGTTAATGGTTATGATGGGTTGAATCCAATCATTCTCATAGTCATAGAAGCCGTTATAGTGCCGTAGCGGTACTTCTTCAACGGCTATTCCTTCATCAAAAATATATTGATCTATCCTTTCCCCAAGTGTCATTTTTCTACCACCCTTATTATTATGTATCTATTATATAGCAAGAGATTGACAATTTAGGTGCGTGAAACTATTTTTTCTTATATTTTTCTCTTAAATATTCGCGGTAGTTTTCCATTTCTTCTATTGCTTCTTCCGGCAGGTCATCATATTCAATATTTCCCACAGTTGACGCAGCGTGCTTTGAAATGAAATTTGGTTCTTCCGTTCGACCTAATAAATAGTCGGTGGATACGTCGAAATAATCGGCGAGCTTTTCTAAGAATACCCCGTTAGGCACAGAACCGCTTTTCCATGCCGTACCCTTTGAGGTGCTTATGTTTAATTCTTTTAATGTTGCGGTGACAGTTGTATTTCGCTCCTCGCACAGCGAGTTTAATATTTCCCAAAAATTCATTTTTATAAAACCTTTCTTTTGACAAATTCCGAAATCGGAATTATAATATATACAAAACTACCATAGGAGGTAAGACTATGTTTCTTGTTGTTCTAGGCAGGGTGGTAATTCTCGCAGGAATTATCCTTGCAATCATTTGGCTTCTAATGCATCGCGCCGTTGAAGTAACTTTATCCTTACAAGAATTTATATCAATTGTTGAACACACGCCGCTACTGGTAGCGATGTTTATTTGTTATATAGTAGGTCTTGGTGCTGTTATTTCTGGATCGCTACTCAACATTTGATTTTTTTCGCCTTCAGCTTCTTTGAGATATTTCGAACAATGGGTGTGAAGTTTTTCTCTAATTTTTTTAACTGCAAAAATCTGAAATTTATTACCAGTCATTTTTAAGTAATCTAATTGTATTGTTAAAGATGAGACCTTAAAAGCAACATCTAGAAAAAAGGAAGCCTCCTGAAGGCTTTTTTTGCTCTGAGCCTCCTCGCCGTTGGCATCCTCATAGCCTAAAGAGGCAGTTGTTGCCACTTCCTTTATGTGCCTACTAAATAGACAGAGCCAGCAATGAGAACACTCAGCAAGGTCGAATATATACTTTTCTTCTGCCAGAGGCAAATATACACATGTTTTATAAGTTTTTTCTAAAAAAGAATAATACAACGCTTCAACATCTAGCGGTTGTATGCTTACCGCCTTTTTAAGCATTAACCTACGGTGAACCTCTAGGGCACCACCCAAATAATCTTCAAAAACATTCATTTTAATTTTATTTACTTCAAGCCTTGTTTGTGAGCGAGAAATCAAGGCGGGAACAATAATTGAAATGGCCGTGACAATCAGGGCGGCTAGGGCGACGGTTAATTCTAAAGACATAAAGTTTCCCCTTAAATTAAAATTCCGAATAAAGAATTAAATGTATTGACAAATTCCGATATCAGAATTATACTATACATAACAACATCATGATTGTACACCAAATGAAAGGCAATATCAACGCATTGACATTATAGGAAGAAAGGAGAAAGACATGGAAAACATGAGAATAAGGCGGTTAATCTTCGATAATTGTATCAGACACAAAGATGTAGCGGCTGAGCTTGGAATATGCCAAGAGACATTCAGCAGGAAGTTAGCAAAGAAGCTATCTAAAGAAGAAGAAGCGAAAGTTCTTGCGGTTATTGATGAATTGAAAAGCAAGACAGCGTAAAACCAACACCATAAGAAAGGAGAAGCAAATGCAGCCACTAGAAATCATGTCAAACGCCGAGGCGTGCAAGCTGCTTGGCTTCAGAGAAACGGCAGAGTTAGGATTTGCGATACACAAGGGACGCTTTAATCCAAACATCGGAATAGCCTTTGCACCCGGCGAAATTGGAAACAAGCATTGGATTGTAAAAGTTTATAGGGACAGGTTGGACGCGTGGCAGAAAGGATGTGCGCTGTGAAAAAGTACAAACTTCGCCTAGGCAGTCCGCTATGGTGGATCATAAACACAGGTACGCTACTCTTAATATTCGGCGCAGCGTATCTATGGTTGATCATAACCGGGTAAGAAAAATCCGCAGGAGGTGGGTCTCCCACGGATTAAGAAAATAACCACAAAATTATCTTCGCCTTTAGTATAAGGCGCACAGGAGGAAAAGTCAATGAGTGAATATGCAAAGATGCTTGAAAATGAAGCGACAAAGGCGGTTGACCCGCGTCTTGAGCGCGAAGAAGAACGCTTATCTGAATTGGAAGCAGAACTGTTCGCGGTTACTGAATTGGAATTGCTGTCCTTCGATCTAAAGGATGAAATGAAGGACTATTACGAAAACGAAATCGCTGCCTGTAAACGGAATATCAATTATTTTGAGGGGTGCGCATGATGTTCGAAAGCGGAGTTCGATACTATACGACGGGTAGCGTGACGCTCACAGTTGCATTTCCAGAAGACCAAATATGTTGCAGGTACTGTCCGTGGTGCAGAGCGGAAAGAGAGATCGGCCGGCACTGGTGCCGGCTCACGAATGAGATGCTGTACAATATAAATTTCCGAGGCGATGGATGTCCTGTAGCCGTGGAAGGAACGGAGAAAAAATAATGGAGCACAAGATTATTTTGGAGATACACAAGCCTGCGCCGATCACGGTAGACCGTGTGCGGATCGACGATGATGCGCTACGGGTAATACAGGAGCTTCAAAGGGAAACGGGGCTTCCAGGACGCAGGATAGCAAGCGAGCTCATCAAACAAGGTGCAAAATTTATAGAAATAAGGGAGGTACGGTAAATGGGAATACCAGTCATGATTTTAGGACAATCAGGGAGCGGAAAATCGTCCAGTATGAGGGACTTTAAAAAAGGCGAATTAGGGATTATCAACGTCGCAAGCAAACCGTTACCTTTCCGATCGGAAATAAAGCCGTTCAATTCGGATAATTATATACAGATTGAGGAAGTTTTGAAAAAAGCGACGGCAAAATCCATCGCTATAGACGATTGCCAATATCTCATGGCAAATGAATTTATGAGAAATGCCAAAATGCAAGGCTACCAGAAATTTACGGATATTGCGCTGAACTTCTGGACGCTTGTCCAATTTGTGATCAAAGGGCTTCCAGAAGATGTGATCGTATATTTTATGGGACATACAGAAACAGACGCAAACGGCAACGTCAAATTAAAAACCATCGGAAAGATGCTCGATGAAAAGATCACGATCGAGGGGATGTTCACTATCGTATTGCGTACACAGGTCACAGACGGCAAATATACTTTCAGAACACAGACTGACGGTATGGATACCGTAAAATCGCCTATTGGGCTGTTTGATCAATTAGAGATCGAAAACGACCTAAAATACGTGGACGGAAAAATCCGCGACTACTATAATATCAAAATCAATAAAGGAGAAAGCAAATAATGGAACCAGTAAAAGGCTACGCAGAAGCAAAGGCAATGGGCGAGGGACAGGAGCGGCTACCAATCGGGGGGTACATCGTAAAGATTCTCGATGTAAAGACGATCGAATATGCATGGGGAAACGTAATCGCCGCCAGCTTCGATATTATCGAGGGCGACTACACCGGATATTATGCGGAAAATTACAGGGCGCAAACGCAGGAAGACAAGAAATGGAAAGGAGTTCGTAGAATAAATGTTCCGAAAGGTGACGGCACAGAAAAGGACGGCTGGACGCTTGCAGCGTTCAAGCGCGATATTGAAGCAATAGAGGAT
>JAFABV010000039.1 GCA_023425865.1 Bacteroidota bacterium | reverse complement strand
ACCTATGCTCGGCTCTCACTGCCTACTGCTTCTTTGACAACAAACCAGAGGCACTGCCTGTGCATGTGGAAAAGACAAGGCAATTGGAGCTGTTTGCATACTAATCTTATCCCGAACTCGCGTAGTTGAATCATGTCGGTACTAAGAGTTGGGGTTTGTCCGTACAAAAATAAGGCATTATGGTGTAGGCGACAAGTTTGGCGTTTTATATTTAACTACCTTTAAGTGTTGCACATGCCTCAGGTGGAATGCTTTTTACCGCCGAGCAGACTTGTGACGCTCTAAAGTGAGGGCAGGGAAGTGACATCGCGCCGCAAAAAAAATAGGCAAAAAACTTTGGCTTGCAATTTATTATTGCTAACTTTGCAGCCGTTTAACCAATATAACATTTTATGGACGATTATCACGCGGAAAACTTGGAGAATTGAGCGTGAGGATTAAGCTCCAGGAGCTAATCCCCACAGTAATTGGTGTAATCAAGGAGATTAGCTGCAATGAGAACATATTGGAACATTGACAAAAAACTGACCGCCATACCAGAATGGCAGCCCAACTGCTGGATACAGGTCACCTGCCCGACCGACGACGACCAGCGTGAACTCGAAGAGACTTTTCACATTCCCGACTACTTCCTCAGCGATATCAGCGATACCGACGAGCGTGCCCGCTATGAGTACGACGACGGATGGATGCTGATCATCTTGCGTATTCCCTATGTCAAGGAGATACGCAGCAGGACGCCCTATTCGACGGTGCCCTTAGGCATTATCCACAAGCGCGATGTCACCATCACGGTATGCTATTATGAAACCAATATGATGATTGACTTCGTGAGCTATCAGCAAAAGCGAGGCGATGGCTTCACCGACTATGTGGACATGATTTTCCGCCTGTTTCTCTCCAGTGCCGTATGGTATCTGAAACGGTTGAAGCAGATTAATGTGCTTATTGAAAAAGCAAAACACAACCTCGATCACGAGGTGAACAATGAGAGTTTGATAGGCCTTTCGAGACTACAGGATTCGTTGACTTATTTTATTACGTCTATCCGAGGCAATGAGACCTTGTTGCAGAAGTTGAAGTTTAAACTGCAAATCGATGAGTTGGACGCTGACTTGATTGAGGATGTCAACATTGAGATATCGCAGGCCCGGGAGACGGCAAGTATCTATTCCGATATTTTGGAGTCGACGATGGATACTTATTCAAGCATCATTAACAACAACATGAACACGGTGATGCGTACACTTACCTCGGTGACAATCATTATGATGTCGGCCACGTTCATCGCTTCACTCTATGGTATGAACCTGATCAATGGCATGGAACAAAGTAAATGGGGATTCACTATCGCTTTGGTGATCTCATTCCTCGTGAGTGCGCTTTGCTGGATCATTTTGCGCCATAAGCGTTTGTTGTAGAGATAGAATTAAGGAGGATATGTCTTGAGCATATCCTCCTCATTTTATGGTTTATTTCCACCATCGACATTATTTTATTATCCAGCAACAAAAAAGATTGTAAATTATTGGGAAATTACGGTTTTTTTATATAAGTTTGCACTTAATATATATCATTTTGTTGGACCGCCATTGGAGGCTGCTATCCCAATGACTTGCAGTGCTGTGGCAACGGAAATCTATATCATTAACTAAAAACGGTGACATGATGGACTCTCAAGAGAAAGCCCTGGAACAGGGAAAGTTAGAAGAAGAGCAGAACGTGGCTGAGGCTGCTTCTGAAGTACAGGACGCGCAGGCTGGGCCTCAGGAGGTTGAGCAGCCCGTCGAAGAGGCTGACGCCCTGCCTGAAAGCCATGTTGATGACATGGAGCAGGCTGAAGTTGCTGTAGAAGAGCAGCCGAAGAAAGTGTATACTACCAAGCAGGAGGTGCTCGACCGTGTCAAGGAATTGGCTCATGGCGAGGAAACGCCCGATAAAGACGAGGTAGAGCATCTCAAGTCTACGTTCTATCGTCTGCATGTGGCCTACCGTGAGCAGCAGCAGAAAGAATACCTTGAGGCAGGGGGAGACCCCGAGAAATATGTGGTGGTGCCTGACGAACTCGAGGAAGAATTTAAGGCTGAGATGCTGCTCGTGAAAGAGCGCCGGGCCAAGGCTTTCCAGGAGCAGGAGGCTGAGAAGGAGAACAATCTGAAGCGTAAGCTCGAAATCATAGAGCAGATTAAGGCAATGGCCACTTCGCCCGATGAGGCCAACAAATCGTTCAACACTTTTAAGCAACTGCAGCAGGAGTGGAAGGAAATCAAGGCTGTGCCAGCTGAACGTGCCAACGAGATTTGGCGTAACTACCAGCTTTACGTGGAGCAGTTCTATGACTTGCTCAACCTTAACCGCGAGGCCCGCGAATATGATTTCAAGAAGAACCTTGAACTGAAGACGAAGCTCTGCGAAGAAGCTGAAAAACTGGCTGAAGAGACTGATGTCATCAGCGCTTTCCACCAGTTGCAGGAACTTCATGCGCAGTATCGTGAGATTGGTCCGGTGGCCAAAGACCTGCGTGAGAAGGTGTGGGCTCGCTTTAAGGCTGCCAGCACAATCATCAACAAGAAGCATCAGAAGCATTTTGAAGACTTGCGTGCCAAGGAAGAAGAGAACCTCACCAAGAAGACCGCACTCTGCGAGAAGGTTGAGGAGATAGCCAAGTCCGAGAGCAAAAGCGCCGGTGAGTGGGAGAAACTCACCAAAGAAGTAATCGCCATCCAGCAGGAGTGGAAGACCATTGGCTTCGCTCCGCAGAAGATGAACGTGAAGATCTTCGAACGTTTCCGTGCGGCCTGCGATGAGTTCTTTAGTCATAAGTCGGAGTATTTCAAGGAGATGAAAGCGCGTTTTGCCTCCAACGTAGAGAAGAAGCGTGCGCTGGTGGAGAAGGCCAAAGAACTGAGTGAGTCCACTGATTGGAAGTCGACCAGCGAGAAACTCATTGCCTTGCAAAAGGAGTGGAAGACCATTGGCGCCGTGCCTAAGAAGGTCGGTGACCAGCTTTGGAACGACTTCTTGGCTGCTTGCAACCACTTCTTCGAGAAGCGTAACGCCACCAATGCAGGCACTCGCAATGAGGAACATGCCAACTTGGCCAAGAAGCGTGACGTGATTGCCAAGCTCAAAGAGATTGCCGCCAATATCAGTGAGGACGCGCAGGAGACTGTGCAGCGGCTCGTTGAGGAATACAACGCTGCCGGACATGTGCCTTACAAAGAGAAGGACAAAATCTACAAAGAGTTTCATGATGTACTCGATAAAATCTACGGTGAGTTGCATATCTCTGTAGCGCGACGTCGTTTAGATAACTTCAAGAGCAATCTGAAGAATATGGCGAAGCGTGGTGAAGATGTCATCGACAATGAGCGTGGCCGTCTGATGCATCGCTATGAGCAGCTTAAGCAGGAAATTACCACTTACGAAAATAACCTCGGCTTCCTCAATATCTCGAGTAAAAAGGGCAACAGCTTGGTAGATGAAATGAATCGGAAGGTGCAGAAACTGAAAGATGACGCTGAGCTTATTCGTCAAAAGATCAAGGCTATCGACCGTCAGGCCGATGAAGAGGATAGCAAGAATAACGCGGAGTAGGGGAAGAGCGGTTTGGGAGAAGCCCCATTGACATCCGGGAAACCTTAATATATAAGAATGTATGGGTTGACCTTTAGACGCTGGAAATACCTTACGATACTCATGTCTCGAAAAGAAGAGCTGGACAAGTGGTAGCTCCGGTCTTCGATGACCTATAATACAAGTCTCCGAAAGTGATTCGTTCACTTTCGGAGACTTGTCGTTTATGCCTTCCGCTGGGCGCATGCCGCTGTGGTGTGAGCTCGTTTACTCCAAATGTCTCATGATGTAATCAACAGTTTCTAACGCCAGCCGGCGGGGCGAGCGAGGAGCTCTTGCCATACCATGTTCCTGCAGGTTGGCAAGACATCGCCCTGTAGAGGTGAGGGCTTTCAGAAAGGCGAAACGCACGTAGCGCTGGTTTTCGCGCTGTGAAAGCCATTCGTCGTAATAGGCCTGCGACTTGTAGTAGTCCTCGTCTTTTGCGACTTGCAGGTAGTTGAGGTTCACTTGTTCTACCTCCATCATGAAAGTCAGACGGCTGTCGGGTGCTGTGGCATAGAGGAACACGATGTCGCCGACCTCAAAATGGGTTGTCATGTGCCAGTCGATAAAACCAAAGTCACGGATAAAGTCGGCGACCCGAAACCGCTTGTGATTATAGGCTCTGATCCAGTATGTCATTGTCTCGATGATGAATAGTGATTGTTACAAAGTGGGTTTTCGGATGCGAAGTTAATAAAATAATGCTTAACTTTGCACAGACTACACATGATTATAAATATCAAAGGCTTATGAAAAGAATATTGATGCTACTTATGCTCGCTGTGGCCATCGGTGCTTCAGCGCAAAAGAATATCTATAAATTTAAGGTGAAAGACGCCGACGGGAAGAAGGTTTCGCTCGCGCAATACAAAGGCAAGGTGCTGTTGGTAGTCAATACCGCCACGCAATGTGGCTTCACACCCCAATACGCGGATTTGGAGGCGCTCTATTCCAAGTACAAAGACCAAGGCTTCGTGATTCTCGATTTCCCCTGCAACCAGTTTGGGCAGCAGGCACCGGGTACGGCAAAAGAGATACATGCCTTCTGCACGGGTAAGTACGACATACACTTTCCCCAGTTCGACAAGGTCGATGTCAATGGCAAAAAGACCGCCCCATTGTTTGTCTATCTGAAGCAGCAGCAGGGATTCAAGGGCTTTGGCGAAGGGGCTACAGCCATTAGGATGGGGCAGATGCTGGCCAAGCGTGATGCTTCTTATGCGGCCAATGCCGATATCAAGTGGAACTTCACCAAATTTCTCATCGACCGAACTGGTAAAGTGGTGGCGCGCTTTGAGCCTACCCATCAAATGTCGGACGTGGAGTTGGCTGTGGCACAATTATTGAAATAGACCATTACATGACAGAAGACCATATCGATCGAGTGCAGACATTTCTCGACAGTCTGCAAAAGTTAGGCAACCAACTCAAGGCTGCTGAAGAGCAACAGGGCCTTTATCTTGGCCGTATGCTTGAGCTGAAGCGGCAGGGGCTGACCGAGGAGGCTGAATATGCCGACCTCGATGCCCGCAGCAAGCAGCTTCAGCAACTGATAGATAAATACCGTCCGATCTATTTAGAAAGGATGGAAATGGTGCGTGATGCCACGCCTTTGCCACATCGCAAGCGCACGAAGAAAAAGTAAGGAGGATGATGATCACAAAGTAATGAATATTGAAGAATTAAAGGACAAGCGTATTGCCGTGCTCCTCTCTGGGGGCGTTGACAGTTCGGTGGTGGTGTATGAATTTGCCCGCTTGGGCCTGCACCCCGACTGCTTCTATATCAAGATAGGACCAGAGGAGCATGAAGAGTGGAACTGCAGCTCGGAGGAAGACCTTGAGATGGCTACGGCTGTGGCTGCACGCTACGGCTGTAGCCTGCAGGTGGTGGATTGCCACCACGAGTATTGGGACCAGGTGACACGCTATACCATGGAGAAAGTGAAGGCCGGCTACACGCCCAATCCCGACGTGATGTGCAACCGACTCATCAAATTTGGTGCCTTTGATGGCAAGATGGGGCACGACTACGACCTCATTGCCACCGGACATTATGCCCAGACCGAATGGATTGACGGTAAGAAATGGCTCGTTACGAGTCCCGATCCCGTGAAGGACCAAACCGACTTTCTGGCACAAATCGAGAGTTGGCAGTTGCAGAAGGCCATTTTCCCTATCGGACATTATGTCAAGGATGAGGTGCGCCAAGTGGCAGAACGCGAGCATCTCATCAATGCCAAGCGCAAGGATTCACAGGGTATCTGCTTCTTGGGCAACATCGACTATAACGAGTATGTGCGCCGATATTTAGGTGAACAGCCGGGCGACATTATCGAATTAGAGACCGGTAAGAAGATTGGCGAGCATCGTGGACTATGGTTTCATACCATCGGACAACGCAAGGGCTTGCGCATGGGCGGCGGGCCTTGGTTTGTCATCAAGAAAGACGTAGCGCATAATGTGCTCTACGTCAGTCACGGTTATAATCCCGAGACAGCCTACAAGGAAGAGTTTAAGATTCACGACCTGCATTGGTTGACTGAGGCCCCTCAGTCATCGTCTTCCGGGGAAACAGGTCACGCTGTACCTTCCCACTGGATTCCCATCACCTTTAAGATTCGCCATACGCCAGAATATCATCCGGGATATTTAGAAATCCTTGAACCTGCCACTATCGGCGATTCGGGTACGGCTCTCGTGCATTCCGTAGACAAGATTCATGGCGTAGCTCCAGGACAGTTTTGTGTGGTCTACGACGAACAGCATCATCGCTGTTTTGGTTCGGGCGAGATTACCTTATAAAAACAAGCGGCCATCGAGCTTCATTGCCCGGTGGCCGTTTGTTTGATTTTATCCTCCATCTCTTTTCGGTCGGCAGCCCTGAGTTTGGCCTTTTGCTCTTCCTGTTTTTTCGCCTCTTCTTGCTTCAGCCGTTCTGCCTCTAATGTTTTCTTGTAGGCATTGACGATAGGGTCTTCGTCTTCCACGTCCATCTTTTCAAAGTTTTCCAAGGCTTTCTTCAGGTTCTTTTGGTCTCGTCGATAACGCTTGTCAAGCATTTTAGCTAAATCGAAAGAGGCGACACCCTGCGGTGCATAACCCTTGCTGGCTCCCTGACGCGACCACTTCTCCACGTTTTCCTGTAGCTGTGTGGCCCGGTCTTTGCCCCATACCGTCACCTCGCTGATGCGGTGGCTGTTGGGAATAAGAAAGGTAGAGTCTTTCAGGTCTTTGGGCAGGATACGCTCGGTGAGATAGTTGGCTTTGGCCACAGTGAGTGTGTCAAAGCTCTCGGGTACAAAGCAGATGCCCCTGTAGTTCGTGGTGTCTCGGTAGCCGTCGCCTGTCGATACAATAACGCCACGCACGGGCACACGCGTCTCAATATCGGCCACCACAAACTTCTTGAGTGGACGTTCAGCCTCCTGTGCCATGGCAACCAACGGAAACATCAACAGTATGTAAAGAAACCAGCGAAGCATATTCTATGGCAAAGGTACAGGTTTAGGAGAAAGTTGCTGCTTTTGTTTAGAAACTTTTATATTATTAATCCTTTCCTAACCTTAATAATGGTTTCACCTACTGTTAGCTCTTGCCCCCTCGATGAGTTCTTCCCAGTGGTCTCTCAGTTCGGTGATGCGGTGAAAGAGCGTATTGGCACCTTGCTGCAGGAGCGTCTCATCGGGCAGTGGACCTGTATTGACAGCCACCGTAAAACACTGTGCGGCCGCCCCGGCTCTTACGCCGAGAGGGGCGTTCTCCACCACGATACCCTCCCAAGGCTTCCTTTTACCGCATTTCTCTAACCCCATGAGGTAGGGGTCCGCATAGGGCTTACCCCGTTTTACGTCGTAGGCAGTCACCACATGCGCCTCGTCAACAAACTCATGGAAGTCGTTAATGAGTCGGGTGATGAGAGGCCGCTGCCCAGAGCCCGTGACAATGCCAATCTGCATGTTCCCGGCTTTTATTTTCCGCATGAGGTCGATGACGCCCTCAAATATCGGTGCCTCTTTCATGGTGTGGAAGATGCGCGATTTCTCATCATACATCAGTTGTGCCTCGTCGAGAGATATATCACGGTCTTGCTGTGCTTTCACAAACCGCTGGATAGTGTCTATGCCCCGTGCGCCCTCGGTGGCGTAGGCATCGTGGGCAGTCATCTTGATGCCAAACTTCTTCATCGATTCCTGCCAGGCCACCACGTGGTTGGGCATGGAATCATAGAGCACGCCGTCCATATCAAAAAGCACAGCCTTGGGAGAAAAGCTCCCAAAGCTGTGCTGATATAGATATTGCTTGATTTGCTGTTCAAACATTTACTTCTCGTTGGCAAGACGTTCTTGGATGGCCTTGCTCTCGGCCTCATAGCCAGGCTTGTTGAGCAGCGCAAACATATTCTTCTTGTAAGCCTCCACGCCGGGCTGGTTGAAGGGGTTCACCTCTTCTACCAATCCGCTGATACCACAAGCCCTCTCGAAGAAGTAGATGAGCTGACCGAGGTAGTACTCGTTGAGCTCGGGCACGCTGATGCGGATGTTGGGCACGCCGCCATCGACGTGAGCCAGGCGAGTGCCGAGCTCGGCCATCTTGTTCACCTCATCCACGCGCTTGCCCGCGAGGAAGTTCAGGCCATCGAGGTTAGCCTCGTCAGAGGGGAAGTCGAGTCTGTATTTAGGAGCTTCCACAGAGAGCACAGTCTCGAAGATAGAGCGCTCACCCTCCTGAATCCATTGTCCCATAGAGTGCAGGTCGGTGGTGAAGTCAACGGCTGCGGGATAGATACCCTTGTTGTCCTTACCCTCGCTCTCTCCGTAAAGCTGCTTCCACCACTCGGCGATGAAGTGGAGCTTTGGCTGGAAGTTGGCAATGATCTCAATCTTCTTGCCGGCCTGCTGGTAGAGAGCCTGGCGTACGGCGGCGTATTGTTCAGCCACATTCTCTGCGAAAGGAACGTTGGGGGCTGTTGCCTTCTCCATATCCTGCGCGCCTTTCACCAGGGCCTTGATGTCGAAACCGGCGATGGCGATGGGCAGCAGACCTACCGGAGTGAGCACAGAGAAACGTCCGCCTACGTTATCGGGGATGATGAAGCTCTTGTAACCCTCCTTGTCGGCGCATACGCGAGCGGCACCCTTGGTAGCGTCGGTGATGGCTACGATCACCTCCTTGGCCTCTTCCTTGCCGCGCTGGCTCTCACACTGCTTCTTGAGCAGACGGAAGGTCAAGGCAGTCTCAGTGGTGGTACCCGACTTAGAAATATTGATGACACCAAACTTCTTGTTCTTGAGATATTCTGTCAGTTCGTAGAGATAGTCTTCACCGATATTGTTACCAGCGTAGAGAACGTTGGGGGCCTTTGTGTCGTCGTTGACCAACAGGGCAAAGCTGTTGCTCAAAGCCTCGATCACGGCACGGGCACCAAGGTACGAACCGCCGATACCAGCTACCACTACTACCTCGCACTTCTCGCGCAACGTGTTGGCCACAGCCTGTACTTCATCAAGGAAACTGTCAGTGATTTCGGTTGGCAAATGCAGCCAGCCGAGAAAATCGCTACCCTCGCAGGTGCCATTCTCAAGGGCTTCCTGCGCTTTTTTCACTTTTGGCTCGTAAGAGTCAACGGTACCTGCTGCCAGAAACTGGACGGCCTTGGTTGTGTCTAAAGAAATGTTCTTCATCTTTTATCTAAATGAATCTGTTAATAATTTAATCTCTATCTGTGGGTTGATCCGCTCGTAGAGAATATTGTAGACTGCGTCGAGTATCGGCATATTCACGTGCATGTGTCGGTTGATTTCTTTCATGCACTTCGTGCCGAAATAGCCTTCCGCAATCATTTCCATCTCTATCTGGGCCGATTTCACACTGTATCCCTTACCAATCATCATGCCAAAAGTGCGGTTGCGCGAGAAATTTGAATATCCCGTCACCAGCAGGTCGCCTAAGTAAACGCTGTCGTAGATTGACCGCTCTATGGGGTGTATGGCGGTGAGGAAACGGTTCATCTCCTGCACGGCATTGCTCATCAGCACCGCCTGAAAGTTATCACCGTATTTCAGTCCGTTGCATATACCGGCCGCGATGGCGTACACATTCTTCAACACCGAGGAATACTCGATGCCTATGACGTCGCTTGCGGTCTTGGTCTTGATAAATTCTGACGTGAGAACGTCGGTGAACGCCTGTGCCTTGTCAAGGTCCATGCAGCCCACAGTGAGGTAGCTCAGCCGTTCGAGGGCCACCTCTTCGGCATGCGATGGTCCGCCTATGCAGGCCAGGTTCTCGTAGGGCACGTCGTACACCTGATGGAAATATTCCGAGCATACGAGGTTCTCGTCAGGCACAATACCCTTGATGGCCGTCACGATGAACTTGTCGCGAAGGCTTGTCTTGAGTTTGCGCAGATGATTCTTGAAGTAGGGAGATGGTGTTACAAACACCAGTGTGTCGTATGCCTGAGCAATCTTGTTCATGTCCGACGAGAAGAATATCTCGTCGGTATTGAAGTGTGCTGACATCAGGTAGGCGGGGTTATGGCCCAAACGCTTGAAGTCCTCGATGCGGTCATCGCGTCGCATATACCATCCGATGTGGTGCGTGTGCGACACCACAATCTTGGCAATGGCCGTGGCCCATGAGCCGCCCCCAATGATAGCTATCTTGCCTACGTTGAACATACGCTATAAGGTGAAAAGGTAATTGCGTGTTCTTACCTTTTCCCTTTCTTGCTTTATACCTTTGCCTTACTTGGCCTTGTCAATCCACTGCTGGATTTCGTCTACCGAAGGCTTGGGGTAATCGAGTTTATACTTCTTGTTGATTTCGCCTAACTTCTGCTGCAAGCCCTGTGCTTTCTCATCCTTGATGTCAGAGATGAGGTTGAAACCGGCCTTGCGCAGCACGTATACCCAGTCTTCGGGCACACCCATCTCCGCCCATTCGGCGATGGTGCTCTGCGGCATTTTCTTCTCAGGCTTCAGCTGTGGGAACAGCATCACCTCCTGAATGTTGGGCTGCCCGGTCATGAACATCACCAGACGGTCGATGCCTATGCCAATGCCGCTGGTGGGTGGCATGCCGTATTGCAGGGCGCGGAGGAAGTCTTGGTCGATGATCATCGCCTCGTCGTCGCCCTTGTCGGCCAATTTCATCTGGTCAACGAAACGCTGCTCCTGGTCGATGGGGTCGTTGAGCTCAGAGTAGGCATTGGCCAGCTCCTTGCCATTGACCATCAGCTCAAAGCGCTCAGTCAGTCCGGGCTTCGAGCGGTGCATCTTCGTCAGGGGCGACATCTCCACCGGATAGTCGATGATAAAGGTGGGCTGGATGAACGTACCCTCACAGAACTCGCCGAAGATTTCGTCAATGAGCTTGCCCTTGCCGAAGGTCTCGTCCACGGTCTCGAGCTTCAGGTCCTCGGTGGCAATCTTGTATATTTCAGCCTCTGTCTTGTCAGAGAGGTCGAAGCCGGTCTTCTCCTGGATAGCCTCAAGGATAGGCAGACGGCGGTAGGGGGCCTTGAACGAGATGACGTTGTCGCCGTTTTTCACCTCTGTCGTGCCGTTTACGGCGATACAGATGGTTTCGAGCAGTCGCTCCGTGAAACTCATCATCCAGTTATAGTCCTTGTATTGCACATAGAGTTCCATGCAGGTAAACTCAGGGTTGTGGAACTTGTCCATGCCCTCGTTGCGGAAGTTCTTGCCAATTTCGTACACGCCCTCGAATCCGCCCACGATGAGGCGCTTGAGATACAGCTCTGTGGCGATACGCATATACATATCGATGTTGAGCGCGTTGAAATGCGTGATGAAGGGGCGGGCGCTGGCACCACCGGCAATGGTCTGCAGTATGGGTGTCTCTACCTCGGTGTATCCGGCCTCGTCGAAGAACTTACGCATGGTGCGCAGCACGATGGCACGTTTGAGGAACGTGTCCTTCACGCCGTCGTTGACCACCAGGTCTACGTAGCGCTGGCGGGCGCGCATCTCGGGGTCGTCAAATTTGTCGAATGCTTCGCCGTCCTTGTATTTCACCACGGGCAGCGGCTTGAGGCTCTTGCTGAGCAGGGTCAGCTCCTTGGCGTGAACCGAAATCTCGCCGGTCTGGGTTCTGAATACGGTACCCTTGACACCGATGAAGTCGCCAATATCGAGCAGTTTCTTGAATACCTTGTTATATAGGTTTTTGTCCTCGCCCGGACAGATGTCGTCTCTGGTGACATAGACCTGAATCCTGCCTTTGCTGTCCTGCAGCTCCACAAAGCTGGCCTTGCCCATCACCCTTCGGGTCATCATACGCCCGGCGATGACAACCTCACGGTTCTCGTCGTCTTGAAATTCGGCAATGATATCCTTCGAGAATGCGTTTGTGGGAAATTCTGCGGCAGGGTAGGAGTCGATGCCCATGTCGCGCAGTTCCTGTAGGCTCTGCCGACGGCCGATCTCCTGTTCGCTTAACTCTAAAATGTTCATATTTACTATATTCGAATATATGTTGCTTTTGTATGATGCAAAGGTACTAAAAAGATATGAAACACACTTGTAATTTAATATTTAATAACCACGAAGCGTTCGACGGGTAATGTAAACGGTTGCGCATACAGGGTCATAGCTGCGCGCCTTGCGCTTTTGCGGTGGTGGCCCCATGCGGCATTCATCGCCTCACCGGCAGCCGCGCATGCCATCCCGACGGTGAAGCCATAGCCCAAGTACGGCCTTTAGGCGCTGCATAAAGCCCCCTCTCGTTCCACCTCAACGTCGTTGTCTCCGGATGGTTTTACCCGAATGATAAAATACTTCTATATAGAATCATCGCATGGTTTAATATAGAATCAGTTCATGGTTTAATGTAGAATCATCGCGTCGTTTAATATAGAACCATTCCGCAGTCTGTACGGGCACGCCCCACGCTTCTGCCCGATGTATATTATTTTGAGCCCCATATAGTCTGATTTCGAGGCCCATACCCCATCTGCTTGGCGTGCGTTTGATTTATAAATTATTATTAAATCACGTTTATTTTCTTTTAGTTTTAGGACAGGTTGTGCACAAAACGTTTATATTTGCAAAGACATCTATTTCACTAACCATCCATCACATGAATAACATTCCTATCATTTTCTGGCTTATTCCCGTAGCCTCTCTTTGTGCGTTAGGCATGGCGTGGTATTTTTTCCGCTCCATGATGCGCGAAGACGAAGGTAGTGACCGCATGAAAGAGATTGCCAGTCATGTGCGTAAAGGCGCCATGGCCTATCTCAAGCAACAGTACAAGGTAGTGCTCTACGTGTTTATCATTTTGGCCCTGATTTTTGCTTTCATGGCCTATGTGCTGCATGTGCAGAATCCTTGGGTGCCATTTGCCTTCCTCACGGGCGGTCTGTTCTCGGGTCTTGCCGGCTTCTTTGGCATGAAGACGGCCACCTATGCCTCTGCCCGCACCGCCCATGGTGCCATGCAGGGGCTCGACAAGGGTCTCCGCATCGCCTTCCGCAGCGGTGCCGTCATGGGACTTGTCGTCGTGGGTCTTGGCTTGCTCGACATCGCCCTTTGGTTCCTTATCCTCAGTCATTTCTACCATGAGGGCAGCATCGCCCTGATTACCATCACCACCACCATGCTCACCTTTGGTATGGGTGCCTCTACGCAGGCGCTGTTTGCCCGTGTGGGTGGCGGCATCTATACCAAGGCCGCCGACGTTGGTGCCGACCTTGTGGGCAAGGTAGAGGCCAATATTCCCGAGGACGACCCGCGCAACCCTGCCACCATAGCCGATAATGTGGGCGACAATGTGGGCGACGTGGCCGGCATGGGCGCCGACCTCTATGAGAGCTATTGCGGCAGCATACTGAGCACGGCCGCTTTAGGCGCCACGGCCTTTGCCATGAACGGCGACATGCAGCTTAAGGCCGTCATCGCGCCGATGGTCATTGCCGCCGTAGGCATTTTCCTCTCACTGATAGGCATCTTCCTCGTTCGTACAAAAGACGGGGCCACCATGAAGGAGTTGCTCCACTCCTTAGGCATAGGCACTAATGTAAGCGCGTTGCTGATTGCCATTGCCTCCTTT
Source organism: Bacteroidota bacterium (assembly GCA_023425865.1). Classification (GTDB taxonomy): domain Bacteria; phylum Bacteroidota; class Bacteroidia; order Bacteroidales; family Bacteroidaceae; genus Prevotella. The sequence goes on along the minus strand of JAFABV010000039.1, from coordinate 43,897 downwards.
GTCATTCTTTATATGTTGGGATTAGACAACTGGTTGGGCGTTTCGTTCTCGGTAATCACCGGTTTGGTGGCAGGAGTCATCATAGGGCAGGCCACCGAATACTATACCTCACAGAGTTACAAGCCTACACAGAAGATAGCCCAGGCATCGACCACGGGTCCGGCCACGGTGATCATCAAGGGTTTGGGCACGGGCATGATTTCCACATGCATACCCGTTGTCACCATCTCCGTGGCCATCATGCTGAGTTATCTGTGTGCCAACGGCTTTGATATGTCGCTGAGCGCTGCCAGTGTGAGCCGCGGTCTCTATGGCATTGGCATTGCCGCGGTGGGCATGCTGTCTACCTTGGGTATCACCCTCGCCACCGATGCCTATGGCCCCATTGCCGACAATGCGGGTGGCAACGCCGAGATGAGCGAACTCGACCCCATGGTGCGCCAGCGTACCGACGCTCTCGATGCCCTCGGCAACACGACAGCCGCCACGGGTAAAGGCTTTGCCATCGGTTCTGCCGCGCTTACGGCCTTGGCGCTCCTGGCCTCGTATGTAGAAGAGGTGAAAATCGCTATGGTGCGCGCCGTAAGTCATGGTGAGCAGTATATCGACAGTGTGGGCAAGGTGTTTCATCCCGAAACAGCCAATATGGAAGACTTTATGACCTTCTTCCAGGTCAATCTCATGAATCCCAAGGTGCTTGTGGGCGCCTTCATTGGCGCCATGGCCGCCTTCTTGTTCTGCGGACTTACAATGGGTGCCGTGGGACGTGCCGCGGGGGCCATGGTGGAAGAGGTGCGCCGGCAGTTCCGCGAGATCAAGGGTATACTTGAGCGACAGGCCACGCCCGACTACGGGCGGTGTGTGGAAATCTCCACCCGTTCGGCGCAGCGCGAGATGATTTTGCCGTCGGTCTTGGCCATCGTCATCCCCATCGTTGTGGGGTGCGTGCTCGGCGTAGCTGGCGTATTGGGCCTTTTGGTGGGCGGTTTGGCCGCCGGCTTCACCTTGGCCGTGTTTATGGCCAACTCTGGCGGAGCGTGGGACAATGCCAAGAAGATGGTGGAAGAAGGCAACTTTGGCGGCAAGGGGTCTGAGTGCCACAAGGCCACCATCGTGGGCGATACGGTGGGCGACCCGTTTAAGGACACTAGCGGGCCGTCGCTCAATATTCTCATCAAACTCATGTCGATGGTGAGCATCGTCATGGCCGGACTCACCGTGGCGTTTATCTGATAACGGGCTGTTGTCATATCGAGCGTAGGGTATGGCACCCTTAACTATATGGCTGGGCACTCTTTCGGGGTGTCCGGCCTTTTTGTCGGTGGCGGGCAAACTTGTGTTGCAGCCCCTGTTTTTTCATCGGTCAAGTTCCCGCCTCCCTTATTTTTCAGCACTAAGGCTATGCCAAATCGGAAATATTGTGTAAGTTTGCATCATCAAGACAAGAAAGAGCATCTATGAATATAGAAGAACTGAAAAAACTTATAGGCAAACAAGACGGATTGTCCAACACCTTGGGCATGGAGTTTCTCTCCACTCCCGAAGAAGATACCTGCATGGCGCGCATGAAGGTCAACGAGCTCAACCGTCAGCCTTTCGGCTTTCTCTCGGGCGGCGCATCGTTGGCGCTGGCAGAGAATCTGGCAGGAGTGGGGTCGATGGCGGTGAGTCCGGGCAAGGTGTGCGTGGGCATCAATGTGAGTGGAAACCATGTCAAGGCTGTGGCCGAGGGCGATACCGTGACGGCCTATGCCAAACTGTTGAGCAAGAGTCGTAAGCTGCACGTATGGCAGGTGGATATTAAGAATACGGAGGGCGACCTCATCTCTACCGTCCAGGTGACCAACTATGTGATATCGCCTAAGAGTTAGCCTTGGTGGCTGAGGGTTTAAGGTACAGACGATGATTCCTTATTTTGGTGAGATACTTTCGCTGGGTGTGGCGGTATCTTGGACGACGACAGCTTTGGCCAGTGAGGTGGCCACACGCCATCTGGGCGTGGTGGTAGCCAATGTTTGGCGTATGATGTTTGCCGCCGTATGCACAGCCTTGTTATGCTGGTTCACCATGGGCGACGCGCTGCCCGCGTATGCCAGCTTGCCCACTTGGGGATGGCTGTTGCTGTCGGGCGTAGTGGGCTATTTCTTTGGCGACTGGTGTTTGTTCAATTCCTATCTCACCATCGGTTCCCGCTATGGGCAGCTTTTCATGACACTGGCACCTATGTTCGCGGCGTTGGCCGCGTGGGTGTCGATAGGACAGGTGCTGAGTTGGGGCAGTATGGTGGCCATGGTCGTGACATTGACCGGTATCTTCATCAGTATTCTCAGTCGTGGCGGCAGTCATGGCGTGTCTGTCAGCCTGCCGCTGAAAGGCATTCTCTTCGGCATAGGTGCCGGCATGGGGCAGGGAGTAGGATTGGTGCTGAGCAAGATAGGTCTCGACAGCTATGAGGCCGACGTTCCCTCTGCGCTGTTGCCCCACGTAGTCAACACATTACCCTTTTCGGCCAACTTTATACGGTGTATCGCCGGACTGCTCTGTTTTGGCCTTTGGCTCGTCGTGCGGCGGCAAAGCAGGCAGTTTGTGGAAAGCCGCCACGATAGCCGTGGCATGCTGATGCTTGTTGTGGCGGTCGTTTTCGGTCCGTTTCTCGGCGTAGGCTTCTCGCTGATGGCGGTGCAGTATACCGCGGCGGGCATAGCCTCTACGCTCATGGCCACTACGCCCATCATGATTTTGCTGCCCTCGCGCCTGCTGTTCCATCAGCCCATTACGCCAAAGGCTGTGGTGGGTGCCGTGGTGTCGGTGTTGGGGGTGTCGCTCTTTTTCCTGTTGTAGGGTCGAGAGTTTTATCCTGTCTGATAGCCATTCATACCTATAAATGTGCTATCTTTGCAAGAAAGTGTATAGGTGCTATGCATATACAACAACCAATAAATTATAAGAATTTCGCCCTCTATCGCATGCCGGAGGAGACCCGCTGTACGCTTGTCGCGCAGACGGCGGGAAGCGCTGACGTGGTCGACGCCGTGTCACGGCTTGCGGGCTGCCAGGGGTTTGTGATGGCTCCCTTTGAGCCGTCGCCGGCGCATCCCATCCTTGTGATACGTCCAGATGTGGTGGAAAGCTTCGAGGTGGAAGGCAGGGAGGAGAACCCAGAGATGACGCAGGCGGAGACCGATGAGGCGTGGCGCAAGAACTATCACCACGACTTTGAGCAGTTTCATGCTGAACTGGAGTCGGGGAGGGTGGCAAAACTGGTCTTGTCGAGATGTGCCGATGAGCGCTTTGATGCGCCGGTAGACACGATGGCGCTTTTCCTGAAAGCCTGTCGTATGTATCCTCATCAATATATAGCGCTGGTATCGATGGAGCAGACAGGTACGTGGCTCATGGCCACTCCAGAAGTGCTGCTCGAGGGTCATGGCGCACAATGGCACACCATGGCCTTGGCCGGCACCATGCGCATGGGGAATGGCGCATCGACAGAGCAACCCCTGACGGCATGGTCTGAAAAGAACAGGGCCGAACAGCAATATGTGTCACGTTATATAGAAGATATTCTTTCACGTTTTGCCACCGACGTGACAAAACGGGGTCCCTATACCACCATGGCCGCCCACCTGCTGCATCTGCGCACCGACTTTACGTTCTCGTTGGAAAACGACCGCCAGGTGGGGCAGCTCCTTGAGGCCCTGCATCCAACACCCGCCGTGTGTGGAATGCCCAAGGAAGAGGCGCGCCGCTTTATCGTAGGCCATGAGTCGACCGACCGGAAATACTATAGTGGGTTTTGTGGGCCACTGCGTCTGCAAGGCAGCACCAGGTTGTTTGTAGCGTTGCGCTGCATGGAGGTCATGGATTGCAATTGTCGGCTGTATGCCGGAGGCGGACTGCTTCGGGAAAGCGTGGAGCAGAATGAGTGGCAGGAGACAGAGACCAAGTTGCAGACCATGCGACGGTTGCTGGGTAGATAGCGGCAAAATGTAATGAAAGAGAGCATGTATTCAAGCAAGGAAAATATCAATATCATGACTGCGCTGCTCGCCAAGAGCGGGGTGCGTCATGCTGTGGTGTGCCCAGGGAGCCGCAATTCGGCTATTGTGCACAATCTGAACGAATGCGAGGAGATACGTTGTTATCCGGTTACCGACGAGCGGTCGGCCGGATTCTTTGCCCTTGGCATCTGCCAGTGTACCCATGAACCGGTGGTGGTGTGTGTCACCTCTGGTACGGCATTGCTCAATCTGCTGCCGGCAGTGGCTGAGGCATGGTATCAGCATCAGCCGTTGGTGGTGGTGAGCGGAGACCGTCCACCGCAGTGGATAGACCAGTTGGATGGGCAGACACTGCCCCAGGCCGATGCCTTGGGACGCTTTGTGCGCAAGGCCGTGAGTCTGCCCGAGCCCCACAACGACGAGGAGCGGTGGTATTGCAACCGTCTGGTGAACGAGGCGCTGATAGCCTGCCGCCGCTATGGCGGAGGCCCGGTGCATATCAATGTGCCGCTGAGCGAGCCCTTGTTTGAGTACGGGGTGCCGCAGTTGCCTGACGAGCGACTCATCAGTGTTGTCGGTGCCGACGCCGACGCTGTTGTCGTGCCCCAGTATATCGTTGACCGTTTTCGGCTGTCGCCACGTCCATTGATTCTTATCGGTCAGCTGAAAGAGCAAGACCTGCCGGAGGGGCTTTGCGAGCAGTTGTCGGAGGCAGGGTATGTTGTCTTGCACGAACAGTTGAGTGGCGGCGATGCCACTGCGGCCTATATGGACGAGATAGTGGCAAGGGTGGAGGGTGACGACCGTTTTATGCCCGACTGTATATTATATATAGGTGACACCTTGGTGAGCAAGCGTACGCGAAAGTGGCTGCGAAAAGCCACGGGGGCAGCATGCTGGGCGGTGAGTCCGGATGGCGAGGTGCACGACGTGCTGATGAATCTTACCGGCGTCATCGCGGCCTCTCCGCATGGGGTGTTGACGCAGTTGCCGCCCCATCAGGGAAGAGATTTCAAGGAGCTATGGGATACGCAACGCGCAGCCATGGCCCAGTATCACGGTGCTTGGGAGCCTCCTTACTCGCAAATGTTGGCCGTGAAGCGCTTTGAGGAGAAGGTGTCGGCGTACGCCCCAAGGGCTGTGGTGCATTATGCCAACAGCACGTCTGTGCGTTTGGGCAATGTTTTTGGCAAGCATTATATCTACTGCAACCGGGGAGTGAATGGCATTGAGGGTTCGCTGTCGGTAGCGGCGGGATATGCTTCGGTGACTGACAAGACCGTGTACTGCGTCATTGGCGACCTGAGTTTTTTCTATGACCAGAATGCCCTTTGGAACCGTAACCTCAATGGCAACCTGCGCATCTTGTTGCTGAACAATGGGGGAGGCGGTATCTTTCGCCAGCTTCCCGGATTGGAACAGTCGCCAGCCACGGAAGAATATGTAACGGCAAGTCATTGCACCAATGCTGAGGGAATATGCTCGCAAAATCATATCAGCTATTATCATGTTGACAGCGAACAGGAGCTCGATCAACAGATAGACGCTCTGTTTGTCGCCCATAGCGACAGGCCAGTCCTCGTAGAGGTCGTGACCGACGGTAAGGAGGATAGCAGAATATATCAGGAATACATAAAAACCATCAAGATATGGAAAGAGAATGGAAAAAGATAGAAGGGTTTGATTTCAAGGAAATCCTCTTCGAAGAGTACAACCACATTGCCAAAATCACAATCAACCGCCCGCGGTGGCGCAACGCCTTCACCCCATTGACCGTGGATGAAATGAGTAGGGCGTTTACCTGTTGCCGTGACCGACTTGATATTAGAGTGGTGATTCTGACTGGCGCCGGTGACAAGGCGTTCTGTTCGGGCGGCGACATGCACGTCAAAGGGCATGGCGGATATGTCGGTAATGATGGTGTGCCACGTCTCAACGTGCTCGATGTGCAGATGCAGATACGCCGTCTGCCGAAGCCTGTGATTGCCATGGTCAACGGTTATGCCATCGGTGGCGGTCATGTGCTGCAGGTGGTATGCGATCTTACGGTGGCGTCAGAGAACGCCATCTTTGGGCAGACGGGGCCGCGAGTGGGTAGCTTCGACGCTGGTTTTGGAGCCAGCTACTTGGCGCGTATCGTAGGGCAGAAGAAGGCGCGTGAGATATGGTATCTCTGCCGTCAGTATAACGCGGAAGAGGCTGAGCGCATGGGACTCATTAATAAGGTGGTGCCGTTCGACCGACTGGAAGATGAATGTGTGGAGTGGGCCGAAACCATAATGAACCATTCTCCCTTGGCCCTCCGATTCATGAAGGCGGGATTCAACGCCGAACTGGACGGGCAGGCCGGTATACAGGAACTTGCCGGTGATGCCACCATGCTGTATTACACGCTCGACGAGGCCCAAGAGGGTGGTAGGGCATTCCTCGAAAAGCGTAAGCCCGACTTCGATAAATACCCGCAGTTCCCATAAATAGGTGTGAGGGCACCGTGACGCAAAAGCCTACAGGGTATTACCCTGTGGCTACGTCTTTATGCTTGATATGATGTATAAAACTTCTATTTCGAAAAGACTGCTGCATTTTAAGGAGCCGGCAGGGACGAGCAGGGGAGTGTATACCACGCACCTGTCTTATTATGTAAGCATCGAGAAAGACGGTGTGAAGGGTGTGGGAGAATGCTCGGTGTTGCCCGACCTCAGTTGCGACGCCATGCCGCAAGAGCGGTATGAACGGGTGCTTGGTGAGGCGTGTCGATGGGTGGAACAGGCCGGAGGCATACCCTATCAGATGTTGCGCCCCTATCCTTCAATACTTTTTGGATTGGAAACGGCCTTCGCGCAGGTGGATGCCGGTGGCTCTGAGGGGCTCTTTGATACGCCCTTCGCACGGGGAGAGGAAGGAATCCCTATCAACGGACTGGTGTGGATGGGGTCTTTTGAAGAGATGTATGCCCGGTTGGAGGAGAAGCTAAAGGCTGGATTCCACTGTGTGAAACTCAAGATCGGGGCTATAGACTGGGCGCGTGAGGTGGAGCTCATTAAGCATATCCGTGAACATTTCACAGCCGAGCAGATAGAGCTGCGGGTGGATGCCAATGGAGGATTTACACCGGAGGAGGCTCCGCAGAAATTGGAGACGCTGGCTCAGTTGGGTATTCATTCCATCGAACAGCCCATCAAGCAACACCAATGGCGGATGATGGGACGGCTGAGTGCGCAGTCGCCCTTGCCCATAGCCCTCGACGAAGAGCTCATCGGGGTGAACCTGCCAGAGATGAAGGCGCGGCTGCTTGATGAGATCAAGCCCAAATATATCGTGCTGAAACCCAGTTTGCATGGAGGGATGGCAGGATGCAGAGAGTGGATCAGGTTGGCCGAGGAGCGTGGCGTGAAGTCGTGGATTACCTCTGCCCTGGAAAGTAATGTGGGGCTGAATGCGGTGGCGCATTTCTGTGCCGCAACCTATGGCCCGCACATTACAATGCCCCAAGGACTGGGTACCGGACTGCTTTATACTGATAACATTGACATGCCCTTATATATAAAAGGTGATCGACTATGGTTCTCGAAGAATTCCTGACTGAGTGGAGCAACTCCTCCGACAAGATGCTGGTGCATACCAGTGGGTCTACGGGGAAGCCAAAGGCGATGTGGGTGGAGAAAACACGCATGATGAACTCCGCTCGTATCACCTGTGACTTCTTGGGGCTGACTAAAGATGATACCGCCTTACTCTGCATGAATCTTGACTATATAGGGGCCAAAATGATGGTGGTGAGAAGTCTTGAGCGGGGTATGCAGCTTGTTGATGTGCCAACTACTGGGCATCCTTATGAGCAACTTACGCCCGAACAGCGACAGGAGGGTTATATTACTTTTGCTGCCATGGTGCCGCTGCAGGTGTATAATAGCTTGCAGGTGGCTGAGGAGGCTAAATGGTTGAGGGGCATCAAGCATCTCATTATCGGTGGTGGGGCGATTGACAACCATCTGGCACGACAACTTAAAACCTTTCCAAACCACGTCTGGAGTACTTATGGCATGACGGAAACCCTCTCTCATATTGCACTTCGACGGCTCAATGGGTCGTTGGCCAATGATTATTATCAACCATTTGACTCGGTGAAGGTCAGTCTGAATGAGGAAGGATGTCTGGTGATTGACGCGCCGTTGGTGCATGAGGGAAAGTTGGTGACCAACGACCGGGCGGAGATTTTGCCCGGGAAAGGGTTTAGAATACTTGGCCGGAAGGATAATGTCATTGTCTCGGGGGGAGTCAAGATTCAGATTGAGGAAGTGGAGAAAAGCCTGTCGCCTTTCCTGTCTGCTCCTTTCATGATTAGCAAGCGACCCGACGAGAAGTTTGGTGAGCAAGTGGTTTTGCTCACCGAAAGCACTGACCTGGCAGAGGTTTCGGAAATCTGCATGAACGCTTTGCCCAAATATTGGGTGCCGCGCCGCTACCTCCACGTAGACAAAATACCCTTGACGGCGAACGGTAAGCCGGCAAGGGCAGAGGCGGAGAAGGTGATCAATTCAAAATTCAAAATTCATAATGGGACTTATCCCGTCAACTGACTTTAAATAGCAACATCCTTCACTCGTCAGACAGATTCTCACTTATTAATCTTCAATCCCAAATTGTGAATTATGAATTGTGAATTATGAATTGTGAATTATGAATTGTCCTATCCCTCTCTCAGAAAGTCGAGTGCTTCTTTGATTTCCTCTTCTGTGGCTGTCTGATCAAGCCGAATGTCTCCGATACCGCCTAAGAGCGTGAAGTTGATGATGCCCGAGCGGTTTTTCTTGTCGTGCATCATCAGTTCGATGAGTGCGGGGTAATCGTCGCAAGTAAAGTCGAAGTGTCCGTAATAGTCCTTGATGAACTGCACGGTCTGTCGCATTTGATCTGTGGGGAAGCCTGTTTTGATGACAGAGAGATAGAGTTCGCAAATCAATCCATATGCCACCGCATAACCGTGGAGTAATGGCCGTTGCGTTCCGGTAGTGTCTTGTTCTGCTTTGCGCAATGAGAAACTCTCGAATGCGTGGGCAAACGTATGACCTAAGTTCAGTGCCTTGCGCAGCCCTTTTTCTTTGGGGTCAATCTTTACGACATGCTCCTTAACAGCCACTGAGGTAGCCAGCATGGATTGAAGTGTGCCGAGGTCAGGGGTGCCAAGGTCGTAGTTCACCAACTCGGCCCAGTGTTTTTGATTGGAAATCAGTCCGTGCTTCAGCATTTCCGCAAAACCGGAACGTAGGTTTTGGTCATCGAGCGTCTTTAGAAACTCTGTACACAAGATAACAAAACGTGCGTCATTAAATACGCCAATCTCGTTTTTCAGCCCACCGAAGTTGATGCCAGTCTTGCCACCTACAGAGGCGTCGACCATGGCTAATAGCGTGGTGGGGATATTGATGAAATTGATGCCGCGTTTGAAAGTGGATGCCGCGAAGCCCCCCAGGTCGGTCACCATGCCGCCACCGAGATTGATCAGACAGGAATGACGGGATGCCCCACCGTGACCTAATGCCTGCCAGACATGGGTTAGTGACGCTATATCTTTATGAGTGTCGGTTGAAGGAATCGTAATCAGTACGGCTTTCTTGAAGCTGAAATAGTCTTTGATAACGGGCCAACAAACTTCCTTTGTTGTATCATCGGTGAGAACAAAGATCTTATCATGCTCGCTTTCTGAGATCGATGTTGCTATCTCGGTCTTCAGATTCTTTGAAATAATCACACTCTGGTCCATAACGTCAATGTTTTCTGTGAATACAAAAATACGGATTTTTGTTAAGGAAATCTGTCATCTTGTATTATAAATTAAATCTTTTTATATGAAAAAGGTTTCGTCTTGCTCATTACGGTAGTAGGGTGTGCAGGTAATTTGTTTTATATTTTTGTCGTCGCCATTAAACTTCCTTTGTGAATATACGTCAGTTTATTAAATTGCATTCATTTCTATATTCTATATTCAAGATGACGAAAAAAGGACTTTTGCTCATTATGCTGCTGATGATGGCAGTCGTAACTCATGCACAAAAGCGAGAGATTTCAGGGCAACTAACAGATCAGGATTCCAAGGAAGCCGTGGCTATGGTGACGGTACAGTTGCTGAAGTCGGATTCATCGTTTGCCGTAGGAGCGGTATCTGACGAAAGCGGAAAGTTTGTGTTGAAAGCACCTGCCAACGGGAAATATATCCTCAAACTATCGAGCGTGGGCTACGTCACCCTTACCCGTTCCATACAGATTCAGAACGACGGCAATGTCAATCTTGGCTCTTTGAAGATGCGGGCTGACGCCGTAATGCTGAAGGAGGCGCAGGTAACAGCGCAGGCTGTGAAGGTGACGGTCAGGGAAGACACCTTTGAATATAACAGTTCGGCTTACCGTACACCTGAAGGCTCTACCATCGAAGAACTGGTAAAGCGGTTGCCTGGTGCGCAGGTTGACGACAATGGTAAGATTACCATTAATGGTAAAGAGGTGAAGAAGATCATGGTGGATGGTAAGGAGTTTATGACTGGTGATACCAAAACCGCTATGAAAAACATTCCAACCTCGATTATCAGCAAGGTCAAAGCCTACGACCAGAAGAGCGATCTTTCAAGGGTAACGGGTATCGATGATGGTGAAGAAGAGACCGTGCTCGACTTTGGTACCAAGCCTGGCATGAACCATGGCCTGATAGCTAATGCTGACATGGGCGTGGGTACAAAGGATAGATATTCTGGTAGGCTTTTCAGTGGGTATTTTAATAATGACTGGAAAGTGTTCCTCATGGGGAATGCCAATAACGTCAATGATATGGGCTTCGGTGGTCGTGGCGGCTTTGGCAATGCGCGCAACGGACTTAATGCCACGAAGATGGTTGGCGTTAATATTAACTATGAGAAGAAGAACTTGCTGAAAATGGATGGTGGCATATTCTGGCGCCATGCTGACGGTGATGTTTACAGCAAGCAGTCTGCCGAGAATTTCGTCAGCACAGTGGGCTCTTTTACCAATAGTATCAACCAGAACTTCTCACGTAGTAATTCTTGGAACGCCCGTTTTCGCTTGGAGTGGACCCCCGATACGATGACCAATATCATGTTCCGTCCTAATTTCAGCTATTCCACTTCTGATGGTTTGAGTACCTCGCGTTCGGCTTCATTTAATACCGATCCCTATGGCTTGGTCAATGACCCGCTGAGTGAGGAGGGGCTTGATGCGCTACAGGAAGACGATAATGTGGTTAACTCCAGTCAAAATTATAGCATGAGCTATTCGGACACGAAGTCTGTCGGCGCCATGCTGCAATATAACCGCAAACTTAATAGCCGTGGACGCAACGTGACGTTGCGTGGCGATGTCAGCTATAGTGACCAAGACAGCAAGAACTTTTCGACCAACAATGTACACCTGTACCAGATACAAGACATCTTTGGCGCAGACTCTACTTACCAGACCAACCGCTATAGCCTCACACCCAGCAAGAACTGGAGTTACACGTTACAAGCCACTTACAGTGAGCCTCTGTGGCGAGCAACCTTCCTGCAATTACGTTATCAATTTAAGTACAGTTACAGCAAGAGCGACCGTTCGACCTACGATTTCTCTAATCTTGGGGAAGATTATTTCACCGGCCTTCCTTCGGGTTATCGCCTATGGGACAGTTACCTAAATCGTTTAGAGCGTCCTTATACCGAGTATTATGACCAGGATCTCAGTCGATACTCAGAGTACAAGAACTACACACATGTCATTGAGTTGATGTTCCGTATGATTCGTTCGAAGTATCAGTTCAACATGGGTGTGATGGCTCAGCCCCAGCATTCCAACTATACCCAAAACTACCAAGGCGTAAATGTAGACACCACGCGCAACGTGTTCAATATCTCTCCTACGCTTGATTTCAGGTATCGCTTCAGCAAGGTGAGCAATCTGCGCATTAACTATCGTGCCAATACCACCCAGCCCAGCATTAGTCAGTTGCTTGACATCACCGACGACTCTGACCCGCTGAACATCTCTACCGGTAATCCCGGTCTGAAGCCTTCGTTCACTCAGAACTTCCGCTTCTATTACAATGGCTACTTTGAGAAGACCCAGCGCTCGGTGATGGCAAATGTAAACTTCTCAATGACCAATAACTCCATCAGCAACAAAGTGACGTATGATGATGTTACGGGTGGGCGAACCACACGTCCGGAGAATATCAACGGTGACTGGAACATTAGCAGCGCATTGATGTACAACACTCCTCTCGACTCTGTAGGGTACTGGAACATCAACACCTTCACCAACTTGAACTATGCTAACAATGTAGGATACGTAAGTCTCAATCGTACGTCAGACTCGCAGAAGAACACCACCAAGGACCTGACTCTCAGCGAGCGCCTCTCAGGCAGCTACCGCAATAGCTGGTTAGAGGTAGAACTCGATGGTTCGCTGGCCTATCGTCATTCGCGTAATGACCTGCAGTCGACTGCCGACCTTGATACCTGGCAGTTCTCTTACGGCGTAAACCTTACCTTATCCGCTCCTTGGGGAACCTCCATTGCCACCGATGTCCACATGAACAGTCGTCGCGGATATACCGACACTTCTCTCAACACCAATGAACTGGTATGGAATGCGCAACTCTCACAGAGTTTCCTCAAGGGCAAGCCGCTTACCGTGATGCTGCAGTTCTATGACTTGCTGCACAATCAAAGCAACCTGAGCCGTACACTGACAGCTTCACAACGCAGTGATATCGAGTATAATGCCATCAACAGTTATGTGATGCTGCACGTGAACTATCGCCTGAATCTCTTTGGCGGAAAGAGTGCCAACCACGGTATGCCTGATGGTCCAGGATTTGGTCCTGGCAATCGTCGGAGTGGGCGTCCCGGTAGCTTTGGCGGCGGCGGTGGCCGTCCCCGTGGCGGCTTTGGCGGGCCGATGGACGACTAATCGGAAATTATCTGAGCTTACGGATTACTTCCTCGATGACCTCGGGGAAGTATTTCATTTCCAGTTCATGCTCCTTGGCCGCAATGTCGTCTGCAGTGTCGGTTGGCGACAGCGGAGTGCGATATTGCGCAATGATTCCCCCTCCGTCAATCTCGCGGGTCACCCAGTGTACGGTCATGCCGGTTTCGGTTTCGCCAGCTGCCTTCACGGCTTCATGTACATGATGTCCCCACATGCCTTTGCCTCCAAACTTAGGCAAGAGTGCCGGGTGAATATTGATCATGCGGTGAGGGTAGGCCTGTATCAGAAAATCGGGGATAAAAAGCAGGAATCCTGCTAAAACAATAAAGTTGATGTCGAACTGCTGGAGCAGCGGCATCAACTTTTTTTCGTCATTAAACTCTACTTTGGGCAGCACTGCGGTGTCTACACCTAAGCGCTGTGCCCTGGTCAGGGCATAAGCGTCTGCCTTGTTACTAATCACTAAACGCACGGAAACGTTATCGTGGTGTTGGAAATAGCGAATGATATTCTCACAATTACTTCCGTTGCCAGAAACAAAGATGGCGATACGTGTCATAGTCTGTAGTTTAATTAAGGTGGGGGTAATAAGTCAAAGGCTACAGCTCAATGCTGTCTATATCCCAGTCTTCGTCCTCCTCAAACCCGAAGAGGGTGGGGTCTGCAAAGGCATCCAGCGCACGCCGGTCTTTCTTTGTGGGGCGGCCAGTGCCTCGCGCACGGTCTACGAATCCGCTGATGCGGCTCATTTCCAACAGTTCATATTGCTTGGGGTCAGTCACGTTCTCCAGTATCTGCGGCACCAACTTGGCCCCCACACGCTGTTCGATGCATGCCAGCACCTTGAAGGAATATACGATAGGCGGCTTCTTCACGCTGATTACATCACCAACCTTGATGCTATGACTGGGTTTCACGTTTACCCCACCGATCGTCACCCTGTTGTTCTTGATGGCGTCAGCGGCCACCGAGCGTGTCTTGAAGATGCGGGCGGCCCATAGCCATTTGTCTATTCGGGCCGATGCGCCACTTTTGGGCAGGCGCAGGTTTGCAGTGTTTTCAGCCATTGTTCTTGTGCTTACCGAGTTTGTTATATTGGTTCATCGTGATGTTGATGCCCTGCAACACAAAGCTTTTGATAATCTCTCCAGCTGTGTCAAAAACAGGCTCCAATATCTTCATGTCGTCTTCCGAGTAGCGCCCTAATACCCAGTCCACCTGTCCGCCCTTGGGGTAGTCGTTGCCGATACCCATGCGCAGGCGGGCATAGTTCTGCCCAATGAGTTGTGCGATATGGCCCAGACCGTTGTGTCCGCCGTTGCTTCCTTCAGCCTTGAGTCTGAAGTCGCCTAACGGCAGTGCGATGTCATCGCTCACCACCAACAGTCGGCTTTGGTCTATCTTCTCTTCGTTCAGCCAATAGCGCACGGCATTGCCACTCAGGTTCATGAAGGTCGTGGGCTTGAGGAGGATAATCTTGCGTCCCTTGAGCATGGTTTGGGCCACAAAGCCGTATCGCTTGTCCTCAAAACAAATATTGGACGCTTTTGCAAAAGCGTCCAATACCATAAATCCAGTATTGTGTCGGGTGCCGGCGTACTCGTCGCCTGGGTTTCCCAAACCACAAATGAGATATTTGTCCATCAGCCTAAAGCTTACTTAGCAGCAGCGGCAGCCTCCTTGGCAGCCTGGGCTGCGTTACGGGTCATCTTGATAGAGCAAACGACAACATCCTTGCTGGTAGCAATCTTCAGACCCTCGTAAGAGAGCTCGCCCACCTTGATGCTCTTACCAATCTTCAGGGCGGTAACGTCTACGTCGAGGTGCTCGGGAATCTGCTTGTAGGGAGCGGTTACATTGATCTTGCGGATAGAAAGGTTCATTCGGCCACCGTCGCGTACACCCTGTGCCAGACCTACGAGCTTCACGGGGATACCGATTGTGAGGTCCTTCTCTTCGTTTACTTCATAGAAGTCAACGTGCAGGGGAGCGTCTGTAACGGGGTGGAACTGAATCTCCTTCATCACGGCTGTGTAGTCCTTGCCGTCGATGGTGATGCGGATGACATAAATGTGGGGAGTGTAGATGATCTTGCGCAGCTCGCTGAACGAAGCTGTGAAAGACAGGGCCACGGGCTTGCCGTCAACCTTCTCTTCGCCATACAGATTACAAGGAACCATACCTTCCTTGCGGAGGAGTTTAGAAGCTTTCTTACCAAGGGCCTCGCGCTTCTGACCTGTGATACTAATTTCTTTCATGAGTTTTGATTGAAATTGTGTTACTCTAAATTAAATTGTTGATTAATTCGCCATCACACTGGAAATCACTTTACCAAAGTGAAAATGCGGTGCAAAGGTACTCATTTTATTTGAATTGTGCAAAGTTTCCATAAAAAAACCAAGTTTTGTGCCGTAATCACTTGCAGGGAAGGGGATTTTTAAGTAATTTTGCACTATTATAAACCAAACACGAGAGTAGAAAATATTAATGATTAATCGTGAATTAATACGTATAAAGATTGTTCAGTTAACCTACGCATACTATCAAAACGGTAACAGGAACATGGATAACGCTGAGAAGGAACTGCTTTTCAGCCTGTCAAAGGCATACGACCTGTACAATTTCTTGCTTGCATTGATAGTTGCTGTTACCCGCGAGGAGCGCCACCGGGTAGACGTACTGACTCAGCGTGCCGAACGCGAGGGCATCGAGGCCCCGTCGCAGAAGTTTGCGTTCAACAAGTTCGCCGTGCAGTTGGAAGAAAACAAGATGCTTAACGCCTTCCTTGAAGATAAGAAGTTGTCATGGGGCGACGACATAGAGTATGTGCGTAAGCTGTGCAACCAGTTAGAGCAGAGCCAGCCTTATAAAGACTATATGGCCGAGCCTGAAAGCAGCTATGAGGAGGATCGCGAATTGTGGCGCAAGTTGTACAAGCTCCTTATCCAGGAGAATACCGACCTCGATGCCCTGCTTGAGGAGAAGAGCCTGTATTGGAATGACGACAAGGAGATTGTCGATACATTCGTCGTAAAGACTATCAAGCGTTTCGATCCGGCCAACAAGAGCAAGCAGGAACTGCTGCCCGAGTATAAAGATGAGGAAGACAAGGATTTCGCCCGCAAGCTTTTCCGTGCCACTATCCTCAATGCCGACGTGTATCAGCGGTACATGAGTGAGACCTCACGCAACTGGGATTTCTCACGTTTGGCCTATATGGATGTGGTGATCATGCAGATTGCCATTGCCGAGATGCTCACGTTCCCGGGTATTCCGGTGTCGGTGACCATCAACGAGTATCTTGATTTGGCCAAGTTGTATTCTACGCCACGCAGCGGCTCGTATATCAACGGCATGCTTGATGCCATTGCCCGTCATCTCATCGAGACTGGGAAGATGTTTAAGGATATGCCTCCCGTACGTCAGCATCGGTCGGAGGGCGAGGGCTGGATGCCGAATCGTGAGGGCGGTGTCACCCGTTTTGTACACCGTCCGCGTGTGGGCGACCCTCAGCAGTCACGCCCCGCGGCCGAACCAGAGACAGAGACTCCGGATACTATCACCGACGAAGATGGTGCCGGCAACCAGTAATACAAACACATCAACAACAACAATAGCAAATGAATACATTAGTACTGGCTGCCCAGGCAGCAACGGGCGGCGGCGGAATGAGCAGTATGCTGCTCATGATGGTGGCCATTTTCGCCATTATGTGGTTCTTTATGATTCGTCCTCAGCAGAAGAAGCAGAAGAAGATCCGTGAGTTCCAGAACGCCCTTCAAGAAGGCTCCAAGGTGGTTACCGGTGGTGGCATCTATGGCACAGTGAAGCGCGTGGACTTGGAGAAAAACATTATCGAGGTAGAAATATCGCGCGGCGTTGTGATTTCTGTTGACAAGGGTTATGTCTTCCAGGATGCAACCCAGCAGCAACCGAATGCATAAGCTGAAGCATATACTCCATATAGTCAGAAATTTCTTGTTCCTTATGCTGAACAAGGAGTTTCTGATTTTTCTGTTCTTTTTGGCCCTCAGTGGCATCTTCTGGTTGATGAAGGCACTCGACGAGACCTATGAAGAAGAGTTTCCGGTAGTCGTGCGCATGGCCGGAGTGCCCAAGAATGTGGTCATGACCTCAGGGCTGCCTGATACCATACGTGTCACCGTGCGCGACAAGGGATTCGTCTTGTTGAGCTATTCCACCAGTAACCGGCTGCATCCTGTCGTGGTCAATTTCAGCACCTACGCCAACCGGCAGAGCGGGCAGGGTACATTGCCCACGTCTGATTTCCAGAAAGCCATACGCCAGCAGCTGTCGGCATCGTCAACAGTCACCGCCATCAAGGCCGACCATTGGGATTTTTATTTCAATTATGGTCGCAACAAGCAGGTCAAAATCGAACTGCAGGGCAATATCATACCTGCCGACAACTATTACCTTTCTCATGTGCAATTCTCGCCTGAGAAGGTGACGGTCTATGCCAGCCAGTCCAAGTTAGACAGCATGCGCACCATCGCGACAGAGTATCTCAACATCGTTGGTTTTGAAGATACTGTGGCCAAAACCGTTCGTCTGAAGTCCATACCTGGAGTAAAGGTGGTTCCTGACCGGGTGAAGATGTGGCTGTATGCCGACATTCTCACCGAGGCCAGTATCGAGGTACCCATTAAGGCCGTCAACCTTCCGCCGGGACTTGTAGTCCGCACGTTCCCGCAAAATGTCAAAGTCAACTTCTCTGTCGGTGCCCGACTGTTCCGTCAGGTGCGCCCTAAGGATTTTGAGGTGGTGGTCGACTATCGTGAAATTGCCGCCCACCCATCCGATAAGTGCAACCTATATCTGCGTGCCAAGCCGCGCATAGTGAGCAAGGTGCAGTTAGACATGAAGCAGGTAGACTACCTTATTGAGCAGCAATGAGGCATGTTGCGATTACCGGAGGCATTGGGAGCGGCAAGAGTTATGTGAGTGAGCTGCTCGGTGGTCGTGGCATCAGCGTCTACGACTGCGACGCCGCAGCCAAGCGGCTCATGCGCGAAGACGCCCAACTGAAGATGCAGTTGCAAGCCTTGGTAGGCCCCGAGGTGTATCTCGACGGTGCTTTACAGAAATCTGTGCTCGCGCAATTCTTGCTAAGTTCCGAGCAACACAAGCAGGCTGTCAACGACGTGGTACACCCCGCCGTGGCGCGCGACTATCTGGAGAGCGGCCTCGAATGGCTTGAGAGCGCCATCCTTTTTGAGAGCGGCTTTGACAAGCGGTTGTCTTTCGATGTGATTGTCTGTGTCACGGCACCGCTTGAGGTGCGCATACAGCGTGTCATGTCGCGCGACCGCATCAACCGCGAACAGGCCTTGGCGTGGATAGGGGTACAGATGTCGCAAGAGGAAGTAGCGCGTAGGTGCCAGTACGTCATTGACAATGATGGGCAAAAAGACCTCAATCATCAGATAAACGATATTATAAACCAATTATACAACAATAGAAATGGAAACAATTCTTTCAATAGCCGGTAAGCCAGGGCTCTATAAGCTGGTTTCAAGGGGTAAGGGTACACTCATCGTTGAGTCTATCGACGAGCAGCGCCGTCGTATCCCTGCTTTTGCCACCGACCGTGTGACCAGTCTGGCCGATATCGCTATGTACACCGACGCAGAAGACGTTGCCCTTTGGGAGGTGCTCACCAGTGTCGGCAAGAAAGAAGACTCCAAAGAGGCTTCAATCGACTATAAGAAGTGCTCGGGCAAGGAGTTGCGCGCTTATTTCGCAGAGGTGCTGCCCAATTTCGACCAAGATCGTGTACACGACAGCGACATCAAGAAGTTGCTGCAATGGTATAATATCTTGGTGAAAAACGGCTATACCGACTTCAAGGCTGTGCTGGCTCCGACAGAAGGAGACAATATTGACGACCGTCTCAACGACGGCGCTGAAGGTGCCGAGTAGTCAGCAGAGAACAAATTAGCCACTTAGCTTTAGACTGCATCCTGTTCGGGGGTGCAGTTTTTTTTGTTATGAGCCCCGCTTCGCATGTGGGGAGTGGAGCTCTATGGGCTTCTCCGAGTGCGTTTCGCATGCTTAAGGCTGTCCTTTGTGGGCCTTGTCACACCCAATAACCTGCCCCGGGCCATGATGACGTTACCCAAAGCGTTCTATGCTTCTATATAAAACCATCCCATGGTTCTATACAGAACCATTTCGTGCTTTTATATAGAACCATGCTATGCTTTTATATAGAACCATTCTATGCTTTTATATAGAACCATTTCGTGCTATTACCCGAAGCATGAGACGCAATGTCCCTCGTGCTGGTGTGAAAACTATCGTTAGGCTTGTCTTTCTCCTGTGTTTCACATTGCCGAATGGGATAGGGCAGGGGGTGAACAATTCCTTGTTTTGTCAAAATGGCATTAAGTTTTGTCAATATGACACACATTGCCTCTCGGCACAAAGGTTGTATATTCATGGGTGTAAACATTAAACATAAACCATATAAAAGAGAGGAGTTCATTATGATGTACACACGTAATAGTTGGTTTCCAGAGATCTTCAATGATTTCTTCAACACAAGTAATATGCCCCGCACCAATGTAACGGCACCTGCCATCAACGTTTTGGAGAACAAGCAACAGTATCGTGTAGAACTTGCAGCACCGGGCCTTAGAAAGGAGGACTTCAGTGTTAACGTGAATGCCGACGGCGACCTTGCCATCAAGATGGAGCGCCAGCAGAACGTGAAAGAAGAAGAGACGCACTATCTGCGTCGCGAGTTTTCTTACGCTAAGTTTGAGCAGACGCTGATTCTCCCAGAGGATGTCGACAAGCAGCAGATTACAGCTCGTGTAGCTGATGGCGTGCTCACGATAGAGCTGCCCAAGCTCAACAAGGTGGAAGACCAGGTGGTACGCTCCATTACGGTATCCTAACAGGGTGCCACCCATTCAGTATGATAGATTTATAATTGTGTGATTGTTAGAATTTTGGCCCCGAGCATGTGAATGTTCGGGGCTTTTTGTGTAACTTTGCAGCCTACAAAGATTATTCGCAATTTTCATTCATGAATACGTTACTTCTTTTTTCCATGGTGCCTGCGCAGATGTGGTTGCAGGTCGTTGTACTTATTGTTAGCATTGCCATCGTGATGTGGGGTGCCAGTCTGCTCACTCAGGGTGCCGTGGGCCTTGCCGAGCGCATGGGCATTCCGCAGATTGTCATTGGTCTTACCATTGTTGCCATGGGCACGTCGATGCCCGAGTTTTTTGTCAGTCTGGTATCAGCCATCAACGACACTCCCGACCTGGCAGTGGGCAATATCGTGGGTAGCAATATCTTCAATGCCTTGGCGATAGTGGGCTGTGCGGCCATGGTGGCACCCATCTCCATCCTCAAGGGCACAGTGCGCAAGGATATTCCGTTTGCCATGATAGCTTCCATCACCTTACTCTTGATGTGTCTCGACTCTCATATCAGTCGCGTTGATGCCGCTATCATGTTCGGGCTGTTTGTAGTCTACATGTATTTCACCCTCAGGAGTGGGCAAGAGGAGCAGCCCGACGCTGAATCGGTGTCTGAGGAAAAGGCTGTTGCGCCCATGAAGGTCGTCAAGGGCATAGTGTTGGTGATCGTAGGACTGGCTCTGCTCATCTTGGGTTCCAGTGTATTTGTCGACAATGCCTCAGCCATAGCCCGTTCGTTGGGCGTCAGCGAGGCGGTCATCGGTCTCACCATCGTGGCTTGCGGCACCTCACTGCCCGAGTTGGCCACGAGTGTGGTGGCTGCGCTGAAGGGCAACAGTGGCATTGCCATCGGCAATGTGTTGGGCAGCAACGTGTTCAATATCCTCATGATACTTGGCGTTACCGGTTTGGTGTCTCCCATGGCCATGCAGGGCATCACGCAGGTCGACCTCACGGTGATGATAGTGGCCATGATTCTGCTCTGGCTGTTCTCTTTCACCCGTTATCGCATCGAGCGATGGGAAGGTGCCTTTCTGACCTTGTCATTTATTGGCTACCTCGTTTGGTTGCTCATGCCGTATATGGGGGCGTAACAGTGTTTCAGGTCGCCTTTGCGCACCTTAGCTATAAGCCTGCTGATTGTGACGTGTCACGGCAGCAGGCTATTTTTGTTTGCATTTCATACGCTCAACGGCTCTGTAGCATAGCCTCGAAAGGCAGGGCCATGGGCGTGCCGAAGGGCATTGCCCGACCCATGTGGCCGTCGACTGTGGGGCGCTGTAGCCAACTGCCTGTTTTTTCGTAATCACCTTTTTTATTCCCACCGGCCTGTTTCTCGGGAATAATGTGTACCTTTGCAGGCGAATAGAGTGCTTGGTAAACCTCTTTAAAAACAAGAATATGCATCAGAAACAAAGCGTGAGTGTGCTGTTTATGCTTTTCAGCATCCTCTTTTGCGTCTGCCTCATTGCGGCAAACGTACTCGAAACAAAGCAAATAGCAGTAGGTCCTATTAGTCTCACGGGCGGTTTGATAGTCTTTCCTATATCGTATATCATCAACGATTGCGTGTGCGAGGTATGGGGATTTCGTAAGGCTCGACTGCTCATCTGGACCGGATTCTTAATGAATTTCTTCTTCGTGGCCTTGGGCGCCCTCTGCGATGCCATTCCTGGCGCGCCTTATTGGAACAATGAGGCTGGTTTTCATGCCATCTTCGGCTTGGCACCTCGCATTGCTTTGGCGTCTTTCGTGGCATTTGTCGTGGGTAGCTTTGTCAATGCCTATATCATGAGTCGCATGAAACTCCACGATGGCGGCCGCCATTTCTCGGCCCGTGCCATCCTGAGTACGCTTGCCGGCGAGACCTGCGACTCTATCATCTTCTTCCCGTTGGCCTTGGCGGGCGTGGTACCTGCCAGCGAGTTGCCTTGGCTCATGCTGTGGCAAGTAATCCTCAAGACCGCCTACGAGGTGGTGGCACTGCCCATTACCATCCGTATCGTGAAGGCGCTGAAGGCGCACGAGGGTGAGGATGTCTTTGACGAAGGCATTAGCTATAACATCTGGAAAATCTTTAACTTAGGATAAGACGATGTCAGCAGACAGAACGCAAGACGGTCTACAGGCATTAGGTGCCAAGACCCAATACAGAAGTGACTATGCCCCCGAGGTGCTCGAGACCTTTGTCAACAAGCATCCCGACAACGACTACTGGGTGCGGTTCAACTGTCCCGAGTTCACTTCGCTGTGTCCCATCACCGGCCAGCCCGACTTTGCCGAGATCGTCATCAGCTATATTCCCGGCGAGCGCATGGTAGAGAGCAAGAGCCTCAAGCTCTACCTCTTCAGTTTCCGCAACCACGGCGACTTTCACGAAGACTGTGTCAACATCATCATGAAAGACCTTGTGCGCCTCATGGACCCCAAGTATATCGAGGTCACCGGGCTCTTCACGCCGCGCGGAGGCATCAGCATCCACCCCTACGCCAACTACGGTCGGCCCGGCACCCGTTACGAGGAGATGGCCACAAAGCGTCTCTGGGAGCGGCAGTAAGCCTGCGTGCGGATATGCCCTAAAAGCCAGTGCCCCACGATAGCCGTTTGTGCTATCGTGGGGCACCGGTCGTTTTTGGGGTGTGCCGCCGACGGGTGGGGCAGGGGCCGATGGCGGCTCAGTTGAAGGTGAGCCTGAAGGTGGTGAGCCGCTTCGCCGTGTCGCTGACCAGCACCAGCGACCCGTTGCTCGCCCGCATGATCTGTCTCGACACCGACAGTCCGATGCCGCTGCCCTGGCTCTTGGTGGTGAAGAAGGGCACGAAGATGTGAGCCGCCACGTCGTCGGGTATGGGTTCTCCGTCGTTGCTCACGTCGATGGTCACGGCCTCGTGGGCGTTGGTGTAGGCATGCACCGTGATCTCGCCGCCCTCGTCCACCGCCTCGGCAGCGTTTTTCAGCAGGTTGGTCATCACGCGGCTCACCAGACTCTCGTCGGCATACACCAGTAGGTCGTCGGGGGTGGTGTGCAGCTCCAAGCGCACCCCGTCCTTGAGCATCGGGGCGGCCAGGCTGGCCATGCGCTCCACGAAGGGCTTGACGTAGAAGAGCTGTGGCGAGGGCGTGGGCACGTGGGTAAGTGTGCGGTAGCTGTCGATGAAGCGTATGAGGTCCTTGCCCGTCTGGCTGATCACCTCGAGCGCCGTGCGCTGTTCGCCTTGGGCATGGGTGCGCAGCGTGTCGCTGAGCGATATGATGGGCGTCACGGCGTTCATGATCTCGTGGGTGAGCACCCTGATGAGCTTCACCCAGCTGTCGATCTCCTGGTTGTCGAGCTCGCCCTCGATGTCGCTGAAGGCGATGATGCGCACGCGTCTTTGCTGGAGCACGGTGTGGGTCTCGCGCGTGGCAAAGCGTTCGAGGCGTTGCTTCACCTGGTTAATGTGTGTCACGGTTGGCGTCTGCAGCATGTCGAGTGCCGCCCGGTTGCAGCGCAGCACGATGCCCCGTTGCTCCTCTACCACCAGAATGCCCGTGTCTACCGAGTCGAGGATGAGCTCAAAATACTTCTCGCGTTCCATCTGTTCGCTGCGGGCGTGCTGCAATATTTCCTTTACGCGGTTGAGCGAGGCGTTGAGGAGCTGCTCCTCACCGAGTGTGTTGTCCTCGGGGAAACGGAAGGAGTAGTCGCCATTGTCGATGGCATTGAACATGAAGGTCACCTTCGCGATGTTGCGCCGGTAACGCCGCCACAGTCTGAGGTATGCCACGCCTGCGGCCAGCAGGGCAAGTGCCAGTGCGATGTCGAGTAGGTTCATCGTGTTATAGTCCGTAACGTTTGATCTTATTGTATAGCGTCTGCCTCGATATACCCAGTCTGAAGGCCACCTGCGAGAGGTTTCCGTCACAGTCGCCGATGGTCTTCTCGATGAGCCGTCGCTCCATCTCGTCGAGCGTGCGCACCTCCTCCAGCGGTTTCTCCTGCCGCCCTTGTCCGCCGTCGATGTCGTCTTCGCCGATGCCGTTGCCGCTGCTCAGGATGACCGCCTTCTCCACAGCATGTTGCAGCTCGCGCACGTTGCCGTACCACGGCAGCCGGGCCATCTTCTCCTCGGCACTTGCTGTGAAGGCCAGGCCTGGTTTGTGGTACATGTCGGCATAGCGTTGCAGGAACATGCGTGCCAGCGGCACGATGTCGTCGGGCCGTTCGCGGAGGGCCGGCAGGTGCAGCTGTATGGTGTTGATGCGGTAGAGCAGGTCTTCCCTGAACTCCCCCCGGGCCACCATCTCCTGCAGGTTGCGGTTGGTGGCGCAGAGCAGTCGCACGTCCACGTCGATGGCCTTGCTGCCTCCCACGCGCACGATGCTGCGGCGTTGCAGCGCCGTGAGCAGCTTGGCCTGGAGGGCATAGCTCAGGTTGCCGATCTCGTCGAGAAACAGCGTGCCGCCGTCGGCCAGCTCAAACTTGCCCGGCTTGTCGGCCTTGGCATCGGTGAAAGCCCCCTTCACATGGCCGAAGAGCTCGCTCTCGAAGAGCGTCTCGGCCACCGCGCCCATGTCGATGGGCATCAGGCTATGGCCGCTGCGCTTCGACAGGCGGTGTATCTCGCAGGCCAGCACCTCCTTGCCCGTGCCGTTCTCGCCCGTGATGAGGATGTTGGCATCGGTGGCCGCCACCTTCTCCACCATCATCCTGAGCTCACGCATGGCCTCTGAGTTGCCCCAGTGCATGGCCGCCTGGTCGGTGCGCTGGTGGCTGTGGGACGGCTCTTTGCGCGTCTTGCGGTAGGCGCCGACCAGCGTCTCGGTGAGCTTGTCGTTGTCGAAGGGCTTCACCACGAAGTCGGTGGCCCCTTCTTTGATACCCCTGACGGCCAGCTCGATGTCGGCGTAGGCCGTGAAGAGCACCACCTGGGTGGCAGGGCGCGTCTTCTTGATTTCGTGCAGCCAGAACAGGCCCTCGTTGCCGTTGTTGATGCCGCTGCGGAAATTCATGTCTAAAAGCACCACGTCGGGTTTGTCCTCGCGCAGTCGGGCGGGGATATTCTCGGGCTTGGCGATGGTCACAATGTGCTCAAAGGTATTCTCCAGCAGCATCTTCACGGTGGTGAGGATGTTGCGATTGTCGTCTACGATCAGTATTGTTCCTTGTCTCATACGGTGTGGTGATATGCAGTCAACCCGTCTCGTGGGGGCGTAACCGCGTGTCGGGGTTGAATATGGCAAAGGTATTCTTTTTTCGGATGATATTCAAGTGGATGTCCAAAAAATGTACAGGTTTGTTGGTGGGTTGGTTTGTTGGTGGGTTGGAGGGCAGGTTGGCGTGTGGGTCGGAGGGCGTCATGCCCATATCCTCATGGTGACTTCATGCTTGCGCGAAGCCATTGCCATCTTCCCCCTCTTTTTGCCAAGTAGGAATGAGGTGAACTTGAAAATCACGTGCCCAGATTTGGCTTTTTCAGGGTAATATGCTATATTTGCAGCGGAACAATATAATGAGGTACTTATATGACTTACGATCCTGTGAAATATCGCAATCGAGAAGAAGCTGCAGAGGCTTTGCGCAAGATGCAGCAGCGTAAGCGCGAGTGGGTGGAGAAGACGGAGTGCGAGATGAAGGAATTGGCCAAGCTGAAGGCAGCCAACGCCTGAAAAGCCGATGAATGATGAAGGCGCTCGACTTAAACCGGCTCAACGTGCGAACACCTTATTCTGTATGGCCCGTCGGCAAGCAGTCCTACGGTTTTAAGACCGCATATGGTGTGCAGTATCGCATTGGATTTATTGACGACCAGACCATCTGGCGCAAGGGTGCCTATGAGTTTGGCATCGTAAATGAGAATGGTAGGCCTTCGCCCAATGACCGAAAACTTCGTGAAACCATTTATGCTGTTATCGAGGAGTTTTTCGAGTGCAACCCTGACATTCTTCTCTATCAGTGTGAGACTGGCGACAATCGCCAGGCCATGCGTGATCGACTGTTTCTGCGCTGGTTCAAGGAATATGAGGACCGTGGCAAGTTTACCATCAGGGTCTCCAAAATAACGGCCGAAGGCGTGGACAACTATGCTGCTGTAATTGTAAGGTGTGACAATCCGCATCTGAAGCAGATCATACAAGATTTTGATCAGTTCTTAGGTTTTTTCCAGGACAAGCCAGAATGATACCGATGAGTTTTTTGTCTGTCCCACGCACTGCCGCAGTAGCGTGGGACGCTTGTGTTTTTTCCTCACATCGAGTCGCAGGAGAAGGCGGCATATAGTCTTCTTGGTTCCTTATCGGTAGCTTATATCTCGGGTGATAGCTGTCCAATTGTTAGGCAGAAGTGTCTAATAGTTGTACACTCGGGCAATCGTGCTTTTGGTGTAAGTGCTTGGTTTTCTGCATAATGACTATTTTGGCACGGTGTTGGCTCGTATTTGGGTATATGAAGAAAACCGTTTGTATATTATTCTTGGCGTTCGCTGCCGTGCCGCTCTTGGCACAGGAACGCTGGACAATGGACCGCTGCATGCAGTACGCCGTAGACCACAGCAACGATGTGCGGCGGCAACAGTTAGAGGCTGCACAACGCCGGTACGACGAGCGGGCTGCCAGGCTCGGTCTGCTGCCCACCGTGGGGGCGCAGGTGTCGGCACAGTATAGTTGGGGCCGGAACATCGACCCGGAGACCAATACCTACAACACTATCACCACCTTCAACAACTATTACAGTGTGGGTGCCGAACTGCCCCTCTTCGATGGCGGCCGCACATGGAACGCCTTTCGCCAGGCACGGCTGGCACGCGCCCGCAGTCTGTCGGCGCTGCAGCAGGCCGCCGACGACAAGGCCATTGCCGTGATGGCGTGTTTCGTCGAGGCCGTCTACAACCAGCAGACCATCGCCCTGGCCGAGCGCAAGCTCGCACAGAGCCAGGCGTTGCTCCTGAAGACCCGACGGCAGTATGAACTGGGGCAGAAGGCACGCCCCGACGTGGTGCA
The DNA here is from genome assembly GCA_023425865.1 of Bacteroidota bacterium. Classification (GTDB taxonomy): domain Bacteria; phylum Bacteroidota; class Bacteroidia; order Bacteroidales; family Bacteroidaceae; genus Prevotella. The sequence continues at coordinate 16,989 of JAFABV010000039.1, read as the reverse complement.
GGTAGAGAGTCAGGTGGCCGACGACGACTACAACCTGCTGCGGCAGCACAACCAGGCGCAACTATCATTGCTGGCCCTCAAGGCAGCCATGAACTACCCCGTGGCCGACACACTGCTCCTCGACACCGCTGTGGCCGTGCGTCATGCGTCACCCGTCCATGCAGAGACCCTCTACGATGGCTTCGGGGCGACGGCGCCACAGGTGCAGACCGCACGCTACAACGTCGAGGAGGCGCGTCTCAACTATCGCATACAACGAGCCGCCCTGCTGCCCACGCTCTCGCTGGGCGGCGGTGTTTCGACCAACTATTACCGTAATCTCTCTCAGGGCAGTGGCAGGACGGACGGGTTCGGCCGACAGTTCAACAACAACATGGGCGAGTTTGTCAGCCTGTCGCTGTCCATTCCTATCTTCGACCCCTCGCGCTGGCGCGCTGCCCGGCAGGCCAAGACCGCATGGCTGGAGGCCCGCCTCACCCTCGACGACGCCCGCCGCAAGCTGCACGACGATATTGTGCAGGCCGTGCTGCAGCGCGACGGTGCCGCCCGCGAACTGGTGAAGATGGAGCGCAAGGTCGCCGCCGACTCGCTGGCATGGCATCTCTCGGCACGCCAGTACGAGGAGGGCATGCGCACGGCCTATGACCTGCGCATGGCCGCCCAGACCTGGTTAGAGAGCAGCATTAGCCTGCTGCAGATGCGACTGACGCTCGAGATGAAAGAACGACTGGTGAACTATTATCAAGGTAACAGACCATGGATATTGAAATAAAGCAACGTAAGTATCTCGTGCCCCGCAAATACTGGGCATGGCTGGGTGGCGGTATCGTCGTGGCGGCAGCCTTGGCATGGCTGGCCCTGGGCAACTATGCCTCGACCCTGAAGGTAGAGCGCCGCGGACTGAGTATCGGTGATGTCAGGAAGGCGCAGTTTGACGACTATGTGAGTGTGGACGGCAGCGTGGTGCCCATACAGGTGGTGCAGATTGCGCCCGAGGAGGGTGGCGTGGTGCTCGAGAAGGTAGTAGAGGAGGGAGCACATGTGCACCGGGGCGACGTCATCGTGCGACTGGGCAACAGCAACCTTGACCTCGAGATTCTCAATGCCGAGAGCGAGCTGGCCGAAAAGCAGAACATGCTGCGCAACACGCAGATCACCATGGAGCAAGACCGCCTGAGCAACCAGAACGAGGCGGCACAGCTGGCCATTGAGGTGCAGGCGCGCAAGCGTGCCTACGGGCAGCAGACCGCCCTGCAGCAGGAACAGCTCAACAGCCGCGATGAATATCTCAAGGCCAAAGAAGACTATGAACTGGCCGTGAAGAAGAACGCCCTCGTGCAGCAGAAGATGCGGAAAGACGCGCAGCTGCGACGTGCCCAGATAGACCAGATGAACGACAACCTCAGTTCGATGATGCGCAATGTGCAGCTGGTGCGCCAGCGCAAGGAGCGACTCAACGTGCGCTCGCAGATCGACGGCGAGGTGGGGCAGCTCGACATCGAGCTGGGACAGAGCATCTTGCCCGGACAGAAGATCGGCGTCATCAACGACCTGAGCGACTACAAGGTGGAGGCGAGGGTCGACGAGCACTACATCGACCGCGTACACCGTGGGCTCACCGCCACCTTCGACCAGAACGGCCGGCGCTATCGCCTCACCGTGCGCAAGGTGTACCCCGAGGTGCGCGACGGCCGGTTTAAGATTGACTTCGTCTTCGCCGGCGCCCGTCCCGCCAGCATCCGCACGGGCCAGACCTACTACGTCGACCTGCAGCTGGGGCAGGCCAAGCAGGCCGTGCTCATCCCCAAGGGCACCTTCTACAGCGTCACGGGCGGCAGCTGGATCTTCGTGCTCGACAAGGACGGGCGCAAGGCCTACCGCCGCAACATCCGCATCGGGCGGCAGAACCCCGAGTACTATGAGGTGCTGGAGGGTCTGGAACCCGGCGAGCGTGTCATTGTGAGCGGCTATGAGAGTTATAAAGACAATGAGATACTCGTATTGGAATAAATCCTCGGTAAAATGATGAAGCAGCTATTCAACCTCAAATCCTATTTTATCTTCCTGTCACGCAATAAGTTGTACACGGTCATCAATGTGTTCGGCCTGAGCATCTCGCTGATGTTTGTGTTGCTCATCGGCGTGTACACCTGGCAGGAACGCTCCATTGACCATCAGCATGCCAAGGCTGGCCGCATCTATGCGCTGGGTGTGCATTTTGCCGAAGACCGCTTGCCCGGACTGGGGCTGCACCACGCCGTGCTGCAACATTTCCGCCAGCGCTACCCCGAGGTGGAGAACACTTGTGGTTTCATAGTTGGTGGTATGCGGCTGGAGAGGAACGGCGAATATTACAATGCTGTGAGGCTGGAGACCGACTCCACCTTCTTCAGCATGTTCGACTTCAAACTCTTGCAGGGCGACAGGAAGACCTGCCTGAGCGACAAGCACAATGTGGTGCTGACACAGAGCTTTGCCCGCAAGTGGTTTGGCACCGACGATGTGCTGGGACGCGAGGTGGTGGCCAACGACTCCGTGCGCTTTCGCGTGACGGGCGTGGTGCAGGATTTTACCAACACCATCATCAGCGAACGGGTGGAGATGCTCGTCGATTTCTCGTGGGCACGCTATTCCAACGCTGCCAACGCCGATGAGCACTTTCCCAATGTGGTCAACATAACTGGTGCAAGCACCTTCGTCCAGGTGCGCGAGGGAGCGAAGATGCTGGGCAGAGAGGTCGAGTTCACCAAGTTTATTCACTCGTTCTGGCCCAGTTTCAACGATAAGGGTTTCCGCTGCCAACTTACATTGCAGCCGCTCGACAACCTTTATTTCTCGGGGCTGGTGAATTACAACAACAACTTGCGCACCGGCAACGCCAACTTGGTCAATATCTTGTTTGCCGCGGGACTGGTTATTCTGCTCTTTGCCATCATGAACTACATTAACCTCACCGTGGCGCAGTCGGGTTACCGCTCGCGCGAGATGGCCACGCGTCGTCTCTTCGGTGCCGGCCGCCCTGCCATTGTGGCGCGCCTCATGGTCGAGAGCACCATGCTCTGCGTGCTGTCGATGTGCATCGCCGTGGCGCTGGCCCTGGCCTTTGCCCCGGCGGCGGGCCGGCTGCTCACGGTCACCATCGACATGGCGGTGCTGCCCAGGCCGATGGTGGTGGTGCTGTTGTTGGCCTTGGTCCTCTTGGTGGGCATCGTCTCGGGCATCATCCCTGCCATGGTCCTCTCGCGGGCCGCCCCCATCGCCGTGGTGCGAGGCACCTTCCGCCGCCATACCAAGATGGTGCTGAGCAAGGTGTTCATCGTGGTGCAGAATGTCATCACCATCGTGATGCTGGCCTCGGCACTCATCATGATGCGGCAGGTGAGCCACCTGGTGCATGCTCCTATGGGGTTCAATACCAAGAACCTGCTGACCATCGACCAAGGGGCGGCTCTGGCCAGCAAAGACTATCCGGTGTTTCTGGACCGTCTGCGCCAGTTGCCGCAGGTCAGGATGGTGGTGCCTTCGATGGGCACGCCACAGGACGGCGGTAACAACAACACCGTGATAGAGGAGGGACGCAACGATTCCTACCAGATGTTGGTGGGCGAGCCCGACTTCCTCAAGATCTACGGTCTCAAGGTGAAGGCTGACCATGGCGTGCGCCACCGGCCGGCGGTCTACCTCAACGCAATGGCCGTCAACTGTCTCAAGATGAAACCCACTGACCGCCACATGAGCGATTATTACAAGAAACTGGGTTTCTATGGATTTCCCAAAGAGGCGGCTTTTGGCGGAGTGCTGCAGGATTTCAAGTTGCGCAATATCGAACGCAATGTACAACAGCCTATGCTGGTGTGCCTGGTCGACAAGGTAGAGAAGCCATGGAGCCTCACCGTGCAGGTGGAGGGCGACTTGGTTGAGGCCTATCAAGCCATACAGCGCTTGTATAAGGAGGTGTACCATGAGGAGCTTGACGAGGCCCACCCTTATGTCGACAGTCAGATCGAGGCCGACTTCGAGCGCGAGCTACGGACGGCCCGCATTGTCTCGCTCTTCTCTTTCGTGGCCATCATCATCTCGATGCTCGGCCTTGTGGCCATGTCTACCTACTTCATCCAGCAGCGCCGCAAGGAGATAGCCATTCGCAAGGTGTTCGGGTCTACGGGCAACCAGGTGCGACTGCGCCTCATCCGCACGTTCCTCGGCTATGTGGCTGTGGCTTTCGTGCTGAGCGTGCCCGTTGTTTGGTATTTCATGGCCGACTGGGTGAGCCAATACAGCTACCGCATCACCTGGTGGCCGTGGATTATCGTAGCCGGTATCCTGGTACTGCTCATCTCGTTTGTTGCCGTGGTGGCGCAGAGCTGGATGGCCTCGAATGAGAATCCCGTGAACAACATAAAACAAGAATAACGATGAAACAGAAAACTTTAGTTAGCGTGTTATGGGCCGTGCTGATGCTCATATCCGTTACGGCGCAAGGTGCCACAGCAACAGACGATCAAACCGTGAGCAAGGAGTACAACCTTGGTCAGTTCTCCGCCATCGACGTTTCAAGTGCTGTCGATGTAGTGTTTACGCCTTCAACCGGCAGTCTGTGCAGCGTGATGGCAGAGGGTACTGCCAGTATGATAGAGCGACTACAGGTCAGGGTTGCGGGCGATGTGCTCACCATCCGCCAGAGGTCGAATACCAAGTTCAGCTCCAGAAAAGATAAGCTGAAGGTTTATGTAAGTGCCCCCGCCCTGCAATCGGTGACAGTGTCGGGAGCGAGCAGCATAGAGGTCTCCAGACTGAGCACACCCATGCTGGAGGTCAATGGTAGCGGCGCGGGCTCTGTCAATATCAAACAGTTTGTTGCCGAGCAAGTAACCGTCAAGGTCAGAGGCGCATCCTCAGCAAGGCTTGATGGTGTCGCTACCAAGGCTACGTTTACAAGCGAAGGGGCATCGGGCATAAAAGCAGAGAACCTTCATGCGGCACATGTGTCGGCCATTTGTTCTGGCGCGTCGAACATCAGTTGCTATGCCTCTCATTCTGTAGACGCCACGGCTTCCGGTGCCAGTCGTATTACGGTAAAGGGCAAGCCTGTCCAGACAGAAGTACATAGCTCTGGCGCCTCTGATATCAATGTCAGCAAATAGAAAACCATGAAAAAACGGTCTTGCTCCACATCTTGATGTTGTTAACTAATGCAAAGATATAAAATTAAAAATGATATATGATGAACAATATCAAGCAAGCGTTAGGCTTAGCCTTGCGCAATCTGCCCCGCAGGGGACAGCACAATGTGGTGAAGATACTGTGCCTGGCTCTCGGTTTGAGCATCAGCGCGGTGATTATAGCCGAAATCTATTACGAGCAGACCTATGACCAGTGCTACCCCGACTATGACCGTATCTGCCGTGTGACGGAGGGGTTTAAGATGAAGGCGCAAGACTTTACGGAAAGTTTTAGCACATCGGGTGGGGTAGCACCGCTGATGAAGAAAACCATTCCCGAGGTGGAACTCGCTACCAGAACCAATCCCATCGCCACAGGCGGGGAGATAGAAGACAATGAGAAGGTGAAGGTAAAAGCCGATGTCTACTTTGCCGACAGCTGTTTCTTCCGTATGTTTCCAACGAAGATTCTACAGGGCGATGCCGGCAAGGCACTGACCGATCCATTTTGCTGCATCGTGAGCCGTACCACTGCCGAGCGACTCGGAGGCAACGTGATAGGGCGACGCATTCATTCAACGATGATGCCTACCATCGAATTGACTGTCATGGCCGTGTATGAAGACTATCCTCACAACTCTACGTTTCACCGCTACGATGTTATCGGTTCGCTCAACACGCAGCGGCATTTCAGCTTCGACGGACAAGACTGGCTTGTGGGCAACGACAGCTATCGTAGTTTCGTGAAAATCAGGAAGGGCGCAGATCCTGCGTCTTTCGGTCCAAAGATACAGCACATGACCAAGATACACTATCCTGCGAAAGAGCTGCAGCAGGCCGGCGTATCACTCACCTATAAGATTACCCCCATCTCGCAATACTATACCGACGGCGACCAGATACGCCAAATGTTCTGGATACTCTCGCTCCTGGCTTTCGTGCTGTTGGCTGCGTCGGTACTCAACTATGTGCTCATCGTGGTGGGCAATATGGTGACGCGTGCCCGTGAGATGGCCGTGAGAAAGTGTTATGGCGCAGGACGCAGCATCATCTATGTCATTAGCTTCGCAGAGGCTGCGGTACATCTGCTCATCGCCGTGGCATTGGGCGCATTGCTCCTCTTCGTATGTCAAGGCACCATCGAGCAGCTTCTGTCGGCACCGCTGCGTGTGTTGCTTTTCAATCGTGGCGCATGGATATTGGCCTTCATCTGTGTGTTGGTGCTCATCGTGGGTGGCATCATTCCGGCGTGGCTCTACAACCGCATGCCTGTGGCAGTGGCGTTCCAAGGCTATGTAGAGTCCAGGCGACGGTGGAAGGTCGTACTCTTGGGCGTAGAGTTTGCCATGGTTAGCTTCCTCTTGGCGCTTCTCTTGATCGTAAGCCTGCAATACCGGCACAATGTAGATTTCGACTTAGGCTACCAGTGCGATAACATCGCCGTGACAGATGTCACAGCATTGACTTCACAGGAGCGGCAGCAGGCTGCCGACGAGGTAAGGCGTGTCAGTGGCGTAAGGGCAGTGTCGGCATGCAACTCTATCCCATTCTATGGCGGGAGCGGCAACAACATCACCGTGCCGGGAGAAAACCAGCAACTGTTTAACGTGTCCGATTTATATACAGTGGGCGACCACTACTTCGACATGCTGCGCATTCCTGTAGTATCGGGTAAAACGTTCGCCGCTCACAGCGACAGTCTGGCTCAGGTTATGGTGAGCCAGAGCTTTGCGGCGATGATGAAGAGGCTGCGTGGATGGGATGATGTCGTTGGTAGAAAGGTTCTCATCAGCGAGCATAGCATGGATAACAACAGTCCATTCACGATCATCGGCGTATTCAAAGACATACATATCGGCACAGCCGAGTCGAATGGTTTTGACCGTCCTGTCGTGATATTCTATGGCAGTCAGTCGCATGGCAGGAACAATATGATGCTCATTCAGTTTGATGAACTCACTGTCGACGGCATGGCCGCCGTTCAGACCCGACTTCAACGGTTTTTCCCGGGCAAGACCATTGTGCTGCAAAGCATGGAGAGCGAGAAGAATATGCAGTATGTCTCTACGCTCAATTTCCGCAACGGCGTGATGACGGCCGGCATCGTAGTGCTCTTCATCGCCCTGCTGGGACTGGTGGGCTACGTGACCGACGAGGTGAACCGCCGCCACAGGGAGATAGCCATACGCAAGGTGAACGGTGCCCGGGCGGCCGACATTGTCTTGCTCTTCCTGCGTGGTATTATGAAGACGGCATTACCGGCCTCGGTTGTCGGTGCCGTGGGAGCATGGGTTGTCGCCGCCCAGTGGCTCATGCTTTATGACAACCGCATAAGCCTCCGGGTGTGGTGGTTCGTGGCCGTGGTGCTTGTGGTGCTGCTCATCGTCGTGGGCGTGACGATGCTCAACAGCCGCCGCGTGGCCAACAGCAATCCGATAGGCTTCCTCAAGCAGGAGTAAGTGAGCCCCCCGGGTGGGGTGATGACAAGAAGTGATATAGTATAACAAACAATAAATAATATAAGGTTATGATACAAGTAGAAAATCTCAGCAAGACGTTCCGCACCGACGAGGTGGAGACCATTGCGCTCAACAACGTGACATTCAGTGTAGACGACGGCGAGTTTGTGGCCGTTATGGGGCCTTCGGGCTGTGGCAAGTCGACCCTGCTCAACATTCTCGGACTGCTCGACAATCCCACTGGGGGCAGCTATCGGCTTGGCGACAAGGAGGTGTCGGCACTGAAAGAAAACGAACGCACCAACGTGCGCAAGGGTGAGATAGGCTTTGTGTTCCAGAGTTTCAATCTTATTGATGAACTCAATGTAGAGGAGAATATCGAGCTGCCGCTGACCTATCTCAACATGGCGAAGGCCGAGCGGCGGCAGAAGGTGCAGGACATCATGAAGCGCATGGGCATCAGCCACCGTGCCCACCATTTCCCCCACCAGCTGTCGGGCGGACAGCAACAGCGTGTGGCCATCGCCCGCGCCGTGGTGTTCGGGCCGAAACTCATCCTCGCCGATGAGCCCACGGGTAATCTCGACTCCAGAAACGGTGCCGAGGTGATGGGCCTGCTCACCGAGCTCAACCGCGAAGGCACCACCATCGTCATGGTGACGCACAACGAGCGCGACGCCGCCATTGCCCACCGCGTGGTGCGGCTGTTCGACGGACAGGTGGTGGTATAAAGCCAAACAGGGCACCCGCGCATGTTGCGGGTGCCCTGATTGCTGATGATAACATACGCGAGTCAGGGATAAGAAGATTAGCATGCAAACAGTTCCCGGCCGCCTCTGCCATCAACGTTCGCCCCAGTAAGACAGAAAGCTATCACCTCTCCTGTGTCCACCTTCTTGGCCACGGTGACCATCCCACACGTCGCCCCATCTCCATGCCTACGCCCAACCGTTCCCACCCTACAGCCCGATAATTTATATAAATTATTGTTTAAAGATGTAAGTACTTGTTTATCAGCAAAAAATAAAAATCAAGAATGACTGAACGGTACCAAAAACGTCATTTGAGGAAATGGGTAATTCTTGGAGTTTTGCAAAGCAAAACAATAGGTTAAAAGCAAGGAAAATTTAACAAATAGTCGAGTTTATTTAACTTTTAACTTTGGGGCATTTTTGCCGTTTGCCATGTCTGGCTGGCAATAGATGGTCATTTAGAGACTCCTCTGATGGTATAAAAATTGGGGAAAACAGGGACCTTGTACCGCTGTTGTATCTCGGACGCTCTAAACGTCTGGGATTCAACGGCGGTTAATAATTCAGAGTCACCTAAGAACAAAACTATAGCACAGAGATATTTGTGCTTTATGGGACATTATTACGATAAGGGGGAATAAAGGTCATTTAGTACGATATTCCCCTGGTGTCATGCCTGTTTCACGCTTGAAGAACATCCCGAATGCTGAGGGGCTGGGGAAGTTTAGGTGGTCAGCAATTTCACTGGCCAATAATTTCTCGTCTTTTAAGAGAACTTTTGCATGCAAAATAGTTACACGGTTTATCCAGTACATTACACTCTGACCACTTATCTTCGATACAAGCGTAGATAAGTAATGAGGAGTTATTGCAAGTAAATTTGCATAGAAAGGAATATTGCGTTCACGATGACCATACTCATTTACAAGTTTCTTGAACTGCCCGAATAGTTGTTCTTGTCGTGTAAGCTGAACACTGGGCTGACTCTTTTCCTCAACACGATTGATGTCTTGGATGTTGTGGATGATTGCAGATATAATCAGACGTACAGTCTCCAAACGGAATGGATCGTGATGAGCGATGTCCCAAAGCGTTGTTACCAATCTCAATGTCTCATGCCATTCCTTTGGAGTGGCATGAAGAAGAATGTTCTTAGTCGCAGACAAATGTTCCTTGTATATGATGCCTATCAGGTTAAAGTCACCGCTACACTCCTGCAGTTCCATCACAGTCTCAGGCATCAGCAATACGATGTCACCTTTTTCTATGTGATATGTTTCTAAGTTTAGCTCACAGATAGCCGTTCCGTCGGTCACCATAAGAATGCGCCCTTCCAAGAAACGATAGGGCTGACCGACCTTAATGAAATGTTCACGATATTGGCCGCCCCCCAATATCATACCAAAGTGCTCGTTGACAATTGCCAATTGTGGAGCATTCTCAACGCTGCTAAAATCTGTTCCATTGAGTGAAAATTCATTCAAAACACTATCCATACACTGTATAGATTGTACGATTCGCTGACAAAATTAGTCATTAATCTTGATACAAACAAGGATAAATCATGGAAATCGTACAATTTTAACAAAGATAGTAATGATTTTGACACGGATAAGTCAAAAGGCGACATTATTTTTACATCATCAAAACATATAACCCGATAGAGTTATGAAGTATTTCAGAACATTTTTCATCTTGGCTCTGATGCCTATGCTGGCACAGGCGCAGAAGGCCACACTCGACGAATGTCAAGAGTTGGCCCGTGAGAACTACCCGCTCATCAAGCGGTATGACTTGATACGGCAGACCACCGACTTCACGGTGTCGAACATCATGAAGGGATGGCTACCGCAGATTTCCGCCGCTGCACAGGCAACGTACCAGAACGACGTGATGACATTGCCCAATGCACTTCAAGGGATGCTGACCCAACAGGGCTACGACGTGAAGGGGCTGAAGAAGGACCAGTATCGCATTGGCATCGACGTGAACCAGACGGTCTATGACGGCGGACTCATCTCTAACCAGAAAAAGATAGCAACGCTTCAGGGCGAGGTGCAGACAGCACAGGCCGACGTCGATCTATATGGCATCCGTCAGCGTGTCAACGATATGTACTTCGGTATCCTGCTGCTGAACGAGAAGATTCAGTTGAACCAAGACCTGCAGACGCTGTTACAGTCGAACCTCGACAAACTGGAATCGCTGCTGCGTAACGGTGTGGCGATGCAGAGCGACGTAAACACCATCAAAGCAGAAAAGCTCCGTGCCGTACAGGGTGGTACGGAACTGGCAGCATCGAAGAAGAGCCTCGTGCGTATGCTCTCCACCTTCATCGGCAAGGATATTACCGACGTGGCGAAGCCCGCTGCTACGATTGTCGCCAGTGGAATCAACCGCCCGGAACTGTATCTCTTTGACAAACAGTTGCAACTCGCCAATGCACAGGAGAAGATGCTCAACTCAAAGTTGCTGCCCCGCCTGTCAGTCTTCGCGCAGGGCTTCTACGGCTATCCCGGCTACGACGCCTTCGATGCCATGTTCAACCACGACTGGAAACTGAACGGCATGATTGGTGCCCGCCTCGTCTGGAATATCGACGGACTCTACCGCAACAAGACCGACAAGCAGAAGATTCAGGCACAGCGAGACCTTATCGAGACGGACCGCGAGACCTTCCTCTTCAACAACTCGCTGCTACAGATTCAGCAGAACGAGGGCATTGCGAAGTACCGCCAACTCATCGCCGAGGATGACGACATCGTAACCCTCCGCAGTCAGGTACGCCAGTCAGCAGAGTCGAAACTCACTCATGGTATCATCGACACCAACAACCTCCTTCAGGAGATTACCCGCGAGAACCAGGCCAAGATAGACCGCTCCACTCATGAGGTGCAGATGCTGAAAGAGACCTATGACCTGAAATATACCACCAATAATTAAGAGTTAAGAATTAAGAAAAATAGTAACGATATGAAAAAAATAATGATTTTGGCAACGGGGCTGGCAGTTCTGGCCAGTTGCGGACAGAAGGATGTCGATTACGACGCATCGGGTGTGTTTGAGACGACGGAGGTGCTGGTGTCGGCTCGCGGTACGGGCGAGATTGTGGCGCTGAATATCGAGGAGGGCCAGCAGGTGAAGGCTGGCGAGGAACTGGGACGGCTCGACGTGACGCAGTTGAAACTGAAGAAAGACCAATTGCGCTCGGGCAAGAGTGCCGCCACCAGCCGTAAGTTGAACACGGCGCAGCAGGTGGCCAGCATCAACCAGCAGATACAGAACCTGCAGAGGGAGAAGAAACGTTTTGAGGCGTTGCTGAAGGACGGGGCCGCCACGCGGAAGCAGGTGGACGACCTGGGCTATCAGATTGCCGTGCTGCATCATCAGTTGGCGGCTGTGGGTGAACAGGTATCAACCGCCAATACGAGTATCGACGGGCAGAGTGCGGGCTTCGATGCACAGATTGGTCAGGTGGATGACATGCTGCGCCAGGCCATCATCACCTCGCCCATCGACGGCGTGGTTCTCTCGAAGTATGCCGAGCAGGGCGAGTTTGCCGCTCTGGGTCGTGCGCTGTTCAAGGTGGCCAACGTGAGCCAGATGCGCCTACGTGCCTACATCACCGCCGACCTGCTGACGAATGTGAAAATAGGTCAGAAGGTGAAGGTGTATGCCGACCAAGGGGAGAAGGGTCGAAAGGAGTATGAGGGCACGGTGTCGTGGATTTCGAGCGAGGCCGAGTTTACGCCCAAGACCATCCAGACGCGTGACGAACGCTCGAACCTCGTGTATGCCGTGAAGGTGGATGTGAAGAACGACGGCATCATCAAGCGGGGCATGTACGGGGACGTGAAATTCTAAATTCATACGGCTATGGCTATCATAAGTGTAAACAACCTCAGGATGTCCTACGACAAGGGACGGGTGCAGGCTTTAAAGGGCGTGACGTTCGACGTGGAGCAGGGCGAGATATTCGGACTCATCGGTCCTGACGGGGCTGGCAAGACGTCGCTCTTCCGCATCCTCACCACGCTGCTGCTGGCCGACTCGGGCGAAGCCACGGTGGATGGGCTCGACGTGGTGAAGGGCTACAAGACCATCCGCAAGCACATCGGCTACATGCCGGGCCGCTTCTCGCTCTATCAGGACATGACCGTGGAGGAAAACCTGAACTTCTTTGCCACCGTGTTCAACACCACAATCGAGGAAAACTACCACCTCGTGGAGGACATCTACCGCCAGATAGAGCCGTTCAAGAAGCGCAAGGCGGGCAAACTCTCCGGCGGCATGAAGCAGAAACTCGCCCTGTCGTGCGCCCTCATCCATGCGCCCCACGTGCTGTTCCTCGACGAGCCTACCACGGGCGTCGATGCCGTCTCGCGTAAAGAGTTCTGGGAGATGCTGCAGAAGTTGAAGCGGAACTTCGGTCTGCCCGTCATTGTCTCCACGCCCTACATGGACGAGGCCGTGCAGTGTGACCGCATCGCGCTGATCCAGGACGGTCAGTTCCTCACCATCGACACGCCGCAGGCCATCGTCGCCAACTACAGCGAGACGCTCTGGGCCATCAAGTCGGATCGCATGCACCAATTGCTCACCGACCTGCGCCAGACCGACGGCGTAAAGACCGCCTTTGCCTTCGGCGAGGATCACCACGCCACCATCGACACCCAGCGGCTGACGATGGACGCACTCCGTTCACGCCTGGAGTCACTGGGCCACAGCGATCTGCATATCAAAAAGGTGGAACCCACCATCGAAGACTGTTTTATGAACCTACAGAATTAACGCATTATGACTGACAAGATAGTTATCAAGGCCGAGGGGCTGACGAAGCGGTTTGGCGACTTCGTGGCTACGGACCACATCACGTTTGAGGTGCGCGAGGGTGAAATATTCGGATTCCTCGGGGCCAACGGCGCGGGGAAGACGACGGCGATGAGGATGCTGTGCGGACTGAGCCAGCCGAGCGAAGGACGGGCGACAGTGGCGGGCTTCGACGTGGCACGGGAGTACGAACAGGTGAAGCGCCATATCGGGTATATGTCGCAGAAGTTCTCGCTCTACGACGACCTGACGGTGGAGGAGAACCTCGTGACGTTCGGCGGCATCTACGGCATGCCGCACCGACGGGTGAAGGAGAAAATCACGGAACTGCTGGACGAGTTGGGATTCGCGTCGGAACGTAAGACGATGGTGAAGTCGTTGCCCTTGGGGTGGAAGCAGAAATTGGCGTTCTCGCTGGCCATCTTCCACGAGCCGAGTATCGTGTTTCTCGACGAGCCGACGGGTGGCGTTGACCCCGTGACGCGCCGTCAGTTCTGGGAACTCATCTACCGCGCCGCCGACCGTGGCATCACGGTCTTCGTGACGACGCACTACATGGACGAGGCGGAGTATTGCGACCGCGTGAGCATCATGGTGGATGGGCGCATCGATGCCCTCGGCTCGCCTGCGGAACTGAAACGGCAGTTCCAGGGTGAAACGATGTATGACGTGTTCTATGCGTTAGCTCGTACAGCCAAACGTGGTGATTAATTTAAAAATGATACGATTATGAAACAGTTCTTATCATTCGTAAGAAAGGAGTTCATCCATATCCTGCGCGACCCGCGCTCGCTGCTCATCCTGCTGGTGATGCCGCAGATCATGGTGATGCTGCCGGGCTACGTCATCAAGAACGAGGTGAAGGACATCCGCGTGGCGGTGCTCGACCGCAGCCGCGACGTCTATACCGAGCAGATTACGCAGCAGTTGTATGCCAACAAGTATTTCGTGGCGAAGGGCGAGGTGAAGAGCGAGGCCGAGGCCACGGAGAAGTTCCGCAAGGGCGAGATAGACCTCGTCATCATCTTTGGCGAGAACTTCGCCGACCGCCTGTTCCACTCGCAGGATGCCTCGATACAGATTCTCAGCGACGGCAGCGAGCCCAACCAGGCCAGCGTCCGCGTGGCGTATGCGCAGCAGGTGGTCAGCGGTTTTCAGAAGGACCTGATGCAGCAGATGGCGGCAGCGGGAAAGGCACCGCAGACGTTTAACATCCGCGTCAACTCGCGTATGCTCTTCAATCCCCAGCAACGCTCTGAGGTGAACTTCGTGCCAGGCGTGGTGGGTATGGTGATGCTGCTCATCTGCTGCATGATGACCTCCATCGCCATCGTCCGCGAGCGTGAGATGGGTACGATGGAAATCCTGCTCGCCTCGCCGCTGCCCTCACTCGACATCGTGCTGGCCAAACTGGTGCCTTACATGATTATCTCGCTCATCGACATGGCGACCATTCTCACCATCGCCCGCTACATGATGCACGTGCCGATGGCGGGGTCGCTCGTGGTCTATGTCCTCACAACTACTATCTATATATTCACGGCGCTGATGCTGGGCCTGCTCATCTCCACGCTGGTGAACACCCAACTCGCCGCCATGCTCATCTCGCTGCTGCTCATCGTGCCCACGATCTACCTCTCCGGCATGGTCTTCGCCATCGAGTCGATGCCCCGTGCCGCACAGGTCATCTCGAACATCGTGCCGACGAAGTGGTTCATCTCAGCCTCACGCAAGATCATGGTCGAGGGCGTCAGCATCCAGTACGTCGCCACCGAAATCCGAGCTCTGGTCATCGAGGGCCTCATCTTCATGCTCCTCGCCTGGCGGTTTTTCAAGACACGTTTAGCTTAATCAAGAAAGGAAAAGATTATGAAAGCATTACCGTACTTACTCCTGAAGGAGTTCAAGCAGATGTTCCGCAACTGGCTGCTGCCCGTGGTGTTCGTGCTGCTGCCGGTGGGGATGATGAACGTGGTGCCGCGCATTGCCACGCAGGAGGTGAAGAACCTGAACATGGCGGTCATCGACTGCGACCACTCGTCGCTTTCCAGCCGCCTCATCCAGAAGTTGCAGGCATCGGAGTTCTTCAACCTCTATGCCACGTGTCCTAACTACGAGACGGCCTACGACCTGCTGCAGGGCGGCAAGGTGGACTTCATCGTGACCATCGAGAACGAGTTTGAGCACAACCTCTACCGCAGCCGTGCCGCCGACGTGATGGTGACGGTCAACGCAGTGAACGGCATGAAGGGCGGGCTGGGCAACTCGTACCTGATGCAGATTGTGATGCAGTACGCACAGAACATCGCCGCCGAGAGCGGCGTCACCGTCCGCCGACCCGTCACCGTAGAGCCGCACTACCTCTTCAACGCCGCGCTCGAATACAAGCCCTACATGGTTCCCGCGCTGATGGCCATGACGCTCATCCTGATCGTAGGCTTCCTGCCCGCGCTGAACGTCGTCGGCGAGAAGGAGAAGGGCACCATCGAGCAGATCAACGTCACGCCCGTCTCGCGACTGGAGTTCATCCTCTCGAAGATGATACCCTACTGGACCGTCGGTGTGTTCATCGTCGCCTTCTCCATGATTCTGGCGTGGCGCATCCACGGCGTGACACCCGCAGGCCGCGTGCCCACGGTGTTCCTGTTCTGCCTGGCCTACATCTTTACCATCTCGTCGCTTGGACTCATCATCTCCAACTACAGCGACAACATGCGCCAGGCCGCCATCGTCATGTTCTTCTTCATCGTCATCTTCGTACTCACCAGTGGCCTCATCTCGCCTATTGCCTCCATGCCCGACTGGGCGCAGCAGGCCACGCGCCTGAACCCCATGCGCTACATCATCACCGCCATGCGCGAACTCTACCTGAAGGGCTCCTCGCTGGCACAACTCTCGGGCCAGTTCGGTCCCCTCTGCCTCTACGGTGCCATCGTCTCCGTCTGGGCCGTCGTCAGTTTCTCGAAGAATAATTAAACCATTATGACTATGGATAAGGAAATGATTGAAAATCTCGCTGGCATCGTCTGGCAGACGCTTAACGAAAAGGGCAAACTCTCGTTCGAGGACTTGCAGCGTGAGACCATGCTCGACTCGGAATCGGTCAGCACCGCCATCGGCTGGCTCGCCCGCGAGGATAAAATCAACTTCGACGAGCAGAACGGCATCACCGCCTTCTACGTCTATCACGAGAGATACTATTAAGCCATGCCAACGTCAAATTATTACCAACGCGAAAGCCGTCAGATACTCGATGCTCTCACCGAGACTAATGGTGAACTGACCTATATTGACATCCTCCAGCGCACAGGCATCAGCACCATGATAGCCGTGTCCGTCATGGGCGACCTCTTGCGAAGCGAGAAAATCGTCTATCGGATGGAGAACGGCGTGCAGTACTTCCGCATCAATGAGGATTTCAAACTGCAGGAACCGCCAACAAACACCTACCGCCCACGAGAGGTTGACATCTACCTCCGTTTCCGCCAGTTGCTGAAGCAGCATGTCCGCGACCACTTTTCTGTCAGCGACTACGCATCCGAACTCGCCATCACGCCAAAATATCTGACGAGTACCGTCAGCAAGGTCAGTGGAAAGTCGGCCCACAGATGGATTGAAGATGAAACTGTCATTGATATTTGCGACGTACTTGAACATTCGTAACCATTCAATTTAGGCCGTCCTGTAATCAAACAAAAAATCCCGAGGTTATTCTCGGGATTTTTTGTATTGATACGGCAGAAGTTGTATAATCTGCTCTTCATCCATATCATCATTTAGCTTGCC
>JAFABV010000096.1 GCA_023425865.1 Bacteroidota bacterium | reverse complement strand
TGCAATTTAAGCCCGGGTAAGGTTCCTCGCGTATCATCGAATTAAACCACATGTTCCTCCGCTTGTGCGGGCCCCCGTCAATTCCTTTGAGTTTCACCGTTGCCGGCGTACTCCCCAGGTGGAATACTTAATGCTTTCGCTTGGCCGCTTACTGTATATCGCAAACAGCGAGTATTCATCGTTTACTGTGTGGACTACCAGGGTATCTAATCCTGTTTGATACCCACACTTTCGAGCCTCAGTGTCAGTTGTACCCCAGTGAGCTGCCTTCGCAATTGGAGTTCTTCGTGATATCTAAGCATTTCACCGCTACACCACGAATTCCGCCCACCTCTTGTACACTCAAGACATACAGTATCAACTGCAATTTCACGGTTGAGCCGTAAACTTTCACAGCTGACTTATATGTCAACCTACGCTCCCTTTAAACCCAATAAATCCGGATAACGCTCGGATCCTCCGTATTACCGCGGCTGCTGGCACGGAGTTAGCCGATCCTTATTCATAAGGTACATACAAAAAGGGACACGTCCCTCACTTTATTCCCTTATAAAAGAAGTTTACAACCCATAGGGCAGTCATCCTTCACGCTACTTGGCTGGTTCAGACTCTCGTCCATTGACCAATATTCCTCACTGCTGCCTCCCGTAGGAGTTTGGACCGTGTCTCAGTTCCAATGTGGGGGACCTTCCTCTCAGAACCCCTACTGATCGTTGCCTTGGTGGGCCGTTACCCCGCCAACAAGCTAATCAGACGCATCCCCATCACTTACCGATGAATCTTTCCTCCACATTAGATGTCTGCCGCGGAGGGCATAGGGCATTAGTCCGCCTTTCGACGGGTTATTCCCTGGTAAGAGGCAGGTTGGATACGCGTTACTCACCCGTGCGCCGGTCGCCATCATCGGTTGCAAGCAACCGACATGCTGCCCCTCGACTTGCATGTGTTAAGCCTGTAGCTAGCGTTCATCCTGAGCCAGGATCAAACTCTCCATTGTAAAGTTTTGTTGTCGGACATATGGCCGTCGGCGTTGCGTGCCAGTGACACGCGGCGGCTTACGCCACAGGTCCGGATAATCTGTTCAGGACGATCTCTCGTATCTATTGAAGCCAAAAGTAAAACCTGATTTCCAATGTGAATTGGACGGTTCGTTTATTTTACCCAACTCCTAACCCCTATTATATTAATAAGGTGTAGGACTTGCTTCTTGTACTACTACTCTGTCTATGTAAATCTTTTCAAAGAACTCTTTCTTTAGTTTTGCATTGGGCGTAAATTCTTGGCCGCATTTTTCAGCAGCTTCATGAATTATTTACTAAGCTTTGTGCTATATTGTTATCACCCGAAAGCGAATGCAAAGTTATAGCAAAATCCCTTTCCCTCCAAACATTTCCCGTTTTTTTTTCAAAATACGCCCACATTTTTCTTGTTTCTTTACAAACGGCATACCATTCCACGATATTATTGCTAAGAAAGCACATGTACGAGCCTCTTTCGCGTGAATCGTATTTAAGGGATTATGGCGCATGCATTATTACTATAATATAATAGCGTATGATAAAGGGCAAGGAAGCAGCCCACCCCACTTATCCAGACTACCTCAACAACTCTTCCAAGGAGGGAACGTCTATAATTCCCCTGCGCAAAGTGAGCAGCCGTGCCTCTTGCATAGCGTTTAGTGCACGCGAAACATGGAGTCTGTTAGCATTGAGCTCTGCTGCAAGGCGCACCATCTTAATTCTGTATACTTTGTGCCCCGCCGGATAAAGACAATGCGAAGCGAAGAACCGGCAAATACGCTGATGAAGGTCATGCGGCACACTATGCCACACATCACGCTGCCTTTTCTGCAAGGCAGTTGAAATAAGATTCAGAAGATTCAGGCGGAAAATCAAAGAACTATCAGTCAACGCCAACGTCTCTTTCTTATCAATATAAATAAGGTTGCAAGGACTTTTGGCTAAAAAGTTGCGCGTAAAGCGTTGCGTCAGGCCAAAAGCACATTCCGGTTGTAAGACCATGGGCGCAGAAGACCACTCATGAACCGTATAACCATGGTCATCGGCAGGTGTGGCAATCTCCATATTGCCGTCGACCAAAAGCATTAATCGTCCGCAGAGGTCACCTTCATGCGCGATTACCTCTCCGGACGAGAACTTTCTAAATTCGAACTTTGTGACAGACACAATTTGATGCAGCTCGTCCCTACTCATGCCTATAAAAAGCGGCAAGGTGACAAGTTTGCTATAAAGTCCTGGATGGTCTGCCATATCCGAACAACACAGATTAGTTGAGAATCTTATCCTTCATCGATGGTGAATACCACACCCGGTTATTACCTTTTTCATCAGCGTAGATGAAATAGACCATCAGCTCCGGATGCTTGGCAAGTATCTTACGCGCCCCTTCCAATCCCGTCACCATAAAAGAAGTGGCATAGGCATCAGCGGTAGCGCAATTATCGGCAAGAACCGTAGAAGAAAGAATGTTGTGCTGCACAGGATAGCCTGTCTTTGGGTCGATGGTGTGAGCGTATTTCTTACCACCCTTATAATAGAAGTTACGATAGTTGCCACTGGTGGCCATAGCCTTATTGGTGACATTAAGGATGGTCTGCAATTCCTCGTTGACTTTGAGCGAGTCGTCTACCGGCTTCGTAACTCCTATTTTCCAAGGCACCCTACTCTCACTTACACCGAGAGTAACAATCTCTCCACCAATCTCTACCATAAAGTTCTTGATACCTTGCCGCTTAAGATAATTGGCAACAACATCCACCCCATAACCCTTGGCAATGGCCGAGCAATCAAGCATCGTGCGCGGATCTTGTTTCACCACACGACCATTTTGGAGTTTCACCTTCTGGTATCCGACAATGGTCTTGAGCGAATCGATGACATGCTTTGAAGGCGCGGTACCACTCTTAAAGCCAAAGCCCCATACATTGACCATAGGTGCCACCGTAATATCGAAAGCCCCCTCCGTCTCCTTAGACACTTGTTCAGACAATGTGAAAACCTCAATGAACATATCATCGAGTTTCACAGGTTTGTTTTGGTTTATCAATGAGATGACCGATTGCGGATTAAAGGTAGACAGCGACAAGTCCACTTTCTTCATCTCAGCCTCAATACCCTTTTGCAAGTTGTCATCGCTTTGATAGGTAATATGATACTCCGTCCCCCAAATGAAGCCACTATCATGCTGATAAGGGATGCTACGTTGTTGTCTGATAATTAAAACCGTGCCAATGATCAGCAAAACCAAAAAAGGCACCTGCCAAAGCAACTTCTTATTTTTCATTTCTTCTCAAAATTCTAAGATAATATCAAAAGTCCCTCCCAAACGGGAACCGCCCTGCTTACCAAATCCAGGCACATACCACACATTGCCCAATAAACCGTTATCATGCATGATACGCCGCTTATACCGGGCACTCCATCCTAAGTGCAAAGGTCCCCAAATACGTGCGTCGATACTGGCAAGAAGCTCCACCCAATGGTAACTCGCCTTTACATCATGATAATGAAAAGGAGACTGTCCACCCCACACCGGGTCAGTGATATCAGGATGATCGACATCAAACTTAAAAGAAGTGTAGGCATAGCGAGCACCCAGATACATACGATAAATATCGTGCTTGTTACGCAGGATATTGAAGTCGATACCCACCTTGCCGTATGGTGCCGACGTTTTGTAAGAGGTTTGCGTTACTATTTCGTGATGATCGGCCTTGCCTATACCCAGTTCAGCCACCGGAAAATACTTATCCTTGAGGTTAACACGCACGCCCACCTCATACTGTCCGTAGTCAGAAGCCGCCTTCTGTATCAAGCCCACCAAGTCAAGTTTTACCTGCACACCACGGTAGAGCGGTATGGAATCATCTATCAGCTTAAGCCGCATTTTCTCCTGCAGTGCCTTGCTGTTGGCTTTTTGTGCAAAAGCCACAGGTCCCAGCAAGAGGAGTGAGAGGCTAAAAACGATACTCCTTGAAGTAAATATAAAAATGTGCCTGCGAAGCATCATAGTTTACCGTTTTATTTTTGATGACGACAGAGTCGATCGCGTTACGGGTAAAGCGAACACCTGTGAGTGTATGGAAATAGTTAAGCCCACAGTCCACAGACTCGAAGTGTGGCTCATTGGTCTTGCTTATCCACAGCGTATCAAGCAAAGTGTTGGTCTTAAAATATAATATATCCTCATCTTGAGCATAGCTCACGGGGAGAGTAAGACTATCGGTATTCACCTGCTGATTAATCAGTATCGAGTCTTCACCATTGGTCCTCTTAATAGAGATAGTGAGTGTATCAGGCAAACTGGTAACCTTCCCCATCAACTTATAATTTGCGTACACAGAGTTGTTCAAAGGGCAGTCGACGCTGGAACAGGCAGCCATCAAAGCCACCATGCCCACCATGCAAACCTGCATACTACGATACCTGATGCCTTGCCAAAAGTGTTTCATATCAATCGAGTTCCTCCTCTATCTGGTAATCATTACGCGAGGGATTCTGCCTGCTCAGCAGGTCACCCAAAAAGCCCGCAAGGAAAAACTGCGACCCCAAGATGAGCGCTGTAAGGGCAATATAGAAAGAAGCATGGTTAGAAAGCAAGTCACCATACACGTTATTGCTCAGATTGATAGCTTTCTCCACGCCCAACCAGCAAAGGGCAATAAAGCCCACAAAAAACACCAAGCTGCCTAAAAAGCCAAACACATGCATCGGCTTCTTGCCGAAGTTGGTAAGAAACCACAAAGTGAGCAGGTCGAGATAACCATTGAAGAACCGGTTGATACCAAACTTAGAGTTTCCATACTTGCGAGCCTGGTGCTGAACCACCTTCTCACCTATCTTCGAAAACCCCGCGTTCTTGGCCAAATACGGAATATAACGGTGCATCTCTCCGTAGACCTCTATGTTTTTAACCACTTCTTTCCGGTAAGCCTTCAGTCCACAGTTGAAGTCATGCAAGTTAGGAATACCGGAAATTTTGCGTGCCGAAGCATTAAAGAGCTTTGTAGGAATGGTTTTCGACAGCGGGTCATAGCGTTTCTGCTTATACCCAGACACCAGGTCGTAATGGTCTTCCGAAATCATCCGGAATAGCTCCGGAATCTCGTCGGGCGAGTCTTGCAAGTCGGCGTCCATCGTAATGATAACATCTCCTTGCGCCTTCTTGAATCCACAATACAGCGCCGGGCTCTTGCCATAATTGCGACGAAACTTTATACCCTTGACATTGGGGTCTTTCTGACTCAGTTCACTTATCACGTTCCATGAGCCATCAGTAGAACCATCGTTGACAAAGATCACTTCGTATGAAAAGCGGTTCTCATTCATCACCCTCTTAATCCACGCGTGAAGTTCAGGCAAAGACTCTTCCTCATTAAAAAGAGGCACTACAACTGATATATCCATTTAATATCCTATGGTTTTAGGTTATTGACATTAAAAGCTAACATTTACTTGCGGTAAGTGTTACTTCGTCGAGCGAAGAAGGCTATCGGAAATGAGGCAATCATGCCAAAAAACATATTCTGTATCATAAAGATGAACGCCAACTGTATTGGTGACAGCTGACCGATAGCACTGACCCCCGCGTCGAGTTCAGCCTTCGATATGCCGTTTTCAAGGTATATAGGCTCAAGTGCCTTGACGCTGGAGAGCAGCATCGTCATCATAGTGCCCTGATCCAAATAACGGAAAAAGATGTACTGAAAGACGGCGAAGAGCAATGACGCGTAAAAGAACGTATACCACGAAAAGGTAAGTCCCCGCCTGAACGAAATCACTCCATTGAGCGCATAGTTGCGAAAACGCACTAAAAGATAGCCCACCAGAAATGGAGACGCTACCGCGAGAAAGCTACCCAAGGGTGTGCGAGGAGCATACATGATAGCCAAGAAACTGGCTACCCATAGCGCAGTCAGGACAAGACCGTACTGACGAGCAAATGCTTTGACTTGTATAAGGGCTTCTAAATTCCACATAATTAGTGGCAAAGTTAAGCATTTTTGGACGATATACATGAAATAAGGCCCGTTTTTTAATAACCTTAAACACCCCTACCTGGCACAGTAAAACTTTCCATATTACAGGCCTGAACAAAACAGGCAGCAGACCCATGTACCGCGCGAGCAATAAAAGTCATGTCATTGACCATGCCGAAAGCCTACGGCGACGCTTACGCGGCGTCTTATGACGCTCCCGTCCCTGCGGTGCGTCATCGCCTGCGGTGCCCGGTGAAGAGTAGTAGCACAGTGCCGGCTCACTCTTGTCAAAGGCGTGGATAAACAAACCGTATCTTTCTGATTCATAAACATAGTGTTTGTCGTTATTAAATCCATGGTTTAGACCTGACAAACGGGTGGTTTACGATAACGGTCACGGTTATTGGGAATGAAGACTTGCCGCCCGTGGGCAAACCAACCGAGCATTCTTTCAGCCAAGCGCTTGGCTCTACTCAGAAGGAGAATCGACATCGAATGTATAACCCAACTGTATCTGTAGACATCGCCTCTACAGCCTCATTGCGCCAGCTCACCATGGCAATCATCGCCCCATCTCCATTTCCGCGCTTGATGGTTCTATCCAAACCATTCTATACTTCTATACAGAATCATCCGATAATTTTATATAGAATTATCCGATAGTTCTATATAGAATCATCCGATAATTCCATATAGAACCATTAGTCCTTTTTACACGAGAAATAAAAAGGCAAGGGCGTTGACATCATAGCGTATGGGTGTGGGGCAACGCTTCCAAGGGTGCCATCCCACCCCTTCGGCCTATTTGAGGCTTGTACAAGCCATCCTGCCCGCTTGGGATAATCCTCAATATTTGAGCGCCGCCTTTTCCAAGGCATACGGCGGCAGAACATGCTCCAAACGTCGCCTCACCCTGATGCTTGCCCTTATCTCCCCTCTCATTTGTATTGCCACAGCTTGGAGCGCATCATGCGCGGAGACTGTTGGCTAAAACAAATAATGGTTTTGCCGGGATTACACCTCTGGCAAAACCATAATATATCGTGGTCACCAACGCAAGGTTGGATAAGACCCGCATGAAAGCAGAAGGATTACTCCTCTACCTCACTGAAATCCTCGGTACCAACACCGCACTCGGGGCATACCCAATCCTCGGGCAGATCCTCAAATGGAGTACCAGGAGCAATACCGTTATCGGGGTCACCTACTGCGGGGTCGTAAACCCAACCGCAAACGTCGCAAACATACTTTTTCATACTTTTCTGATTTAAATGGTTGAATGTAAATGTCAATTCTATCTCCCTTGCAAAGCCTCATAAACCACGCAGACGATAGTTGCCTTGCAGCTATTTTTGACTTGCTTTCGGAAAAGAACCCGGACCCGTCTACCCCACTTGACGCAGGTGGATAGCCCGGAAATTCTATCCGATGCAAAGATAAATGTTTTTTTTAAAACACAAAGGAATTTACTCAAAAAGATTTGTAAAAGTTATGATTATTCAAAGACGACGTGGCTATAGTGGTTTTACGGCAAAAGAGCCCTTTAATACATCGCATTCTTTTTTACACATCACTACCCGAGGCACATCAAAAGGGCAAGGTACAGCCTAACCATACCTTGCCCCCATGCCGCGGTATCGCCACCAACAGCCTATTTGATAAGTTCGACGCTGCGCTTGAGGAAGCGGTCGAGCGCCTCACCCTTCAGCATGCCATTCTGTAGCAGGGCCAAATCAATGAGCTGATGCACCACACTCTGGCCTTTGCCAAACTCGTCTAACACCTGCTGCTTCTTGTCTTTCAGCTCGCTAATGGTCTTTTGCGTATTCTGCAGGTCATCTTTCTCGTCTTGCGAAATATCTTCAGACTTCTTGCCACTCTGTGACTGTTTGAGCGCGGCCTCCCGGGCCTCATTGCCACGAAGGTCAGCCTCTATGGGCTTTAAGCTTTCACTTGTTTTGGCGGCAATGTCTTCAAGCACCTGCTTCACGATAGCATGGTCTGCGTTGAGCACTACCTTATAACTGTCGGGCATCTGACCATAGAAACTCATTCCCGGCTGAAACTGACTCATATCTTTCATTCGACGCATGTACTCATCTTGGGTAATGAGCACAGGAGAAGCCTGTTCGCCCAACGCTTCTACCTCAACATTAAACATGGCCTTGTCTATCTTCGGCATCTGCAAGCGGAACACCTCTGACAATTTGTCACGCTCTTCATCGCTGAGCGACGTCTTCAAGGCATCCTCTTTCGCAATAAGATGGTCGATGATGTCGGCATCGATGCGTGAGAAACGACTCTTTTCTAATTTTTGCTCCAGCATGCTTACCATTGGCACATCGAGCTGACCTTCCAGGGCAAGCACACTATATCCCTTGTCTTCGGCCGCCTTCAGGTAAGAATACTGCTCGACCTTATTGGTAGAATAGAGATAAATGAGGTCGCCATTCTTGTCAGTCTGGTTGTCTTTGATGAGCGTCTTGTACTCATCAAAAGTAAAGAACTTGCCCTCAACATCCTCAAGCAAGGCAAAATCCTTGGCACGGTCGTAGAAATCTTCCTGCGACAGCATACCATAATTGATAAAGAGCTTCAGGTCGTTCCATTTGCTTTCGAAGTCTTTACGGTCAGTCTTGAGTGTCTGCTGCAGACGGTCGGCCACCTTCTTAGAGATATAGGTAGCAATCTTCTTGACATTTGAGTCGCTCTGCAGATAACTGCGACTTACGTTCAAAGGAATGTCAGGCGAATCAATCACACCATGTAACAGCGTCAGGAAATCGGGCACAATACCCTCCACCTGGTCGGTGACAAACACTTGATTACTATACAACTGTATCTTGTTGCGCTGCAACTCAACACTGTTGTGTACCCGTGGGAAATAGAGAATACCCGTGAGGTGGAAGGGGAAATCGACGTTGAGATGAATCCAGAACAAGGGTTCGTCCTGCATGGGATAGAGTGTGCGGTAGAAGCTCTTGTAATCTTCATCCTTGAGTGACGCCGGCGCCTTGGTCCACAGGGGTTCCACGGCGTTGATGACATTGTCTTCGTCGGTATCTACCTGCTTGCCATCCTTCCACTCGGTCTTCTTGCCAAAGGCCACGGGCACAGCCATAAACTTGCAGTACTTGTTGAGCAATGCCTCGATACGAGCTTTGTCCAAGAATTCCTTGCAATCATCAGAGATGTGGAGAATGATGTCAGTGCCACGGTCTTCTTTCTCTGCATCCTCAAGCGTAAATTCTGGAGAACCGTCACAACTCCATTTTACAGCCTGAGCCCCCTCCTTACAACTCTTGGTAACAATCTCCACCTTGTCAGATACCATGAAGCTGGAGTAGAAGCCCAGTCCGAAATGCCCAATGATGGCATTTGCCTCGTCTTTGTATTTATCCAGAAAATCGGTAACACCCGAAAAGGCAATCTGATTGATGTATTTATCAATCTCTTCTGCCGTCATGCCTATTCCCCTATCGCTGATGGTAAGCGTCTTGGCATCAGTGTCAAGTGTAACACGCACGGTAAGGTCACCCTGCTCACCTTGAAAGTCTCCTGTTTGTGCCAGCGTTTTCAACTTCTGTGTGGCATCTACAGCATTAGAAACCATCTCACGGAGGAAAATCTCATGATCCGAATAGAGAAACTTTTTGATAACGGGGAAAATGTTCTCGGTAGTAACCCCGATGTTACCTTTTTTCATGTCGTTATATTTTCGTTGTTAGTTTTTTGTATCTGCTACCTTCTGTCACAAAAAGCGTGCCAACCAAACCACTTTTTTAGGGCTGAAATAGATTCCTGCAGTGATTAGCTAAAGATTTACCGAATATTTGACATTAACTATGAAAGAAAGGTTTATATTTGCAGTAAGATTCATTTCAATAGGTTAAGGTTAGTTTTTTAAAAGGTTAAAGAACCCCAATTTGAGTAGTGATACTGTGGATTGGGGATTTATTATGTATAAGCGTTAAGTGAGGATAAGTTGTCTCTAATACCAAGAGAATGTTACCTTTGCGCGCATTTCTCTCACAAGTTTTGTCTATAAATCAAAAAAAACACGTAAGTTTGTAACCAAATACACAAACCGAGTGTCAACTTTGAAACAAAAAGAATCGTATGTTTAAGAAAGTATGTATCGTGGCAGTCATGCTATGGGTTAGCGGCATCACCCTTGCCCAGCGTTTTGAAGATTATTTCCAAGATAAGACCCTGCGTCTGGACTATATTTTTTCAGGTACCCGTCTGACCCAACACATTGCCCTTGACGCACTTCATGTATCGCCACGTTGGTATGGCAAACGAGAAAGGTTGGCAGAGGTGCCGGTAGAAGGCAACGGTCAGGTAACGGTACGTGACCATAAGACCGGCAAGGTTATCTATCGTAATTCGTTTTCCACACTGTTTCAGGAATGGCAGGAAGAGCCCGAAGCCCTGCAGGTGGAGCGCTCGTTCGAGAATGTCTTTCTCATACCGATGCCCAAGGATACCGTAGACATCACCTTAGACTTACGCAACAACCGTAGGCAAGTGAGCGCCGAACTTAAACACCAGGTGGTGCCTAATGACATATTGATCAGGCATATCGGCGAACGCGACGTCACACCCTATGTCACCATCCAGCAGGCTGCCGACACTACTCGATGCATACATCTGGCCTTCTTGGCAGAAGGATACCGGCCAGAAGAGATGAATACCTTTATTGCCGACGCGCGGACTTCCATGGAAGCCATCTTTGCACATGAGCCATTCAAACGTATGCGGTCGAGGTTTAATGTTGTCGCGGTGATGTCACCGTCAGTAGATAGTGGGGCCAGCGAACCCGGCAAAGGGGTATGGAAAAACACGGCGCTACACTCTCATTGGGACACCAACTACAGCGAACGCTATCTCACCACCTCACGACTCAAAGACATGCACGATCTCCTTGCCGGCATTCCCTACGAGCACATCCTTGTGTTGGTCAACTCAGAACGCTATGGGGGCGGCGGAATACTCAACTCGTATGTTCTGGCCTCCATACACAACGAGTGGGCCAAGCCTGTGGTGGTGCATGAGTTTGGCCACAGCTTTGCCGGTCTGGCTGACGAGTATGCCTATGAGAACGCCGAAGTAAACCTCTACCCATTAGACGTTGAACCGTGGGAGAAAAACATCACTACCCAAGTAGACTTTCATGGGAAATGGGAGGATATGATAGGCAAAGGCCCCCGAGCAGGCCTGTTTGAAGGCGCGGGCTATAAACTGAAAGGCGTATACCGCGGCTTTTACGATTGTCGCATGCGTACCAACCAGATACCAGAGTTCTGCCCAGCCTGTCAGCGGGCACTCACCAATCTTATCAACTTTTATACGGAATGAGCCGATTGCCTAACAGGAGAACGCCGCTATATAAATGTCCCCGGACTTGCAGACTGCCTGCAGATCCGGGGACACATATTTCAAGTGAGGGCTATTTATTATCACCGTAACAAAAATTATGGGTTACGTTTTGCCCTTTTCAGACGCTCTTCGGCCTTAAAACAACCAGCGGCTTTAATAGAACTTAAAGTAGCGGCGAGCGTTGTTGTAAGAGATGTCTTCCACCATGCGGGCAAGGCTCTCACGGTCGTCGGGCAGCAAACCGTTCTCTACATCGTCGCCCAAAATATTGCAAAGCAGACGACGGAAGTATTCGTGACGCGGATAGCTCAGGAATGAACGGCTATCGGTAAGCATCCCCACGAAACGTGAGAGAAGTCCCAAGGTAGAAAGCGCATTCATCTGGCGGGTCATACCATCCAACTGGTCGTTGAACCACCAACCAGAACCAAACTGAATCTTGCCCGGTTCGGTACCATCCTGGAAGTTGCCCAGCATCGTGGCAATCATCTCGTTGGCACATGGATTGAGCGTATATAATATGGTACGTGTAAGCTTGTGCTCCGTATTGAGCTCATTGAGGAAATGGCTCATGGCCCTCGCCGTATTGAACTCACCAATAGAGTCGAAACCTGTGTCGGGACCCAACTGATGATACATCGCCGTGTTATTATCACGAATGGCACCATAATGATACTGCTGAGTCCAATCAGAAGCATGGTCCATCTCTGCACTCATCTTCAAGAAAGCATGTTTGTACTGACGGATCTCAACTTCAGAGAGTTGCATGCCACGGAGAGCCTTAGAGAAGATGGTCTCAATCTGTGAATCGGTGTAGGCCTCATCGTAGAACTCCTCAATACCGTGATCAGAGAGTTTGCACCCGTTCTCGGTAAAGAAATCATGACGTTTCTGGAGAGCATCGACCATCGTCTTGAAGCTGCTCACCTCTACCCCGCTCACCTCAGAAAGCTTGCTCATGTAGTCGGCGAAGTCAGGCTTCTCTATATTCATGGCCTTGTCGGGACGCCATGCGGGAATCATCTTGATTTCGAAGCCGCTCTCACGGGTAGCCGTGTGGTAGCGCAGGTCGTCGATGGGGTCATCAGTGGTGCACACACACTCCACGTGGTAATGGCGCATGAATCCGCGAGCACTGAACTCGGGCAACTTCAACTTCTCATTGCACTCATCATAGATTTCACGTGCCGTTGCCGGAGAGAGCAACTTGTCGATGCCAAAGGCTGTTTTAAGTTCCAAGTGTGTCCAGTGGTAAAGCGGGTTACGAAATGTGTAAGGCACGGTCTCGGCCCACTTCTCAAACTTTTCCCAGTCAGAGGTGTCACTACCTGTGCAGAAGCGTTCATCGACACCGTTGGTACGCATGGCACGCCACTTATAGTGGTCGCCACCGAGCCACAACTCTGTAATGCTACGAAACTGGTGATCGTCGGCCACCATCTGAGGTACCAAATGACAGTGGTAGTCAATGATAGGCATCTTGGCGGCATGATTGTGATAAAGTTCCTGCGCAGTGGGGGTGTTGAGCAGGAAATTCTCATCCATAAATTTCTTCATAACTTTTGACTTGCTTTATTTTAGGTTTGTTTTATTTTGTTATTGCAAAAATAGCACAAAATTTTGAGAGTGTCAAGGCTTTTAACTATATTTGCACAAAATAACAAGACACACGTTCAGACATCACTGTCTGTAAATCGCATTTCACTAAATGAACAGAGTTTTACTCATCTATACGGGAGGAACCATTGGCATGGGACACCATGCCGAGACAGACGCTTTGGAGCCCCTTGACTTCAACCATCTCGTAGACTCGATGCCAGAGTTCAAACTCATCAAGACTGATATCGACGTTTACCAGTTTACACCCCCGATAGACTCCAGTGACATGTCGCCCGAAAAATGGGCACAACTTGTGCGCATCATTTCGCGCAACTATGAGAAATACGATGGCTTTGTCATTTTACACGGCACTGACACGATGGCCTATACCGCGTCGGCACTGTCGTTTATGTTAGAAAACCTCACCAAACCTGTCATTCTCACTGGCTCACAACTCCCAATAGGACAATTGCGCACCGATGGCAAGGAGAATCTGGTGACGAGTATTGAGCTGGCAGCCATGAAAGACCAGTATGGCCATGCCCGTGTGCCTGAGGTATGTATCTATTTCAGTGGCCGTCTGCTGCGGGGCAACCGCTCTACAAAAATCAACGCCGACGGATTTCATGCCTTCGACTCATTTAACTATCCCCATCTCTGTGATGCCGGAGTTAATTTTGCCTTTCATCCCCATCACATACTTACCCCCGACTTCACCAAACCCATGGTGCCCTATCTTTCTATGGACCCGAACGTGGTGGTGTTTAGTCTTTTTCCTGGCGTACAAGATCATATTATTCGCAATGTACTTTTATCTAATGAGGTACGAGGTATTGTGATGCGCACCTTTGGCAGTGGAAACGCCCCACAGGTGCCATGGCTGATGCACATCCTCAAAGAGGCCTCTCTGCGTGGCATTGTGGTGGTAAATATCAGCCAGTGTGTGGCAGGTAGCGTCGAGATGGGACGATATGACACCGGATACCAACTCAAGAATGCCGGTGTGGTATCAGGATATGACTCTACCGTAGAAGGTGCCGTCACCAAACTCATGCATCTTCTGGCCCACTACAAAGACCCGCGCGTTATCCGCAACCTAATGAATCAGTCGATAGCGGGAGAAATTACAATATCATAATCATACACTATTCACAATCAGCTGGATTCGCTGAAGTGCTATTCACTACCCTAAGGAGAGCAGGGGGTGCTGATGAAAGGAGCCGGGCAAGGCTCGGGGCAAGAAGCGTCAAAAGAAGAAACTACCACCCCAGCCCAACAGGGCATAGCGTACTATCTTGCCCAGAATGACACTGACGATGGTTAGAGGCAGGTTGGCACGCATCAAACCAAGCACAATCATAATGGCTTCACCGATAGCAGGTAAAAACGAGAAGAAACCCATCCATGCGCCATGGTTCGCCATGAAACGAGAGGCTTTATCGAGGTCGGCTTTCTTCACATGCAAGTACTTCTCTATCCAGTCTATCTTACCCATACGACCAAGCGCATAATTGATCATGGCCCCAATGGAGTTTCCTATCGTGCCATAGATGATGAGCTGTACAGGGTCGAGACCTGCCGCCATCAATCCCAGCATGACAGCCTCGCTGCTGAAAGGTAGTATGCTACCTGCCAACATTGCGGCTATCAGCATGCCCCAGTAGCCATAGTTTATGAGAAAATCGCTAAGGAACTCCATACGTTATAAGCTGTAACGGCAAGTGCCGTTACCACGATGAGGAAGAAAGCGATATTTGACAACTTAGAATGTGTGAGCGCCAAGAAATGCCCAATGAGAGGAGACGTGCTCACGATGGCCATACTCAACAAGTTATCAAACTGCTGAGGCTGTAGAAACAGAAACACAAAACAGCAAGCATCCAATGTGATGAACATCTCATAAAGCATACGGGTGCGAATCTTGTCCTGATAACTATAAAGAAGAAAATGTACGCTTCCTAAAAGCGCCAAGACAAGCACAAAAACCAACGTGATGATACGTGGCGTGTCGAGAACCGAGAAATCGAACGGGCGGTCGAACTGCGCAATATCGACCATATGCTCCCATAGCCTTGACAACTGACCCATGTAGATGTAATAGGCACCTACAAACCAATAAGGCGCGATGATACCCAACACCGACGCAAAGAAGGTGCGGACATTGAAAGCCAGCACATTAGTAGCCAGCAAAATCCACAAGACCGGCAGGAAGAACAAAATCTTGCCAAACACCACACTGGCCACGCCAATGGCAAAAAAAGCATAGAACACCCGCCCTACTGCGTCCTGGTCTTGGTAGGCACGGAAAATAGATTGGTAAAAAGCAATGAAAGTAAGCTGTACGATACCTACAGGAATAGAGTCAAACATAAAGGCTGCCAACATTGTCATGACGAGAAACGAACATGATACCATGCGGCTATAGATACGAATGAGCGAATTTGCGTTGTTCAATTCAACCATCATCAAAGCCGCAACAGCCATGAGCGCAGTCTGGATCCATAGTTGACGCTCAACAATTCCTAAGACAAAACATAATAACACGCTATAAATCGCGGTGACGGGAAATGCCCACCGCGATTCTGCTATTCTGTTCTGTGCTCTTATGATCATATCTTTGTAAATGATGTCATCCTGAAACCAAGTGAGGAAGATAGGACAGCTTCAAGACGCTGTCACTATCGCTCAACTCACACTACGTTAGAGATCCTGACCAATATCCCGTCTGAAATATTTGTCAGTAAACTGTATTTTCTGTGCTTCCGCAAAACTTTTCTGGAGGGCTTCCTCCTTGTTCTTGCCATAAGAAGAAACACTAATGACACGACCACCATTGGTCACGACACGCCCATCTTTGCATGTCGTACCGGCATGGAAGACAACACTTCCTTCTACCTCATCAATACCCGTGATGGGAAACCCTTTCTGATAATCGCCAGGGTAGCCTCCGCTCACCAGCATCACACAAACGGCAGAACGCTCGTCGAACACTACGGAGCGCTGATTGAGATTACCCTCGGCAACGCCCTCAAGGAGATCCACCAGGTCACTCTTAAGCCTCAGCATCACACTCTCGGTTTCAGGATCACCCATACGGCAGTTGTACTCGATGACCATAGGCTCTCCCTTTACATTGATCAAGCCAAAGAAAATGAAACCCTTGTAGTCGATGTGCTCGGCAGCAAGACCTTCTACCGTGGGACGGATGATGCGCTCTTCCACCTTCTGCATCCACTCCTTCGTGGCAAAGGGCACTGGGGTGACACTGCCCATACCTCCGGTATTGGGTCCTGTATCTCCCTCACCAATGCGTTTATAGTCTTTGGCCTCAGGTAATATCTGGTAATGCTTACCATCGGTAAGTACAAACACGGAGCACTCTATACCCGAGAGAAACTCCTCGATAACCACCTTGGCCGAAGCATCGCCAAACATGCCGCCCAGCATCTCCTTAAACTCTCTCTTTGCCTCCTCCAGCGTGGGGAGGATGAGCACACCCTTTCCGGCAGCCAGGCCATCGGCCTTGAGTACGTAGGGAGCTTGCAGGGTCTCCAGGAATCGCAACCCCTCCTCTACAGTAGTGCCGTCGAAAGTGGCATAGGCCGCCGTGGGAATGTGGTGACGCTGCATGAAAGCCTTGGCAAAATCCTTGCTTCCCTCAAGCACGGCACCCTGACGGGAGGGGCCAATGACAGGGATGGCGGCGGTGCGCGTGTCGTTTTTGAAGTCGTCGTAGATACCGTTGACCAGCGGATCCTCGGGTCCCACTACCACCATATCAACTTGATGCTCGAGCACAAAATCCTTCAGACGGGCAAACTCATTGACACCAATGGCCACATTCTCGCCCACGGCCGACGTGCCTGCATTGCCCGGCGCAATGAAGAGTTTGTCGCATTTCTCACTCTGAGCGATCTTCCATGCCAATGCATGCTCACGCCCGCCACTTCCTAAAAGCAGAATTTTCATAATGATGGAATGGTATAATCTTGTTTCGTTGTTGTGGTTATCATTTCAGGTAATCGTCAAAATAGCGACTGATGCGCTCGTGCAGATGTGTCGACTGATGGCCTCGCATATTGTGAGGCTCACCGGGATAGACAAAAAAGTCGGGCTGGGTGCCGTCTTGTATGCACTGTTTGAGGAAGGAGAAGGCATGCTGCGGCAGCACCACGGGGTCGTTGAGACCAATGATAACCTGCAGCCGTCCCTTGAGGTTCTTGGCCTTAGGCAGCAGACTCGAAGCGGCATAGCCCTCGGGGTTGGTCTGCGGCGTGTCCATATAACGCTCGCCATACATTACCTCATACCATTTCCAGTCTATAACCGGACCGCCGGCCACACCCACCTTGAAGACCTCAGGATGGGTAGTCATCATATTGATGGTCATAAAGCCACCAAAACTCCAGCCATGTACACCCATACGGTCAGCGTCTACGTAAGGCAAACTCTTGAGAAACGCCACACCCTGCATCTGGTCTTTCACCTCATTGTCGCCCAAATGGCGGAAGGTGACCTGCTCGAAAGCCTTGCCTCGGTTCTCGCTGCCGCGGTTGTCGAGGATAAAGAGCAGGTAGCCCTTCTGGGCCATGTAGGTTTCCCAGCTCCTACTTCCATAGTGCCAACTGGCATCTACGTTGTGAGCATGAGGGCCACCGTAGACATAGACAATGGTTGGATATTTCTTGTTGGCATCAAAGTCCACGGGCATCACCATACGGTAGTAGAGGTCGGTGGTGCCATCAGCCGCCTTGATACTGCCGCAGCGATACTCGGGTACACCATAGCCCTTCCATGGGTCTTCGGCGGTGAAGTAGAGCGCAGTAGTTTTGCCGCTGGTAGCGGCAATGGCGATGTTGCGAGGCGTGTCGGGGGTGGAATAACGGTCGATTACATATTCTCCCGACGCGCTCACGCTACCATAGTGGTAGCCCTTGCCGTTATCGTCGATGAGTCGACGCTTCCCATTGTCGACGTTCACTACGAAGAGATTGCGCTGAATGGGGCTCAGTTCGTTAGACTCGACTACCACACTATGGTTCTTCTTGTTGAAGCCCAACAGGTTGAGCACTACCCAAGGACCTTTGGTAATCTGCTTAAGCAGCTTGCCATCTATATTATAAAGGTATAGATGATTGTAACCATCGCGCTGGCTCTGCATGATAAACTTGGTGCCATCCCAAGGCAGGAATACAATGGGATGCTGCGGCTCAACATACCGCTCGTCGGTCTCACGGTAGAGCTCGGCCTTGCGTTCGCCCGTGGCCGCATCGTAGCTCACCAGTCGACAGTCGTTTTGGTCACGGTTGAGCTCAAACATATAGATGGTATTGCCGTCTGGCGACCAAGCAATATTCGTAAAATAACGGTCAGTGGGGTCACCGGCCTTAAGCCATACGGTCTTTCCGCTACGCAGGTCGTAAACACCTACCGACACCTTGTGGCTCGTCTCCCCAGCCATGGGGTACTTCTCGGGGGCCGGTGTGGAGATGCGTGATCCTGACGATGGGGTCCACGAAGGATCGGGAATGTTGACCAAGGGATAGTCGGTGACAGCCGTCTGGTCCATGCGGTAGAATGCCAAACGGTTGCCATTGGGTGACCAGAACAATCCTTTGGATATTCCAAATTCATCTCGATGCACGCTTTGACCATAGACAATGTCACGGCTACCATCTGTGGTGAGCTGGGTATCAGTGCCATCGGCAGAGCGAACAAACAGTTGATGTCCTCCGAATTCTACATAAGCGGTAGCCTTGCTGACCGGATTCCATTCTGATGCACCCTCATCGGCAGTGCTTACTGTCCATTCCACTTGATGGGTCTTCCAGTTTACTAAAGATTTGGTAGCACCATGACCTATCAACACCACTGGCTTGTCAGCATAGGGGAAAGTAGCGTCGAGCAGATGGCTTACCTTACAAGAGCAGTCTTGTGCCACCCACGCATTGATGTCTTCGAGCGTAAACAGTAAAGTTTCCTTACCTGTCTTTTTATCGATAATATAGCATTTCTCCACATCATTGCGGATAAGCTCGTCGCCCCACCACTCCAGATAGCGGTTCTGAGGAACGAATTTTCGATAGTTCTTACCGCCAAAGTTCAAATCTTCAAGCGTAAACTGCTTGAGTTGCTGTGCGTAGGCCTGTCCTTGCAGGTCCGACATTGTCGTCATCGCCAACAGTCCGATTACCAACCAACGATTAATCTTCATCTTCAAAACGTCTATTCTTTCCAAACTTGCCACCACTATGACGGTCGCCTCCTTTGAAGCCCTTGCCTCCACGGGGCTTATAATCATCGTCGCGACGACGTGACTTGAAATCGTCTCTACCACGACCCTTACCACTGTCGCCAAAGTCGCGACGTCCCTTACGGCCATCATTACGACTGTCATCTCTATGGTCGAAATTAGTGCGTGACGACTCAAACGAATGGAACTTAAATGAGCGTATATCAGCGTCCTGATTGGCTGCATTGGCCTCAATGCGCTCCTTAAATTCACGCATCTTCTTGAAGCGGTACTTCTGAGCCATCTCCTTCTTCTCCGCCTCGGTCTTTACTATACCGCCGTCTTGCCTGAACTCACGCATCTTACCATCGAACATGGTGTACTTGCGATACTCGCACTCCAAACTACCATTGTATACAGGAATCTTGATACTGGGCTTCAGGCCAATCTGCTCAAAACATTCTTCACGATAACTTAATATCCAAGCTTCGTTACCACCAAACTCATGTTTGAGCCGTTCACCTATCATCTTATAAGTGCCTAAGAGGTTAGGGGTAGAGATGCGTTCGCCATAGGGAGGATTGGTGATGATGATGCTCTTGTTGGCAGGCTTCTTAAAGTCCTTGAAGTCTTGTTGCTCTACCGTAATCTCATTGGTCAGGCCAGCAGCCTTGACATTGAGACGGGCGGTATTTACCGCTTTCATATCGATGTCGTAACCATAGATATGATGTTCAAATTCGCGTTCTTGCGAATCATCATTGTAAATGCTATCGAAGAGTTCCTGATCAAAATCAGGCCATTTCTCAAAAGCAAATTCCTTGCGGAACACGCCAGGTGAGATATTGCGGGCTATCAAAGCAGCTTCAACAAGCAATGTACCAGAACCACACATGGGATCAATGAAATCAGTCTCACCCTTCCATCCCGACATCAGAATCATTCCCGCTGCCAACACTTCGTTCAGTGGAGCCTCTACGCTCTCCTGACGATAACCTCGGCGATGCAGGCTCTCACCACTGGAGTCGAGACACAACGTGGCATCGTCTTCGGCAATATGAATATGCAAGCGAATATCAGGGTTACTCACAGAAATATTGGGACGGTCGCCAGTCTTGGTTCGAAACTGGTCGACAATGGCATCCTTAACCTTGTAAGTGACAAAACGAGAATTACGGAACTCATCAGAATAAAC
Source organism: Bacteroidota bacterium (assembly GCA_023425865.1). Lineage (GTDB taxonomy): Bacteria > Bacteroidota > Bacteroidia > Bacteroidales > Bacteroidaceae > Prevotella. Next base: position 42,089 of record JAFABV010000096.1, on the reverse strand, counting down.
CACAGTGTCTACAGAGAAGGTCTTTCCCTTCTCTATATATTCACTCCAGTCAATCTTCTGCACCTCGTCATATACGTCTTCAGCCGATTTTGCCTTGAAACGCTTGATAGGTTTGAGGATGCGTATGGCGGTGTGCAGTTGAAAATTGGCACGGTACATCATTTCCTTATCTCCAGTGAACGAGACCATGCGTCTACCGATCTGTACGTTGTTTGCACCCAAGTGGGTAAGCTCTTGTGCCAAAACAGGCTCGAGTCCCATAAATGTCTTGGCGATGAGTTCAAATTCCATTTTATTGAATTGCTAAATGATAAATGCGATTAATTCCTATTGTATTTCCTTGTTGACGGAGCCATATCCTCCATCACCCACGTATTGGCGCCTACGACACAACCTTTGCCAATCGTGATGCGTCCCAGTACTGTAGCATTGGCATAAATCACCACATCATCCTCGATAATAGGATGACGGGCTATGCCCTTGATGGGATTACCATCGTCGTCGAGTGGGAAACTCCTGGCACCTAAAGTTACACCCTGGTAGAGTTTCACATTCTTACCAATGATACAGGTCTCCCCTATCACCACTCCCGTGCCATGATCAATGGTGAAATACTCACCGATAGTGGCACCGGGATGAATATCGATTCCCGTCTCTGAATGGGCCATCTCAGCCATCATGCGAGGAATGAGGGGCACACCCAATAAAAAAAGTTCATGCGCTATCCTGAATATAGTCAGCGTCTTGATGACCGGATAGCATGACAGGATTTCAGAGAAGCTCGTTGCCGCAGGATCACCATTATAAGCAGCGGTAATATCTGTAGAGAGTATATGCCTTACATCGGGCAAACGGGCGATAAGCTGCCCGGCTATATCCGATGCCTCGGCCTTCAGGGCAGGAAGGTTTTCCATCTCCCCAGGTTCATCACCAAAGCAAAGACCGGCCAGCACCTGCTCACTGAGGAGCTGGTGCAAGCGTTCAACATCAACACCTATCTGAAACTTGATGGTTTTGATGTTAACCTGCGATTTGCCAAAATAGCCAGGAAAAAGTATGGCACGAGATAACTGCACAATTTCTTCAAGAGCTGCGCTTGAAGGCAATGGGTATCCGTCACGATGCTGATGAAACAAGCCTTTTAGGGATTCCGGCTGGGACAACCGGTCTACCGTCCCAGTCAACACATGAGTCAATTTATGAGTGCTCATCTCTCTGTATCAATATTATTGAGGCAAAGATACGAATAAAAATCAAATATCACCGCCACCAAATTCATATTTTTGCGCATTTGCAAGCATAAAAAGAAGAATAAAAACCGCTTTACAAACACTGGATATGGTGTTTTTTGCTGTTACAATCCCCAAAATGCAACCTAATGGAGAACCGCTACGTCCAATTAGCAACAATCATAATAAAACTGTAACGATGAAAAAACTCCTATTCATGGCCGTCGCCATTTTACTGCTGTCGGCATGTCACTTCAACATCGGCAAAGACAAAGCCAAAGAAGTGACCAGTGTGAGGCACTCAAGGCCTTTCGACAAAATTGAGATGAAAACGCTATGCAACATTAAATTTGTTCAGGGCGATACCTATAGTATAAAGGTAGTAGGAAATGAAAGTGAAGTAAAAAACGTGACTACAGCTTTCGAGGGCACGACCTTAAAAATCAACACTCAGAATGAGATCAAAGATTTCAAGATAGGAAGACAACACACGCCTACCCTATATATCACATCACCAGACCTCATCAGCGTACGAATTGAGGGTGCCGGAAGTTTCGAGGTGGACAAGCCTATCGACACTGACACATTGGATATTTTCCTTAAGGGCATAGGCAATATTGAATTTGACAAGGTGATTTGCGATGTCATGCACGTTACGCTTGTGGGAACAGGCAATGTTGAAGTAAACGGACTTACAACCCAACGGGCAGATGTCTTACTCAAAGGCATTGGTAATGTTGAGCTTGATCTCCACAACTCTGGAGTGGTAGATTGCCTGTTGCAGGGAGTTGGCAACATTACACTGACGGGCAAGGTGCAAAGACTTAACAAAACCATACAAGGCTCGGGGCATATTGATACCGACGAGCTAAGCATACAACAGTAAGCCTTATACTACAAAACACAAAAAGAAAGACAGGGTAACAAAAGACTTAGACAACGTTTGGTGCTAAGTTTTTTGTTACCCTGTCTTTCTTTTCAGCAATAGCTGGCCTACACGAAGACAGAAAACTGGCAACTAATATGCCTCACCCTCACTAATCTCCTTACGGTCGAGTTTTTTCTTGTCGATAGACCACCAAGCGTATGACGTATAGGCAACAATTACTGGCACGAGGAGAGACACGTAGAACATCGTGCGCAGAGTGAACTCACTGCTGCTGCTGTTGCGGATGGTGAGTGAGCTCTGGAGGTCGGCGGTAGACGGATAATAGGCCGTGTTGTTCCAACCGGCAAAGAGCAGAAGCACCAACACCACGAGGATGACACCCGCAGCCGCAGGCCAGATTCCATGGATATAATTGGTGGTAAAGAGCGTCTTGGCCAGACCAAAAAGAAGCAACACCACACCGACAAGCAGTACAACTGTGAGGTACCACATGTCTACAAGGTTGTGAAAGTACTTATTCGATTCCATGAGAATAACCCCAGTAGCAGGATCGTAGGCAAAGCCGTCTTTCAACAATGTGCGAACGAGGAACGCCAAGAAGAATACCAGAAATGCCACCGCATGATAAAGCAGCTGCTTGCGAATACGAGTGCGCAAAATTTCATCGTTGATATTATTAAAGGTATATAGCATACCCAAAACGCGGGCCAGCAAGAATACGGCTACGCCAAATACCAGATTCCACACATCGAGCAAAGCGTCTAAGCCATTGCTACCATTGGCCCAACGGCTGATAACCGGCTGCATCGTTGTCATCATGTTGCCCTTGTCAATCAAGAAGTTGCTGCCATTGAAGAATGTAGCCACCGCTCCACCAAGCAACAATGGACCTACCACGCCATTGATTACCAAGCACACCTGAAAAGTCTTTGGACCAAGGAAGTTGCCTAACTTGTTTTGAAACTCGTAACTCACACCCTGAATCACAAACGAGAAGAGAATAATCATCCAAATCCAATAAGCACCGCCAAAGCTGGTACTATAGAACAGTGGGAAAGACGCGAAGAAGGCACCGCCAAAAGTGACCAAGGTCGTGAATGTAAACTCCCACTTGCGACCAGTGGAGTTAATGAGCAGTCGACGCTCTTCCGGGGTCTTACCCAACTCAAAGATCATGCTATTTGCACCCTGCACAAACATCAGGAACACGAGGATAGCACCCAACAAGGAGATAATGAACCACCAATAGGACTGCAAAAATTCGTATGTCATAATCTATTGTTTTTTAATGATGTGATTAACTTTCAGCTACCTCGGTAGAATATTCCGGTCCCTTCTTGATCTGCTTGATCAGAATATTGATCTCAACCAGCAACATCGTTGTGAAAAGAACCAGGAAGATAAAGAATGTAAGCGCTACACTTCCAGACGGTATGTCAGAAACGGCAGCCCCCACTGGCAACATATCCTGTATGGTCCAAGGCTGGCGGCCCATCTCAGCCACAATCCATCCCGCCTCACTGGCCACATAAGCCAAAGGAATCAGGATAAGTCCAAAGACATGCATCCAACGCATCTGAGCAATGTCTTTCTTATATACAAAGAACAATGCCAAGGCAAAGAACAGTATAAATACACAACCCAAGCCCACCATGATACGGAAAGCCCAGAAGGTCATGGGGATATGGGGTACCAAGTGGTTCACATCTTTAATATATCCATAGCCAAAATACTTTATATTCTCCTTCAGTATAGGCAGCTGTGCCTTGGCCATGGCGGGAAGTTCATCGCCAGCCTTCTTGCCTGCAATGGCCTGACGGTAAGCCTGCAATGCCACAATAGCCTTTTTGCCACGCTCAATTTTCTCAGCATACGAAGGCTCGTTGGTACCATCCGGGCGCGTATAGCCATTGATAAGATTGTTTACACCTGGCACATATCCATCGGCGGTGCGGGTGGCCAAAAATGAGAGCACGTTAGGCAATGCTATGCGGAAAGGTGGCTCTACCTCATTCTCAAAGTCGGGCTGAGTGAAAGGGTTCAAGGCAGCCACGACAGTTAGTCCCTGACTATTGCCGCCATTGTAAAGACCCTCCATGGCAGCCAGTTTCATAGGCTGTACCTTTGCCACCTGATAGGCTGAACCATCACCGGTATAGGCAGTTACCAAAGAGGCGAAAAGCCCCACAGAAGCAGCGATCTTGATACTCTCTTTGGCCAGTTTCACCTCGCGTTTCTTTAGCAGATACCAGCAACTTACCCCCACGGCGAAGGCAGCGCCTACAATCCATGAAGAAGTGACGGTGTGGAAGAACTTGTTGACAGCAACGGGCGACAGGGCCACGTCGAGGAACGACACCATCTCAAAGCGCATGGTGTCGGGGTTGAACTCTTGTCCTACCGGATATTGCATCCAAGCATTGGCCACCAATATCCACCAGGCAGAGATGGTTGCACCAAGTCCGGTCAACCAGGTGGATGCCAGATGGAAGCCTCGCGACACTTTTTCCCAACCAAAGAACATCACGGCCACAAAGGTGCTCTCCATGAAGAATGCCACGATACCCTCGATGGCCAACGGGGCGCCAAAGACGTCGCCTACCATCCAAGAGTAGTTGCTCCAGTTGGTACCAAACTCAAATTCAAGAATAATACCCGTGGCCACACCCATGGCGAAATTGATACCAAACAACTTCTGCCAAAATTTAGCCACATCTTTCCAGAATGCTTTGTTGGTACGATAATAACAAGTCTCAGCGATACCCATCACTACGGCCATACCCAAAGTCATGGGAACAAACAGCCAGTGATAAATCGCGGTCAACGCAAACTGGGCTCTTGACCAGTCGACCGTCGACGATGAAATGTCTAATAAGAGATTCAACATATATTAATAGGTTTGTTTAATTATTCTGCCGAACGACCCAAAATCTGTTTCGAAACGAACTCGGGCTCTTGCCCCTTTGCTGAGTTCTCATGAATAAAATTGGGAAAAAAGAAGACTTTCAAGATAGCAAACATAATGAACAACTTCACCAATATCACTGTCCAGAGCGTCTTGCCCAATGTCATATTGCGAAAGCCATCATAATATAGATGAAAGGCATCACTCGCAAACTTTTGTATACGATGTTTCTTCACGATAATGCTTATTGATGTTTTGTTGCAAATTTAAGGATTTTTTCAACAAGTGCACAAACTTAATTGGATTATTTTTAAAAATAAATTCTTTGTATCTAATCATATTGACATAACTTAGGGGATGCCACCCGGTATTCATGCGCCGGAGATGTCTGAATATCATGAAGAAACGGGCACCCCTCCAATCGTTATTCATGGCCAACTGCTATAATTATTTTCGTTCGCCGTTCTGTTCTTATAAAAATAATCGTATATTTGTCCATGAATAATTTAATGGTTAAGCCCCTTTAGCTAAGCGGGGGGGCAACTCTTAACAGTAACAAATGAAAAAAACAATATTAGCTATGTTTGGAGCATTTAGTATCCTTGGCGGCTGCAAAAGCACCTCAATTGAAAATGCAGATGTCAACCAGTTTGAAACCCTTGTCAACACTCAGGATGTTCAGGTTCTGGATGTACGTACGGCCGAAGAATTTTCGGACGGGTTTATTCCCGGCGCGAAAAACATCGACGTCTACCAACCCGATTTTTTGGAGCAAGTCGTGACGACAATCGACAAAAAGAAGCCCGTGGCCATTTATTGCCGTTCGGGAAAGCGTAGCATGATGGCGGCGCAACAACTTGTCAAGGCCCATTATAAAGTCTTCAACTTAGACGGTGGCATCATGGCATGGGATGCCGCGGGAAAAACAGTGACCCACGAATAGGCCCTTATTGATATACTCTAAAATTTACCCAAAGTTTCGTTTTCCTTGTCATTATCAGAACAAAACTTTGGGTTTTTCTGTCTATTTCTGTTTCTTTGCAATCAAATTTACGATACACAACACATGTCGAATGTCATTCTCACCATCACAGGCTCTGACAGCGGCGGTGGTTCAGGCATACAAGCCGACATGAAAACCATCACCGGAATGGGGTGCTATGCCTTGACGGCAGTCACCTCCATCACAGTGCAAAACAGCCTGGGCATTCAGAGCTTCTACGACCTACCAGCCGACGTGGTGAGGGGGCAGGTGGAAGCGGTCATCAACGACGCTAACCCGATGGTGGTAAAAGTGGGTATGATCAGAAATGTAGAGACGCTGAGCATCATCGTACAGCTCTTATGCAAGTACCAACCCAAATATATCATTTACGACTCGATTACACGATCGACCAACGGTGAGGAAATCATGTCGGCGGCTGTCAGGGAGCAAATAGTACAACAACTTTTACCCCTGTGCTCTCTGGTGATTGTGCGACAGCGCGAATCTATGTCTCAAGCGCTACCCAATGACAAGTTCTACGTGCTCAACGACCAGTCTCTACACGGCATATCCAACAGTTTTGCTTCGGCCGTTGCTGCCTACCTCTGTCAAGGCTGTGCCATGGGAGAGGCGTTGCGCAAAGCCGATGAGTACATTCAGGTACAGCGCAGCAAGCTCATGAATCTTCAAGGACGGGGCGGCGAGCTATATAACCTCTTTATTCAGAGAGTTACTGAGCAAGCGCATCAGTTTCAGGATGTCAACTTCTACGCTGACCTACTCAACGTGAGTAGCCGTTATCTTGCACAAGTCACTCACCGCGTGTCGGGCATGTCTCCCAAGCAAATCATCGATCAGAAAAAAGCTGAGACCGTGAAACGTGAGTTGCTCAACACCCAGCGCACCTTTCAGGAGATAGCCTTTGAAAACGGCTTTTCGTCCCAACAGCATTTCACCCGGTTCTTTAAGAAGCAGGTGGGCATGACCCCAAGCGAATATCGTAAAGACAATCAGGACTAACAAATTCCATAAAAGCAAATACACATGAATACAGAAAGACAAGAACTAAACCGCAACCTGGCACAAATGCTCAAGGGCGGTGTAATCATGGACGTGACAACCCCAGAGCAGGCTCGCATTGCCGAACAGGCAGGTGCCTGTGCCGTGATGGCCTTGGAACGTATTCCGGCCGACATACGTGCTGCCGGTGGCGTTTCACGCATGAGCGACCCCAAAATGATCAAAGGCATTCAGGATGCCGTGAGTATCCCTGTCATGGCAAAGTGCCGCATCGGTCACATTGTAGAGGCTCAGGTGTTACAGGCCATTGAAATAGACTATATCGACGAGAGCGAGGTGCTTTCACCTGCCGACGATATTTACCATATTGACAAGACGGCCTTCGACGTACCCTTCGTTTGCGGCGCAAGAGATTTGGGCGAAGCACTCAGACGCATTGCCGAGGGGGCGACCATGATACGTACCAAGGGTGAGCCGGGCACGGGAGACGTGGTTCAGGCCGTACATCACATGCGACTGATGCAGAGCCAGATTCGGGCACTCGTAGCTACCCGCCCAGACGAACTCTTTGAGGCAGCCAAGCAGTTGCAGGTGCCCTACGAGTTGGTAAAATATGTACACGACAATGGCAAACTTCCAGTAGTCAACTTCGCAGCCGGTGGCGTAGCCACGCCCGCCGACGCGGCCTTGATGATGCAACTCGGCGCTGAGGGAGTATTCGTGGGTAGCGGCATCTTCAAGAGCGGAGACCCAGCCAAACGTGCCGCTGCCATCGTGAAGGCCGTGACCAACTACAACGACCCCAAAATCATCGCTGAAGTGAGCGAAGACCTCGGCGAGGCGATGGTGGGAATCAACGAGAGCGAGATTCAACTGCTCATGGCAGAAAGGGGCAAATAATGAGAGTGGCTATACTGGCTCTGCAAGGTGCCTTTATCGAACATGAGCACATGATGGCCCAACTGGGGGTAGAAACCTTTGAGGTCCGTAAACGCGACGACTGGAATCAACCCAAAGACGGACTTATCATTCCTGGCGGTGAGAGCACCACGCAACTCAAGCTACTCAAAGAACTGGGATTGCTTGATGTCATACGCGAGGATATTGCCCATGGTCTACCTGTTTTTGGCACTTGTGCCGGACTCATTCTTCTGGCCGAGCATGTAGAAAACGAGGATTTCCAGCGCATCTCTACCATGCACACCACTGTGCGCCGTAATGCATACGGACGACAGTTGGGCAGTTTTTATACTCAAGGGAGTTTCAAAGGCATCGACTCCCCTATCCCGATGACCTTCATCCGGGCACCCTATATAGCTGACGCCAAACCAAGCGTAGAGGTCTTGGCAGAAGTTGACGGGCATATCGTTGCCGCTCGTGAGGGTAATCAGCTCGTGACAGCCTTTCATCCCGAGCTCAATGACTCGTTGCTGGTGCATCGGTTTTTCGTCAATATGGTTAGTAAGCACATGGCTTAGCCATTTCTCTAACCGATATTCTGTTTCAGGTCTGCTGTGTAATGGCTCACGCATACACAGCAGGCCTGTTTTGCGTATACCCTCTTCCTCAATGCGAGCATCGTGCAAATAACGGGGCAGTAGGATAAAGTGGGGGTAAGGCCACGAGGGTGACCCGACGTTCGTTGCCTCGCAAAAGCTCCGCACAATAGTTGAGGAACAAGGCTCGATCGAACCCCTCGGACTTAGGTTGGCCATGTAATATACACCTATGGAAAAGGTGCTACACGCCAATATAGCGTTACGCAAACGCCCTTGTCCTTGTATAAAGAGAGATGAAATATAAGATGATACAATATAGAAGGGCAGGATGGTTCTATATGAAAGGACAAAATGGTTTCATATAGAATCATGAAATGGTTTTATATAGAATCATAAGATGATTTTATATAAAACCATCAAGCGTAGACATAGAGAAGCGACAAGCATTACGATGGCCAAATGGTACAATAAAGCAGTAAAAACGGGCTCCTGCTGGTTTCATGTAATTGCAGTTACATGTTACGAATACAACGATGACAGCCCCAGCTGTCTATACCTGCAGAGTTTGCAGTGGTGCGCCAAATGCACTCAATGCTATAGGCAATGCTTTTAGTGTAACTGTTAGTAAAGTCGTGGATGAGAGAATCTTCTTATACTGACTTATTCGAATGTACATATACTTTCAAAAAACATCGACTAAGCCCCGAAAAAGAAGCTCCTCAAGAGATGAGGAAAAAAAGAAAGCGATGGCCTTCACAGGCAACCGCTTCAAATCTTCAATAGGTATTAGTTCCTTTTAAGGTAAAAAGATTGTTTTCAGGATAACACTTGCAAAGTTAACATATTTTTCTTATAATCCAAATATTTTATCATCTTTTTTTTGTAATATACAAGAAAAGTGGTAACCAATGTGCCCATATAACAAAAAGAGGGACATAAGTTGCACGATATGAAGCACTTGCGCCCCACTCTTTTTGCTGACAAACACCACCACTACTAATACTATTTTGACATTCACCAAGCAGAACTTATAGAATAGTGACAAATAGTCACAGGCGGCGAGGGGGACTAACGTAAAATAATTATAAAATATTAAAAGCCCTATCTGACCCAGATAGAGCTTTCAATAAAGTATGCACTAAGCATTAATCGTGTAGACGCACAGGCTTAGTATTCACCCCATGCCTTAATGTCTATATCATCCATTTGAAGTGTGCAGAACGCCTTGATAAAGGCATCGGCCAATCGGCTGTTGGTGATGAGCGGTACATTGAGGTCGATGGCCGCACGACGTATCTTGTAGCCGTTGGTGAGCTCGTGGGTGGTGAGGTCCTTGGGGATGTTCACCACCATGTCGATCTTCTTGTCGTGGAGCAGGGTCAGGGCCTGCGGCTCCTTGCCCTCGTCAGACGGCCAGTAAACCATCGTGTTGTCGATACCGTTATCTTTGAGATATTTCGAGGTGCCGCCCGTGGCGTAGAGCTCATAGCCATTGTCGATGAGACGACGAGCGGCATCGAGCATCTCAGCCTTCTGCTTGGCGCCTCCCGTAGAGAGCAGCACAGTGTGCTTGGGCACGCGCATGCCCACAGAGAGCATACTCTTGAGAAGCGCCTGGTTGGTGTCGTCGCCCAGACAGCCCACCTCGCCGGTGGAGCTCATATCTACGCCGAGCACGGGGTCGGCTTTCTGCAGACGGTTGAACGAGAACTGACTGGCCTTGATGCCCACGTAGTCGAGGTCGAAGAGGTTCTTCGAGGGCTTTTCCACAGGTACGCCAAGCATTACCTTGGTAGCCAAGTCAATGAAATTGAGTTTAAGCACCTTGCTGACAAAGGGGAATGAGCGGCTGGCACGCAGGTTGCACTCGATGACAAGGATGTCGTTCTCACGAGCCATGAACTGTATGTTGAAGGGGCCAGAGATATGCAACTCTTTCGCAATCTGACGGCTCACACGCTTGATGCGGCGGACGGTTTCGACATAGAGTTTCTGGGGCGGGAACTCGATGGTGGCATCACCCGAGTGGACACCGGCAAACTCGATATGCTCGGAGATGGCGTAGGCCAGTATCTCACCGTCACGTGCCACGGCATCCATCTCGATCTCCTTGGCATGCTCAATGAACTTTGACACCACCACGGGGTGCTCGGCACTCACATTAGCCGCCAACTGCAAGAAGCGCTCCAGCTCCTCACGATTAGAGCACACATTCATTGCGGCACCTGAGAGTACGTAGCTGGGACGAACAAGCACCGGGAAGCCCACCCGGTCGACAAAGCGGTCTATATCTTCCATCGAGGTCAGCGCACTCCACTCGGGCTGGTTGATGCCATTGCGAGTGAGCATCGCTGAGAACTGTGCGCGGTCTTCAGCATTGTCGATGTCTTTGGCAGAAGTACCGAGAATGGGCACATTCTGCTGGTCGAGGTGCATGGCGAGGTTGTTAGGAATCTGACCACCCGTCGACACAATCACACCATGTGGGTTCTCCAACTCAATGATATCCATGACGCGCTCAAAAGTAAGCTCATCGAAGTACAGGCGGTCGCACATATCGTAGTCGGTAGACACCGTCTCTGGGTTGTAATTGATCATGATACTGCGATAACCCTGCTTGCGAATGGTATTAAGCGCCTGTACGCCACACCAGTCGAACTCCACGGAGCTGCCGATGCGGTAGGCACCGGAGCCCAATACGATGACCGAGCGCTTGTCGTTGGTAAATACAATATCGCTTGTAGTGCCCGAATAGGTGACATAAAGATAATTAGTCTGAGCAGGATACTCTGCCGCCAGCGTATCAATCTGTTTCACCACAGGCAAAATGCCATGAGTCTTGCGCAGGTTGCGAACCACCAGCATGGCCTTGTGCATATTACCCATTTCCTGGTCGAGCCCAACTGCACGCGCAATTTGGAAATCGGTGAAACCATAGACCTTGGCCGTGCGCAGCAGGTCGCGGTCGAGCGTGTTGATATGACTGCCCTTCAGTTGCTCGTCAATATCTATAATATGCTTGAGTTTGTGAAGGAACCACTTGTCGATCTTGGTGAGTTCGTGTATCTGGTCGATTGTATATCCACGGTGCATGGCCTTGGAGATGACAAAGATGCGCTTGTCGGTAGGTTCACGAAGGGCGGCATCGATGTCGGCAATCTCCAACTCTCTATTCTCCACATAACCGTGCATACCCTGCCCGATCATGCGCAAACCTTTCTGGATCGCTTCTTCGAAATTGCGGCCAATAGCCATCACTTCGCCTACACTCTTCATGCTTGACCCCAACTCCTTGTCTACGCCGTGGAACTTAGAGAGGTCCCAGCGAGGAATCTTGCAGACCACATAGTCGAGGGCTGGCTCAAAGAAGGCACTGGTGGTCTTGGTAACTGAGTTCTTCAACTCAAACAACCCGTACCCCATACCCAACTTGGCAGCCACAAAGGCCAAGGGATAACCTGTTGCCTTAGAGGCCAAAGCCGAACTTCGGCTCAGACGGGCGTTGACCTCAATGACGCGGTAGTCTTCGCTGTTGGGGTCGAAGGCATACTGCACGTTACACTCGCCTACGATACCAATATGGCGCACAATCTTGATGCTCAGCGCGCGCAACTTGTGGTACTCGGCATTGGTGAGTGTCTGCGAGGGAGCAATAACTATCGATTCACCCGTATGTATGCCCAATGGGTCGAAGTTTTCCATGTTGCAGACCGTGATACAATTGTCATAGCGGTCACGCACCACTTCATATTCAATCTCTTTCCAGCCTTTCAAACTCTTCTCCACCAATACTTGAGGAGAGAAGGCAAAGGCTTTTTCACAGATGCGAGTCAACTCTTCGTCGTTATCGGCAAAGCCTGACCCCAAACCACCCAGGGCATAGGCGGCGCGCACGATGACGGGATAGCCCAGGTCGCGGGCTGCCTGCTGTGCCTGCTCCATGGTCTCGCAAGCCTCACTCTTGATGGTCTTGACATCAATCTCGTCGAGCTTGCGTACAAAGAGCTCGCGATCTTCTGTATCCATAATGGCCTGTACGGGCGTACCCAGCACACGCACATTATACTTCTGCAGCACTCCTGTCTCATACAACTCCACGCCGCAGTTGAGAGCGGTCTGTCCGCCAAAGCTCAGCAGGATGCCGTCGGGACGCTCTTTCTCGATGACACGCTCCACGAAATATGGCTGCACGGGCAAGAAATAAATTTGGTCGGCAACCCCCTCAGAGGTCTGCACCGTAGCAATATTGGGGTTGATGAGCACCGTCTGGATGCCTTCTTCACGCAAAGCCTTGAGTGCCTGCGAACCCGAATAATCAAACTCACCGGCCTCACCGATCTTCAGGGCACCGGAGCCGAGAAGCAATACTTTCTTGATATTAGCGTCTTTCATTATTTCAATGTAGCTATGAAGTTGTCAAACATAAAATCAGTATCCACCGGACCAGAGCAGGCCTCGGGATGGAACTGGCTGGTGAACCAAGGATTGGTCTTATGGCGGATGCCCTCATTGGAGCCGTCGTTCATGTTGACGAAAAGCTCTTCCCAGTCAGCGCCCAGGGTCTTGGCATCTACCGCGTATCCGTGGTTTTGCGAGGTGACATAACATTTCTCCGTACCCACAAGGCGTACGGGCTGGTTATGGCTGCGATGGCCATATTTCAGCTTGTAGATTGTTGCGCCAGCAGCCTTACCCAACAGTTGGTTACCCATACAGATGCCACAGATGGGCTTACGACTAAGGCTCATCTGTTTGCGAATGATGTCCACAGCCTCCTGGCAAGTGTCGGGGTCACCGGGACCATTTCCCAAGAACAGGCCATCGAAGTCCATACCTGTATAATCATAATTCCAAGGTACGCGAATCACCTCTACCCCACGGTCGATCAGGCTGCGAATAATATTGGCCTTTACACCACAATCGACGAGCACTACTTTCTTACCCGCTCCCTCATTGTAGCGTATAATCTCCTTACATGACACCTGATCAACGAAGTTTACACCTTCATAATCGGCCTCCGGAATATTGTCAGGCTCATCATCAAAAAGAATTTTGCCCATCATCACACCATGCTCGCGCAGCACCTTTGTCAGTGCTCGGGTATCAATGCCTGTGATGCCTGGCACTTGTTCACGCTTGAGCCAGTCTGACAAGCTCTCTACGGCGTTCCAGTGACTGTATTGCTCACTGTAGTCAGACACAATAATGGCTGAGGCATAGATTTTGTCACTCTCCATGAACGTGGGAATACCATTAGGCTCCACCGTAAAGGGCGGAACGCCATAGTTGCCCACCAAAGGATAAGTGAGGGTCATCAACTGACCAGCATAGCTGGGGTCGGTCAGAGACTCGGGATAACCCATCATGGCCGTGTTGAACACTACTTCACCGGCCACCGGTGCATCATACCCAAAGGATTGACCATGGAATTTTGTTCCATCGGATAATACCAAGGTTACATTCTTCATCATATAGTATGTTTAGCTACGTTTCGTGATTGTTATTGCCATAAGTTGCTCAAAGTCGTATGCTCCAGAAATGAGTGAGTCACAAGAGTTCTGGAGAGTGTTCCTACTCCACTCCCAACCTAAAAACCTTCTCTACATAATTTATGAAAGCCTGGTTACAAAGTTTCGTCCCCCCCGGCGTAGGATAATGTCCGGTAAAATACCAGTCACCCTTATTTTCAGGAATGGCCTCATGCATTCCCTCTAATGACTGGAACACCAGCTCAATAGGTGTGGTCATCCCCTCCGGGCGAAGCATCTCTACAATCTTGTTGTTGATTTCCTCAACTTGGAAAGGCGCATAGATTTCACGCACACAGTTTGCCATCTCGGATTTTGGCTTCAGTAATTCTGCCTTGCAGTCTTCGTATACCTTTTCGATAAGGTCAGTCATGTGGCGCTCCTTAAGCAGTTCGATTGTTGCCCGAAAAACACAGAACTCCTCCAAACGGGGCATGTCGATGCCATAATAATCGGGGTAGCGAATCTGTGGCGCTGAACTCACAATGACTATCTTGTTTGGGTGCAATCGGTCGAGAATGTGTAGAATGCTCTCTTTTAGGGTTGTACCGCGCACAATACTGTCATCTATAATGACCAGATTGTCTACTCCAGCCTCTATGCTGCCATAGGTGATGTCATATACATGGGCAGCCAGATCGTTACGGGCATTACCCTCCGTGATGAAAGTTCGCAACTTGATATCTTTCCATGCCACTTTCTCTGACCGTACAGACTCACTGAGTATCTCTTCCAATTCTTCGTGTGTGGGGATGTGACCCAACGCTTCAATCTGCTTGATCTTTTGCTGGTTGACGTATTGCTTAAATCCATCAAGTAGCCCGTAGAAGGCCACTTCCGCGGTATTCGGAATAAAGGAGAACACCGTATGGCGGGTGTCATAATTTACAGCCTCAAGCACTTTCTCCGTAAGTTGATGTCCCAGCTTTTTGCGCTCCTGATAGATGTCACGGTCTGAGCCACGCGAGAAATAGATTCGCTCAAACGAACAAGCATAATTTTCCTCGGCCTCCATAATGGTCTCAACAACCGCTTCCCCATTACTTCTGACGATTAGCGCCTTGCCCGGCTCTAATTCTTTGACATCATCATATTCCAAATCAAACGTAGTTTGTAATACGGGGCGCTCAGAGGCCAATACAGCCACTTCGTCATTGATATAATAGAAAGCCGGACGAATGCCATGAGAGTCGCGCATGGCAAACATCTCGCCGCTACCCGTAATGCCCGATACTACATAGCCTCCATCGAATCCGGGCATTGTGGTCTTGAGCACGTTTTCCATCTTCACATGCTGGTCAATATAAGCCGTGATTTCCTGGTCGGCAAACCCTCTCTCTTGCGCTTCAATAAAATTACGCTCTACTTCACGATCAAGGCGATGCCCCATCAATTCAAGCATAATATAGCTGTCGCTGTAGATGCGCGGGCACTGCCCTTGCCGTGTTAGCCCTTCAAAGATCTCCTCGACATTGGTCATATTATAGTTACCGCAAAGGCAGAGATTCTTAGCCCTCCAGTTATTACGGCGCAGGAAGGGATGCACATACTTTATACCGCTTTTACCAGTCGTAGAATATCGCAGGTGGCCCATGTAGAGTTCGCCAGCAAATGGCAGTCCTTCATAGTCTGCAGGAACCTCTCCATCATTCTCCTCAACAGTTCTTTTGATTTGCTGATGCGCAGCCTTAAATATCTCTGTAATGGCATTAGCTCCCTCGGCACGCTCGCGAAACATATATTCTTTACCCGGCTGTGTATTGAGTTTCACCGAAGCAATACCTGCTCCTTCCTGTCCACGGTTATGCTCTTTCTCCATCATGAGATAGAGTTTATTGAGACCATACATCCATGTACCATATTTCTGTTTGTAATAGCTTAGTGGTTTCAATAAGCGTACCATGGCAACGCCACAATCTTCGTGTATCCCGGTTTCCATTTATCTTTTATAAATAAAATTGATTTTGCCTCGCATGTATAAAAAAAGATTGAAATATCAAGGTCAACCCCAATGGGTGGCGATTAATATTCCAATCTTTCATATATTCAGATCATTTCGCTGATACTCATCAAATGTTTTAAGTGACTTACCTCACGATGTTGACAACAAGACTTGCTACAGATGTGATAATACCGATAAATGAGATCCACAATGTAGTACTACTGCCAATGTCTGAGTTTTTGGCTTTGGTCTTGTTGGGCTCAACATAGATGATGTCATTTTGCTGGAGATAGTAATAAGGCGAATTAAAAAGATTGGCATCGTTCAAGTTAATTCGATGTGCTTTTTTTTCACCTGTGGCATCTTCACGTATTAGTAGAACATTTCCACGCTTACCATATATGGTAAGATCACCGGCCTGAGCCAAAGCTTCAATGACACTCATCTTCTCGGTACTAACCGGTATAACACTCGGCTTTCCAACCTCACCCACAACTGTAACACGGTAGCTCGACATACGTACGGTGACGATGGGATTTTCTGTTGAGGCAAGGTAAGGCTTCACACCATTCTTAATCTTTTCCTCACACTCGTTCTTTGTCAATCCACCCACATGAATCTGCCCCAACACCGGAAAATTGATATTGCCATTGTTATCCACCAGATAAGTCTGAAGCGACCCTGCACCTGTACTTAGCTGCCCAGAAGTACCTATAGTGCTTGAAACTGAGAGGTTAAATGGCGTTGAGGCCTGAGGATTTGTTGTGACGACCGTAATAGTCAACTCGTCCTTTGGCATAATCTTGGCTTCATAAAGCCCCTTTGAAGCGGCCAAACTGATAGAATCGATATTCTGGAAATAAGCTACCTGCTTGCTGCTTGAACAACTGCCAACAAACAGAATCATGGCCATCAAAACAAATGGGATGAGTAATTTCTTCATGTTATTGCAATAACTGTTGTAACTATAATCATTTGCAAAGATAATCTTTTTCCCTTACATGACAAACAAAACATAAGAAAATATATGCCGACAAATCCATTCATGTAAGCAATTCATGTAAGCAACTCCATACCTTCATCTTCGCCCACCCTCCTGATAGTTCCTGATTGAGACAAAGTAGGCATTCATCATGAAGATAGAAAAACAGAATATCAGGATAAAAGAATAATAAGATAGAATAACATAATCACCAAGCGCGAATGTGCACCTGGTGATTATAATACTTTACCGATATCTGCCTGCCTTGACATTAATTGGCACATGTATGATATTACTCACACCTACTCCCTATCTAAGATAGGTGCAAGGGGAATATCTTTCAAAAGCCATTTAGGCAAACAGTTTACAGACTTTCGTCTTCTGGTTTTTCTATGGAAGACCTTCGCGTAAGTATCGGGGTCTTATGACGCAGCCATGCAGCCTTACGCTCTTCATAATCCTGTCGCCTACGTTCCAGAAAGTTGTCAGCCATTTACTTAAACTTACTATAGATGACACTAATTTGAATCGGACTATTACTGCTTGTTCCCTTAACCAGTTTAGTACTTGTAAGTGACATGTCATTAGACACCTTGGTCACCGTGGTACTTGACGTGGTTGTATTCGTGGAAACCTGTACTGGTACTAAGACCACCTTATTCCAGTTATCCGACTTCCCTTTATTATTATACATCCATGTGATCAGACCTGAAATGTTGTTGAACGTATAGCTGTTGGCCGAAGCACTACTTGAATAGCCCCATGAAGCCACATACGTCGTGATATTATCGTACAACTTCCTATTTTCAAAGAAAGAATATAGCGAATCCTTTGGTACCATCAGAAGAGTTGTTGGCACATCAAAGGCATACGGATTGCTAGTCTCATTATTAAGTCGCTGCAGCACCACCTTTGCAGAGGCAATGTTTTCCTTCTCATGTCCCGTCATAATCTCTGCTACCGGCAGAGTCAACTCTGTAAAGATACCGGCAGGAGTCTTCAAATAGGTGCAACTCTCATCAGCAGCAAGACGCTTGATGGCATCCTTATCGTTAGTGATAGTAGTTGACTGCAATACTTCCTCCGTACCCCAGAACACACCTACACTCGAATAGACACTGTCATTATATACGTATCTGAAATAGACATTGAGTTGAGACGACGTAATGTACGCCATGCTTCCCAAACCACTTTTATTCTTGAAGAAGAAACCAGGCACAACATGATTCCGGAAAGTATAGGAATCCTTAAAGTACTCAGGATGAGTGTAATACTGTTGCAGCACATAAGTACCATAGTTGCTATAGGTTTTGCCATCTGCAGCAACATAAGGCTCATTGATCTTTACAGTAATATAAGGTGTGTATGTACTGGTATCACGCACGTTTTGAGCTACATTATAGTCCGTAAGACTATAGACTTTGTCTTTATGAATCCCATCAGTACGCACATAGCCATTCGCCATAGGGTCGAAATTACTATAATAGTCTCGGTCTTCATTCATTGCCTTGCTCATCTCGTAAGCCGTAAGCTTCATGACCTGCGTCGTATCACCATACGACTTATCGAAGAAGAGTCGAAGCTCACATGAATCCGCAATAATAGTCCCTTCCGCACTACGAGACATGATACTGTCTGCGTTTGGGAATTTGAAGTTTTCCGGACTATAGAACTGCGCCATGAAATCACCCGTGACATATGACCCTGTTTCCGGATCACGCACCTTGCCCAAATATCCAGTCATACTACGAGAAAGCACAGAGTCTGCCACTAACGAGCTACTCTCGACATTGAATGTAGACGTTGAAGTAATCACACCATCAGTGACATCAGTCAGCGAGGTTCCTATATTATCGGTAGTATCATCACATGCTGCGAACATGAGAGATGCAAGAACAATGCCTGAAAAAAGCTTGTACTTCATGAATAATGAGCTAAAATATTTTATAATCAATGATGAGCGCAGAAAGAGTTATTCTCCTGCCAATATTTTATTATAGAAATCTTTATATGCTGGGGCATAATCACCTCCTGGATTATCCAGCACCCACTTCTGCCGCTCTTTGGCATATGCCAACAAATCCGTATTCACATCGCCACCAGCCTCGACTACTCCATCGGAGAAATCAATCGCCATCTTGCCTAACTCCTTAAAGTCAAAGTTATCAGAATATGAATTCAGCACATTAACATCCAAGCTGCCGAACTGAACACAACGCTTAAAGTTGTCACCCAATGAAGACTTCAACTGCTTTTGGAACAAAGAATAGACCACCTTTGTATTTGCAAAAGAAGGGTCTTCACGGTATACGGTCTTGATAAAAAGAGGCACAACAGCAGCCATCCAGCCTTGACAGTGAACGATATCAGGTGTCCATCTAAGCTTCTTCACCGTCTCTAAAACGCCACGGGCGAAGAAAATGGCACGCTCCCCGTTATCCGCGTACTCCTCACCACTCTCATCTTCGGTCATGGAAGGACGACGAATGAAATAATCTTCATTGTCGATAAAGTAAACTTGTAATCTTGAGACTGGGATGCTCGCCACTTTGATAATCAGCGGATGGTCGGTATCATCTATAATCAGGTTCATTCCAGAAAGACGAATCACTTCGTGCAGTTGTCCTCTACGCTCATTGATGTTTCCCCACTTGGGCATAAAAGTACGAATCTCGAAGCCGCTATCCTGTATCTTCTGCGGAAGATCACGCCCCATAACTGCCAGTTCGGTGTCGGGCACATAAGGAGCAATCTCCTGATTAATAAACAGAACCTTCTTTTTCACCATGATACATTAATCCTAATTTAATTTTATGACTGCAAAGGTACGAAAATAATAACAAAAAAACGCCCGATTTCGCATGTTTTCACACAAACCGGGCGTTTTTGCATCTTTTTTAGGGCACATGCTTAGCGTGCTGGTAACCAAGCATAGTCCTCTTTTCTTATACAGATAAGCCTACTCAACCACGAAGAGCGGCTCATCCTCCATCACACTCTGGCCTACTTTTACACAGATGGCAGTCACCTTTCCGTCTTTTTCAGCCTCAATGTTATTGGCCATCTTCATTGCTTCGAGCACCAGGACAGCGTCACCTGCCTTCACTTCGTCGCCCACATTCACGTTGATAGCCGTGATGGTACCAGGCAGCGGAGCCTTGATGGCATTAGCTGCGTCAACAGGAGCTCCCGTAGCAGGTGCGTCAGCAGCCTCTTCAGCCACTGGCTTACCGAGAACAACCTTCTTCTCAGGTTCCTCGGTCTTTTCCAGACCCACCTGATACTCTTCACCATTCACCTTAATGCTGGCGACCTGTGTCTCCTCAGAGATTTCGCCTATCTCGACCACATATTCCTTGCCGTCGATGGTATATTTGAATTCTTTCATCTTGCTTTATGGTTTTGCTGTGAATGACAGGAACCGAGCATTCCACATGGTTTGCTTAGGACGGATGGTTATCACGCCGCTCTCCTTGTCATGAACATTGTTACCTTGGAACTCATAGAGCGCCATGGCAATGGCTGCATATACGTTTTTGTCCATTTTCTTACTTTTTTTTATCAAGCCTGATAACGGTTCGTACATTACATGGGCATACATCCATGCTTCTTGGCAGGCAGATTCTGGCGCTTGTGGGCCAGCTGAGCCAATGCACGACAAATGCGGAAACGGGTATTGCGCGGCTCGATCACATCATCGATGTAGCCGAACTGTGCAGCCTGGTAAGGATTGGCAAACATCTCTGTGTATTCCTCCTCCTTCTCGGCGAGGAAAGCTTTTACGTCACCGCCCTGCTCCTTAACGGCCTTAGCCTCCTTGGCAGAAAGCACAGCCACGGCACCAGAGGCACCCATCACGGCAATCTCGGCGGTAGGCCACGCAAAGTTAAGATCGGCACGCAACTGCTTGCAGCCCATCACGATATGCGAGCCACCATAGCTCTTGCGCATGTTGATGGTAATCTTGGGCACAGTAGCCTCACCATAGGCATAGAGCAACTGCGCACCATGCTGAATCACGGCATTGTACTCCTGGCCGGTACCGGGCAGGAAGCCAGGAACGTCAACCAGGCTGACAATTGGGATGTTGAAGGCATCGCAGAAACGTACGAAGCGGGCAGCCTTACGGCTCGCGTTCACGTCGAGCACACCTGCATATGCAGCAGGCTGGTTAGCCACAACACCCACGCTCTCGCCATTGAAGCGGGCGAAACCTACAATGATATTCTTGGCAAACTTAGGCTGCACCTCAAAGAACTCACCATTATCGGTAATAGCAGATATTACCTTATACATATCATATGCCTGGTTGGGGTCATCGGGCAGAATCTCATTCAACAAGTCTGACTTGCGGTCGATTGGATCCGTGCACTCCACACGGGGTGCTTCCTCTGTATTGTTAGATGGGATATAGCTCAACAAGGTGCGAAGCATCTCCATAGCCTCCTCTTCAGTCTTGGCCGTGAAGTGGGTCACACCGCTCTTGCTGGCATGAACACTTGCGCCACCCAAATGCTCTGAGTCGATATCCTCACCCGTAACGGTCTTTACCACCTTCGGGCCAGTAAGGAACATATAGCTCGTTCCCTCCATCATCAGCACAAAATCGGTCAAGGCCGGAGAGTAAACAGCACCACCGGCACAAGGACCAAGGATAGCGCTGATCTGGGGGATGACACCCGAAGCCAGAATATTACGCTCAAAGATTTCGCCATAACCAGCCAGCGCAGACACACCCTCTTGGATACGTGCGCCACCTGAGTCGTTCATGCAGATCATGGGTGCGCCATTCTGCATGGCCATATCCATGACTTTGCATATTTTCTGCGCCATTGTCTCAGACAATGAACCACCGTTTACAGTGAAGTCCTGCGCATATACATACACCAGCCGACCGTCGATTGTAGCCGAACCAGTCACAACGCCATCACCAAGATACTGCTTCTTCTCCATGCCGAAGTTATGGCAACGGTGGAGCTTGAACATGTCATACTCCTCGAAACTATCCTTATCTACGAGCATCTCTATGCGCTCACGAGCCGTGTACTTGCCACGTTCATGCTGCTTCTCAATGGCTTTTTCACCGCCACCGAGACGAGCCTGCTCACGTTTGGCCACGAGCTGCTTGATCTTCTCTGTTTGCTTACTCATAATTGATTGGGTTATTTCCTAATAATTTATAGAATGCAAAGTTACTAAATAAAACTGATAATCAGAGGCTGCTTACTGAAAATAATCATATTTAACGCAGTGCCGACAGTCCATAAGATAAGTAGCAACTGCCTGCTCACATCTTTTATTCCTTACGCTTCCAGATGCTCATGATCTTGTGACGAATGGCTACGATGTTACAGATACTTACCATGACAAACAAGACGAGCCCCAATATTACTGCCGGCCACATCGTGGGGGCGTCGAGTTCAGGGAACAGCGCCTCTAAAATGCCAATATAGTAAGACCGCGCCACAAACAGTGCCACAAGGGCGATGACCAGAACCCCAGCGTTGAGCCCTATGGTCAACAGCTGATAAGGCTTAGCCACATCACCCGGCCCATAGCCGATGAGCAGCAGGTTTTCTAACTTGGAAGAGTTTTTCTGTACCAGCAGGTAGATGCTCAGCATGAGGATATAAAAACTCAGAATAGAGATAACCAGTCCAACCGTCACGACAATAGTCACCATAAGCCGCAGGAAATATGTTGTTTTCTCTGCCTGCAACTTATCGTCTTCTACCTCATACCCCTTCTTCTCTACGAAGCTCGTCAACTGTTCTCCCGCTCCAGGAGAGGTCTTCAACACCAACCGTGTAGGCTCAGAGTGCGTGTCAGGCGCATAATAACCATTACTCCAGTCCATAAACGACTGAGGTACAAGAATGGTATTCAAGCGACTTGAGAATCCTATCACCTTACCGGTGTATTCTCCCTGATGCCCATTACCATGAATGAAAATCTTGAAGTCTATCATCCCCATGAGCCCCTCGCTCAGCTTGGGCAGCGAATGACTGCGGGCAAAGCCGAAGTTATACATGGCGATATACGTGCGGGGAAGAATGATGGGCACCTCCTTAGAACCCTCAGCGTACTTCCAGTCCTTGAGTGGCACATCGATAAACTCATCGGGTATACTCTCGAAGAACAATTCCGAGTTGAGTACATTCGTGCCATTGACGCCCATGTGAGCGTCTACCTTATATTCGGTAGAGGTAAACGCGCCTATTTTGGCAACAAACTTCTGCCCCTCCAGTTCCTGCATCTCGGCGTTGGTAAACGTATTGGTGCGCCCAGAAATCGTGCTGGCCGTACCTACACGCTTGCTCATAATCAGGTAGTCGCTTTTCATAAAAGAGTCCTCGGCCGTAAAGACAGGCATCACGTCATGGTAAAGCTGATAGCCCAGCAAGACGATCATCATGCCAAATAGATTGGCGACAAAGAAACCAATAAACTGCGGAATACTGATATGCTGCCGCAACAATTTCCAAACCAGACTCATATGCTCAACACCCTTTCATAGTCAAGGTCAATATGTTTGCCAATACTGGTCACAATGACACCTGCCCCCTGCGACCGCGCCTCAGCCATCATGAGTTGCCCCATCATCTTGGCGTTGTTGTCATCCAAGTGAGAGATAGGCTCATCAGCCAGAATAAAATCAAATGGCTGTACCAGCGCGCGTATCATCGCCACACGCTGCTGCTGGCCGAATGACATCAATCCTACTTTTGCGTTCACCTTGTCAGCGATACCCAACATGTCAAACCACTGCATGATCTGCGCTTCGCTCTTGTATTGGGTAATCTTATTTTTGATTTGCACATTCTCTAACGCGGTAAGTTCGGGAAAGAGGCGCAATTCCTGAAACAAATGACTGATGTGCCTCCGACGTGTCTCTACCCAGTCGCTCACTTTATATTGGCGTGTGTCTTGATGATCGAAGAGCACCTTACCCGAATAATCATTTCTATAACCAACGACATAACTACAGAAGGTACTCTTGCCCTGCCCCGACTCTGCCTCCACCAGATAGACGTGCCCTTTTTCAAACGACACGTCTTGGCACCATACATCCGACTGCAGGTCAGTGCGCTGACTGAACACCTGGGGCAGAACAGATGACATCCGAATTGTATCCATTATTTTATTTTAAAACATAAACCATGGTGTTGACATGGCCGAACAAAGGTTTCAACATACCAGTGACAGCCTCAGCCTTTCCGCCTTGCAGGGCGGCAAGATTGATCACCATCGCCATCTTCTGCCCCTTCAGCTTGCCGCGTAGTTCCGCGTTCAATGGCTGCACAGCGGGTTTGATACTTGCCAAGGCCGCATTCTTGCTTCCACCGCTCATATACTGCCAGTCCTGTGTCACCCCAAAATAATAAGAGGTGCCGTCACCCGTATAGTAATAGCAATCTCTTCCCCAATCACCGATATGTCCACCCGCAGGCACGCTTTGTTTCCAATAGTCTACATCGGCCAACCAGTCGGCGTTGCCCAAATGAGCGGCCATCATCAACTGTAGGTTCTCGTCGCCGAGGGTTGGGGTAATGATTGCCATATCGCCATCAATACTCTTGATGATGTTATCCATGTCGATGGCCGAGTTTATGCCAGAAAGCATTGCCTTGATACCCTTATTCTGGCGCATAAGCTCTATAAAGCGCTTGCCCTCAACATTGACGAAAAGTCCCATCACATCGGTTTGCGACATAGAGGCCAGATACTTCCCCTGAATAGGGCGGTATATGTTTCTTGCATTGGCCAACGCCGCATTAATATCTTTATTCCACGAAAAGGTCTCACCCTTCATCCACAGGCATCCTGCCTTCACTTCCATTTCTGCGGCGATGAGCACCTGTGAGGCATCGGCGTCCTTGGGCACGCCGAGCGTGAATGGGGCAATAAACTGGTCAGGAAGTGCCTGGGCCTGGCACACCAACGCCATGGGCGCATTGATAGAATCCAGTTTGTCATACATGGGCGTCCCCTTGATACCCTCGTCTTCTTTAGCGTCCAGGTATCCGGCCATACGAGCCATCAACGACTCCTGCTCTGCGGGCACCACTGGCCCCATCATCAAAGCGGCCTGGTCTGAATAGCCCACTACCCAGTTGTTTTTCAAGGCCGCAAAATGATAGCCGCGCTTGTCCACTACCTCTATACCGGTCTGCTTTATGGTCTGCGTAAATTGATTGGCATCGGCCACTTTAGCACAAAATCCAAGATTCCCCGGGGCATCCTCAAAGAAATAGAAATTGGCTGATAAGTCGAGCCCGGTTTCATCAAGATTAGAGACATGGAGCATAGACTTCAGGATCAATGGGCTCCCCACTCCACTCACCTTGGCCGTGTTGATAGACATCAGCAGTGAACTGTCAGCAGGTATGGCCTGCTCATAGTCGTTATTCGTACACGATACCAATCCGGTTGTCAGAAGTACAACCAGGTAGCATAACATCTTTTTCATTTTGTTCGTTTTATGATCTGAGCCATCGTTACAGCCTGCAGTCCGGCCGTTTCTGTACGCAATCGGCTATTGCCCAGCGACACCGACTCATAGCCATGCTCCACGGCCCAATTCACCTCGTCTATCGAGAAGTCGCCTTCGGGCCCCACCAATACAGTCACATCTTCTTCGGCTGGCAACTGCTGCAGCAGGTCGAACAGGTCCTGACGCTCCACCTCGTCGTAACAGTGGGCAATGTATTTATGTCCACCACGCTCATGAGCAATGAAGTCCTTAAACGCGGTCAACCCCTCAACCGTGGGCTTCCATGCCTTGCGGCTTTGCTTCATGGCAGAGACCACGATTTTATCTATACGGTCTGTACGGATATTACGACGTTCAGAGAAACGACAGTCGAGAAAGGTCAGACTGTCGAACCCCACCTCCGTGGCCTTCTCAGCCAGCCACTCCATGCGGTCCATCATCTTTGTGGGGGCAATGGCCAAATGAATGGAGCCATGCCACGTCTTCTGCTGTGGTAACGTCTGCCGGATGGCATACATGCACTTCTTTCCAGCGGCCAGCGTCACCTCTGCCTCATAAAATGTACCCCTGCCATCCATCAAAAACAATTCGTCGCCACCCTTGAGACGCAGCACACGCAGTGCGTGCTGGGCTTCATCTTCAGGCAGCGAGTCATTACTGGCAGCTTCTGGTACGTAGAAATATCTTACCTCTTTCATTCTTCTTTACTGGGTGAACCCAGCCCCAACTCCTTTCCACTACTCTTGCGCCGGCGGGCCATCTCGTCACGCAGATGAGACGCCATCTCGTAGTTCTCGTCATTGATGGCTTTCTCCAAGGCTTTCTCAAGCATCTCGTCACTGATGGTGTTCACCGGCAGCGGAACACCGGTAGACTGGTCATCGTAAACAGTACTCTGTCGCATGTAGAGTTTCTCATCCATGTAGATGGGAATCTCGTCGTGACTGATGAACGACAGCAATATAGCGTCGGTGGCACGCACAGGTACCGGGTCGAAAGTCTCCGCATTATTGAAGATGGCATGATACACGCCGTCGTCTACACTGTCGATAACAATCTCTAACTTTGTGCCTGTCTGCCAAAGCAATATGTTCAAGAGCGCCTCGGGCAGCAACCTGCTCGTCCCCGGCGCATGACTCATACGCAGCGAAAACTCGTTCAGCGTCTGGCGGTCGCAAGGCACGGCCACCTGACGCTGTTCGGCACTATCGGTCAAAATCAGCAGGCCCACATCTTGTGAGCCTACGATTTCTGATACACTTTTGAATATTAGTCTTACTCTTCCCATTAATTTGCACTCACGTCTTCCTTACGTGGTCTAAACACCAATGCAAACACTATGCCAACCACCAAGGCATAGCCGGCAAAGGTGTACCAGCAGGTTTGCCAATGGGTCACTCCATCCACGGTATTTACATTCACCACCCACTGTGCGCCATAAGAGCCTATGGTGGCACCCAGACCGTTGGTCATCAACATAAACAAGCCCTGCGCCGACGAACGCAGTTTGGGGTCGGTGGTTTTGTCAACAAACAAAGAACCCGAGATATTAAAGAAGTCGAAAGCTACGCCATAGATAATCATCGAAGCCACAAACATCCACACCCCTGCTCCGGGATTGCCCGCGCCCAATAAGCCAAAGCGCAGGAACCAGGCAAACATGGCGATGAGCATCACGTTCTTGATGCCGTAGCGCTTCATGAAGAACGGAATCATCAAGATACACAGTGTCTCGCTGACCTGAGAGAGCGAGTAGAGTATCACCGAATGCTGCACACCAAAGGTATCGACATACTCGGGAATACTACGGAAGCTCTCGATGAAGGGTGTGGCAAAGCCATTGGTAATTTGCAGACTCACGCCGAGAAGCATGGAGAAGATGAAGAAGATGGCCATCTTGCGTTGCTTGAATAGGGTAAAAGCCCGCAAGCCAAAGGCATCGACAAACGACTTCTTCTCATCACTGGCAGATACCGGACACGGTGGAAGCGTGAATGTATACAGGAAGAGCACGATGCTCAACACACCACTCACCACAAACTGCAGCTCGGTTGACTTGAAGCCCATGATATCGACAAACCACATGGAGCAGATAAAACCTATGGTGCCAAACACACGGATGGGCGGGAAGTCCTTCACGGTGTCCATATTTGCGTTTGTCAAAGCGGTATAGGCCACCGAGTTGCTCAGCGCCAAGGTCGGCATATAGAAAGCTACGCTCAGCGAATAGAACATGAACAAGATGCCAAACTGCGCCTGTGTGCCCGTGGAATGACCGTACCAAGCGGTGGCAAACATAAACAAGCCTGCCAACAGATGACACAGCCCGAGCAACCGCTGGGCAGGCACCCAACGGTCGGCCACAATACCCATGAGGGCGGGCATGAAGATAGACACGATGCCCTGCATGGCAAAGAATGGACCGATATGTGAGGCCAAGCCAATATTGCCGAGGTAGATACCCATACATGTGAGATAGGCACCCCATACTGCAAACTGCAGGAAGTTCATCAGAGCTAAGCGTACTTTCAGATTCATAGTGAGAGGGTTAATGATTTCTATTCAACCAGCACTTCTTACATGATGTGCTCATCACGCAGGCGCTCCTGCCATTTCCAAGCAGAACGCAACACGTCGTCGAGCGATGCCTCAGCCTTCCAACCCAATACGTTGTTGGCCTTGGTCACATCACCCCATATCTTCTCGATATCGCCTTCGCGACGAGGGCCGTACTTCCAGTTGAGCTTCACACCGGTAGCCTTCTCGAAGGTCTCCACAATCTCGAGGGTAGAGTTGCCTTTGCCCGTGCCTACGTTGAAGTAGTCAATCTTCTCGGTGCCGTCGGTGAGCACACGTGCCATGGCGGCCACGTGGGCCTTGGCCAAGTCTACCACATATATGTAGTCGCGGATGCAGGTGCCGTCGGGCGTGTCGTAGTCGTTGCCAAAGATGGTCAGCTCCTTACGTATACCCATAGCTGTTTGCGTCACGAAAGGAATGAGGTTGTTGGGTACTCCATTGGGCAGCTCGCCGATGAGGGCGGTGGGGTGTGCGCCAATGGGATTGAAATAGCGCAAGATAATGCTCTTGACCGGTGCGCCACTGTGAATGTAATCGTAGATAATCTGCTCGTTCACCTCCTTGGTATTGCCATAAGGAGAAGTGGCCTTCTGATGGGGTGCCTCCTCGGTAACAGGCAGATTCTCAGCCTTTGGCTGGCCATACACGGTGCAGCTCGAAGAGAAGATAATGCCCTTGACGTTGTACTTGGGCATGAGCTCCAACAGGTTAACCAACGAGACGATATTGTTGCGGTAGTAGAGCAAGGGCTTCTCTACGCTTTCTCCCACAGCCTTACTGGCCGCAAAGTGGATAATACCCTCTATCTGAGGATATTTCTGAAACACAGCCTCCGTGGCATCGTAATCGCGAAGGTCTACCTGTTCGAATGCCGGACGAATGCCTGTAATTTTCTCGATGCCGTCAAGCACACCGATGTTTGAGTTCGACAAATTATCAACGATGACTACATCATAACCTGCCTGCTGGAGTTCAACGGTGGTGTGCGAACCGATAAAACCGGTGCCGCCAGTAACGAGAATTGTCTGTTTCATGTTTTTTAAGCTTTAAGATTTGATATTATAATTGTGCGCAAAGATACTAAAAATATCAGCAACAGATGAGAAAAGCCCCATTTTTTTACCTCTCTCACCAGTGTTTAGTCACTTTGTATTCGTGCTTCTTCTCCACTGCCAACGCACCGCACTTCTGATGGGGCTACTCCGGAGCACAGACAGCGTACCCATGAGCGTAGGATAATTCAACATAGAACCATCGGATAATTCTATATTAAACCATCATATAATTTTATATAGAACCATCGGATAATTCTATATTAAACCATCGGATAGTTCTGTCCAAACCATCACATCGCCACTGCACCGGCAGGACGCCATACCGCCCGTTTGCGGTAGAGTGAAGCACGATTTGCGCCAAAGAAACCCAACTAACTCTGCGGCATGAACAGGTTTCACAAAATTTTTACCTACCTTTGCAGTCAACAGATTACAGGCCAGCGACAAAGGCTGTCGCTCGTGCCCCCCAACTTGCTACACATGATAGGAACTGTTATCAACACGGCCTGCATCATTGCGGGAACCATTGCAGGAGCCATACTGCACAAAGGAATCAAGGAAAAATACAAGTCCATGCTCTATACAGGCTTGGGGTTGGCCAGCTTGGCCATCGGTCTCAATGCCACCATCTCGCATTTCTCCAAAAGCCAGTATCCGGTATTGTTTATCGTGGCCATCGCCCTGGGCGGTATCGTGGGCACACGGTTGGACCTCGACGGACGTTTCAGCCGGGCCGTCAACAACCTGTCAAAAGGTAACAATGGCAACAATCTGGCCCAAGGCTTGAGCACGGCCATCCTGCTCTACTGCATCGGGCCATTGTCGATGCTGGGGCCGGTCATCAGCGCACTGAAGGGCGACAACACTTTTCTGTATACCAATGCCACCCTCGACCTGGTGAGTTCCACGGTCTTTGCCTCCACCTATGGCATAGGCATGTTGCTCGCCGCACCGGTGCTTTTCTGCTGGCAGGGCATTTTCTATGCGGTGACACTATACTCCAGTTCTGCCATCAGCGACGGACTCATGGCCGAACTGCTCATTGTGGGCGGTCTGCTCATCGTGGCCTCGGGACTGTCACTGCTCAATCTCAAAGACTGCAAGACGCTCAATTTCCTGCCTGCCCTGATCGTACCCGTCATCTGGTATGTGGTGGTAGCCATTGTGCAATAGCCGCCTCTCGGCGCTGTTGACGCGGCAGAAGCCTGACTATCATACATTTTTTAATACAGATGGAACCCTATATTTTTGGAAGTTTGACTGTTTTTTTGTAAGTTTGCAAACATAATCCCCAATAATTGCATATCCTAACAATGAAAGATTTCTTCAAGTATGTAGGTGCCACAGTCGTAGGCATTATCGTTTTTACCATCATTGCCACAGCCCTCTCGATCATGAGTATTGTCGGCATGGTAGCATCGCAACAAGCTACCAAGAGTGTTGACAAAAACTCAGTGCTGGTGCTCAACCTTGATGGCATCATGAACGAACAGGCTGAAGAGACCTCCAGCATTCTGAGCCAGTTTAACGACAACGAGTCATTGGGGCTTCAGGAAATGCTTGCGGCTATTACCAAAGCCAAGAACAACGACAACATAGAGGGTATCTATATTGAGGCTGGCGCATTGGGCGCTGACATGGCTCAGATGCAGGAGCTGCGAGACGCGCTGGCCGATTTCAAGAAATCAGGAAAGTGGATTATCGCTTACGGCGAGGTGTACTCGAAAGGCAGCTATTATGTGGCCTCGGTGGCCGACAAGATTTACCTGAACCCTTCAGGCATTATCTCATGGAATGGTATTGGCGGAGAACTGATGTTCTACAAAGATCTCTATGCCAAGGTGGGCATCAAGGTGGTGCCTATCAAGGTAGGAAAGTACAAGAGTGCCACGGAGGTGTTTACTGAAGACAAGATGAGCGGCCCGAGCCGGGAACAGACCGAGCGTTATATCAACGGTTGGTGGCAGACTATGTGCCAGGCGGTGTCGCAAAGCCGGGGCATCAGCGTCGACGAGCTTAACACGCTGGCCGACCAAATGTTGGACTTGCAAGATCCAAAGACCTTTGCCAAACTCAAGTTGATCGACGGCCTACTCTACAACGACCAGGTGAAGGATGTGGTGAAGAAGCGGCTCAAACTCGGCAAAGATGACCTTATCAGTCAGGTGTCTGTGGCCGACATGGCCCATGTGCCCGAGAAAGCCAAGGGCGACGAGATTGCCGTATACTATGCCTACGGAGAGATTGTTGACGAGGCAAAGCCGCAAGACTTGTTTTCCCAAGGGCATCAGATTGTAGCCGACAAAGTATGCGACGACTTGGCCGACTTGGCCGACGACGATGTCATAAAGGCTGTGGTCATACGTGTGAACTCTGGAGGTGGCTCGGCCTATGCCTCAGAGCAGATATGGCGCGCCATCGAACTGCTCAAGAAGAAAAAGCCGGTGGTGGTATCGATGGGTGGGGCCGCCGCATCGGGTGGCTATTATATGAGCGCCGGTGCCAATTATATCTATGCCGAACCAACAACGCTTACAGGTAGCGTGGGCATCTTTGGCCTCTACCAAGACAACTCAGAGCTGCTCACCAAGAAGTTAGGACTCAAGTTTGACGAGGTGAAGACCAACCGCAACGCCACCTTCGGTGCCTTGGGACATCCGCTGACAGCCGAACAGGTGGGCTATCTGCAGAGCAGCGTAGACAGAGGATACCTGCTATTCAAGCAACGTGTGGCCGAGGGGCGCAAGCTCACCATGGCTGAAGTGGAGGAGCGCGCACAAGGACATGTGTTTCTCGGAAGTGACGCCCTCAAGCTGAAGATGGTTGATGCCTTAGGAGGTATTGACAAGGCTGTGGCCAAAGCGGCTGCCTTGGCCAAGGTGAAAGAATATTACATGGCTCCCTACCCCGCTCCAGAAGACCTGCTGACCCAGATCATTAACGACATGGCAGGCACGAAGGGAAGTAAGCTCGACGAGTATATGCGCACTACACTGGGCGTGCTCTATGAGCCTTATAAAGTGATGCAGACGGCCAACCAACAGCATTTTCTACAGGCGCGCATACCCTTTATGCTGAAGGTTAACTAACCTGGCACGCACGACACGGAGATTGTAATAAACATATATAAATAAGGTATCATACATGAGAAGAGAAGGTGACCTGATCAAGATTAACGAATGGCTGCTGCCCTTAAGCTGCCTCTATGGACTGGGCGTAGAATTCAGAAACCAACTCTTCGAATTGGGTATCCTCAAGCAGCGCACTTTCGACATTCCTGTTATTGCCGTGGGAAATATCACGGTGGGCGGTTCGGGTAAGACTCCTCATGTGGAATATTTGGTGCGCCTGCTCAAAGACCTGGCCAAGGTGGCCGTGCTCTCAAGGGGCTACAAGCGCAAGAGCCGCGGATATGTACTGGCCAATGACGAGACAACTGTAGCCGACCTGGGAGACGAACCCTTCCAGATGAAGCGGAAATTCCCAGACATTTATGTGGCTGTGGACAAGAAACGCTGTGAGGGAATCACACGGCTCACCACTGACGAGGAGAGCAAAGACGTGGATGTCATACTGCTTGACGATGCTTTTCAGCACCGGTATGTCAAGCCGGGTATCAATATTCTGCTGGTAGACTACCATCGACTGATCATCTACGACAAGCTGTTGCCGGCCGGAAGGCTACGCGAACCTCTCAAGGGCAAGCACAGGGCCGACATTGTCATTGTGACCAAATGCCCCAAAGACCTCAAACCCATGGAATACAGGGTGCTGACGAAGGCCATGAACCTCTTCCCCTACCAGCAGCTTTATTTCACAAGTATAGACTACGACACGCCGCAGCGCGTATTTCCTGCCGGAAATGCCACTGACGCTGAACAGTCTAAAGACAAAAGGCAGGCCCCACTCAGCGGGAAGAACGTGCTACTGCTCACGGGCATTGCCTCGCCCGAACAGATGCAGGCCGACCTCAAACGGAAATGCTTGTCTATCACGCCCCTCTTCTTTAGCGACCATCATCTTTTCAAGGCCAAAGATCTGCAACGTATCACTGAGACCTTTGAAGCTATGCCGTCGCCGAAGATGATCATTACGACGGAGAAAGATGCCACAAGGCTCAGAACCCTCGACAACATCAGCGACAATATCAAGGAAAACTTATTTATGTTGCCTATCAAGGTGCGCTTCATGTTGAACGAAGGCGAGAACTTTAACGATAAAATCATAAGCTATGTACAAAAAAATTCAAGAAACAGCATCCTGGTTAAAAGAAAGGATGACCACAAGTCCCCAGACAGCCATCATTCTGGGAACCGGACTCGGACAATTAGCTTCAGAGATAACTGACTCATACGAGTTTCCCTATAGTGAGATACCCAACTTCCCCGTATCAACGGTAGAAGGACATGCCGGCAAACTGATCTTCGGAAAACTTGGTGGCAAGGACATCATGGCCATGGACGGACGATTCCATTTCTATGAGGGCTACAACATGAAGGAGGTTACCTTCCCTGAGCGCGTGATGTACGAACTGGGTATCAAGACGCTTTTCGTGAGCAATGCCTCAGGAGGCATGAATCCTGACTTTGCCATAGGTGACCTGATGGTGATCAACGACCACATCAACTTCTTCCCCGAGCACCCGCTCAATGGTCCAAACTTCCCTACAGGTCCACGATTCCCCGACATGCATGAGACTTATGACCACCAGCTCATCAGCTTAGCCGACGAGATTGGAAAGGAAATGGGTATCAAACTGCAGCATGGCGTATACGTGGGCGTACAGGGGCCTACCTTTGAGACACCGGCCGAATATCGCATGTATCGCCTGTTAGGTGGTGACGCCGTAGGCATGTCTACCGTGCCCGAGGTGATAGTGGCTCACCACTGTGGGATTAAGGTCTTTGGTATCAGCATCATCACTGACCTGGGGGGCTTTGACGTTCCGGTGCAGGTGAGCCACGAGGAGGTGCAGTTGGCTGCTAAGGGCGCAGAGCCGAAAATGACTGAGATAATGCGCGAGATGATCAGAAGATCATAATACAAAACCCGCGGCGGTGGATGGGAGTCTGCACACAACCATGCACTGCTGCATTGTTATAATATATGGAAATAGCTAAACTCGGTGAGTTCGGCCTGATTGACCGACTGACCAAGGATATAAAACTCAAGAATACGTCTTCTCTTTATGGCGTGGGCGACGACTGCGCCGTGATGCACTATCCTGACAGTGAAGTGTTGGTAACCACTGACATGCTGATGGAGGGCATTCACTTTGACCTCACCTATATCACCATGCAGGAGCTGGGCTATAAGGCCGCCATGGAGAATATCTCCGATATCTTTGCCATGAACGGCACGCCCCGCCAGATGACAGTGTCGCTGGCACTGAGCAAGCGATTCAGCGTAGAGGACCTCGACGCTTTCTATCGCGGACTTCAACAGGCATGCGACAAATGGAATATCGACGTCGTAGGCGGCGACACCACGTCGTCGCTTACAGGACTGGCCATCAGTATCACCTGTATCGGTGAGGCAGCCAAAAGCGACATTGTGTATCGCAATGGCGCCCAGGAGACCGACCTGATCTGTGTGACGGGTGACCTCGGAGCAGCTTATATGGGGCTTCAGCTCTTGGAACGTGAAAAGACAGTATATTATCATCAGATTGATGAACTGAACGAGAAGATTCGCAAGGCACAACAGGAAGGCAATGACGAACTGGTGAGACATTTGCAGGCCGATGGCGCCAAGATCCACAACTTTCAGCCCGACTTTGCCGGCAAGGAGTATTTGCTCGAGCGCCAGCTCAAGCCTGAGGCAAGGGGCGACATCATTCAGTTGCTCAGGGAGAACAACATCCGCCCTACAGCCATGATGGATATTTCTGATGGACTCAGCTCTGAGTTGCTGCACATATGCAAGCAGAGTAAGTGCGGCTGCCGTATCTACGAGAAGAGCCTGCCCATCGACTACCAGACGGCAGTGATGGCTGAAGAGTTTAACATGAACGTTACCACCTGCGCACTCAATGGTGGCGAGGACTACGAACTGCTCTTCACCTGCTCTATCGGCGACCACGACAAGCTCAATGCGTTGGAAAGCAAGGGCATCAAGCAGATTGGCTATATTACCCGACAGGAGTTAGGCACAAGGCTCATCTCACGTGACAGCCAAGAGTTCGACATCGTTGCACAAGGCTGGAACCCTCTGCAAGCATAAAGGTAGACGCCAGCCTCCCCCGTAGAAAGGCACGCCATGGGGTTCAACCCGTAGCGTGCCTTTTGTGATACAAATCTTATTGCCCATCCAGTTTGTTAACAAAAACTAAATAGTAGAAGTTTTTTCCACAAACTTTCTTTGTTCTCAGCATTATCATTTACCTTTGCAACCGCAAAACCAAAGAGGTACCTTAGCTCAGGTGGTAGAGCAATGGACTGAAAATCCATGTGTCCTTGGTTCGACTCCAAGAGGTACCACTTCCTCCTTTCATTCGGCCCGGTGCTCATTCGTGAGGCCGGGCTTTTCTCTTTAAACGATCTATGCTGAATTTCGTCAACTAAAGAAATATAGCACTTATCTATAAAACAAACCATTTAAACAAAACCTACACAATGAGAAAAGCAATTCTTGCAGGTCTGGCATTATGTGTATCCCTCGCCGGGTTTGCTCAAACAGACTACAGCCGTTACTATCAGAGCCTGCCCAAGGCTATGCCTGTGGTGCAAGGTCCAGTAATTCCCAACAACAGGGTTAGCCTTGCCGACTTTGGTGGCGTAGGCGACGGACTCACCATGAACACCGAAGCCTTTGCCAAAGCCATCAGTGCGCTTAACAAGAAAGGGGGCGGACACTTAGACGTGCCGGCCGGTATCTGGCTCACAGGACTCATCTCGCTCAAAGACAACATTGACCTGCACCTTGAGCGCAATGCCGTTATTGTGATGTCGCCAGACAAGCGTGATTTGTTCAAAAGCGAAGATGGCAAACCTGCTACCAAGGCCTCACCATGTATTACAGCCTCCAAACGCAAGAATATCTCTATCACAGGACATGGCATCATCGACGGCAATGGCGAATACTGGCGTCCTGTAAAGCGGAGCAAGGTAAGCGATGTGGAATGGAACGCCTATAAAAGAATGGGCGGAACAGTAACACCTGCCGGTGACCTGTGGTATCCTTTTGACTTAAAAAACTTCCCCAATGTGGCGGAGACGCCCCAGATACAGGAAAAGATGCGGGCGCATCTCATCCGTTTTACCGATTGTGAAAATGTATTGGTTCAGGGCGTTACCCTACGTAACTCACCTAACTTCCACTTGGTACCGCAGCGTTGCAAGAACGTTATCATTGACGGTATCACTGTGGCCTGCCCTTGGAATGCCCAAAATGGTGACGCCATCGACATTGGCAACTGCCAGAATGTGCTCATCGTAAACAACGTGATCAATGCGGGAGACGATGGCATCTGCATGAAAGGCGGTGCAGGAGAAAACGGCCGTGCAGCTGGTCCTTGTGAGAACATCAACATTCAAGACAATATCGTGTACCACGCCCATGGCGGTTTTGTGATAGGCTCTGAGTTCAGCGGCGGCATGTATAATATCTTCGTGCACAACAATACATTCTCGGGCACAGACACCGGACTGCGCTTTAAAAGTGCAGTGGGACGCGGAGGTGTTACCAAAGATATCTATATCTCAAACATCTATATGACTGACATCAAAGATGAGGCCATCGTTTTCGAGTGCGACTATGCTGACCGTCGTGCTGGGACCGACAATGCCACGGTAACTCCTCAGCACACTGATTTCTCTCCTGAGTTTACCGACATCCATATCTCTAATGTCATCTGCCAAGGTACGCGGACGGGCATCAAGGCTGCCGGGGGGAAAGGAATGGTATACGGCATCACCGTAAGCAACAGCGTCTTCCAATATACAGATAAGGATAAGGAGATTGGCGCAGACTGCGATCTCAAATTAAACAATGTACGCTTTGCGGCTTTAGGAGCTGGCAAATAAAACCTCAAGCCCATAATAAAGCGGGAGTAGACACTTCGTGTGCCTGCTCCCGCTTTATGTTTCCTAAGAAGTGTGGTTGCCTACTGCTGGCGTGACGTAAATCTCAGACAACCCTGTGCATTGCTTAGCCCTCCCCACGCGACTGACATGGCCTCTATTGTATTAATTCCCGGCTCTCTGCTTTGCTTGCGGTTTTCTTTTGCGTTGCAAGTAAAGCATTAATCCCGTTACCGGCAATGAAGCGCCAATGAGTGAAGCGATCACCATCAAGATACGACCAAACAAGCCCCACACCCTACCTTCATGAATGTCAAGTGACATGCGAATAGCTTGCTCCGCCCCACTCTTCTCCGTGTATTTGCCAGTATAAACACCGTTACCCTGCAGTTCTGAAGTTGTGCGTGCGTCAAAGAAACGATTGTCTTGTTTGTAGTAAGACCCACTCTGATGTACAACACTCACCCGATAGACATCTGTGTCGGTCTGCGGCAACGCATAATAAAACTGTACGGCCTTAGGCTCTTCTACCGTGAGACGCCGGTAAATCACGTCAAGAGGCTGAGCGACGCTCGCAATTGCTGTCGTATCGGTGGCCGGCATCTCATAGGCTACGTATGACTTGCCACCAGACAACATATAAAAGACTCCCGAAGAGAACCACCCGAAAGCAAATATCAAACCAGTAAAGCAGGCAGCAATCAATGGGATGAGGGCATAAAAGCCTACTACGTTATGCAGGTCATAAATGAATCGGCGGAACTTAAAAGGACGGTGGAAGGAGAAACGACTCTCCGCGGCCTTGCGGCTCCAACGGCGAGGATACCACATTACGATTCCGGTAATCAACGTAATGAGGAACAACAGCACACTCCATCCTACGACCTGTCCACCCCAGGCACGAGGCAACCACAAACGCAAATGGCCCTGCATGAGGAAGTCGAAGAAATCGAATGCCGCCGCGTCTTTACGGCTCACATGAAGCACCTGTCCGGTATTCGGGTGAAGATACACTGTAGTACGGTCTCTCTCTGGCGAGATGTAATCTACGAATACAGCTTCGTCGGGCTTGCCGTAAGTGATAGAAGAAGGACTGTGCAATCCAGAAGCCTTGTCAGCAACGGCAATAAGCACCGATGGATTGAGTGTGGCGCCGGTACTCACCGGAACCTTTCGCCAAGGCTCTCCAATCGCCGTAATCTCGTCTTTGAAAGCACACAGCGCGCCTGTAAGGCATACTATCACCACCACAATCCCGGAAATAAGACCGAGCCACAGGTGTAAAAACTTAGCTATCTTACGCATCACTTATTTCATCTTAAATACGCCGGCCACGAAGCTCGCTGATACGCGAGCGCCTTTGGTCGCGGTTGCCGACGCTACGTCAGTGGTATATACAAACACGCCTGATGATGTGCTGACAGGAAGATAAACCTTGCCATCGTCATACAAGCAAGCGAAGCGACGCCCACCATTACCATTATGCACAGGTATTCCCTTGACATCTACCGATGTTTTGTTCACCAAATCGATAATGCAGCACTTCAAGTCGGCATCGCTCCATGCTGGGGCATCCAATCGTGTGGTGACCTCGGCAAATACCTTGCCATTGCCCAAGTATATCCAGTGAGCCACCTTCTGGCCAGTGAGCGCCTGATAGTCAAATGTGTAGTCGGGGTCAAATTCCAGCGAACCAGCCTTGATCCTCAAGAAGCCACTGTGCTTGGGCGACTGCGAGAAGCCATTGGCCATAGAAGTATTCGACATGGCATATAGGTCACCATTCTCATCCTTCTGCAATCCGTTAAAGGCATTCCATGATCCTATATTGCCGAAGCGTGTATCTTTCATGAGCTTGCGGAACTTGAAGTCGGGGTAAGAATACACCGCCACAAATGAAGTGTCCGCATAGTCAGAAGTAAATGTGTTGGGATTCATCAATTCATAACTCACATAGAGGTTGCCACCGCTATACATCATCCCCGTAACGTAGGGCCACTGCAGATTGTCCATAGGAGCGACAGGCGTCGTGGTCACCTTATTATGGAGTTCCAGCGAATTGATATCTACCGTGTAGAAAGTGAGGGTTCCACCTTTACCGGTAGAAGTAGGCAGCTCCATGGCAGCCATCGACTCAGCGTCTACCTGACAGAAACCGATGGGCGTGGTGTTGAACACAAAGTCACCACGCTCTTGCAGATAACCATTGGCATCGCGCTGGATACCCGTAGCACTCGTCACACCCAGACCACCAATCGAGAACAGCGTTTGTTCGGCCTGCTGATAATCGCGATAGCCCGCCTGCTCAATGCCCTGTCCCAAAGCACTGATGGTTGTGGTAGAGTCGCTGAGCTGATCGGCAGTGACTACATAATATGTAGTAGTACCACCAGAAGTAATACCCAACGACAGGACGTAAGGCTGGTAAGGCACCTCGGTGCTGCCCATGTCATCGTCACAGGCTGTAAATGTAAGGGCAGCTAAAAGAAAAGCCGCCAAGGATGATATATTGAAACGTCGTTTATTCATATTGATGCTTAATATTACATTTTAGATAAGAAAACCCTGAACTTTACAGTGAAAGCACGACCCGGCTTCTGCAAACGGTAGTTGTCGTAGAGCTTGGCATTGGTAAAATTGGTACACTCCACGCCGACGCTATACTTACCGTCAGCCATGAGATAGTTGGCCGAAGCATTGTGCGATAACTGCGTGGGAATGTATTTTTTGCTCGTAGGACGGCCAAGGCCCGGGAAGCTGAGATAATACTGGTAGACGTAGTCCAAACCGTATTCCAGCGTCAGCGTATTGCCCTTGGCAAGGAGGTCATGAAAGTTGTATGCCGCATCCCCATTGAAGAAGAAATAAGGAATGTTCGGCATACGCTCACCATAGGTAATATTATCAGTGGTAGCGTTAGACACGTATGACTCATTCGAAACCTCTGTCTTCTGACGATCACGTATATCCTGATAAGTCATGTTGAAGCCTAAACGGAAGAGATTGGCATACTCATAGCGCACACTACCCTCCACTCCATGAGTGATGGCCTTGCCCACATTCTGGTAAGAGGTTGTAGGATCACTCGTCAATGTCACACCTTTATAAATAAAATCCTTAGTGTAACGGTAGATGTAAGAGGCATCTGCGAGAAGGTGATGGCTACCTACCCACTTATCAAATGACAAGCCAAAGTTCAGGTTCTTCGAGTTCTCAGGCTTCAAGTCAGTATTACTCTTTTGGATAAAGCCATCGCCGAAGAGTTCCACAGCCTCAGGCATACGGTAAACCTGCTCGAAGCTCACCTTGGCCTGCAAGGCAGGAAGGATAAAGTAAGTGAACGCCGCGCCATAGCCCGCATGATGCTGGCTGGCTTTCACCTTCTCATAGTGCTCGGTTTCGAGGAAGATATCAAAGAGTTTGTGCGTAGAAGTATTGAGGAAATACAACTTTCCAAACACCGTGGCATTCCAACGGGCATAACGCACCTGATAACCCAGACCTGTGATGTTCTTCGTAAGGGTCTGCGACACATTGTTCATGCTATAGTCTGCATGCTCCAAGTCATTTTCCTTACGCCACATCGAAGAGGCAATGTGATTGAGACTAACGCTCTGGTGCTGGTCAATGACATAATTAAGGTTGACACTACCCTGCCACTCGCGCTCGTTGATGGTGGAGTTGGTGAGATACCCTTCACCCCGACTTGCGGAAGGCGCGCTTTGTCCGAGCCAGTTGTAAGCAACTGCCGCGGTATCAATCTGCCGCGTGCGTACAATATTATATGTAGCGTAGGCTGTCAGGTCGAGTCCCGGAAGAAAGAGGTCGGTTTTGCGATACCGAATGCTGGGGATAATAGAATAACTCGTGCGTTTAGGTTTGCCATATACGGCATCCATGGTAGCGCCCGTCTGTATCTGATTGTAATTTTGTGAGCCAATCAGGCCAAAGAGCAGATAGTCGGCCCACGAACGGCCTATCCAACCAGTCTCTACCCGTGCCCCTGCCGACTCATAACGATCGTGGAAACGCCTTACCCACTGGTCGTCACCACTGAGACCTGTGGCCAAATCCACCACGGGGGCATATACTTTGTAGTTGTTTTTCGAGTAATTGAAGAAAGCATTGGCCCTTATGGTAAATCCGGTCTTGGGCCGCGTGTAAGCACCGTTGACGCTTACCTTGTGTGTGCCAAAGGAGCCAACAGAATAGAAGGCGTCAATATAATTGGCATTGCGTCGAGTCACGATATTCACCGCACCTCCCAAGGCGTCGGCACCCAACGACACAGGCAGCACACCCTTATACACTTCTACATGTTCAGCGAGGTTGGACGAAAGCGAGGAGAGATTAAAGCTTGAGCCAAAATTATCCATAGGAATACCGTCGAGGAAAAACTTGACCTGGTTGCCCGAGAATCCATTCATTGAGAAACTATAATTACTTCCCACACCGCCATCTTCGCGCACGCGTACGCTCGTTACCCTATTGAGAGTCTTACCTAAAGTGGGGTTTGAACTATAAGTCTTGGCCAAGTCCACCACCGATACGGCATAGGCCTGCTCTTGCAGTTTACGCGCCTTCGACTTGGCCATTACCTGCACTTCATGAAGCTCGCGACCTACCAACGTAGAATCGGCTTCCGCACCTGCCACAGGCACGCTAAAAGTTGTGCCCACGCATAGGACTGAAACAACTGAAATCCTGAATTCTGGTTTTGTCATCTTTGCTATTTATAAAATTGGAATGCAAAGGTACAAACCTTAATATCGACATACAATACCTTAAATTTATGAAATTTTGATATTGATAACACGTTGTCACCTACCTACTTGTAATGACAATGTTAAAAAAAAACCTCCAAGCTTGAGCTTGAAGGCTTTTGCGGTGCGTACGGGACTCGAACCCGTGACCTCCTGCGTGACAGGCAGGCATTCTAACCAGGCTGAACTAACGCACC
>JAFABV010000032.1 GCA_023425865.1 Bacteroidota bacterium | reverse complement strand
CTACTCTGTCTATGTAAATCTTTTCAAAGAACTCTTTCTTTTGTGCCGACCGGCGTATTTCCGGAAAGCGAGTGCAAAGGTATAGGTTTTTCACATTACCTCCAAATGTTTCCGCGATTATTTTTCAAAAAACATCAAAAAAGTTTGTTTTGATGCCTTTTTTACCTGCTTTTTCTAATAATAATAGGTACGCGATGAACAGACATAAACACCATACAAAATGTATCACCCCTTACGATAAGAGCCTCAAAAATTATTCCAACCCCACTCTCCTGCGCTTGCAAGCCACATCAGATGGAGCAAAAAAAACAATCGAGAAGCAGAAACGAAGCAAGCGGGAAGCAGAAACGAAGCAAGCGGGAAGCAGAGATGAAGCAAGCGGGAAGCAGAGATGAAGCGTAAAGGCTCACCACCCTACCTCAGACTTTTCTTCACCACGGCTGGATTTCCCGCGGCCATGCTGTCATCGGGTATATCACGAATGACCACCGAACCGGCGGCAATGATACACCGCTTGCCAATCTTGACACCCGGACAAACAATAACACCGGCGCCCAACCAAGTGTCATCACCGATTTCTATCGGATAAGAAGTCTCACAGGTGCCGCGCCGCGCCACATAGTCGATGGGATGCTGGGGAGTCACCAACTGACATCCGGGCCCAATCTTCACATCATTTCCTATGGTCACCGTCGCCCCATCAAGAATCACGCAATTATAATTCAAGAACGTGTTCTCGCCCATGATAATGCCATTTCCATGGTCACAATGGAAGGGCGGACAGACGCAGGTGCTATCAGGGATACCTGGAATAAGGTCTTGCAAAGCCTCACGATAGTCAGGCGAACTCAGTGACAGCCGGTTCAGCCGCAGGCAGGCTTCTTTGGCATGTATGGCGCTCTGGTTGATCTCCGTGTCGGAAAAGTCATACAACTCTTCGGACCGCATCTTCTGGAATTCTGTTTTCATCAATGGCAAAGATAGCCAAAAAGAGCAAAACCACCTATCAAACCTATATGAAAAAACAGTAAAGCCTTCGTTTAGCTTATAAAAAACAAGTATCTTTGCCCTTACAGTTATTATATCAGAATAAGCCATGCACAGAATCATCCTCACGCTTATCTCCATATTGGCACCCCTGCTCTCTCATGCACAGCTACGGGGATATGACGCCAACTTCAGTTATTCGCTGCACAATTTTGCCGATACCATTCCCATCGAGGTCGAAGATGGTCAGATTTACGTCAAGGTCAACATACAAGGCCGCGACTATCGCTTCAACCTCGACAC
Source organism: Bacteroidota bacterium (assembly GCA_023425865.1). Lineage (GTDB taxonomy): Bacteria > Bacteroidota > Bacteroidia > Bacteroidales > Bacteroidaceae > Prevotella. The sequence continues at coordinate 25,229 of JAFABV010000032.1, read as the reverse complement.
CGGTTCGAGCCAAGGCGTGGTGTATCAAGGCACTCCTCTCAGCCGGGGAGTAGAACTGGGCAATGTGGTAAGCAATGACGCGGCAGGCTATCGCGACACCATACGTGCCATTCAATTGCCCTCTTTCACATTGGGCCGCCTTACCGTGTCGCACTATGTGGCATCGGTGTTCAAGCGCATGTATAGCCGGTCAGACTACGATGCCATATTAGGATTCGACCTCTTCAACAAAGGCCTATGCTGCAAAATCGACACGCGCCGGGGCTATATGATTATTACCGACCGCCGCGACTTCTTCGACGGCGAGCCGGGCTACGGCCTGCGCTACAAGCTCAAGTGGTTTGTGCCCTACGTGCTGGTGAGCCCCTTCAAGCGCCATGTCGACGAGGTGCTCTTCGACACCGGCTCTCGGCAGCTCTTCGCCATGAACAAGCAGAGCTTCGACACCCACGCCTACAAGAGCAAGAACGTGGGCAGCCAGGTGGAGGGGCGCGCTACAGGGTCGTTTGCCATCGGGCATATCGGGGCTGAGGAACGCGACGAGGTGGTGTTTCTCAAGCTCGACCGCCTGAAATGGGACGACTTCGCCTTCACCGACGTGCGTGCCATGACCACCCAAGGGGCCAGCCGCATCGGAGCCAAAATCTTCGACTACGGCACGGTGACCATCAACGGCTTCCGCCGCAAGATTACCTTCCAGCCCTACGACGACAATGACAGCGTGGCGGTGAACAACCGTCTGCCCCACATTGCCTACGTGCCACGCCAAGGGCGCCCCACCGTGGGTCTCATCCTCGAAGACTGCGACGAATACCGGGCCGGGCTACGTCAGGGCGACATCATCGTGAGCATCGACGGCAAGGCCGTCAACACCTTCGACGATTTCCTGAGCTATCCGTTCATCGAAGGCCGCACCCACCGCATGGTGGTACGGAGCATAGATGGCAGGCAAAAGACTGTGGCGTACGCCCGCAAGTCATAGTCCCCCACAGTCTACATCGCCCGGCGCGCCATCATCACCAGCAGCCCACGGTCACTTGACGCGTCGCCGGGCATCATTCATCATACCCTTCAGACTTTCGGTGGGTTCACTCACCTTGGCAGCCATAGACAAAAAAGTATTGAACTGCCGCACAGCCTCGCCCCGGTTGCCCATTGCCCCTTGGCAAATGCCGAGGAAATAATACGATGTGAGCGACGTGGCATCGTAGCGCAGGGCCTCGTGGAAGGCATAGGCCGCCTCACGGTATTGTCGCCGCGCATAATGGCTCTCTGCCATGCCCCGATAGCATACGAACATCTGTAGGTTGTCGGGCGTGAGCACCTGTAGGGCCTTCTCGAAGCACGCCTGGGCCGCCGTGGGCTCGCCCAGCGCGTTGAGCACCGCCCCCTGGTGGTAGAGGGCACCGGCGATGGCCGAGTCTGAACGGGCGATGGCCTCGCTAAAACAATCCTTGGCCCGCTCAGGCCGGTCGAGCCGCTCATGGCATACGCCGAGGTTGAAGAGCACGTTATAGGTGCTGTCGCCAGCCGCCAGCAAGCCCTCATAGAGTTCACTGGCCTCCATAAAATCGCGGTTCGCAAAGTGTGCATCGGCCAGCACGCCGTTCACCGCCGCATGGTGGGCATCCTCCACCCGATATTTCGTACATACCTCTATGGCCTTGTAGACCATGTTGGTGAGCAGGTACACCGCCCCCAGCTCTGCCACCATCTCGCCGTCCATGGGATAGCGGCCGACAATGGTGCGCGCCCAATACTCCCTGCTGCCCAGGTCGCCCAACTCCTTGTTACTGTAATACACGCGCCGCATGGCCTCGTGGCTGAGCGAGTCGTCGGGCACGGGCTTGAGCACCAATATGCACTTGGCATAGTCGTGGCGGCGGTAGTGGCACTCGGCCAGGAGCATGCGCACCGTGGCATCGTCGCGCTGGGCAAGGGCGGCCTCATAGTGCTGCAGGGCATGGAAGAGGTCGAAGCGTGCCATGCACGAGTCGCCAAGCTCCACCTCCCTAAGGTTGTCTGCACCCGCACGGGCACAGGCAACCCACAGGAAGCAGAGAAACATCATCCACTTCTTCATTTGAAAGAGAATTTATGTAATTCGGATTGTCTTATCAGCTATTCTCCACCCGATACAGTCCACGGCCCAAGCCCTGACAGCAGGCGGGGGAAGCCTCAACAGCCTATTTCTTCATCGTAACGATAATGGCCCCCTCTTTGGCTCTCTCTCCGTAAAGTGCCACAGCCTTCTCGCCCTTTAGCACATTGATCGACTCGATGCGGTCGGGCGCGATGGCACTGAGCTGGTCATGAGGTATTTCCTTGCCGTCTACCACAACCAGCGCCTGCGCTAATGGGATGGCCTTAGGCCCCTCGCCCTTGGGCTCAGCCTTGTCATTGCCTCCTGGGAGTTTGAACGACAAGGGCACGTTGTATTTCACCCGCACGGCCTTTCCGTTTTGCTTGCCCGGCGTCCATTTGGGCATGCCATTTACCACCCGCAAGGCCTCGGCATCGAGCAGCGGGTCGACGGCCCTGACGACGTGGGCATTGGTGATAGAGCCATCGGTTTCGACGATAAACTGCACAATCACCCGTCCCTGAATGCCTTTCGCCTGGCATTCCGTGGGATATTTCACATTGGAACTGAGATAACTGATGAGCGCACTGGGGCCACCGGGAAACGATGGCAAATCCTCAACCACCTCATATACCTTGCCGCCTTTGTCCTTCTGGTGCTGGTCCAAGGCATCAGTGGCGGGCAGCGCGGTGGCCTCAGGAGCTGCGGCGACCTCGGTCAGAGCGGCCGACAGTGACTGCGAGCCGGCAGTCTGGGGCACAGCCTCGGCAATACCCGGCTGCGCTTCGTGAGAAGCGATGGCGGCCAGCGCAGGCACTTCCTCGCCCACGGTGCGGGCAATCATCTCGATATTACTTACGGCCAGAAGTCCTGCGGCCAGCGGCACAAAGAGCAGATACTTGGCTTTTCCAATTTCCTTAGTACGACGTTTGTTCATCATTTGAATACGATTTTTAAGTGGTAAGACATTGAAGTTATTGGTCAGGTCACGCCTTGCGGGGTGATAGGCCAGTCCGAGCAGGTGGTACTGATAGGTTTTGCGCGCGTTTCCCCTGTCGAGTACGGCCTCGTCAGCCAGATATTCCAGATTGAGACGAATCTCGTGTTTCATGAGGTAGCAGAACGGATTAAACCAGTTGAACACACAGTAAAGCTCGGATACCAGGATGTCGAGCGAGTGGCATTGTGCCACGTGGGTCTGTTCGTGAACCATGATCTCGCAGAGTTGCTCGGCGGTGTGGTCATCGGGACAGACAAAGATCCAACCGAAGAACGAGAACGGACTGCTGTCCTTCTTCAGCCGGTGTACCCTCACGCCGTCTACCTCGGTCACCGCGGTCAGCATGGCCTGCCTCACGATGCTGCCCAGTTGCACCAGGAACCTCAGTGAAAACAAGGCTACACCAGCCCAATAGACCATCGCCACGCCATCCATCCAGGTAAACGTAGGCGACGAGGCATACACCGGCACCACGGGCAGCACATAGTCGGCATAGGCCGTGGCCATGCCCACGGCGGTGGTGTTGTGTTGCAGCAGAGGCTGCAGGTCGAGCATCGGGACGACCATACTCACCAGCAGGATGGCCAGCAGGGCCACCCGCCGATACCCGAAAAACGTGTCTCGGGCCATGACCAGCCGATAGAAGCCATAGAGCAACATCAGGGCGAAATTGAGTTTGAGTAGATATATTGCCATAGGACGAATGATGTTTAGGTAAATGAAAAGCGTTGTGGGCCGTCAGCCGTTTTGCTCGATCTCTTTGATGATGTCTCTGAGGTCTTGCTCTGTCAGCTGCTCGTTGCGGGCAAAGAAACTCACCATCTCTTTGAACGAACTGCTGAAATAGTCGCGCACAAAGCCTTTCATGAAGCGGCGTTTGTAGTCGTTCTCGGCAATGGCCGGCTCGTAGACGTAGGCCTTGCCGCCTTTGGCCTGCGCCACATACTGCTTGCGCTTGAGCTTGCTCACCACCGAGGCCACAGTGGTGTAAGGTGGCTGGGGAGGGGGCAGCAGGTCAACAATATCCTTGATGCCGCAGGTGCCCAGACGCCAGATGGCTTGCATCACCTCTTCTTCTTGTTTTGTCAGTTTTTCCATCTTGTAATGTTTAACTGTCGCAAATCTACGAAAAATTCGTAATAACAACAACACACACAAGGTTAAACAATACTAAAACAACTACGTTTTAACACATTACGAAATTATCGTAATTGCATTATCAAGAGCCACGCCTTGCCACTGGCGCACCTCTATCCCGCCTTTCGGCTCAATAGAAATAAGGTATGGACCTGCTTTTTCAGAGCATGTGTTTATGCATGCCAACATTTCGTTGATCCCACCGACTTCCCACAAGGCTTCTGTAACGAGCCATCACGTGCTGCCTTGTCGCTTCGCCACGACTTGGGAGGGCTTCGGTGACTTCTGCCTTGGAGAGGCAAAATACAGGGGCACGCATCCGAGACGTGGTGCACATCCGAGGCAAAAAACACTGGAACATCACCAAGGCACAGCGCCTCATCGAGACAACAAGCAATGGCACATCCCAAAAGACACAATGCCACTTCGAGGCAGAATACGATGGAATACGCTCGTGACTTTAGCCCCTCAACTATTCTCTTGAGCCTACTTTGGCCATACGTCAAGGCGCGTTCGCCCATCGCCAAAGGGCTTGATTGAAATATGGTTTTATATAGAAACATCAGATGGTTTCATATAGAAGCATCAGATGGTTTTATATAGAAGCATCAGGTGGTTTCATATAAAATCATGCAGCCTCAACATCAGGATGGCGACACCAGAGGGGCACTACAACGCGGCCCGAAAAACCATATCGGCCCGGATAGACTACGAAAAACAGATGCGGCACACACGCTATTATCTGTTTATTCGCCTCGCATTCCGATAAAAAACCGTATCTTTGCAATATCTTCAACTATTCTGAAGACACATGACTATGGACATCAAAGCACTTTTTTTCGATATCGACGGCACCCTCGTCAGCTTCAAGACCCACACCATACCCCAGTCTACCGTAGACAGCCTTCGCCTGGCCAAGCAACAAGGCGTAAAGGTTTATATCGCCACCGGGCGTCCGCGCCCCATCATTGTGAACATTGGGCAGATATCAGACCTTGTTGATGGTTATATCACCACCAATGGCGCCTGGTGCGTAGTGGGCGACGAGGTAGTGAGCCGCCACAGCATGCTGCAACACGATGTGCAGACCATACTCGACGCCTGTGAGCAGTGGAATGCGCCCTGCATTGCAGTAGGCGAGAAACATCTGGCGGTATACAACGACCAACCCGTGGTAGACGCCAGTTTTCGCGAGGGGTTAGGGCTGGAGACTTTCAAATTCGCGCCCCTCGACGACGTGCTGCAAGAGACCATTCTACAAATGACCCCATTTATCACGCCCCAGCAAGAGCAAGAACTGATGCCGCGGCTACAAGCCTGCACCCATGGCCGGTGGACACCCATGTTTACCGACATCACCCACCGGCATGCCGACAAGGGAAAGGCCTTGCGGGCTATGGCTGCCCACCAACAGTTGACCATAGCCCAGACCATGGCTTTTGGCGATGGGGGTAACGACGTTGCCATGATACGCGAGGCAGGCATCGGTGTGGTAATGGGCAATGCAAACGATGCCGTAAAAGCAAATGCCGACTTCATCACCACCAGTGTGGATGAAGACGGCATTCGTCATGCGCTACGGCATTTTCAGGTCATCCCGTCAGCCGAATAGCGGGGTTGGGCGCTACGCCAGAAGACTTAAAGGGCATCGGCGGCCGTTCGACCACCATGTTTCCCGTTGCCCTTCTCATCGTCGAGCAGCGTGAAGGTAAACTCCAGTCCCCCCGTAGGCTGATTGCGCACAGAGATGTGGCCGCCGTGCAGCAGCACGGCATTCTTGACAATGGCCAGTCCAAGACCTGTACCGCCCATCTTACGGCTACGTCCTTTGTCGACGCGGTAGAAGCGCTCAAAGAGTCGGGGCAAGTGCACTTCTGCCACTCCCGCGCCATTATCTCGGAACACAAACTTCCACTCCCCGTCTTCCTTCTCTCCCCAGAGTGAGATGGTGGTGCCCATACCGGCGTAAGCAATGGCATTGTCGGTGAGGTTGCGGAAAATGCTGTACAGCAGCGAGCGGTTGCCCTGCAACTTGACCGAGGGGGGAAGATGGTTTTCAAAGGTCATCTGCCGCTCGTGCAACTCCAATGCTGTCTCGCGCTCTATATTGCTTGCCAACACCGCCACGTCTACCTCTTCAAACTGATGCAGGTCGGGCGCGTCGTCGAGCTTGTTGAGCGTAGAAATATCACGCAGCAACGAAGTCAACCGCTCGCTCTGCGCATAGCAACGCTGCAGGAATTGCTGTTTAGCCTGCTCGTCGATTTGCGGATTATCGAGAATGGTCTCCAAATATCCCTGAATGCTGGCTACGGGCGTCTTCAGTTCGTGTGCAATGTTCTGCGTAAGTTGGCGCTTGAGTATGCCCTGCTCCTGCCGGGTGCTTTGCAAGCGCTTGTATATTTTGATGATACGCTCGGCAATCTCACCCAGTTCATCATCGGGAAACGCCATCAGGTCCTCGGTCTCTAAGCTCTCATTATGCGCGGCGCGAGAGGCAAACAACTTCAATTTGGTGATATTGGTACCCAGACGGTGGGTAAAGCGATAAAGCACAATGGTGAGGATGACCATTGCCACCAGTGCAAACCAGATGAAATGAAGGTCGGTTTGCAAGCTGCGCGCCAGGTCGGTGTTATAGGGCAGCGCACTGCGAATGACGATGCCATACTTGGGAAAATAGGTGGCGGCATAAAAATACTCGGCCTTCAGCGTAGAGCTCCATCGCTCAACCACCGCCCCAACGCCCTTTTTCAGGGCATCGCGAACCTCCGGCCGGTTCTTGTGGTTGCCAATAGAGCCGTAGTTCTTGTATACGTTATCATAGATTACCTTGCCGTCGGGCCTGATGATGGTAACGCGTATACCCTTGAGCTGATGGGTAACGACATAATGGTCAAGCGTGCGCTCATTGAGGCTGCCCTGGAAAGACAAGGTTTCGGCCATGCGCCCATTGAAGTCTTGCAGCTTGTTTTCCAGCAGGCTGCTCTTGTATTGCCTTTCCCGATACTGCTGGAAAACGATAAAGGCTACGGCAAAGAGCAGAAACACGGCCAGCACACTCAGGTACAGACGCTGGCCTACAGACACTGCTTTCATCAGGCGTCAAAATAATAACCAAAACCCAGACGGGTAACAATACATTTGGAGAAACGCCCTATTTTCTTGCGCAGACGTGTGATATTGACATCTACCGTGCGGTCGAGCACCATGACATCGCGCGGCCACACCTTTTCGAGAAGCTCTTGGCGCGAGAACACCCTGCCCCGCTCACTGAGCAGCAAGCGCAGGAGTTCGAACTCGGTCTTGGTGAACGATATCTCCTCGCCGTCGATGGCCACGGTCTTGCGGTCGAGGTTGATGACAAGTCCTTGGTAACTGATGACCGCCGAATGCACCGCATGGCGCTCATCGGTACGCCTGAGCACGGCCCTCACGCGCACCAGCACCTCACGAATGGAGAACGGCTTGGAGATATAATCGTCGGCTCCGAGGTTGAAGCCGGTCACGGTGTCGTTCTCCGTGTCGCGCGCCGTTAAGAAAACAATGGGAACATGGGCCGTATCAGAATTGGCTTTCAGCTGCTTGGCCAACGCAAATCCCGACATGCCATCCATCATGACATCCAACAGCATCAGGTTGAAATGCGGCAGGTCGAGGGTCAACGCTTCTTCCGCGGAATTGGCTGTGGTTACTTGATACCCCTCAGTCTCGAGGTTGAACTTGAGGATTTCGCAGAGGTCTTCCTCATCATCTACTACCAAGATACGGTACTTCGTTTCTTCTGACATAAGTATTTCACTTGTTGTTTTGCAAAGTTAAGTAATATTCCGCACAATTCCATCATGGTTACGTTACAATGTTATTAAAATGGAATAGGCTAACACGAGGCGGCCGACGGCGGCCATGATAATCGCTAACCCGCTGTTTATAAGCACAAACCAAAATATCCGGGGCTTGCCATCATGCGGCATGCCCCGGACCATCGTCAGACATTAGCGCCCCCAGAATGTGCTTTCGGAGATTGACTGAGAATAGAGGGCGCAAAAGTTTTTTAGTAGTCAGTGTTCTGGGGGTCGAAGTTGGCCCACCCGGCTGTCCAGTCGTTAGAGGCACCGAACGCGCCGATGTAAGAAACCTTATCGAACCAACTGTCGAGACTGGTGTAGGTAGGAGCAGAGAGCAGTGGGCTGTTGGCACTGGGGATGAAACCATTGACCGACAAGCCAAGCTCGGCGATAGTAGCCTTGACCTGGTTGCCCGACTGGGCCTGGAACCAAGTGCTTGAGAAGCTCTTCTGCGTGGCATCCTTGACGGGCTTGCCGTCTACGTAGGTAATGAGCACGTCGGCCGTCTCTTTGTTGGCGTCAACGCCTACGGCGTCCATACCGGCAAACCAAACATTGTTGACCTTCAGCAAACCGTCTTTGGCAGCGGTCACGGTAGAGCCCTTCTCACCGTCGAGGATCAATCCTACAGGATAGCCCAAAGCTACAGAGTTGAAGCAGTTGAGGCGTGAGCTGCGGCGAATCTGCATAGCCGACTGGAACAGACCTAATGAGGCACTGTTTTGAGGTTTCATGTTACCGGCATTGATGTAGCTGGTCGTGTTTTGGAAAGAGCCGTCGAACTTAGGACCCACGAAGGTAATGTTAGAGAAGGTGGCCGTAGTGTAAGGAGCCACGGCACCGCCGTCAGCCTTGTTGTCGCTCTCGAAGCCGTTACTCATAGAGATATCGGCAATTCTGGGGTCGCGTACCACCAGTCCATACTGCACCTTACCCGAGTAGCCGTTGTCAGTATCGAAGTCATCGTCCCAACCTTTATAGGCAACGAGGTATTTGGCATTGACGCTGCCGCCGAACCACTCAAACGAGTCGTCATTAGAGTACGACACCTGGATGTGGTCGATTTGCGTACCCGAACCTACAGAGCCGAGGGTCAGTCCATTGATTTCCTTATCGGTTTGGAAAGGATAACCGGCAAACTCGATGCGCACATAGCTCAAGATTCCAGAGTTGTCGGTATTGTCATTGCCACCGTGCTTGGTACGGGGGCCACCCTCTATCTGCATCAAGTCCTGGTTGTTGACCGCGTTACCGCAGATAATCAGACCACCCCAGTCACCGGGCCGGCGGCTGCCCTTAGGCTGCGCGGAGGTAAACACAATAGGAGCGGAAGCGGTGCCCTTGGCAAAAAGCTTGCCGCCCGGCTCTACGATGAGTGAAGCCTGAGACTCCTTTTCGCCCTTGATGATGGTACCCGGCTCGATGGTCAACTCTGCGCCCTTGGCCACATACACCCAGCCCTTGAGCGTATAGGTGCCCTTCTTCAGCGTTTGCTTGCCTGTGAAGACAAACTCCTGGTCGCCATTACCGATTTCAGTTCCGGCCGCGTCATCCTTGCCACCGGTAAAGAGGATTCCCGAACTGGCATTCAAGCCACCGTCTTTGGTCCAGGTGTAACCTGTTGTTGTGCCAGTACCGGGGTTGTTGTTGTCATCATCACTGCTGCAAGCCGTAAATGTAGCTGCAACCATCAGGATGCCCATGCATCCAAACATGAATTGTTTGTTCATCTTGTTGTTATGTTTGTTAGACATGAATAATACTTGTGACGGGAGAGGAGACGGGGAGCATTCCCCTTGTCCTTGCGCCGGTATCCATACCGCGCCCCCTTGTTGCATCTGCCATCTTGAGACGGCGATGGCAGTTGGCCGCGAGCCGATAAGCCCTTGTTCAAGCCGCCGCCAATGGCTATAGCTTGTAGACCAGCGACAGGCCAATATTGCGTCCCGGCTTGTAACTGCGCACAATCTCGTCTACGGTCTTGTGAGTGCCGTCTGGAAGGTGAACATCGGCAAACTGCTTGTAGAACAGCTTTTGGGCCAGAATGTCGCGCATGTTGAACTTCAGTTCCCAGTGCTCGCCAAACTTCTTGCTGGCCGTGAGGTCCATCACGTCGCGCGGCATCTCGTAAGAGTCGGGGATTCGAGCGGTCTCTTCTGAACCGGAACTGCCCTCAGAGCGTCCTACGCCAATGATGCGCTTGCCTATACGGTTATACAGCAGGGCCACGTTAAGCTGGAGGGCGTCGTTGCGATAGAAGATACCCGTGTTTACGAGATAGGGCGACTGGCCCTGCATGGGACGGTTTTCTTCTTTTGAACCAGCGGGGAAATTCACGCGGCTGTGTATGAGGGCGCCGTTGAACGACCAGCTGAAGTTTCTCAAACCGATGAATGACAGGTCCTTGCGAATATCGAGTTCCAATCCGTAGTTGTTGGCACTCTGGGCGTTCTTATAAGAGTAGATAAGGTCTGTACCGCCTGCCACGGTGTATGTCCACTCGATGGGAGAGTCGAAATGCTTGTAGAAAGCGGCGAAGGAGATTTGCTCACCGCGTGAGGGATAGAACTCATAACGCAGGTCGATATTGTCGATACGGGCACTCTTCAGTTCGGTGTTACCCTGCACGTTAGAGGCAAGGTCGAAGTCATAGTACACCGACGACGACAGCTCACGAAACTCGGGCCTGTTGATGGTGCGGCCATAGCTGGCACGCAGCTGGTGCTTGTCGTTGAACTTGTAAGTGGCATTGAACGAGGGGAAGAAGTCATTGTCTTTGTAGTGACGCGAACTTTCACTTCGCTCGCTATTGCGCGTGTTGGAGATAAGCTCCATGTCGTTATGTTCAAAGCGGACCCCGGCGAGGATGCTCAGAGGGCCAAAGGGGAGAGACGCCGTGAAGTATCCTGCGCCAAGGGTATTGTTTCCGCTGTAGTTGTTGCGCCAACGCACTTGTTCTATCAGATAAAGTTTATCATCGCCGAGGTTGTCTGGATCAGACAAGAGCGTGGGAATGTCCATCGTCCGGAAGCCATCAGGCAGGGCGTCGGTGGTGTCCCAGTTATAGACGAAGTCGCGAGTCATGTAGTCACGGGTACGATATTCACCGTAGGCACCAACCTTTAGCGTAGGTGTCCAGTTGTTGAACCTGAAGTCTTTCTTGTTGTTGACATTGGCCGAGACGATGTGCTCGTCGAGTTCTGTCCATTCGCGCGAGATGTCGTTGCCTGCCGACAGACTGATCTTACCGCTTTCGAGGGCGTCGTTCACCAAGTAACGGCGACGGTCGGGCATATAGCGGTTGGAGTAAGCGTAGCCCACGCTCCAGTCGAGCACGTCCTGATTAAAGGTGTGTTTACCCGTGAGCTGGGTGTTGTAGGCTGTGCGGCTGCGGTAATAATACTCGGCAGAGTTTTCGAGATTAGACTGCGCCGACACTCCCTCACGCCAGGTGTAGCGCTGGTTGGTCAGGCGGTTGAATATATTCTTCAGCTCATACTTGTGGTTGCCCGAGGGCGAGAGGAGCGTGAAATTGAGCATGGCACCGAGACGACGGTTGTTGTTGTACTGATCGTCGACAGAGTTGCGCAGGTAGTTGCTGTGGTCGTTGGTAACATCGTAGACACCAAAGAGGTTGTTCTGCATGTCATCATAGGTGCGGTAGTCGTTTGAGAAATTCAGCGCGGCGATAAGTCCCATGCGGTTGCGGCCGACGTTCCAGCGATAGCCTCCGTTGACGCCAAGCTTAAGATCACCCACGACAGTTTTGTTTTTCAACATCCAGTCGTTGTTGAATCCGCCGTCAGTCAGTGTGCTCCCTACACTGCTGAGCGAGGATGTAGACTTGGTGAAGGTGGTGAAATCGCCTAATGAGGCATCATTCCAGTTGCCGCCTACGGTGAAAGAGAGAGAATTGGAAGTAGGGATTTCCTTGGTGTTAATCAAGATAAAACCACCGGTATAGTCGGCAGGATATTCGGCAGATGGCGTCTTCACGATGGTGAGATTGTCGATCTGCTGACTGGGAATGATGTCGAAAGAAAACGCGCGACTGTCGGCCTCACTGCTGGGTACGGCACCGCCATTCATCCATACATTATTATATCTTTGCGAAAGACCGCGCACCATAACAAACTTGTCGTCGATAAGGCTCACGCCCGGCACACGGCGAATCACCTCTCCGGCGTTGCTGTCCTGCGTCTTTTCGATTTCCTGGGCAGATACGTTGCTCACTATAAAGTTGCTGTTTTTCACCTGCTGAACAGCGGCTACCTCGGTGTTCTTACGCTCTATGCCCACAATAGACACTTCGCCAAGGGTATGCTCGTCGGCCTCCAGGTCAATGACCAATGGGCTTGTTTCTGTGTCGTTCACCGACTTGACATGCTGCATGGTCTGGGTCTTGTAACCCACATAACTCACTACAAGGTCGTAACTACCGCCCGCACGAAGTCCGTCGAGCATGAAATTACCATCCATATCGGTCACCGCACGCTTGTCGGAACCCTTCACTGTAACCATCGCTCCGATGAGCGCTTCTTTGGTTTTAGCGTCTGCAACCTTACCCTTAATGCGCTGCGCCATTACGTACGTGGTTGCCAACATCAGCAGTAACAATACTGCTATTCCCCTTTTGCAATCTTTCATCTTAATATATGTCGCTTAATTAATATTTGCAATGCAAAAGTACGACCCACGTGTTACATAGGAGTTGCGTGTATTTGACGATAATTTCACAAGTCGTTTACGATTGAATGACAGATATTACATCTCTATGACCGTAATGTTTACAGGTTCTTGATGTGCCTGAAACCTTGCTTGACTAAAATAGGCACCACCCATGGGTAGTGCCTATATATACCGGATTAGCGACCGGCAAGAAGATAAAGAATTAGGGATGCTACGTATTGCTGGTGTTCACTTTTGCTTCTGGGCAAAGTTCCTAAACATGCAGGCTGCTATTGGAATTACTTGCGCGACCGTACAATTTCGTGAAGCACCCTTCCGTCCTTGCCTATCATGCGCAGCACCAAAGCGTCTTTGCTGGCAGAGACTACCGAGAAGCCAGGCTCTCCGCTGCAGAACACCGTGCCGTCGATGGCCTTCACATTCTTGCGCGACAGCGAGGCAGAGCTATTGGTAACGTAGTCGATGTCGCTGCCTTTGGCACGTATGTGCTGGAAATTATGGATATGCCCATTGATGTAGAAGTCTACTTTGTGCTTCTTGAGTATCGTGTCCACGTTCTTCTGCATGTCGAGACGCTCTGTGATCTCTTTGCCCGTATCGGCATAGATGGGATGATGGCCCATGACGATGACCCAATCTTCGCGCTCGACGGTGAGCACAGAGTCGAGCCACTGCTGCTGTCGCTGCCAATCCTGGCGGCCGGCGTCGGGATAGGTCTCGCTGTCGTTGCGGTATTTGGCCATCATCGGGGTAGTGTCGATCCACACTAAGCGCAGGGTCATACCCTTATCGGCATACACCTTAGTATAATATCGGGCAGGCATTTCCCATCGGCGGCTCACCTTGCTGTAGTCGATGCAGGCCTGCGTATTGCCACGATACTCGTGGTTGCCAAGGATGGGATACCAGTCGAGCATGAGCTCGGGATGACTGTAAATAAGCTCAAAGTTGGTCATCCACAGCGGGTCTGAGGTGCTTTGCACACCACCGAAATGGTGAATATCACCCAATGCCGCCACAAACTCAGGGTCCACCCCCTTGTCGCTCATCTCACCCATCAGCTCTGCAAAAGGCTTCTGGTCATAGTAGCCGTTGCGTCCAAGGTCGTTACAAACAATGAAATTAAACTTACCGTCGAAGACAGAATAGTCTATGACCTGTGCCGAAAGGCTCAGCACAGACCACAGAAGCAGGAATATAGAAATTGTTTTCTTCATGATTCAGTCATTATAAAGCGATTTTCACTCCGGCGTTCACACGCGCTCCATAGTATTCCACCTGCATGGTACGATCCTTGGTACCTTGGTAGTAACGCAGGGGCTGATTAAGCAGGTTGGTGGCATTGGCAAATACGGTGAACTTATATTGTTTGCCAAAAGTGTAGCTGGCATTGAGGTCGAGATAGTTTACGCTGTCGTAGTAGCGGTCGAGGGCTGCCACGGTACCAAGCTCATCGATGAAGCTCGAAGCGGTATTCCAACTCAGGCGCAGGTTTATACCCTTGTTCTCGAAGTACAGCGAAGCGTTGGCGGTGTGCTCAGGGCTACCCGTCATCTTGATATCTTTGGCGTCGTCAAGCGCGCGATGCTCAAACTTATGGTTGCGCGTGCTGCTGTGGGTATAGGTATAAGTACCGTAGAAACCAATGCACTTCAACGCCGGAGCGATGAAACCGAAGTCGCGCTCGTAAGCCACCTCAATGCCAAAGAGTCGTGCGTCGTAGGCGTTGATGGGCTTGGTAATCTGGTATTTGGGTGCCTCGCCGTCGGCGTTGAGCAGTCCTGCGGGGATATTGGGGTCCTCGGTAGACTTCCACACCTCGGCAACGATAACATCATTCAGACGCTTATAGAACACGCCTAAGCTCACCAGACCAACACTTTTGAAGTAGTAATCGGTAGAGAGATCGAAGTTATAAGAGGTTGTTGCCTTGAGGTTGGGATTACCGATGGTAGCCTCCTCGTCGGCCACGGTGTAGCTCACGTTAGGGATGAGTGCCAAGTATTTAGGACGGCTGAGGGTCTTGGTAAACGAAGCGCGGACGTTCCAGTCGGTCATCGGCGTGTATTTCACCAGCACACTGGGCAGCCAATGTGTGTAGTCGTTCTTGTGATCGCCGGTGGCAATGAGCTGTCCATTCTCATCTTCGGGGTCGGTCACCACCCAGTTGAAACCCCTATACTTCAGGTTGGTATGCTCCATACGCAGACCGGCGGTGACATTTACCTTGCTGCCCAAGCGCTGGTCGAGGCGGAGGTAGGCACTGGTCACCTGCTCCCGGGCATGGAAATTGCCGGCAGCCTCAGCGTTAAGCTCTGTGCCCTGAAGCTTCGAGAAATCGATGCTACCCATAAACTGGCGGGTGACAAAAGGTGTGCCTTCGGGATAGTTGTCGCCAGCCATGAATCCCGAGCGTATTTGAGGCCTCATGTTCTCCATCCAAGTATTGCCAATGGCATCGTCGAAAGCGTCGGCATAGTCGAATGTATGCACTTGCTTGTCCTTTTCCTTGGAAGTGTATTTGGCTCCAAATTTCAGCGTGTTGCCATAGAGTCCGTTGGTCAGAGGTAGCGTGAAGTTGAGACGCCCCTTCCATTCGTTCTCGTAAATATTCTCATCAGAATTGGTAAACTCATCGAGTCCCCACTTGTAGTTGGCAATATCGTCGATGCGTGAATTGGCATACGGCTGACGGTCACCCGCGTCAACGAAGTCGAGTTCCTCGAAGAAACCGGTGTTCTTGCTGTCCTTACCCTTCATCACCACACCTATATAGCGCTCGTTGGGACGGTCCTCGCTGGCGCGGCTGTACGTACCCGACCAATCCATATCGAGGTTGCCAAAGTGGTGCTCACCCTCTAAGGCGAAGTCCATGGTCTGCTGAAGTTCGAGTCGCGCATTGCGGTTGTCGTCGCTGCCGGCCTTGGTCTGCAGCACCATGCTCTGCTTGCTGGCCTTCTCGCCCAACTTCTTATATGTGACGCGATAGCGGTTCTCCCAGTCAGAACGACGGTTATACATGGCGCGGAATGCCAACTTGTGACTGGGATTGAACACATAGTCGGTGGCAAAAGAGTAGCTTTGGCGCTCGCGGGTAACGTAATACTGACGCACCTCGGCCTTGTCGAGATACACCTTGTTGTCATCGTCTACGTCATATTCAAACTCTGTGTTGTCAGAACCACCGGGGTTAAACTGATACGAGGCCGAGAGCATAAGTCCCAACTTCTTGTCGAAGAAGCGGTCGCCGTAGGTTAATCCCAACTCCTTCTCCATCTTGCCGCTCACCCAGTTGTATCCTGTGCCGAGCGTGGCGTTGAGCACACGGCGGTAAGGAGTGCTCTTGGTGACGAGGTTGATGCTGCCGCCGATGGCATCGCCGTCCATGTCGGCCGTCACCACCTTGTTGACCTCGATGGTCTGCACCATATCGGCAGGGATAAGGTCGAGCTGCACGTTACGTGTGTCACCCTCGGCAGAAGGAATGCGGTTGCCGTTGAGCGACACCGATGACAGGTCGGCGGCGGTACCGCGCACCTGCCCGAAGCGTGCCTCCCCCTGGTCGTACTGGACGTTGATGCCGTTGATGCGCTTCAGGGCGTCGCCGATGTTTGAGTCGGGAAACTTGCCCACCTGGTCTGCGCTCACCACATTGGTCACGCCCATGCTGTTCTTCTGCATGTTGAGAGCCTTGCGATGACCGTGAAAGGCACCGTTGACCCTCACCTCATTGAGCTCCATTCCCTCGTTCATCACTATGTCGCGCTCTACTGCCCCACTTCCCGTAATGGTCACGGTAGTGGTTACCGGGGTATAACCCACATAGCTCACAGTCACTTTATAAGTGCCAGGCTTAAGGTTGGAAAGGTTGTAAAAGCCGTTGACATCGCTCACCACACCCGTCTGCAGAGACTCAATATACACAGAAGCTCCAGGCAATACCTCCTTGGAAGCGTCGACCACGCGGCCACGAACCGCACCAAGGCTGGCTTCGGGTACCACTTCCGCAGCCTGGGCACTCAGCATGGCTGCCAGCATCATCATCACAGTAACTCTTTTTCTCATACTTTAAACTTGGTTTACTTTTGGTTGCAAAAGTACTGCCATACCATTACAGCGGCTTTGCATCCCATTGAAGAATCCTTGACGAAAACGATGCAAAGGTGTTACAACACATCGCTACACCTTATATATATGTAATGGCATCAGCGTGCCTGACTCCCCTTACGCTCGTACCGCAGCATTGATGTGCCCTCATGCCAACCCGCAGAAGCCTCATCAGTTCTCCATGAATTTCTTGGCCGCCCGCAGGTGATGACGCATGGCGCTGAGCATCTCCTGGCTCTCTTGCAGCAAGTTGAGATACACCATCGCCACCTGCAACATGTCACTCTGGGTCTTCATCTGCATGCGGTCGATATGCCGGCGACGGAGTGCCGACAGTTCGTCCTTGCAAGTATCGGCCTCGGCCAGTATGCCATGGTAGCCCTCAAACCGCGCTGTCTCGATGGCATTGGCCGACGCCATCAGCAAGGCATTCATCTTTCGCCGCACGCCCGCAAACTCCTGCACATAGGTCTCGGGCATGGAGTTGAAATTGTTCTCCACATGTTCGAGTATGGGGTCAAGCATGCGCAGCAGAGTATATAGAAACTGCTGATTGGCATTGGCGCCTACATGAAACCATGTGTTACGCTCGATGACCATCTCCCGCGGAGCGCGTCTCAAGCCCAACAGTTCCTGATGACGCAGGTTTTTCACCACCTTGAGCTCTTCCTTGAGCTCACTCCGGCAGCGGCGCAGCTCCCGCAAATCTTCGGCGGCAAAGGCATCGATAACGCGATTGAATATGTCGCATGAGAAATTGCTGACATACGACTGCGTATGACTGACCTGACGACGCAGAATATCCCACACCAACTCAGGGTCGCGTATGCGCATCATCAGCGTACAGCGCGACGCACGCTTTTCCTCGGCCGCCTTTTGGGCAAAGCTACGGCTGGAACGTATCAGCATGATGACAACGATAGCCATAAAGACCATCTGCATGATAATGCCACCATAGAACATAGCCAGACACACCACCGCACAAGCGGCAAAAACCACCGCAGCCGTGATAAACCATCCGCCAATGACACTCAGCACGCCCGTCACGCGGAATACCGCACTCTCGCGGCTCCAGGCGCGGTCGGCCAGACTCGTACCCATAGCCACCATAAAGGTGACGTAAGTGGTAGACAATGGCAACTTATAGTTGGTGCCCATCGTGATGAGCATGGCGGCCAACACCAAATTGACCGCAGCCCGCACAAGGTCGAAGGCCGCGCCCTCCTCCATGATGGCCTCTTGCCTGTCAAAGCGCCCGGCAAGCCATACGCTAACCCTTTGGGGCAGATAGTTCTTGAAGGTATCGCCCACACCATGGCACAGGCGCACAATGCTGCGCGCGCCCATCGACGAGCCAAACATTTCCTCTCCCGAGTCCTGACGACTCAGGTCGACAGAGGTCTTGATCACATTGTGTACCTTGCCCGACGTGGCCAACGACACCACCATGACCACCCCCGCTCCCAGCAACACCAGCGGCGGCGTGGTGACACTTTCCATCAGCGAACCCATGAGAAAGGTGGCCGGAGTGGCATCCGCGCCGTTGGCCACGAAATTCTGGTAAGCGTCCAAACCCGCCAGCGGCACGCCGATGAAGTTGACCAGATCGTTGCCGGCAAAAGCCATGGCCAAGGCAAACGTACCCATAAGCACCACGAACCGCAAGATATTGACACCCAGAAAATACAGCACCTGCATGAAGACCGTCGACCCTATGAACGTATATCCCAGCAGCATGGGCGTGTGGGCGCTGATGTAGGCAGGCACCTCCTCGGGCAGATAAGGGCTCTTGCCCAGTCCTTTGAGAAAGATGAAATAGGCCAACACCGTGAAAGCCACACCACCAAACACCCCGATGAAATATGGCATCTGCCGCTTGTAGTTGAATGTGAACACCAACCGCGTGACCCACATCACCACCACGCCAAAGAAAAAGGCCAGCCCCACACTGAGGAATATGGCGAGGATGGTTTTCAGCGCCTGCCCGCTATTGAGCAAGTCGCCATAGCTGAGCGTGGGATCATCGAGCACCTTGACGCTGGCAAGGATAAACGAGCCACCCAGCAACTCAAACACCAGCGACACCGTGGTAGACGTGGGCATGCCCAACGAATTGTATATATCGAGCACAATGATATCGGTGACCATCACCGCCAAGAATATGGTCATCACCTCGGCAAACGAAAAATGGGCCGGCGTCATGATGCCATGGCGCGCCACATCCATCATGCCGGTAGACATCACGGCACCGATGAGCACGCCGAAAGAGGCCACCACCAGAACGGTGCGAAACTTGGCCACCTTGGCACCGACGGCAGACTGCAGAAAATTAACGGCATCGTTGCTTACCCCGACAAACAAGTCGAACACGGCAAGAAACAACAGAAAAAAGACGATGCACAGATAAATGACACTCATTAAACGCGACTAAAAGTTATTATGAAATCGTTGTCGCAAAAATATACTTATCTTATTACAGGCCATTTAAACAAGTGCTACAATGTCAGTCACACTTATTACAATGTGGTGACTCACTTTTTATATTGCAAATCACGATGAATTTCAAGTTTAATCTGTAACTTTGCAGTTCAGTAAAGCAAGCTGAAAACGATGAACGACGACATCTTTCAAAAGAACGTGGCTCTCCTCACGAGAATCTCTGAGGAAGAGGAGAAAATGGTACCCAACAACGATGCTCCCCTACCCTCAGTGGAGACACTGAAAGAAATCGTTGCCTTGGTCAAAATGCTCATCTTTCCAGGCTTCTTCGACAAGCGGCAAACCGACAGCAACATCCGCTCTTATCACATCGGAGTGAACATGGAACGCCTCGCCATCTTGCTGCAACGGCAAATCAGCTTGGCGCTGCTCTTCACCACGGGCGACGAACAAGAGGTGAGCCAGCGGGCAGAAACCATGACCGACCAGTTTATCGACACACTGCCAAAAATCAAGCGACTGCTTTTCTCTGACGTCGAAGCGATCTTCAACGCCGACCCCTCGGCCACCACCTACGGCGAAGTAATCTTCTCCTACCCGGTGATTCAGGCCATGCTGCATTATTGTGTGGCACACGAGCTGCACGCCATGGGCATCCCCGTCATTCCGCGCATCATCACCGAGCAGGCTCATGCCATGACCGGCATCGACATACATCCGGGCGCCACCATCGGCTCCTATTTCTCCATCGACCACGGTACCGGCGTGGTGATTGGCGAAAGCAGCGTTATCGGAAACCATGTTCATCTGTACCAGGGCGTTACGCTCGGGGCCAGCCTCAGTTCGTCGATGCGTATCCCCGACACCAACCGGGTGTCTCCACGCCATCCCGTCATCGAGGATAATGTCACCATCTACTCCAACTCTACACTTTTGGGCCCCATCACCATCGGCCACGACACCGTCATCGGCGGTAATGTGTGGATCACGCACAGCGTGCCGCCGCACTCGCGCATCATGCAGAGCAAGGCACAAGACGTGAGCTTCACCGGCGGCTTAGGCATCTGAACCACACCACCACACCATGCACTTCTAACCCATTACCCGTCAGCATGGCAGTCTTCCCGCTGCCGCGCACATACACATCCAACATTTCTTCCACTCATTGAACAAAGCCTAACAAAACGCTTAACATGAAAGCCAAGAACACGAAAATATGGAATGAGCTTCGTGATTACCTCATGATTGCCATTGGCATGGTATCCTACTCCATCGGCTGGAACATCTTCTTACTACCCAACAACATCACCACCGGAGGCGTGCCAGGTATCGCGTCTGTGCTTTTCTGGGGCACGGGCATACCCGTACAGATGTCTTACTTTGCCATCAATGCCGCTCTCTTGCTATTGGCATTGCGCATATTAGGGTTTAAGTTTTGCATCAAGACCATCTTCGCCGTTATCGTGCTGACGATTATGACCACGGTCAACCAAAAGCACTTGGGCGACACCAAACTCCTGAACGACCAACCCTTTATGGCCGCCATCATCGGTGCCATCTTCTGTGGCTCGGGGGTGGGCTTGGGCTTCTCGTTCCACGGCTCTACCGGTGGCACCGACATCGTGGCGGCCATCGTCAACAAATACCGCGACATCTCGCTCGGCAGGGTAATCATGCTGTGCGACATCGTGATCATCTCCTCCTCGTATTTAGTATTCCACGACTGGGAGAAGGTGATCTACGGTTACGTGGTGCTCTGCGTAACCAGCTTCTGCATCGACCAGGTGGTACAGTCCATGCATCGCAGCGTGCAGTTTTTCATCATCTCCGACCATTATAAGGAGATAGCCTCACGCATAGCCGTGTATCCCCATCGCGGCGCCACGGTCATCGAGGCGCACGGCTTCTACACGGGCCGCGAGGTGAAGATGCTCTTCATCATGGCCAAGCGACGCGAAAGCGGCGTCATCTTCAGGATTATCAAGGAGATAGACCCCAACGCCTTTGTCACGCAGACCAATGTTATCGGCGTGTATGGCGAGGGATTTGATAAGTTTAAGGTGCGCCCCAGCACCCATCACTCCATACTGAGCAAAGAGCAGTTGGCGTCTATCGACTGACGCGCCCTGCACGCCACCGACCCATACGCACCACATACGGCAACGCCTGTCTAAACCCCACTCCCACACCCACCCTACGCGCTCAGAGAGACGCAGGAGGGCCATCGTCAGGAGTAAAGGTTTTGACAGGCGTTGATGTTTTGGAGCCTATCGCTATGCCAGGCGCTTCTCTAATCGTGCGCGAATGGCGGCGATGAAGTCGGCCGAGTTGACCGCCTTGGTCTCAACACCCTCCATCAATCC
This sequence comes from Bacteroidota bacterium, assembly GCA_023425865.1. GTDB lineage: Bacteria > Bacteroidota > Bacteroidia > Bacteroidales > Bacteroidaceae > Prevotella. The sequence continues at coordinate 3,563 of JAFABV010000032.1, read as the reverse complement.
CACAAGGTCTTTGGTGGCAATGCCTTCGCCCAGCGTGTCGAAGCAGGCCCCTTCGAGCTGGTCGCCGAAGTTCACCAGTTCGCTGATGCCGTCGAGTTCTCCGCGCTTGCGCAGTGCGCCGCTCCAGGCAAAGATGGTGGCCATGGGGTTGGTAGAGGTTTCCTCGCCCTTGAGGTACTTATAGTAGTGACGCGTCACGGTGCCGTGGGCAGCCTCATACTCATACTTGCCGTCGGGCGACACGAGCACAGAGGTCATCATGGCCAGCGAGCCAAAGGCGGTAGAGAGCATGTCGCTCATCACATCGCCGTCATAATTCTTGCAGGCCCAGATGAAACCGCCCTTCGAACGGATGACGCGCGCCACGGCATCATCTATGAGTGTATAGAAATACTCTATTCCCAGCTCGGCAAACGTTTGCTTGTACTCAGTCTCGTACACTTCTTCAAATATCTCCCTGAACCGGGCATCGTAGGTCTTCGAGATGGTGTCTTTGGTGGCAAACCACAGGTCTTGGCGGGTGTCGACGGCAAACTTGAAACAGCTCTGCGCAAACGAGCGGATACTCTTGTCGGTATTGTGCATGCCCTGCAGCACCCCCGCGCCGTCGAAACGATGAATCTCCACCTCCTGACGCTTGCCGCTCTCACCCTCGAATACCAGCTTGGCGGTACCCGGTTCGTCGGTGCGCAGCTCCACACTCTTGTACACGTCGCCGTAAGCATGACGGGCAATGGTGATGGGCAGTTCCCAGTTTTTCACCACCGGATGGATGCTCTCGATGGTAATGGGCGCGCGAAACACGGTGCCGTCCATGATCGAGCGGATGGTGCCGTTGGGGCTCTTCCACATCTTGTGAAGCTTATACTCGTCCATGCGCTGGGCGTTGGGCGTGATGGTGGCACACTTCACGGCCACACCATATTTCATGGCAGCCTGCGCCGAGTCGATGGTTACCTGGTCGTTGGTGGCGTCGCGGTAAGGCAGTCCAAGGTCGTAATACTCCGTCTTCAGGTCGACAAAGGGGATGATGAGTTCGTCTTTGATCATCTTCCACAGGATGCGTGTCATCTCGTCGCCGTCCATCTCAACCAGCGGCGTGGTCATTTTAATCTTTACCATATTCATGTTGTATTAGTTTGATTGCGTGTTGTCATTCTTCTTTGTCGACAAATTTAGCAAAAATCTTTGGGTTCAAAATCAAAACGGGGAAATAATTGCCATATTGCAATTTATTTCCCCGTTGAGCGTACATCGCCATCTCTGCGCGATGCCCTTTGCCGCCATGATGCCGCGGCATGGGCACAAGGTTACTTCTCCTCAGGCGCCTTGTCGATGAGGTCCATAAACTGGTCGAGCTTCGGCGTGATGATAATCTGTGTGCGACGGTTGCGCTGCTTGCCCACCTCGGTATCGTTGGTGGCAACAGGATTGAACTCGCCACGGCCACCGGCAGTGAGACGCTTGGGGGCCACGCCAAAGTGGTCGATGAGATACTGTACCACACTTGAGGCGCGAAGTGCCGAGAGGTCCCAGTTGTTGCGGATGTTCTTCATCGAGGGAGCCAGGGTGTTGACAGGCACATTGTCGGTATTACCCTCGATGAGCACGTCGTAGTCCTTATAGTCCATGATGATCTTGGCAATCTTGCTGAGGGTTTGCTCGGCCCGGTCGTTGATCTCATAGCTGCCGCTCTTGTAGAGCATATTGTCGGCCAGAGAGATATATACCACGCCCTTGAGCACCTGCACGTCTACCTCCTTCAGCTCCTCACGGCTCAGCGAACGGGTGAGGTTGTTGGTGAGCACCATATTGAGCGAGTCGCTCTTCGACTTTACCTCTACCAGGTGACGTATATACTGGTTAGACTCATTGATCTGATCGACGAGCTTAGATATGTTGACGCTGTTGGCAGTGGTATTCGAGAGGCTCTTGTCGAGACTCTGCTGCAAGGCGGCATAGTCGCTCTGCTGCTGCTTCAGGCGGTCTTCGAGCGACGCCACACGCGCCTGCGAAGCGGCCAACTGCTCCTTGGCGTCCTGATAGTTGGCAGAGAGTTGACGGTTCTCGGTCTGGCAGTTCTGCAAATCTTTCTTACTGGCACAACCTGTCGCGAGCAAGGCACCCGCCACAAGGGTCAGCATCATCATTTTCTTGTTCATATGGATTAAAATTTAGTTAGTCATGTTTCAAAGCTCCATACTGCCCCCCATTCTGCGGGGCCAGTTACTTTATTAGACGGCGCCAAGTGCGAAATGTTGCATAGTGTTAGAATATTTTAACAAAAGCCACCGCCCTCATGGCAGCGCCCGGCGGGGAATAAACCTGCCTGTAGAAACGCTTTGGGCTGGACGACAAGTGTAGCGCCATCGCTCAAGACCCGTGCTTTGCCCCTGCCCGCAAGGCGGATAGCACGGGCCAAAAACCGTGTTTGGCACTGCCATAACGAGGGCGAGGCAAAATGGTTCAATACAGAACCATGAAATCGTTCTATATAAAACCATGACATCGTTCTATATAGAACCATCAGATCATTCAATATAGAACCATCAGATGGTTCTGCCCTAACGGTATGGCGATAACACAAAACATCCACACCCGTAAGGGCGTGGATGCGCTATGCCTAAGTATAAATGGTAAGTTGGTCAGCCATTAGAAGCCGAGGCTCTTGGCAGCGTTCTTGGTAGCTTCGGCGGCGGCACCGGTGGCCTCCTTGGCCTTGTTCACCTTGTCTACCGTCTCATTGGCCTTCTGTGTGGCCTCTGTGGTCTTGCCCGAAACCTGCTCAGCGGCATTGCTCACCTCGCTGTTCACCTTCTCCTGCAGGGCGTCCTTGGCACTGCTGAGGGCACTGGTGCCGGCGTTGGTCACGGCGTTCTTCACGGCCTCAGGGGCATTCTTCACGGCCTCGGCGGCAGCCTCAGCGGTGGCGACGGCAGTGGCACCCTTGGCCAAAGACGGAGAGGCAAAGTTAGTCACGGCAGCAGACACGGCATTCTTGGCAGCCTCGGCAGAGGTACCGGCGTCGGTGGGCAGGTTCTTGATGCCATTGATGAGAGAGGCAACGGTAGCGTTACCGGCAGTGAATGACTTGAGTTGCTCTTCGTTCTGGGCAATGAAGTTCTTGACGGTAGAGCCAAACGCGAGGGCCTCGTCGAGCTTGCCGGCGGCCACAAGATTCTTGTACACCACCTGCAGGTTGGCAAGACTTGAAATCACCTTGCCGAAATCCTTGGCCTGAATGTCTTTCATGAGTTCGCCGGTGAGGTTTTTGAACGTGGCCAGATTGTCGCCCGAGAGCTGGGCGGTGGCTCCGTCTACCACGGCTGTAGAATCGTTTTCAGATGAGGCACTGTTGCTTTTCTGATTGCAACTGCTCACTGCCACAGCCAAGAAGGCAAGAGCTACTAAGACTAACTTTTTCATAACTTTCTTTTTTTTATATTGGTGTCCGCTAAAAAATCAAGCCCTGTTTACAAATGATTGTTTTGTCGGACAGCCGACATTTGGGATGTGTAGACAGACCATTTCAGGCTTAAAGCCTCGGAAAATGGATGAAAAGT
>JAFABV010000016.1 GCA_023425865.1 Bacteroidota bacterium | reverse complement strand
TGAACCTATGCTCGGCTCTCACTGCCTACTGCTTCTTTGACAACAAACCAGAGGCACTGCCTGTGCATGTGGAAAAGACAAGGCAATTGGACCTATTTGCATACTAATCTTATCCCGAACTCGCGTAATAGTGATAAGAGAAGCATCCTTTCGGCCTTGATGAAAGCATTTTAGATAAACTATTCAAATACTTTTTGCCGATAAATAAGCACAATGTAGTAATTTTGCAACCCAATGCCTAATCAGTCAGGAAGAGGTCATTTCTTGACGGAGATTACAAACTCGATAAACAATCATGGGTAGAAATAAATTTTCAAGCGACGAGGTCATCAAGATTGGAAAGTTGCTCCGACTGAAAAACGCGGGCAACCGATTTCAGCAAAAGCAGGTCCGCCATCAGTTGAGGGTGGACTATGAGTTCAACATCTCTGACTTCAACGAGCCAGGCAAGGCCTTTAGCGAGGAAGAGTTGCAGGCTGCCATTCAGCGTGGAGCCATTCAGATCTTAGACGACGTCACCATTGCCGACATGAAAGCTAAACGCGCCCGCGACAAAGCCCGCGATGAAGCCGAACGCGAACAACAGGCCTTGGCAGATGGTGAGACCACCGACTGGAAGGCTGCCATGAAAGAATGGGATGAGTATTATGATGGGCAGGAGTTGAAAAACGAAAGAGGTGAGGAATGAGTGAGAACGCCCACCGAAACTTCAATCTACCCACCACCACCTCATCTACAACGCTCTCACTACCCTAATACCCGTGTGGGTACGATGCCTGGCCATGTAGTTGCTGAAGGTCATGGGGTCTTCGATGACCTTATGATAAACGGCCGAAGCGTCAATCTTGTGCAACCCGTCTTTGTGCCAAACCGCTATGCCGAGGTGACTGGTGTCGAGCCCGTTCTTAGAAGTGAGAATAACGAGTATATCGCCATCGCGAATGGTCTGACGAAGCAGGGGCGAATCAGCTAAACGATTCTTGGGAATGTACGGGAAGGTAAGTCCTGTGATGCTGTCTTCCATTTGTCGGATGAGCGGCACCCACTCAGGATGCCCTACCAACATAGGATAAAGGCTCACATGCGTAGTCATATAATTTGCGTTGACACGCTGCGTGGCAGTAAACGGGGGATTGGGTCCCTGAATGTCTTTCACGATACCCAGACGGGTGTTGTCCGCTATCCAAGAGGTGAAATAATGCAGACGGTTAGGATAAGATACTTCGCCGCCACGGTAACGTATGAGTCTAAGGTTATCGCAGAAATTATCAAACGTACGTTTCCCCTGGTCCATGCATCGTTTCAATGCCAACACTGTCTCAACAAAGGTCGTACAGTCCAATTGCCGCAGATTGACCACAAGCCTTTCGCTATCATTCTTCTCCAACGTCTTGGCCACATAGGGCACTCCTGCCAACTTACGGGCGAAGAAGAGCATATAGTTGGTGCCGGCCTTTTGCGCGGAGGCCTCCTTGAGCAGGCGCATCACCTTCACTGAGTCACTGCGCCAGTAGTCGGGTTCCGCGGCCTGTGCCGTCAACCATACCATAAAAGACATGATGCTGATAAGAATAAGACGAAATCGCATAGTCATCAAGTTTACCGTTTACTAAAATTATAACCTACATAAAAGTTCACGTTTCCAAACATATTGTTGGTAGAGAACTGACTTTTACTATAATGATAGGTGTGAAACACCGCGCTCGACCCAAAATACCAACGCGTGTTGTTCCACACAACCCCCAAGCGGATGATACCATCGAAGTTGAGGTTCTTGAAGTCGAAGTTCCGGAACAAGCTCGACCGGTTGTCCTGTGTGTCACTCACCGTATGCTTATATCCCAAAGCGGCCTGCAACGAGATATCGAAAAGCCAGTTGTAAGCAAATACCCAGTTATAGGCATAGCCTCCCGAGACCGAATAGTCGGTATAGCTTACCTTGTTGAACATCATCGTGGAATCGATAACAACCGGCGGCTGCCCCTCGGGTATGTGCTCATTCAGCAGGGTACGCAGCCCATCAAGGTCGATTTTCAGGTTGTGCTTGGTATAGCCAATGCCAAGCAGTGGACTTCCGTACGAGCGACGCTGCACGGTACTCTGGCTATAAGCAGCTGGATATGAGAATTTTCGATGATTGAAGATGTAGTAAAGATTAAAACCCTTAATACTGGTCTGAAATCCCTCAAAGCACATGTTCTTCACGCCACTCATATCAGTGCCATTGCCTAAGTCGACCTTACTGATACGGTAGTCGGTGCCCGACTTCCGATAGAAGATATCCACTCCAATCTGGTTGCTGTATAGGCTTAGGTTGAAGTCTTGTTTCTTGCTATCGCTGCCCAGATGCGTAAGGTCGATGGTATAGCCTAAGAAAATCCATCGCCAACCGAAATACGGCCCCAGGCGATATGACGGACTGGGCGTGAACACCACTTCCTGTCCTTCCCTGTTGCTAATATGATAGACCTCGTAGGTGTTGGTGTTCTGCAACATTACCGTGTAGTTGTAGTGTTGCGGTTCTACGTAGTGGGTGTCTACACGCGAAAATTCTTGCACAAAATGATACAGGGGCGTAATGATCGGGATATAGCGCTTTGTCTTGCGCTTAGGCACATCTGGTTGCTTGACGACAGAATCCACCGTCGCCGAATCTTTCTCCACCTCTGCCCCAACTGGTGCAAAGGCCGCGAAAAACATCATCAAAAACAACAGACGCCTAAAGTTCATGCCTTAGAACTTTCCTAAGATACGGTCCATCACCCAATTGACCGGCGTGGCACTCACAGAGGTACACTCGCACTCACCAATGCCTTGCAGATGCTCAATGACCGAGCGGATGATAGGCAACTGTACATAGGGCGGATTAGGCACGATGATGCTCTGTGTGCCCTCACTTGTCACCAGACGGATGGGGTCATAGTTGAACACTGAAAATGACAGTGTGCCCTTGTCGCCCACAATGAACGTGCGGTCTTGCTTAGAGCTTTCGTGGGCCGCAAAGCACCAGGAAGCACTGCCCGAGACGCCGTTGGCAAAGATAAAGGCTGCACTGATGGTGTCTTCGGCCTGATAGAGATGCGCTCGGTTGGTGGGATAGCCGTGGGCTCGTACGATAATTCCAAAAAGGTGTTGCAAGAGGTCGAGCTGATGGGGGGCCAGGTCATAGAAATAGCCACCGCCCGAGATGTCGGGTTGCAATCGCCAGGGCAAGTTGGCTCCTGTGCTATAATCGAGGTCACGGGGAGGAACAGAGAATTGTATCTGAACATTAAGTATCTTGCCCAATGTTCCTTGTTCAACGATTTCTTTCACCTTCTGAAAGTAAGGAAGATACCTGCGATAGTAAGCCACGAAACATGGCACCCCCGTCTGCTCGCTGATGCGGTTCACCCTCAGGCAGTCTTCATAGCTCGCGGCCAGGGGCTTCTCCACATAGCATGGCTTGCCGGCCCTCATGGCCATAATGGCAAAAGTGACATGACTCGAAGGCGGGGTGGCAATATAGATGGCATTGACATCAGGGTCGTCTATCAACTCCTGAGCGTCAGTATACCATTTGCGGATATGATGGCGCTCGGCATAGAGCCGGGCCTTCTGCTCACTACGGCTCATCACCGCCTCGACATGCGAACCCGGGACCTCATTGAAGGCAGGCCCCGATTTCTTCTCGGTTACTTCACCACAGCCGATAAAACCCCAACTGATTTCTTCCATAATACAGAATTTGCTGCAAAGATAATAAAAATATGTATTACATCAACGATAAGGCGCATATCATTGCAGGAAAAGGTGGAGGACAGAGGAGGGTGGAGGGAATGGCGGTAGGGCTAACCGATTACCCGCCATCACAATCAACTACATCCATCCCCCTACCCCTCACACACCCTACCCATTAGTAGGTATTTACCTCATTTAGACCAACATTCAAACTTGTTAAAGCGTGGTTTTTTTGTAACTTTGTGACAAAATAATCAATTTTCAATGAAATTAGCGGATTTACATACGGGTGAGAAAGGCATTATTGTCAAGGTGACTGGCCACGGAGGCTTCAGAAAGCGTATCGTGGAAATGGGATTCATCAAAGGCAAGAAGGTGGAAGTGCTGCTTAACGCCCCACTCAAAGACCCTGTGAAATACAAGATCATGGGGTATGAAGTCAGCCTACGTCACAGTGAGGCCGAACTCATTGAGGTAATGACCGAAGAGGAGGTGCGGCGCAAGTCGATAGAAGCCCAACAGGCATATCAACAAACCACAAGCTATAATCAGTCAGACGACATCGAGTTGACACCCGTAAGCGAAGAGCAGGTAGAGCAAGCTGCCATCAACGAAAGTAAGATTATTAATGTAGCGTTGGTGGGAAACCCCAACTGCGGTAAAACCTCGTTCTTCAATTTCGCCTCTGGTGCCCACGAACGTGTGGGCAACTATTCGGGCGTGACGGTAGATGCCAAAGAAGGTCATGCTGAATTTGAAGGCTACCGTATTAATTTGGTAGACCTGCCGGGCACCTACTCGCTCTCGGCCTATTCGCCCGAAGAGCTCTATGTGCGCAAGCAACTGGTAGACCACACCCCCGACGTCGTCATCAACGTGATCGACACGTCGAACCTTGAGCGCAATCTCTACCTCACTACCCAACTCATTGATATGCATGTGCGTATGGTGGTGGCACTCAATATGTATGACGAGACCGAGAAGCGCGGCGACCATATCGACCACGACAAACTTTCAAAGCTCTTCGGTATACCCATGGTACCCACGGTCTTTACCACAGGCAAAGGAGTGGAAGACTTATTCCGTGCTGTCATTGAGGCTTATGAAGGCACCGAAGACCAGACCGCTCATTTCCGGCACATACACATCAACCATGGTCATGAGATAGAGCATGGTATCGCGGAGATACAAGACCACTTGAAGAAGGAGGGCGACCTGCGAGGCAGATACTCTACACGCTATCTGTCGATAAAATTGCTTGAACGCGACCATGAGGTGGAACAATTCATTCGTCGTTTACCTGACGCCGAAGAGATATTCAAGCACCGTGACCAAGCCGCTGCCAGGGTGAAAGAGGAAATTCATGAGGACTCTGAGACTGCCATCATGGATGCTAAATACGGCTTCATACACGGTGCGCTGGAAGAGGCGGCCTATGCTACTGGCAAGAGCAAGGACACCTACCAGATGACACACTTGCTCGATAAGCTGATGACAAACAAGTATGCCGGATTCCCCCTGTTTATCCTGATACTGGGTGTCATGTTTTATACGACCTTTACCCTCGGAGCATATCCTATGAACTGGATAGACATGGGCATAGCCCAGCTGAGTGACCTCGTTGGACAGTTGTTGCCCGACGGTCCGGTGAAGGCCCTGCTTGTCGATGGCATCATTGGAGGTGTAGGTGCCGTTATCGTCTTCCTGCCCCAGATTCTTATCCTCTACTTCTTCATCTCGCTGATGGAAGACTCAGGATATATGTCGCGTGCCGCCTTTATCATGGATAAACTCATGCATAAAATGGGACTGCATGGCAAGTCGTTTATACCGCTCATTATGGGATTCGGCTGTAATGTACCTGCCGTGATGGCCACACGAACCATTGAGAGCCGACGCTCACGCTTGGTGACGATGCTCATTCTGCCATTGATGAGTTGTGAGGCGCGAATACCTATTTATATTATGATCGTGGGTACCTTCTTTGCGCTGAAGTACCAGTGGCTGATCATGCTGTCACTATATGGCGTGGGCATCTTACTGGCCGTGATACTGAGCAAACTCTTTACCACTTTTGTGGTCAAGGGCGAAGATACTCCATTTGTGATGGAATTGCCACCCTACCGCTTTCCCACCGCCAAGGCACTTGGCCGACACACTTGGGAGAAAGGCAAGCAGTATCTGCACAAGATGGGTGGCATCATCCTCGTGGCCAGCGTCATCGTATGGGCGTTGGGCTATTTCCCGCATAACGAAGAACTCTCCTCGCAACAGCAGCAGGAACAAAGCTACATCGGGCGAATAGGCAAGGCCGTAGAGCCGGTGTTTGCTCCACAGGGTTTCAATTGGAAACTCGACGTGGGACTCATTGCCGGCGTAGGCGCCAAAGAGATCGTGGCTTCGACCCTGGGAGTGCTCTACTCGAATGATGACAGTTTTGCCGACGATGACAGCTATAACGACGAAGGTGGCAAATACGAGAAACTCCATCAGCTGATTACGTCAGACATAGCCACATTGCATGGCATGACCATCAAGGAGGCAGAGCCCATTGCCCGCCTTACGGCATACAGTTTCTTGCTCTTCGTGCTACTCTATTTTCCCTGTGTCGCCACAATAGCCGCTATCAAGGGAGAAACGGGGTCATGGAAGTGGGCACTCTTCACCGCTGTTTACACGACAGCACTGGCATGGATTGTGTCTGCGGTATTCTATCAGGTGGGGCGACTATTACTGTAACGGTCGGAGTCAACCAAACAATGTCGGCCCTTCGTCGACAACGGGTTTATCCTGGCGCTCCTCACCCTGTGCTTCTTCAAAACTGAGAAGAAGCTGGCGAGCCTCATCCGAATTGGTATTGAGACGATAAACCCCTCGCGAAGTGCGTTCGATAAGAGAGCCCGGAAATTTGGTATGGACACGAAGCTCCTGAATCACACGCTGCCTCACCTCTTCCATTGACAGGGGATGGAAGAGACTGTTGCTGGCATGATGCACGTGGAGAACAAGATGCTGCAAACTAATTCCCTGTTCTCCTGCCTCAGTCAGTATACGTAAAATATCTTCGTGCATGCAGAGTAAAGAAAAACCGCAGCTCAACATTTAATTAAGCTGCGGCTTTTAAAAGTATTATTTTCAATTACGCAAGTACAACCTTGCCTGCGTCACCTTTCACCTTACCTTCTTTCAGCAACCAACCAATGCCGAGCAGAATTTCTGTATCAGTCTTGCCTGTAGCTGCTGTAAGCTCACTTACTGACAGGGCTGTACCAGCTGCAGAGAGTGCCTGATAAACGTCGCCGGCACGGAAACCTGCATTTTCTGCATCAACAAAAACTTCAGCCTTCTTAGCTGCTGAACGCTTAGGAGCAGCCTTCTCTGATGTCTTCTTTTCTGCAGCTGCCTTAGGAGCTGCTTTCACTGTCGCTTTCTTTTCTACCATAACCTATTAAATTAAACAATACTCTGTAGATATCAAACTGATTTATAACTTCTGCTGCAAATGTAGCACAATAATTCCAAATTCATGATAAATTGCAACAAGAAAAAGTATATACGACTTACTATTTCACATCACACCAATACTTTATTGATATAAATCAATGAATCTTAACAGTTTACGACCAGTTTGGTGATTGTAAGATGGCGCTGTTTACTTCTTTAATGCCACTTCTATCTGCAACTCATCAAGCTGCTTAGCGTCGATAGCCGAAGGAGCGTCAAGCATGATGTCGCGACCACTGTTGTTCTTGGGGAAGGCAATACAGTCGCGAATACTGTCGAGGCCAGCCATGATGCTCACGAAGCGGTCGAGACCAAAGGCCAAACCGGCATGGGGAGGCGCACCATATTTGAACGCATTCATCAGGAATCCAAACTGCGACTCGGCACGCTCTTTGGTGAAACCTAATACCTCGAACATACGCTCCTGCAGCTGAGTGTCGTGTATACGGATACTACCGCCACCCACCTCAATACCGTTGCAAACGAAGTCGTAGGCCAAGGCGCGTACATCACCGGGATGCTCGTCGAGGAGTGAGAGATCATCGGGGTTGGGCATTGTGAAGGGATGGTGTGTGGCCATATAGCGCTGCTCCTCATCGCTCCATTCGAAGAGCGGGAAGTCGACAATCCACAAGCACTTGAAAATATTCTTGTCGCGCAAACCAAGGCGCTCACCCATCTCCAAGCGGAGGCTGCAGAGCTGAACACGGGTCTTATTGACATTGTCACCAGAGAGTATCAGCACCAGGTCGCCGTCTTTTGCGCCCATCACTTGCTTGATCTCATTGAGCACCTCGGGAGTATAGAACTTATCGATAGAGCTCTTCACAGAACCATCAGCCTCATATTTGATATATACCAGTCCTTTGGCCCCTACCTGAGGACGCTTCACGAAATCTGTGAGTTCGTTGAGCTGTTTGCGACTGTAGTCGGCGCATCCCGGCACACAGATACCACCTATATAGGCAGCCTCATCGAACACCGAGAATTCGCCCTTGCCGCTGAATGCTTCTTTGAGTTCTACGAACTCCATACCAAAGCGCAAATCTGGTTTGTCAGAACCAAAGCGGCGCATCGCCTCGTGCCATGTCATACGCTCGAGCTTGGGGAGTTCCATTCCACGTACCTCACGGAAAAGTACGCGTGCCATCTCCTCGAAAACGTTGAGCACATCTTCTTGGTCTACAAAGCTCATCTCACAGTCAATCTGTGTGAACTCAGGCTGGCGGTCGGCACGCAGGTCTTCATCGCGGAAGCACTTGGCAATCTGGAAATAACGGTCGAAGCCCGCTACCATCAGCAACTGCTTCAGCGTCTGCGGACTTTGGGGAAGCGCATAAAACTGCCCGGGATTCATGCGTGAAGGTACCACGAAATCGCGTGCACCCTCAGGTGTAGAACCAATGAGAATCGGAGTCTCTACCTCTATAAAATTCTGTGAATCGAGGAAGTTGCGAATAAGGATGGTCATACGGTGGCGCAGTTCCATATTCTTACGCACTGCCGAGCGACGCAGATCAAGATAGCGGTACTTCATACGCAGGTCGTCGCCACCATCGGTATTGTCTTCGATGGTAAACGGAGGTGTCTGCGAACTGCTGAGCACATTCAGCGATTTAGCGAGAATCTCTATATCACCCGTATCCATCTTTGGGTTTTTGCTCTGACGCTCAGAAACCACACCCGTTACTTGGATGCAGTACTCACGTCCCAGCTTGTTAGCTTGTTCGCAAAGGTCTTTATCGTCGGCCTCATTGAATACAAGCTGCGTGATGCCATAACGGTCGCGCAGGTCGACAAAAGTCATGCCGCCCATCTTTCGCGTGCGCTGCACCCATCCGGCCAGAGTTACTTCCTTGCCGGCGTCTGAGAGTCGCAACTCTCCACAAGTATTCGTCCTATACATACCTTATTTATATTGTTTGTATTTTATGGCAAAATTACTATTTTTTTATTGAAACCATGCAAGTGTACTTCTAAAAGTTACTTGTGAAAGTATGCCGGGTGAAGAAGAAATGTGGTAAATTCTGTTAAAAACATATAAGTTAATAAGGTTGCCATGAAACTTTTTATAATTTTGCACGTCAATACATCAGACACCTATAGAAAGGTAAAGATATGAAAAAAGTATTATTCATAGCCATGATGCTTATGGCAGGCATTCATGTCGCCATGGCTCAGGCACAGATTAAGTTTGATAAGCTGAGCTACGACTTCGGTACGTTCTCAGAGAGTGCTCCCGTACAAAAGTGTACCTACACCTTCACAAATGTAGGCGACCAACCTCTGATTATCAATCAGGCAGTAGCCAGTTGCGGGTGTACCGTACCAACTTACACCAAGACCCCCATTAAGCCGGGTGAAAAGGGTACCATTGTTGTGACATATAATGGCAAAGGAAAGTTTCCCGGTCACTTCAAGAAAACCATCACTGTACGCACCAACGGTGTTCCAGAGATGACACGCCTCTATGTAGAAGGGGTAATGAAAGAGGCTGGCAATGCTTCTAATTAAAATCAAATAGGCAATACAAAGCGGCGGATGGATTACCCATCCGCCGTTTTTGCTTATATACGTGAGTTCAGGGATAGACCGTTGGAATTGCTTGCACACAGAATTATTCCGAACTCATGCAAAAGATGGCATTTACAAACCAGAAACATAGGCTTTATGCCCCATAACAGCGCCATTTATGGGTGCTAACCACCATGTTTGCATTATCTGTCCATCCGGTCTTCCGTCAAGGCGGTATCTCTACAGGAAATGGAATAGGAGATGTGCCGACATCGTGCTTACTCAAGCCATAGTGACTATTAGGGGCACCGTCTTGAATCCTCATGACCGTTTCATCCGATATGATTGTCTGCTCAAAAATGTTGTTGCTGAGACAGCCCTCAACCGCGTTTTGTGCAGACAAACTATAGGACTAAAAGAAAATAAGCAAGACTATAGTATGCTTTCCCTTTTTACATAGGCAAATGACTGCTGATAATATTTATTAAATTAAACGTTGAAAATTTTTCTCTGTAATAGTCCTTCGATGAAACATTTATCTTAGGCAGGGTACTCCTATTATCTTTTTTGAGTGTAATATCGGTCCGAAAAAGATAATGTATTTTTAAGAAAAGATTTACAGTGTCTGGCTTGTTCACTCTTGGGTTTTTACGCAATGAATCTTTACGAACGATACAACTGTCTTTAGGAGTCTGCGCAACTCCCAAGATAGACATTTGAAGCAAAGCTAAGAAGATTGCCATTTTCTTTTTCATGAGTAAAACTTTAAATAATGAATGACAGGTCATCATCAGTTCACTTATATCAAGTTCGGCATTTCCTCTTTTTCAAGGATTAGTTACAACTCTTCTATCTAAAGAGAGTTGCGCCAGTCATTGACCGCAATCGCTAACCTTTATTGGAAACAAATACGCCCAACAATATTAATGCGGAACCCACGTAGGCCAGCACAGTCATCGGTTCATCGAGCACAAGCGCTGAGAAAATAACCGTCGAAATGGGATTCAGATAAATATAGTTACTGGCACTCAAAGCTCCAATGCGCTGACTCACCAAGCTCCATAAAGCAAAGCAGGCAAAACTCGCCACAAAGCCCAGGAACAACAGATTGCCCCAAACCACAGGCTCGAGGAAACCTGAAAGGGGGAATGTCCAAGGGCGGAAGATGTACATGGGCAATACGGTAATGAGACCATAAAAGAATACCTTGCGTGTGATGAACACCACACTATAGTGCGCCAATTTCTTCAGTAGTAAACTATAGAACGCCCAACTCAACGCAGCACTAAAGGCCAACAGGTCGCCCAACGGATTGAGTTGAAGCACAAAATGCCCGTTGAACACGACCAGCGCCACACCTAACGTGGCAGCGATAGAGCCCAATACCAGATTTCGCGTAGCCTTCACGCTCTTGACAAACGCCAAGGCAATGAGCGTTGTCAGCAGAGGAGCTGTACATACAATAAATGATACGTTGTTCACATAATCGATCTTCACCGCCTCGTTCTCTGTCACAAAATAGAGCGAACCACCCGTAACACCGAGCAACAACATCCAAAGCTCGTCTTTCCAACTGTTTGCCCATAGCTTACGCGGGGAAATAAACCAGATGCAGATATAGGCAAACAAAAAGCGCAAAGTAAAAATTTCGTGTGCTGTCAGTCCATGAAGCAATAACACCTTTGAATTGACAAATGTGCAGCCCCATATCAGTACAATGATAGCGCCGAGAATATGATATGCCCAAAGTGAACTTACTTTACCCATACAATTTAATATATACGTGCAAAGTTACTGCATTTTCTTGAGATTAAGCATGCTGTAATTAGCTAAAGAATTTCAAACCCGCCATAAGTCATCACCCATATGAAACAAAAACAGGTATTCTATCCTCATTAATATTTAATAATAATTTCAGTCCCTGTGCTTTGTTATAATATCTTTTCGCTAACTTTGCAATATGAAGCGCTTATTCTTTATCGTTATCAGCATACTGACATACACTTCACTCTTCGCGCAGGCCAACTTTGTGGAATGCGAAGATACTTGCTCACACATCCACGGCATTGACCTGAGCCATTATCAGGGCAATGTGTTCTGGGAGGCAGTGGGCCAGACCAAGATGGCATACGTGTATCTGAAGGCTACCGAAGGGGGCGACCGCATCGACAGTAAATACAAACAAAATATTGACCTGGCACATCAATATGGCATCAAGGTGGGTTCTTACCATTTCTACAGACCCAAGACCAACCAACGCACACAGCTCGATAATTTTCTGACGCAATGCAGGCCAGAAGATCAAGACTTACTACCGATGATTGATATTGAGTCTACCGGTGGACTTCCTACCGAAGAGTTTCAAGACTCGCTCTTCACCTTTCTCCATATGGTCGAAAAGGCCTACAATCAAAAGCCCCTACTCTATACAGGTGCCAATTTTTACGACCGGTATCTGTTAGGCAAACTGGGTGATTATAAAGTGATGATTGCGCAATATACCCAGCGTGAGCCCACCCTGAAAGACGACCTCGACTTTGTATTATGGCAATACACGGGTAAAGGGCGACTCAATGGTATCAATGGTCATGTAGACAAGAGTAGATTTATGGGCAACCATAAACTACGCGAAATACGTTTCCGACATCGCTAATACAATACATTATAAGCTGAATCTTAAAACATTATAGACAGTCATGGCTATTATCAAATGTCCTGAGTGCGGACGTCAGATCAGTGACAAAGCACCCGTATGCCCCAACTGCGGAGTGGAGATTGCAGGAAAAATCATCAAGTGTTCACAATGTGGCGAAGTGTATTTCCGCGATTTGGAAATGTGCCCCAATTGCCATCACCTCACTGCAGCCCCTACCGCACCCATTTCTACACCTAAGGCGCCAGACCAGCCAAAGCCCGCTGCCCCTGTACCTCCTACAGCCGCTGCTGTACCACCACGCCAAGAGGCACATACAGGAGACACCCCAAATAACTCTCCCAAGAAGAAGAGCCATGGTCCACTGATTATCGCCTTTGTCTTCGCCCTGGTGGTATGTGGCTTGTGTTTTTATTTCTATCACAACGCCAAGACATCCAAAGAACAGGAGGCATACGAATATGCTATGCAAAGTAACGACCCCTTAGTGCTCCAGACTTACCTGGACAATAATCTTGATGCTCCAGCGGCTCATCGCGACTCTATCATGGCACATCTCGATATGCTGAAACGCCAAGACAACGACTGGAACAATGCCCTGGTGAGTGGGTCGAAGGCAGCCCTGCAGGAGTATTTGGCCAATCACCCAGACTCAGAGCATAAAGCCGAAGCACAACATAAGATTGATTCCATCGACTGGTCAGACGCCTCAAACGAAAACACGTTGGAATCTTATCAGGCTTATCTCACCGAACATGCCAATGGCGAACACGTAGACGAAGCCAATACCGCACTGAAGAAGCTAAAGGCCAATACCGTGCAACCAGAGGACAAGACACTCGTGTCGACAGTGCTGCGCAGATTCTTCCAGAGCATCAACGCACGTGACGAAGCCGGACTTACGGCATGCGTTTCTCCCCTAATGACCAATTTCTTGGGTAAGACCGATGCTACAAAGGCTGACGTGGCAACCTTCATGAACAAAATATACAAGGAGGATATCACCAACATGAACTGGCGATTAGGTAGCGACTACAAAATTGACAAGAAAGAAATTGGTGATGAAGAATACGAGTATACCGTCAACATCTCTGCCAAACAGGAAATTGAGCGCACAGATGACACGAAGGAAAAGAACGCTCAATATCGTATAACAGCCAAGATTAATCCTGATGGCCTGATCACCTCCATGACCATGACCAAGATTTTGGAATAATCCAAAGGCTGATTATCACAAAGACATCATCCCCCCCTCTTATTCTATGATCTCCACCTCATCATTTCCCCCAATGGTGAGGTGCATGAGGTCGTAGTAGGAACCATTGTAGATATTAAGGTCTACATGACCTTTGATTCCGGGCAACACCCCCGTATCCGTATGCTGCCAAAATTTCCATTGGCCCTTGTACTCCACCTTGTCTACATAATAATGCGCAATCCAATAAGGATAATCGTCAAAGACCGGCGCATTAAGATACCGCTCCTTAAATTTAAAATAGGTGTAGATGATAGGCTTCACATGATACTTATCCTCAACAATGTGAAGCCATGTCAACACATCCTGCTGAAACTCCTCTATGCTCTTGTCTTTTGGCTTATATTCAATGTCGAGTACGGGAGGCAAGTCTCCCTCCAAAAGATGTACCTTGCTGAGGAAATAATAAGCTTGGTCGCGCGCCGACGAATTATTACTCCAAAAGTGATAGACACCACGCACGAAACCGTAGTCGCGCGCCTGTTCAAAATTGTCATTGAAGTTAGGGTCAACACGTGAAGACCCCTCTGTGGCCTTGATAAAGATAAATCTTACCGGACAGCCGTCAATGATGGCACTTGAACGCAGTTTCTGCCAATCGATCTCGCCCTGATAGCGCGAAATGTCAATACCATGTATCTCGTATCCCCCTGGATATTTGGCATCACCATATAACGCACGCCAACGAAATCCGGTAGGACCCACAAAAAAATAATAGAATATCCAAATGTAAAGGGCTATCACACCCAAGGCACCTACAACCCATGCCCAGCGAGGACCTCTCTGGAAGAGAGAGAAATGAATAATGGAAACCGGGAAATGGGCATGGCGATGTCTGCTCCGGCTGTGTGAAACCGAAGAGGCTCTGCGTTTGCGGGTACGGGTAGGTTTCCTGCTGTTCATGGTGAGATAAAGATGAAAGGAAAGGGCATCCCTACCCTGGTTAACTTGGTAGAGTGCCCTTTTCTCGGATACTTCAGCAATGGCTTGAAGGCCTGTGGCTGAAGCGATAATTACTTCTTGCTGGCATTTTCCAGCGCAAGGGTGCGTGTCTCACGGTCTGCAACCTCTGCGGGTCCCCAGTACTGGATAGGACCAGGATATACGAAGCAAGTTTCGCGTGCCCACTCATCGCGCTTCTCAACAAACTTCTTGAAAGGCGCACCATCGAGCTCCACGAGAGCTTTGCGGATTACAGGCTTCATCTCGCCGTTACGACGTTCCATGTTCATCATCATGGTGATAGGCACACCACCAGCCTTCCACTCGTTGGTGGGGGCAGAAAGATTCTGAACGATGGCCATGTAACCGGTCTTGCCATTAGCAATGAGGTTGGCAGCGCTCACACCCAGTGCATAGCAGTAGTCAGCGTCGAAGTTAGAAGGAGCAGCGCAACGGCCTTCATAACCGAAGAAATGGTGCAGCGGAGCAAAACTACCCACATACTTACCTTCCTTCTTCCAGTCTGCGAGTTTGGCACCTACCATGTCAGAGAGCAACTTCTCTGTCTCGATGAGCGAAACCTGCACGTTTCCATGGGGGTCGCGATCGAGAGAGAGCTGACGAGCCACGCTTTCAGGCAGTGTGCTGAAGGTGTCGGCATTCTCCTTGCTCAGGTGAGCCAAGATATAGGCACGCTGTGCGTCCTTATCAAGATCTTTGTACTCGGCACCATGGGCAGCCAGCAGGTCATTGAGCTCGTCGATAAGACGTCCAATAGCAGGAATGAACTCTATAAGACCCTCTGGGATAAGCACAACGCCGAAATTGTTACCATCAGCGGCACGCTGGGCTACAGCCTCGGCCACCTGCTCTACAATCGCGTTCAAGGTCATGTCCTTCTTCTCAATCTCCTCAGACACAAGACAGATATTGGGCTGAGTCTGCAGGGCGCACTCCAATGCGATATGTGAAGCTGAACGGCCCATGAGCTTCACAAAGTGCCAATACTTACGGGCAGAATTGGCGTCGCGCTCGATGTTACCAATGAGCTCAGCATAAACCTTTGTAGCTGTATCAAAGCCGAAGCTGGTCTCAATCTGCGCATTCTTCAGGTCACCGTCGATGGTCTTTGGGCAACCAATTACCTGTACGCCATAGTTTTTGGCAGCATAGTACTCAGCCAGCACACAAGCGTTGGTGTTAGAATCATCACCGCCGATGATGACAATGGCCTTAATGTTGAGTTCACGAATCACCTCAAGGCCCTTCTCAAACTGCTCTTCCTTTTCAAGCTTGGTACGGCCAGAACCAATCATGTCGAAACCACCTGTGTTGCGATACTGGTCAACAAACTCGGGTGTCAGCTCAATATAGTTGTGATCAACGAGACCGCCGGGACCCATAAGGAAACCGTATACCTTGTTGTCGGGGTTCTGGTTCTTCACAGCATCAAAGATACCACTGATGACATTGTGACCGCCAGGAGCCTGACCACCAGAGAGGATGATACCCACGTTCATCTCCTTTGAGGCTTTCTCTTCACCAGGAACGAACTCAATAATAGGCATACCATAGGTATTGGGGAACAGCTTCTTAATTTCATCCTGATCGCCTACACTCTGAGTAGGCTCACCTTCTTTTACCTTGACAACACCCTGAAGACCCAAAGGGAGTTTGGGCTGATACTGGGCGCGTGCTTTCTGCAACGGACTCGTTTTCATTTTTCTTGCTTAAAATTATGTTTAATGAATAGAACTCTTATACATGCAAATTTACGGCTTTTCAGCGAGATGGTGAAGCAAATGAGAAAGAAAACATCTTTTTGAAACATTTTTTTAGCTGCCGCGCTTGCCTTTCCACTTTTTTTCCTATCTTTGGAATTGAAATTAAAATAAAGACCAGTAAACTTATAAAAGATACGGCTATGGCTACAAAAAGAGATTTAAAACGCAACATCAACTACATTTGCAGCGATTTGTTTGCCGAAAGCGTGGCAGCCTCCCTCTATGGCTCATTAAAAAACGAGGAAAACCTCAATGCCCTACTCTCGACAATCATTGTTGTTCGCAATGATTTTGTAAAGCGTATCTCACACCCCGAGCCTGGCATAAAAGCCAAGCTCTATTATCAAAAACTCATCGCTGACTTCAACCAGCAGGTATCAGACATCATTGACCAGATAGGTGCCTTAGGATAACGATATAAGCTACTGAAAACAAACGGATAACAATCAGTAGCACCAACATAAACATTAAACTATGATCAAGCAGTTTTGCAACTGGCTCCTCTATAAAAATTGGGGGTGGACGAAGCATGTCACTGTCGACCACCCTGATAAATACATCATCTGTCTGGCTCCCCATACCAGCAATTGGGATTTCTTTATCGGCCAACTTTACATGCGTGCCGAAGGCATGAAAATCAACTTTCTCATGAAAAAGGAATGGTTTTTCTGGCCACTCGGCCCAATATTCCTGCGCATGGGAGGCATTCCTGTATATCGGTCCAAGAAGAGCAGCATGACCGACAATCTGGCTGAGGAAGCACTCAAACGCAAAGACTTCAGGCTATGTATCACGCCCGAAGGTACTCGTTCGCCCAATGCTGACTGGAAGAAAGGATTTTATTACATCGCGCTGAAGGCACAGATTCCTGTGCTGCTTTATGGTGTCGACTATGAGAAGAAGTACATTGAATGTACCAAGAGCTACATTCCTTCGGGTGACATCGAGAAAGAAATGAAAGAAACCAAAACGTATTTCTCGAAGTTTAAGGGTAAATATCCTGAAAATTTTCTAATTGGAGAGCAGTGATGAAGAAACAAGGACTGGGAATATTGGGCGTACTGCTGGCAGTTACATCCCCTATAGTGGCGCAAAACCAAACGCTGAAGCTAAAGGCAGAAACTGAACTTCGCGGTTATTTCATGACCTACACCGCCAAGAATACCGAATTTCAAATCCAGCCCCGCATGAAGGAACTGCTCATCAGCGACCGAGACAAGACTGTGATGGTGGTCACCGATGAATATTTTGCCCAACAAGATTTCACCAACAAGCAGGTAGGTAAGATATACAAGGCGGTCAAACATTGTTTACCCAAACCTTATAACAAATTCAAGATTAGCGTCATTACCAATGGCATGCCGATCGAAAACTATGTTGTGGGGCATAGACTCAACGACTATGCCGGCCATGCCTTGTGGGGAAATATCGATTACGATGACCAACCATGGGTGAGCAATGTGTCCTCTCAGGTGACTCCCACACATGGCCTTTATGACAGGCATATCGCCTTGTGGGCTTCCCACGGAAGATATTATGACAACACCAAGGGACGCTGGAAGTGGCAACGTCCCAACCTCTTTGGCACTACCGAAGACTTGTTTACCCAGACCATTGTAGTGCCATATCTTATTCCCATGCTCGAAAAGGCTGGCGCAGTGGTATTTACCCCGAGAGAGCGCGACTGGCAGAAATCGGAATATGTGGTAGACCCGGACGGAGGCCTCAACGCTTCGGCCAGCAACTATAAAGAGTATGCTGAGGGCAAATCGTGGAGTGATACGGGCTTACCTGGATTTCGTGCCCACACAGGTCCGTATGTTGATGGGGAAAATCCTTTCACTGCAGGAGGTGCCCGCATGATCAAGGCCAACAAGAAAGACGGAAAGGCCTATACCATTTGGCAGCCAAACTTCGCCAAAGAGGGCCGACATGCAGTGTACGTGAGCTACCAAACACTCAAGAACAGTGTAGACGATGCACACTATATCGTCTTTCACAAAGGACAAGCTACTGAGTTTAGGGTCAACCAGCGCATGGGCGGTGGCACATGGGTGTACCTTGGTACATTCGACTTCGACAAAGGCGACAACCTCTACAACTGTGTGATGCTTACCAACCAGAGTCACAAGAAAGGCGTCGTTACGGCTGATGCCGTACGTTTCGGTGGCGGCATGGGTAATATCTCACGGGGCAGCATGGTGAGCGGCTATCCCCGTGCACTCGAAGGGGCACGCTACTATGCACAGTGGGCAGGCGCCCCCTATGACGTCTATGGAGGACGTGGAGGTACCGACGACTATTCCGACGACATCAACACACGGTCACGCATGCTCAACTGGCTGGCGGGTGGGTCGGTATACGTGCCCACACTCGATGGCAAGCAGGTGCCCATCGAACTGTCGCTCGCCGTACACAGCGACGCCGGATTTGCCAACGACGGCAAAGGGCTCATTGGGTCTTTGGCCATTTGCACCACCAACTATAACGACGGACGTTTGTCGTCGGGAATATCGAGAATGGCTTCAAAATTATTCGCCGACCAACTGCTGTCAGGCGTCACCCGAGATTTAAGCTACAAATACAAAGACTGGGCACGGCGGTACCTGTGGGATAGAAATTACTCAGAAACCCGACTGCCTGAAGTACCATCGGCAATCCTCGAGACCATGTCGCATCAGAATTTCCCTGACATGCTCCGAGGCCAAGATCCAAACTTCAAGTTCGACTTCGCTCGCTCGATCTACAAAACCATCGTACGCTATGTCAACGACATGCACGGGCGCGCCACGGTCATCACCCCTCTAACCCCAGAAAATCTCACGGTCGAGTTGGTTGACGGTGGCAAAGCACGCATCAGTTGGAATCCACAAGATGACGAACAAGAACCCACCTCCAAACCTACCTATTATATACTGTACACAGCCACAGGAACGAGCGGCTTCGACAATGGGCAGAAAATCAGCAGCACCTCAACTACAATGAGCATCGAGCCCGGTGTACAATATAATTTCAAGGTAGCCGCTGCCAATCGGGGCGGCGAAAGCTTTGCCTCAGAGGTGGTGTCTACATATATTGCGCCCAATGCACGCAAAACCATACTTGTGGTCAACGGCTTCCACCGTTTGTCGGCACCCGCCGTGGTCGATGATGGCAGCAGTCAGGGATTTGATCTCGACAGCGACATCGGCGTGTCTTACGGCACTACAGCCGGATGGAACGGTCGCCAGCAGGTGTTTACCCGTTCGCGTATGGGCATTGAGAGCGAAAGCGGATTAGGATATGGTGGCGATGAATTGGCGGGACAGTTTATTGCCGGTAACGATTTTAATTACGTCGTAACCCACACGCAGGCCATTGCTGCCTCAAATGCATACAACGTGGTGAGCTGTTCTTCACAAGCAGTGGAAATGGGCAAGGTCGATCCTTCAAAATACGATGCCATCGACCTCATCTTAGGTCTGGAGAAGCACACACCTACCGCTATGAAGTTCTACAAGTCGTTCACCGCCACGATGCAACGTAGGCTGACAGCATATACCCAACAAGGGGGTCGGCTGTTTGTCAGTGGCGCTTACCTTGGGTCAGACATGACAGACTCCGCGGACTCCACATGGCTGAGCAATACGCTGAAGGTAGACTATGCGGCATCGTTGAGAACCGACACTTTGTCGGGCGCTAATGGTCTTGGGGTGGAATTTGATTTCTACCGTCAACTGAACGAAGACCACTACGCCGCCACGCGCAGTGACGTGCTGAGCGCGCAAGGCAATGCCATCTGCGCTATGCTCTACAGCAATGGCACCTCAGCGGCAGTGGCATACGCAGGCAACGACTATAAGTCGTTCACCATGGGATTTCCTTTTGAATGTATCACAGATCCTGCCAAGCGCGCAGGACTGATGCAAGGCATACTAACGTATATCCTCAAATAATAAGCGATATGAAAATACAAGCAAATCATTCTGGTACGAGGGGTATTGAGGTAACTGAAAACCACCTCATGACCATCGACAGATACGCCCTCTTGCGTAACCTCGTCGACAGCAACGGTATCGTAGATGAAGACGTACTCGACAAGCTCAAGTTCAACGTCCGGTCAATGTTAGAATCTGAAACCGGCACCGACAAGGACTTATTAGACCTTTGCCTCGACGTCATCTACAATAGTAACATGAAAGCTTTCGGTCTACACCAGCTTGTTTTGCTCTACATCGATTGGAAGAGCAAGCGGACAAGTGAGGATGACGAAGTGGATACATTGGAGGTGAACGACTAAATGCCGCAATATCAGCTTACCGACTTTCTCCCTACCACACGCAAGGAGTGCGAATTGCGGGGGTGGGACGAACTGGATGTAATCCTTTTTTCTGGTGATGCCTACGTTGACCACCCTTCCTTTGGAGGAGCGGTCATTGGACGTATGCTCGAGGCTCAAGGCTACCGTGTAGCCATCGTACCACAGCCCGACTGGCATGGTGACTACCGCGACTTCAAGAAGTTGGGGCGTCCCCGCCTGTTCTTTGGTGTCACGCCGGGTGCCATGGATTCCATGGTCAACCACTATACCGCCAACCGCCGGCTGCGTCATGAGGACGCCTATAGTCCCGATGCCCGCCATGACCTGCGCCCCGACTATCCCTCCATTGTCTATACCAAGATACTAAAGGAAATCTTCCCCGATGTCCCGGTAGCCCTTGGCGGCATTGAGGCCTCACTGCGCCGTCTCACCCACTACGACTATTGGCAGGACAAACTCAAGAAGAGTATTCTTTGTGAGAGTGGTGCCGACATCATTCTCTATGGCATGGGCGAGCGCAACACGCTGCAGCTATGCCATGCTTTAGAGGAAGGACGGAACATTCAAGACATCCACGACATCCCCCAGACGGTATTTCTTTGCAACAAGGCCGATATTCCGGGAGGCATTACCGAACAAGATATTGTGCTTCATTCGCATGAGGAATGTCTCAAAGACAAGAAAGCACAGGCAGAGAACTTCAGGCACATCGAAGAAGAGTCTAACAAGATGCACGCCAACCGACTGCTCCAGGCGGTCGATGGCTTGTACGCTGTAGTAAACCCTCCCTACCCCCCGATGACCACCGAAGAAGTTGACGCCACCTTTGACCTGCCCTTTACCCGTATGCCTCACCCCAAGTACAAAGGTAAGACCATTCCGGCCTACGAGATGATCAAGTTCTCCATCAACATGCACCGAGGGTGCTTTGGCGGATGCTCCTTCTGCACCATCTCCGCGCACCAAGGTAAGTTTGTGGCGAGTCGCTCTAAGGAAAGCATTCTGCGCGAGGCCAAACAGGTAACTGAGATGGAGGGCTTCAAGGGTTATATCTCTGATTTGGGAGGACCTTCTGCCAACATGTACGGCATGAAAGGACGCAATCTCAAAATTTGTGAGCGGTGTAAGCGGCCCTCGTGCATACATCCCCAGATTTGCCCCAATCTCAATACCGACCATACCATGCTGTTGGACATCTATCGTGCCGTAGATGCCCTCCCCGGCGTGAAGAAGAGTTTCATTGGCAGCGGCGTGCGTTACGACCTTCTGCTCCATCAGAGTAAAGACGAGAAAACCAATGAGGCGGCACGTCAGTATACTCGCGAGTTGATTACCAAACACGTCAGTGGCCGACTGAAAGTTGCCCCCGAGCATACTTCCGACACGGTGCTCAAGCAAATGCGCAAACCGTCGTTTGGGCTGTTCTATGAGTTCAAGCGCATATTCGACAAAATCAACAAGGAGGAAGGTCTCAACCAACAGATTATCCCCTACTTCATCAGCAGTCACCCGGCGTGTCGTGAGGAAGATATGGCCGACCTGGCCGTACAGACCAAAAACCTCAACTTCCAGCTGGAACAGGTGCAAGACTTTACGCCTACCCCCATGACGGTCAGCACCGAGGCATGGTACACGGGCTACGACCCTTACACCTTAGAGCCTGTGTATTGTGCCAAGACACCCAAACAGAAACTGGCACAACGTCAGTTCTTCTTCTGGTACAAGCCAGAAGAACGGCCGGCCATTGAACAAGAACTCAAGCGGATAGGGCATCCCGAACTCATCAAGAAACTATACGACGGCGTACCTTATCGCGGACGGGTAAAGTACGACCCCAAAGCCGTGGGCAGCTCGCCCGAGCTGGGTGGACGTAGGCAAAAAGCTTATCCCGTGCAGCCCACCGACCGCACCAAGGACCAGCGCCGTAAATCGTTCAATCCCAACTTCCACCCCGCAGCCAAAAGAGGAAAGAAAAGATAGCCTTTCGGGAAGGTAGTTGTACGAATCATTTATTAGCAACAGCATTGATAATCACAGAACATAACCTCATCGGCAAACATTCGCAGGACGACTGCGAGGATGGCATCGTCATCACCGACCACTTTGTGGCGGTCATCGACGGCGGTACTGCCAAGTCGCCCAACACCCTACGCCAGGACATGAGCAACGGGCGTTGGTGCATGACCTTGATCAAGGAGTATATCAACCAAATGCCTGCCGACATTTCTTTGGAACGTTTCTGCGAGGAGATGACCAGCCGTATCCATGACCAATATCCCGAAGATGACAGTCGTCTCAAAGCGTTCCCCCAAGAACGACTATGTGCCAGCGCCATTGTCTATAGCCGTGCCAAACAGCAGATATGGATGATTGGCGACTGCCAATGTATGGTTGATGGCATAGCTTACCACAACGACAAGCCTTATGAGGCGGCGCTCACCCAAAAGCGAGCTGAGAGATTCCAGCAGATGCGTGAGCTGCATCACGATATGATTTCGGCTGACGGACAGCTCGTGCATGACTATGCACGGGATACCATCATCCCCCTTCTGCTCGACCATCTACAAGGAGAAAATATCGACTATGCCGTTCTCGACGGTTTTCCCGTGGCTCTGCACGCCGTGAAGGTCATCCCCGTACCACGGGGAGCCACCGTGATATTGGCTTCCGACGGCTACCCATTCCTGATGCCTACGCTGCAAGAGAGCGAAGAGGCCCTGGCCAAGCAGCTTCATGATGACCCGTTTATGCTGAATACATTTCAAGCCACCAAAGGCCTCATGGCAGGCAATGTGTCTTTCGACGACCGTGCCTACGTGCGATTTGAGACCGATAACCCACAGCGTTATTTCGTTTGGATCAGCTTTGATGGCACAGCCTACCACGGGTGGCAAATACAGCCTAACGGCATGTCGGTACAGCAGAAACTGCAGCAGTGCCTGTCGCTGATTCTTAGAAAAGACATCGAGGTGACCGGAGCAGGGCGCACCGACGCCGGGGTACACGCCCGGCAGATGGTTTGCCACTTCGACTGGCACCACACACTCGATGCCCCACAGTTAGCCTACAAGCTCAACCGGGTACTGCCCCGCGACATCAGTTGCGAGAAGATAGAGCCGGTGGCTCAAGACCATCATGCCCGTTTCTCTGCCACACGGCGCACTTATCGTTATTTCGTGCATACCCAGCGCGACCCTTTCCTGCGCCATTACTCCATGCTCACCTACTGGGAACTCGACTTCGCCCTGATGAATGAGGCGGCGGCGTGGCTCCTGCAGGTCGACGACTTCAAGGCATTTTGCAAGGCTGGGGGCGACAACAAGACCACACTCTGCGATGTCACTGTCGCCCATTGGGTGCAAACCTCCCCCACGGCCTGGTATTTTGAGATTGCCGCCAACCGCTTTCTCCGCAACATGGTTCGTGCCGTTGTAGGCACGTTGATAGAAGTGGGGCGCCACCGCATGTCACTCGACACCTTCAAAAAAGTTGTGGCACAAGGCACCCGCTCAGATGCCGGCGAGTCGATGCCCGCCCATGCCCTCTTCCTGTGGGAAATAGAATATTAACAGACTACACACATCGCAAAACCTCCGACAGCACATAGCAGGTCGGAGGTTTTGCCGTTAATCCAATATCACCTTCTTAATTACTGGCGACGTGTATGCGTATGGCAGATATGCCAGCGAGGGCATTGGAGATGTAATGATGACGGCAGCACGCTTGCCGACGGCTATGCTGCCGTAGTGGTGACTCTGCCCCATGGCATAGGCACTATTGATTGTCACAGCGTTGAAGGCCTCTTCGGGCAGCAGGCGCATTTTGAAACAGGCCAACGACATGACAAACTTCATGTCGCCCGAGGGTGTGGAGCCGGGGTTGTAGTCGGAAGCCAAGGCGACGCCGAGTCCTTCGTCCACCATCTTTCTTACAGGGGCATA
Organism: Bacteroidota bacterium; assembly: GCA_023425865.1. GTDB lineage: Bacteria > Bacteroidota > Bacteroidia > Bacteroidales > Bacteroidaceae > Prevotella. The sequence continues at coordinate 15,647 of JAFABV010000016.1, read as the reverse complement.
GGGCATATTGAGGAAGAATGAGGTTCCGGGCAATGCTGTAGGCATGGTGTCTGAATGCTTGAGCAGCGCTATCTCCTCGTCGGGCAGTCGCTCAAGGTGATCAACCGACAAGGCTCCGTGCCGCAGCGCCACAGGCAGTCCACCCGTCACCGCCAGTTCGTCGACATGTATCTTCGGGCGCAGACCATATTTGGCCCCAGCCTCCAAGATACAGTCGGTCTCCTCTGGAGTAAAGAAGCCCGCGTCGCAAAACACGTCGATGTAGTCGGCCAACTGCTGCCGCCCCACCTCGGGTATCATCTCGTTGACCACGAGGTCGACATACTCGGTCTGCCGTCCGGCATACTGCCGACCCACGGCATGTGCCCCGAGGAAGGTAGACACAACTTTTACTTTACTGACTTCACCTAACCGCTTGATCACTCGCAACATCTTTAATTCGTCTTCAAGTGTCAGTCCGTAGCCACTCTTTACTTCTACACAGCCTGTGCCTTTGCGCATCATCTCCTCTAAACGAGGCAGCGCTTGCTGCAACAGTTGCTCTTCACTGAGTCGGTGCAAGGCATCTGCCGAGTTGAGGATTCCCCCACCCCGGCGCGCAATCTCGGCATAGCTCAGTCCGCGAATCTTGTCGACAAACTCCTGCTCACGACTGCCGGCATAGACGATATGTGTATGACTGTCGCAGAAACAAGGCAGCACGCTGCCTCCTACAGCATCGATGACCTCATCATACTGCCCATCGTCGAACTCGCGCATAGTGCCAAAGGCCGCAATGCATCCGTCTACCATTTCCAACCAGGCATCGTTCAGCACCCCCACCTGAGCCATCGCCTGCCCTTGCAGACGAGAGACATCAGGCGGAAGAATACCAAACAAACTGCCGATATGTGTGATGACCTTTCTCATTTATAGCGCACGATTGAGGTTTGCCATCTTCTCCGACCTCAAGAACTGTATGGTCTTCTCAATGTAAGGATACATCACCGTGTCATTATCAATAAACGGCACTACTTTGCGATAGTCTTCGTAAAGGCGCTCGAGCACGGGCGAAGTCTTGAGTGGGCGACGGAAGTCTAAGGCCTGTGCCGCGTTGAAGAGTTCGATGGCTAATACGCGCTCTGTATTGAGCACTACTTCGTAGAGTTTGGTGCCCGCATTAGCACCCATGCTCACATGGTCTTCCTGGCCCTGACAGGTGGGAATGCTGTCAACCGAGGAGGGCATACACAAACCTTTGCTCTGGCTCACGATAGACGCGGCGGTGTACTGCGTAATCATAAAACCGCTGTTCACTCCCGGATAGGCCACCAAGAAACTGGGCAGACCACGGGTGCCCGACACAAGTTTGTAGATGCGTCGCTCAGAGATATTCGACAGCTCCGACATGGCAATGGCAAGGAAATCCATGGGCAAGGCAATGGGCTCACCGTGGAAGTTGCCCGCCGAGATAATGAGGTCATCGTCGGGACATACCGTCGGGTTGTCGGTCGTGGCATTGATTTCCACATCGGTCACCTTCTGTACATAGCGCACGGTGTCTTTCACCGCGCCATGCACCTGCGGTATGCAGCGGAAGGAGTAGGGATCTTGCACATGGTCCTTGGGCCGCCCAATGAGTTCACTGCCGGCCAATATTTTCGTGATATTATCAGCAGTATCCAACTGCCCCTTGTGTGGCCGCACCACATGCACGGCACGGTTGAAAGGTTCGATGAGTCCGTCGTAGACATCGAGTGACAATGCCCCGATATAGTCGGCCCAGTTGCTCAACTGTGTAGCATGGATAATCGACCAGCAGCAGAAGGCCGCCATATTCTGCGTGCCATTAAGCAGGGCCAGCCCCTCTTTAGAGTCTAACTTGATGGGCGTCCAGCCCTTCAGCTGGTGCAGTTCCTCGCCGCTCATACGGCGGCCCTGGTATTCCACTTCACCCAGACCCACCAACGGCAGACAAAGGTGAGCCAAGGGTACAAGGTCGCCCGAAGAACCCACTGACCCCTGCATATAGACAATAGGATAGATTTCCTCATTGAAGAAGTCGACGAGGCGCTCTACCGTATGCAGATGACATCCCGAGTAGCCATAACTCAGCGACTGTATCTTCAGCAGAATCATGAGTTTCACCACCTCGTTGGGTATCCTGTCGCCACAGCCACAGGCATGGCTCATCATAAGGTTGATTTGGAGTTGCGACAGCTGGTCCTTGTCAATATTGATATTGCACAGCGACCCAAAGCCTGTCGTCACGCCATAGATAGGTACTTTAGACTCCGCTATCTTCTGGTCCAAATACTCGCGGCAGCGCACAATACGCTTACACGAATCTTCGCCCAACTTGAGTTTATAGTTGAGTCGCATAATCTCCGACACCTTGTTCAGCGTGAGGTGTCCGGCACTTATCTCATGTATTTTCTCTTCCATAGTATGATACCTTTATATATATGATTGATTGCACCGGCCATCACTCACTGCATGGTCTTTCTGATCAGTTCGTCGTCTGCCATTTCAGGCAAAGTAAGCCGTAGCCGCGGACAGGCTTCCATAGCGCGTTTGGCCGCCTCCACCGCCCCGTCATTGCGTGCCCAGGAGCGTCGCGCGATGCCGTTGTTGACATCCCAGTACAACATTTCGCGAATATTGGCCTCAGCCTGGTCGCTACCATCGACCACCATGCCGAAGCCGCCATTGATGACCTCGCCCCAGCCCACGCCGCCGCCATTGTGGATGCTCACCCACGTGGCACCGCGGAAGCTGTCACCAATGACGTTATGGATAGCCATGTCGGCACACCATTGCGACCCATCGTAGATGTTGCTCGTCTCACGGAAGGGCGAGTCGGTGCCCGACACGTCGTGGTGGTCGCGCCCGAGCACGACGGGCGCACGTAGTTCGCCGCGACGCACGGCATCGTTGAAGGCCAAGGCTATCTTTGTGCGACCCTCGCAATCAGCATAGAGAATGCGTGCCTGCGAGCCCACCACGAGGTGGTTGCGCCCCGCCTCCTTAATCCAATGGATGTTGTCATCCAACTGATGAGCGATGGTTGCCGGAGCCCGTCGGCGTTCTTCCTCCAGCACCTCAGTGGCCAAGCGGTCGGTGACCTCGAGGTCGTGCGGGTCACACGAGGTGCAGACCCAGCGGAAGGGACCAAAACCATAATCAAAGAACAGCGGTCCCATGATGTCTTGCACATAAGAAGGATAGCGGAACGTGCCATCGGCCCGCAGAATATCGGCCCCTGCCCTACTGGCCTGAAGCAGGAATGCATTGCCGTAGTCGAAGAAATACATGCCTCGCGCAGCCAGCCGATTTATAGCGGCTACCTGACGGCGCAGCGATTCCTCTACGCGCACTCTAAACATCTCCGGCTGCTCAGCCATCATGCGGTTGCTTTCTTCAAGCGTCATACCCACGGGATAATAGCCCCCCGCCCAAGGGTTGTGCAGAGAGGTCTGGTCTGACCCTAAGTCCACCTGCACGCCATCATCGGCGAGTCGCTCCCACAGGTCTACCACATTGCCCACGTAGGCCATGGATACGGGCCTGCGCTCGGCCACCGCCTTGAGTGCCGCGGGCACTAATTGGTCAAGGTCGTCGTAGAGTTCATCTACCCACCCCTGTTCATACCGCTTCTGTGCCGCCAGGGGATTGATCTCTGCCACAATACTCACCACCTGGGCAATATTGCCGGCCTTAGGCTGGGCACCGCTCATGCCTCCGAGGCCCGAGGAGACGAAGAGTGGCGTGCGGTCAGCCCCCTGCAGCACGCTGCGGGCGGCGTTGAGCACGGTGATGGTGGTGCCATGCACGATGCCCTGTGGACCGATGTACATATACGAGCCGGCCGTCATCTGTCCGTACTGGCTCACACCAAGAGCGTTGAGGCGCTCCCAGTCGTCGGGCTTGGAGTAGTTGGGAATCACCATCCCATTGGTCACCACCACGCGCGGCGCACGGGGATGTGAGGGGAAGAGGCCCAAGGGGTGGCCGGAGTACATCACCAAGGTCTGCTCATCGGTCATCTCACTGAGGTAGCGCATGGTGAGGCGGTACTGCGCCCAGTTCTGGAAGGCTGCGCCATTGCCGCCATATACGATCAACTCGTGCGGATGTTGCGCCACCCGTGGGTCGAGGTTGTTTTGTATCATGAGCATAATGGCTGCCGCCTGTCTGGAGCGATGGGGGTAGTCGTCAATAGGCCGTGCCTTCATCTCATACGTTGGGCGAAATCGATACATGTAGATGCGACCGTAGTCGGCCAGTTCCTGTGCAAATTCAGGCGCCAAGGCCTCATGCATCTTCTGCGGGAAATAGCGCAGGGCATTGCGCAGCGCTAATTGTTTCTCATCAGGCTTCAGTATATCCTTACGCTTGGGTGCATGGTTTACGCGGGTATCGTAAGGTTGAAGTTCGGGCAAGGTGTCGGGGATACCCGTCCTGATATCTTGTTGAAATTCTGCAATTGTCATCGTCATTAGATTTTAGATACTACTATTTCCATGATTTCCTTTTCCTGCCTGCAAGACTCTGCTACAAGCCTGTCGGCCTCTGCCACGAGGGCTTTAGCCGTTGGGCCGTCGGTGAGCGAGGCTGCATTGATCTTCACATTGAGCCACGCCCCGCGCACGGCAGCATGCACGGCCAAAGCACCTACACCGGCATCCGACACGCTGTTGGGATTGCCGTCGGCAGCCATTGCCCGACAGAGGTCGAAGGCCTCGTAGGCCGTCTTCATGGTCTGCAGCGGCACCTGTGTGGCATGGAGCGTGGCCTCCTGAATGGCCTGTGTGCGCAGGCGCTTCTCCTCGTCATTGCCCTTGGGTAGTCCGAAGGCGTCCATGATCTGATTGAAGGCGCGGGTGTCTTCGTCAACGAGCTGCAGCAGCGTGGTCATCAGCGCCTGTCCCTTTACAGCCCAGTCACTAAATTCCTGCCAGCGGTCGTCCCAGCCACGCTTGTGACTCGAAAGGTTGGCCACCATAGTGCCCAAGGCTGCCCCCAAGGCACCCATATAGGCCGCCACACTGCCACCGCCGGGTGCTGGTGACTCGCGCGAGGTCTCCTCGGCAAAGCCTTTCACCGTGAGATCGACAAGTGCAGACGACGTGGCATCGCCCTCTAAGAGATATTCAATAACCTTCTCGCGAGCGTTGAAAGGTTTGAGGTCATCGAGCCCCATTGAACGTATGGCGATCTTCACCACGTCTTCTTCGGGTATGCCTGTAGACCGCTGCTGCTTCTCCAAAAAATAGTTTCCAGCCTCTATAAGCGTGCGCTTGGGCACCAGTCCTACAATCTCAGTACCTGTGACACGCAGCCCCCGCTCGTTGGCCGCGCGACACACCTCGTCAAAGGCCTTGTGCAGTGGGGTAACGTTGATGTCTGTGATATTCATCGACACCTGCGCAATGCCATATTCATCGATATACCAGCCGATGGCTTTGGTGGCCTTGAGCGTGCCCGGCTGCATGAGCCTGTTGCCCTGCTCGTCGGTGAGCACCTTACCCGTGAGCGAACCATTCTCACGCAGGGGACGACCCTTCTCGCGCACGTCGAAAGCCACTGCATTGGCGCGGCGTGTGGAGGTGGTGTTAAGATTGAAGTTGACGGCAATGAGGAAGTCGCGTGCGCCCACGGCGGTACAGCCTGTGCGAGCTATGCCGTCATCCCAAGGACGTGCGCCGAAGTCAGGTGCCTCGTCAGGGTTGGCAATGCGCTCAGCCAAACCTTCATACTCGCCTTTTCTGCAGACGGCGAGGTTCTTGCGCTCAGCACGGCCGGCGGCAGCCTCATAACAATAGGTGGGAATACGAAGTTCGGTGGCAATGCGTTCCGCCAACCTACGGGCCAATGCGGCACACTCTTCCAAGCTAATACCAGCCACAGGAATCAAGGGCAGCACGTCGGTAGCTCCCATGCGGGGATGCGCACCGTGATGATGGCGCATATCAATCAGTTCACCAGCCTTAGCCACGGCGCGGAAAGCAGCCTCGCAGACGTCATCCGGATTCCCCACAAAGGTTACCACCGTGCGGTTGGTGGCTTCGCCGGGGTCTACATCAAGTAGTTTTACCCCTGGACTACGTTCTATCTCACGCGTAATGGCATCAATGGTCTGTCGGTCACGACCTTCACTAAAATTGGGTACACACTCAATGATTCGTCGATCTTGTTTCATAGTATGCAGTAATAATGGTTGTTGTGTTTTTGGTTATCGTGGCAAATATAGGTGATTAAAAGCAAATTAGCAAGAAAATGCAGAAGATAATCATAACTTTTTCATGAATGGCAGCAGGCGGACATGTTATGGTTCTACATAGTAGTATTTGATGGCACAATTTGGTATCATAACGCCCGCCGTGCCGCCTGCTTTGTGATTTATTGTATTTTATATGTTAAAAATTTGGTCAAATAACATAAAAACAATATATTTGCAGCGTAAAGTTGATCATATAGAAACAATGTTTAATATAATAGAACGCCTATAGACACAGACCTCTACTTCATCAAAAAATATAAATAATGAAGAACCTTGCAGGAATGACCGACGAAGAGCTGGCGTTATGCTATATGAACGGCAACAACCGGGCGTTTGATTTGCTCCTTTCTCGCAATCAATCTAAATTGTTTTCCTATATCCTTTTCGTGGTGCGCGATCAGGATAAGGCCAACGACCTCTTTCAAGAGACTTTTATCAAAATCATCGTAAAACTACAAAGCCGACGGTATAAACCCACCGGTAAGTTTGGTGCATGGTGCATGCGTATTGCCCATAATGTCATCATGGACTCTTACAGGGGACAAAAGGCGGAGCATATCGTTGAGCCTACCACCGACAACGATCTCTCGAACCTGAGCGTTGACCATCTGCTCGATTCAAACATAGAGAATCGGTATATCAATGACCAAGTGCTGTGCGACGTCAAAAAAATGATGAACCTCTTACCCACTTCCCAGCGTGAGGTGGTTTTCATGCGGTTCTATCAGCAAATGTCGTTCAAGGAGATTGCCGAGACTACAGACGTAAGCATCAACACCGCATTGGGACGTATGCGCTATGCCATCCTCAACATGCGGAGGATGGCAAATGAGCATCATATCCAACTGCAGTTAGACTAAACCTCAAAGGGATTTCAACTGGGAGATGGTCGCAATAGGGTCGGCAGCACCAAAAATGTAGCTACCACTCACCAACACGTCAGCGCCGGCCGCTACCAAGCGGGGCGCTGTCTCACCATTGACGCCACCGTCTACCTCTATTAAGGTATGGGCACCACGCTCGTCAATCAATTTGCGCAAACGCTGCACCTTGGCAATGGTATGCTCTATGAATTTCTGTCCACCAAAACCGGGATTGACACTCATCAGCAGCACCATGTCGGCATCCTCTATGACTTCTTCGAGCACACCAACCGGAGTAGAAGGATTTAGAACCACACCTGCCTTCATGCCGGTCTCATGTATTTCTTGAATGGCACGGTTGAGGTGTACACAGGCTTCATAGTGTACACTCATCATCATGGCTCCCAACTTAGCGGTCTCGGCAATATAGCGCTCAGGCCGCTCTATCATATAATGTACGTCGAGCGGTTTGTGGCAGATGCCTTTCACAGCCTCCATCACGGGAAAGCCAAAAGAGATGTTGGGAACAAATGTACCATCCATCACATCACAGTGAAGCCAGTCGGCCTCGCTGCGATTAATCATATCAATATCTCCCTTCAAGTTAGTGAAATCGGCAGATAACAGTGAGGGGGAAACTATGGTCTTCATCAAACAATCTTTAGAATTAATATGCGATACGGCATCGCCTGTCAGTTCATGCAACAAGGCGCAGGCTTGTCTTCACCTGGTAGCACGCGATAGCGATAGGCTATTTGGCGAATAATATTCAGCGTAGTCTCTGACGGGCTACTATCTTCATGGGTAAAATGCTTCATAGGCACGATGCGCTTAGGGAACTTTTTAAGTATAACGCCATACATCTCGACTTTATTACATACACATGAAAATATTATCTCTTAATTCTTCATCGTTTTTTAATACCTTACCGTTGCACCTAAACGATTTCTTTTGTATATTTGCAATATATATTAATTTTTAATCCATTAGTCTATGAACAAAATTTTACGCTTAGCTTTACTCACCTTAGTAGCGCTGGTTGCACGGCATGCATCCGCGCAGACTGTTTTTGATTTGGATACCGATTACGCCACTATCTTCCCCACCATCACTGGCACATCTTCAACCACGTCGTCAGACGGTGACATTACTGCCAACACCACATCCATAGCAAAAGACGGCATCACGCTCACCGTGTCTGCCTCAACCTCTTCTACACCCAACCGAATATGGAGCGGCAGTCCTCGCCTGCGCATGTATAGCGGCACCCTTACGATCACGGCTGAAAACGCCACCATCACCGGCATAGACTTTGTCAATGGTAAATGGAATACCGGCAACGCCACAGACTCTGGTTCGCTAACAGGAACCACCCCTGCCATATGGTCGGGCAGCGCAGACAAAGTCGTGCTGACCGTTGCTGGCAATACTCAGTTTAAGTCGATTTCCGTGACAACGGTTCCCAAGGGCGGGAGCAGTGTCGCAGTGCCCACCATCACAGGTACCAGCCCCTTCATCGGCACCACCACAGTGACACTCACAGGCGCAGAGGGCACCTCACTGTACTATACCACTGATGGCTCACAGCCCACCAATACCTCTACGCCATACTCCACTCCTTTCACCCTGACTGCCTCTGCCACCGTGAAAGCCATTGCCTATAGCGGTACTACAGCCAGCGCTGTGGCCACGAAGGAGTTTACCGCAGCTTATAACGCCTCTGACATTGACGACTTCATCACGCAGGGTAACAACACCGTACAGAACCTTGCGCTCACCAACGCACAGGTAGTATATGCCGATGCCTCCAATCGCAACGTCTATGTGAAAGACGCAACGGGTACCCTCTGCTTCTACAATGCAGGCCTGAACCTCAAGACTGGCGACGTGATCAACGGCACAGTGGCCGGCACACTGAGCGTCTACCACCAATTGCCGGAGTTTGTGAGCAACTCACTTACCAACACAGATAAGCTCACCGTGACCCCAGGAACACCAGCCGGCCCTAATGTCCTCACCATCAGCGAGGTGAAATCGACCGAATATATCTCTGACCTCGTGCAGATTTCGAACGTTAAGCTCGACTCCGTGAGCAAGAAGCTCTATGCTTATCAAGGAACCGACTCTGTACAGATCTACGACACATTTAAGGTTTTCGCCACCTCGCCGGTCATCACGCCGAGTGAAAACAACACGGTGACTGGTATCCTCGTCATCTACGAGACCACGTATGAGATTTATCCTATCACTGTAGATGGTGTGCTAACCGCCATCGAAGACCTCAAGGTCGAGGCTGCCAATACTCAGGCACCCATCTATAACCTTGCCGGCCAGCGTGTAGATGCCACCTACAAGGGTGTGGTGATACAAAACGGCAGGAAGTTCATACAGCGATAATTGTCGTTGCAGCCTTTGGGCTTGCACCCATTTGTTGACAGACCTCCGGTGTTATAGCACACCGGAGGTCTTTTGTATTATAGCATTGGCAATGATGGGCATCATGACTCATTCAACACGGAGTAGAGGTGAGCATGCCTTCGCGTATGTTTGTGAACATACAATCTACCCTATAATACCAGTTCCATGGAATGCCTTGCCTTATTCTTCAACGTGTTTATAGGATGAGTCACCATGAAGCGCCGTGATGTTATGCCCCCACAGCCCTATGCCAAAGGCTATTTGCTCGTATCATAAAGCCTGTCGGCTAATACTTATCCCAGCTTCTGGGCTGATGGCTCTATACCAACCATCCGATCCTTCTATATAGAACCACAAAATAATTTAATATAGAACCATGAAATGGTTTAATATGAAACCATGAAATGGTTTAATATGAAACCATGAAATGATTTTATATAGAACCATGAAATCATTCTATATAAAATCATCCCGGCCTTCTGCCCGAAGAATAGCAAATTAAGGGCGTTACGGGTGCCCCAGCACGGTGTAGACGCACTGACTTCAGAGATATTTCCCCCGCCCCTATCGTCTTGCTGAGGGCTATTCAAGTTCGTTCCGGTCCCTCGAATAGGGTTCCCTGCCATTGTCTCACGGAGTCGTTATCATACCAGCAAAATGTTTTGAATAGATAGAAGAACTTGCCTTAACGTGAGCCGGAAAAGAATAAACCATGTGTTGAAGGCTATGACCGTCAACACATGGTATATATAAAAAGTCTGTTAAAAAGAATGTTCGCCGATGGATTAGTCAAGCCACTTGATGTAGCAGAAATCCTGACGGTGAGGCAACTCCTTGTGCTTGGGGAACATGCGTACGCAGCTCAGGAAAGCACCGGCCTTGTCGAGCTCTACCTCCAACTCGAAGGTATAGTTGTTACCCTCGTGTCCCACCATCTTAAACTCGTGTACGCTGTTGATACGGCGGTCAGAAGGGTCGGTCTCGGGCTTCAGTGTTACCAGCTCCAAGCCCACGGCATCGTCTAACCCTTGCTCGTCGATGACGTACCGGATGGTGTAGGTTACACCCGTCTCACCACCATTCTCTAAGAGACCGGCATCCTTGCTTACCACATGGATACCTTCCCAGCGCTCTGCCACCGTCTCTTTCCAAGAAGCGATCTCCTTGGCTAAGCGAGCATTGTTAGCAGTCAACTTCTTGAAACGGGCAGCCTCCTTGACATAGAACTTATCGTAATAGTCGTCGAGCTGACGCTTCATGGTATAGTGGGGAGCGATGGTTGCGATAGAGTTCTTGATGACCTTAATCCAATTCTCGCTGTAGCCCTTCTTGTTCTTGGCATAGTAGAGCGGGATGATCTCGTTCTCAAGCAAAGAATAGATCGTAGCGGCATCGAGCTGATCTTGATAGGCCTGATTCTGATAAGTACGCTCCTGGGGTAAAGCCCAACCAGCACCCTGACGATAGCCTTCAACCCACCAACCGTCGAGCACAGAGAGGTTGACAACTCCGTTCATCTCAGCCTTCTCACCCGATGTGCCAGAGGCCTCCAAAGGACGTGTGGGCGTATTCATCCAGATATCAACGCCCGATACCAATCGACGGGCCAACTGCATATCATAGTCTTCGAGGAAGATGATCTTGCCCAAGAACTCTGGACGCTGGCTGATCTCGTAGATCTTCTTGATAAGTCCCTGACCGGCACCATCGGCAGGATGAGCCTTACCAGAGAAGAAGAACAGCACGGGATGCTCGGGATCGTTGACAATCTTGTTCAGACGGTCAATATCGGTGAAGAGCAAGTGCGCACGCTTATAGGTGGCGAAACGACGGCAGAAACCAATCATCAACGCATTGGGGTTGATGCGCTCAAGCAGCGACATCACGCGCGCGGGGTCACCCTGGTTGCGCAGCCAAGTCTGGGTGAACTTCTCACGAATATAGTCAACGAGCTTTTTCTTCAAGGTCAGACGTGTGCTCCAAATCTCATCATCAGACACATTCTGAATGGCGTGCCAAATGTTTTCGTTGCTTTGGTCGCTCATGAAGCTCTCGTCGAAATACTTATCGTAAACCTTACGCCACTCGGTAGCGGTCCATGTGGGCAGGTGAACACCGTTGGTGACATAGCCCACGTGGTTTTCCTCGGGATAGTAGCCCTCCCAGATAGGAGCAAACATCTTCTGGCTCACCCATCCGTGAAGCTTACTTACACCGTTGATCTCCTGGCTGGTGTTGCAGGCGAAGATACTCATGCAGAAACGCTCCTCATGGTTCTCGGCATTCTCACGACCCATGCCAATGAACTCGTCCCAGCTGATGCCAAGTCGCTCGGGATAGCCACCCATGTATTTGCCAAAGAGCGCTTCGTCGAAATAGTCGTGACCGGCGGGAACGGGAGTGTGAACCGTATAGAGTGAAGAGGCACGAACCAACTCCATGGCCTGGTTGAAGGTGTAGCCTTCGTCAACATAATCACAAAGACGCTGCAGGTTGCAGAGTGCGGCATGACCTTCGTTGCAGTGATAAACGTCTTTGGTGATGCCCAATTTCTTCAAGGTCAGGATACCTCCAATACCGAGAAGAATCTCCTGCTTGAGACGGTTCTCCCAGTCACCGCCATAAAGAGAGTGGGTGATGGGTTTGTCGAACTGGGAGTTCATATCGTTATCGGTGTCGAGCAGATACAGCTTGATGCGACCTACATTGGCACACCATACCAAAGCATGAACCTGATAGTTCATATAAGGCACATCTACTACCACTTGGTTGCCGTTTTCGTCTAATACACGCTCGATGGGCAGGGAGTTGAAGTTCTGTGCATCGTACTGGGCAATCTGCTGACCGTCCATAGAAAGGGTCTGCGTGAAGTAGCCGTAACGATAAAGGAAACCCACGGCACAAAGGTCTACATTGCTGTCAGAAGCCTCCTTCAGATAGTCACCGGCGAGCATGCCTAAACCACCCGAATAGATCTTGAGCACCTGGTTCAGACCATACTCCATGGAGAAATAAGCTACTGAAGGGCGGTTGCTGTCGGGCTGCACGTCCATATATGCACGGAACTTGCCATAAACGTCTTTCACACGTTTCATGAGTGACTTGTCCTTAACGATGGCTTCCTTACGGTCGTAGCCCAAACGCTCAAGGAGCAGTACGGGGTTATGTCCCACCTCGTCGTAGAGTTTGTCATCAAGACTCTTGAAAAGATCACGAGCTTCGTAATTCCATGCCCACCACATGTTGTGAGCCAACTCGTCCAAACACTGCAGCTGTTCGGGGAGACGAGATTTGATGCTCACTTCTTTCCATTGAGGAGCATTTGCATAATCTGCTTTAATTTTCATATCAACTAAATTACTGAATATTTGATTTGTGCTTATTTTCGTGATTCTGCCTTGCGGAGTGCCATATCATAGGCTACTTCATAATACTTGATGAAATGGCTCCACAGTGCTCGGGTTGAGAGCTTCCCCGCCTGGGTACGTATACGCTTTACTTCTGACGGGCTATACTGGGCGTATTGTGTAATGGTGTCCCGGATAGCATCTGCCACCTCGTCGTAGTTGTAATCAGTACGATGGATCACTTTTACACCATCCTCGATTTCACCCTCATGTCCTACCTCGGTATTGACCCACATGCCAAAACCCGCAAGATCGGTAGTGACGCAAGGTACCTTGAAGGCAATTGCCTCCAAAGGTGTATAGCCCCACGGTTCATAATAGGAGGGATAAATACAGAGGTCATTGCCTAATACAACATCATAATAGGTGAGGTTCACAATACCATCATCTCCTGTGAGGTAGCAGGGAAGGAATATCACTTTCACCTTATCCTCGGGCCGGTTGTGCATGTCTAAAGAGTTTAACATGCCGAGTACACGGTCTTCGTTCATGTTATTAAGCCAATGGGTAATGACAGGTTGGTCTAAAGGTGTATTCACCTTGTCTTTGCCTGATAACCTGCCTTGCAGGTCCTCACGAGGAGCACCTACCCAACCAGGCACATCAATGAAAGCCACGACATTCTTGGTGAGATGAGAATCGTGGCGCAGACGGTTTAACGCTTCTATAAAGACATCGATGCCTTTGTTGCGGAACTCATAGCGCCCACTTGTGGAAACTATCAATGTGTCATCACCAAGTGATGTGCCCATGAGAGCATTGGCAACGTCAAGCATACGCCGACGGGCGGCCTCACGCTTGCGCGTAAATGCTGTGCCCTGAGGTACGAAATTGTTCTCAAAACCATTGGGTAACACCACATCCGCGGGCTTGTCGAGCAGTTCGGCACATTCGCGGGCAGTGATTTCACTTACTGTTGTGAAGCAGTCTACATGGTGAGCTGTCTGTTTCTCTATGGAATGCTTACTCTGCATGTTAAGCTCCTCAGCCATCTGGTCACCATTATAGGCAAAGAGATAATCATACAAAGGTTTATTGTTACCGGCAATACTTCGACCTATGCTGGTGGCATGGGTCGTAAAGACCGTGCCCACCTCAGGCAAATGCTTTTGGATGTATAGTAAACTCAAGCCTAACATCCATTCATTTCCGTGGTAGATCACATGGTAAGTGGGATTAAGATAATAATGGTAGAAACTCTCTACCACCAAAGCGGCCGCGTAACCAAACATAGACGCTTCGTCATAGTCGCCATAAGCATGGAGACTATCGACGCCAAAGTCGTTCCACAACTGTGTATAAATAGCATCTTTCTGGGCAAAGAAAGATGAGAAGTCTACAAGCATGGCAATAGGCTGACCGGGGATATCCCAACGACCAACCTTAATACGCAGACCATCATTCAAAGCATTTTCCCTCCAATCAGAAAACAAACTATTGTCTGTAATGAAATAAGGACAATCCTTATCATTCCAACAGTCAGGTCCAATGAAAATAATACGATCTTTAAGCTTATCCTGTAACGTCTTTGCACGCGTAGATAGTACAGCATAAATGCCGCCTACCTTGTTGCATACTTCCCAACTTGATTCGAAAATGTAGTCAGGAAATAATTTTCCTTTTACCATATATTAATATACTGATGCTGCAAAGATAATATAAAAAACAGAATATGCAAACGTTAGAGCATTTATTTTCGCATTTTTAGTTGTACAATCGATTAAACCAATTATCTTTGCACTGATAATAAAAGATTGAATAAGATGAAAAAGTCTTTGTCATTACTGGTATTCTGTGCAATGAGCATAACATCATTTGCACAAAAGGGAACCAATGCCTCAGATACTACAACATTCTGTGGCTACTTTGTCAACAAAGAATATAATATTTATATAGACTTTGACTTGTACCACAACAATATTAGCGTACCAGGCCAAGAGCTCTTCGGCCCACTTCCCGGTTATCTCGGAGATAAACAGGATTCAAGAAAATGGCTCTTTATTTCAGCAGAGATAAGAGATACAAAAAAGGCTTCGGTGAATATCATCAATGATTACGGGAGCGAAGACCTTTCAGCCTCACTGACATCCAAAAACGACAGCACAGTTGTGCTGAAACAAGAAAAAGGAAGTGATATCAAGATTGCTCGCAATCGGAAATGGGTGAAATTGCCAACCCAGTTGGAGTTTGTCAAAGCAAAAAGATAAATTTGAGTAGCCTTCTTCCCTCCTTAGAAGTGGTTGGTCATACCAAGCTGCCCTCTTTAGCACATCTATAGATACCCATCGCCCCACCAACAAAACGAACTCATCAGCATACCAATAACCATAATACCACCAATAAACCAGCCCACCAACAGACCAACAAACCAACAGACCAGCCCACCAACAAACCAGCCCACCAACAAACCAAAAAACCCCGACGATATTTCTATCCTCGGGGCTTGCTGTTGAAAAAAGGCGGCTACCTACTCTCCCACATTGCATTGCAGTACCATCGGCGCAAGCGGGCTTAACTTCTCTGTTCGGAATGGGAAGAGGTGGGACCCCGCCGCAATAACCACCTGATTATCGGCGTACCATATCACTCTGGGTCATACAAGCCTGCCGGAGATTACTCTCCACGTCAGACAACGTCAGGCGATACGGCCGTATAGGTGACGTATCTCCACAAGCAAGACAATAGAACATCGTGTAC
>JAFABV010000029.1 GCA_023425865.1 Bacteroidota bacterium | reverse complement strand
ATCATCAACCACGTCTTTTCCCAGAGATGAGGGGGCCTAATTGTGAAAATCAAAAGACCAAGACTTATTTACAGCAAGTTACAGATGAGAAATAGGATTTTCCCAGTTTTATCGGACAGCAATAATTTCCATCCATTGGCAATTGGTCCGCTGACGCAGACCGTAGCTCGGATAAGCCCAAAATGATTCCCAGAAAGGCTGCCATTGACTTTCAGTTTATCGGTACCACGGTTGTCAATGGATGTGGCAGTATAGCCTACTGTACCACCTTCAACTGCTGTCTCGGTGATATTCATCAGGCCCCCGCCCACAGTAGTAGCATCTTGACGCCACACGGTTGTCGGCATTTCTGGCCAGAAATGGTAACTTACTGGCATGCCATTTTGGAAGATGTTGGTGCCTCCCACCGTTGCAGGCAGACCAACATTAATCTCTCTTGGCCCAACATTATTCTGGGCGTTCAACATCACATTGCGCTCATTTCCTTCAGAGGATTTTGCCCTCAATGAGTCTTTCGCAAAAGGTTTCTGCGCATTTGTGTTTACTGTACAGGCAAAAGCAACTGCAGAAAGCAAGAATGTTTGACGTAGTTTCATAAATCTTTTTTTCAATTAATAGATAATATGGTTTTGCTGCAAAATTACAAGAAAGCAGAATGCAGGTGATTAGTTTATCATCAAACGGATTTTGAAAAAGGGTAAACGAACATTTCTTTTTGAGTATTTTCTTTCGTTTTTTAGCAAAAATGATAATAACACGAAAGCAGAAACAGCTTATTATCAAACCTTTTAAGAAAAAGTATGTATATTTGCAAAAAACCAATGAAATATGAACAAGAAGCTTCTTACCTTATTAATATCTATTGAAGGTGTTCTGCTGTTATGTTATTTTATTGACACGAATTGGTGGCAAACCAATGAACTGAAAATGATGGTTGGCAAGGTTGAGGAAAGCAGAGCGCTGTCGGAGCGTAGCATCACAGCTTTCGGTCAAGATCAAAAGCAACGTATTTGGGTGGGTACCAAATCCGGCCTCAACATCTATTATGGCAACATCTACAAACAAATGTTCTGCGACCCTGCCGATTCTACAACCATTCCTGATAACAATATCCTCACCATTACCAAGGACAACAACAACAACATGTGGGTAGGTACACCCAATGGGGTGGCTAAACATATAGGGTGTTATAAGTTTAAGCGTTTCGCTATCCCTTACTCTGTTGCGGGAGTCCATCAAATTGAGCCTTACGGGAAAAAAGATGTACTGGTAAATAACGGCAAAACCGTTTATTTAATAGTGGGAAATACGATTAAACCCTTCTACAATTTTGAATATGAAAATTTATCATCAAATCATATTGTGGCCGACAAGCAAATGGGCTTTTGGATCATTACCCCTCAAAAGGTAGCACATTACGATAAAAACGGTCGACTGCTATCCCCCCCAATCAACTTTACGGCCAATTTAGCATATATCTATAAGAAAGAAGACATTGTTGTTTATTCTCAAGGGCATCGTGTTTCTATGCTTGATTTGAAAACAAACAAAATCATATATACCTCACCCGACAACCTACCTATAATCCCTACTGAAGTTTACTTAAAAGATAAAAACCATATCTATCTTAATAGTGCATTCCACGGCTTGTACGTTCTAAATACCCAATCTAATGAACTGAAAAAAATCACTGACTCCGATTTCCATCTCCGTCACAAAGACATTACGATCTCATCATTCTTTAGTGATGCCGAAAACAATCTGTGGGTAGGATATCAATATGGTGGTTTTCAAGTTATTTCGATGAACAACATCATTTATGAGAGCTATAACAACAAAAGCATCAATAATCTCACCCGTGGGCTTACAATTACCGCACTGGGTGCTGTGAGCAATGGCTTAATAGGAAGCACAGAAGATGAAATCTTCTATTATACATCCTCAAATAACAATTATACACATTACTCTTATAAGGAAATATTTAGCGATAGCCCTTATTACAGACAAACATTGGAAGACGTTGTTCCTTTTGAAGGCGATAAAGTGTGGCTCTTATCAAACGTACGATTATTGTCTTGCACCCTAAGCAATGGCCAGATAAATGTAATAGGACGTGTGTATAGTCCCCTCCACATGGGTCCGTTGCTTGGAAACGGTATAAAAGTAGGAAATGAGATACTCTTCACCAGCGCATCACCGTACCTATTGAAGAGCAGTTTTGGCGCCAGCACCTGTGATTCAATACTTGTCGCAAACAAGCTTTACAATAATGAAAGCAAACTCACCAATTTACCCAACGGTGAAGTATTATTGGTAATGAAAGGTCTGGAAATGGCTTCATACAATCCTCGAAATAATAAAGTAACGGCTCTACATGTTCAAAAATCCCCAAACTTGTCTAATGCCGTACCAACTGTTGTCGTTAAAGACAAAAAGAACAAGATCTGGATTGGAACACGCCATGATGGCTTGAAAAGATACAACATAGAAGAAAATAAGTTGGAAGACATCCAGGAGGTGCCACTTACTGATATTCTCTCAATCCAAGAAGACCATCTTGGACTACTTTGGATATGCTCTCATGACAACCTTGTATATTACAATCCAACAGATAAAACTGCACATTTCAGTTCATACCCACCTACATACAATGTCAATGGGAGGTCAATCTATTATCGTAACAGTAGCATCATTGACAGCAGCAAAGCACTGATCTGCGGCACGTCAGAAGGATGCATCACTATTCCAGTGAACCTCTCAGGAAATAACCCGCGATATGATGAGAAACTATCGAACATCATCATCAATAGCATCACTATTAAAAAAGACAATGGTGAAACTTTAGGTATCTGTGATTATTTCACCGACAACGAGCAATACACCTTTCCACGAGATGAGAACAATATCTCGATTGATTTCTCGAATGCGAACTACTACAAGCAGGAAAGGATGCTATACCAATATATGTTAGAGGGATATGACAAAGATTGGTCATCACCCTCGTTAAAACCATCTGCACAGTACTCTAATCTTCCTTCAGGGAGTTATACTTTTAAAGTACGTCTCGTTTCGACAAAAAAAACGCAATCGCTCTCAGAACGGGCGATAAAGATATCTATTAAACCTGCCTTTGCAATGTCGGCTGCTGCCTTATATTTCTACCTGCTATGTATTGTAGCTATTATTTTTTACGCCATAAGAACTTACCTCCAGACTCAGAAAAATAAACTGCGAATGGAGCAACTGACCAACGAACGGCAGCGTGATAAACAGACAAATGAAATGAACATGAACTTCTTTGCCAATGTTTCACACGAGTTCAGAAACCCACTCACACTCATCGCTGCCCCGCTGCTGGAGCTAAAATCTGACGAGGCACTGCCGAGCTATGTGAGAAAGACACTCAATATTGTGTGTATCAGCGTAAACAGGATGCTTGTTTTAATTGATCAGATGCTCGATTTCAACAAACTGGAAGCCGACGTGTTACAGCTTAGAATTGCAGAACACGATGTGGCTACTGAGCTTAATGTGCTCTCAGACCTTACTGCAGAAACAGGAAAGCTTCGAAATATTAAAGTGACAAGTACTTGCAGCGAAACAAACCTGTATGCATGGGTTGATCTCGATAAAATTACAAAGATTATGAGTAATCTTTTTACCAACGCCTTAAAATACACACCCGACAATGGAGCTATCAAGTCATCGATGAGCATCGTGAGTAGCGATGACCTATCAGATTTCCGGAAGATCATACCTACGAAGAACAGCCGATACTTGCGTGTAAGTGTTTATAACAGTGGGGAGCATATTTCGCAAGAAAAACTTCCTTATGTATTTAAACGCTATTACCAAGCCAACAATACAATGGCCACACATCAATATGGCTGGGGTACAGGCATCGGACTTTATTATGTAGAAAGATTGGTGGAGCTGCATCATGGTGAGATTTTGGTGAGAAACGAGCCTACAGGGGGAGTGTCTTTTATTTATGTCATCCCAATTGACAAAACAGCATATCGAAAAGAAGAGTTTACTCAAAAGAGAGAGGGCGTGATGCAAATTCCTACGGAGAGTTTTTACGATACGACAGAGGAAAAAATCAATTCCAACCAGCTCAAGGTGAATGAGACGGCAAAGAAACCAATAATCCTCATTGTAGAAGATGATACTGACATGGCTCAATACATCCGTAGCCTGTTTATAAACGATTATGTCGTTATCAACAAATACTCTGCAGAAAAAGCTCTCGAAGAAATGCAAAATACCTCCCCCGACATCATTCTCAGTGACGTAGTCATGGGCGAGATGACGGGCTATGAGTTCTGTCACAAAGTAAAGGCCGATCTGATGACATGCCATATTCCTGTTATCCTCATCACTGGCAAATCGTCAGTAGCAGAACAGGTAGAAGGTCTAACTACGGGGGCAAATGCCTATGTAACCAAACCTTTTAACCCACGTTATCTGAAGGCTGTTGTTGATAGTCAGCTTGAAAACATAAAACTCTTGCGCCAAAAACTGGGTGAAGCTAATCAGCCGCAGAAGATTATTGATGGTTTGTCAGAGCAAGATCGCAAGTTCATCGATGATCTTTATGCCCTCATGGAAAAACATATATCCGAACAAGACCTCAATGTGTCGACTATCAGCCATGAACTTCTAATTAGCCATTCCAAGTTTAATTATAAGTTAAAAGAGCTAACAGGAGAAACTCCCGGCAGTTTTTTCCGCAAATTTAAGCTCAATCGTGCAGCAAAACTTCTCAGACAAGGCAATTATAATGTGTCAGAAGTAGCTTTTATAACTGGGTTTGGTACGGTATCATATTTTTCTGTAGCATTCAAAAAACAGTTCGGGGTGTCGCCAAGTGAATATAAATAACTCACGGTAACCTCTATTTTTACAAATACAAAACAATTTAGAGAAAAACGAAACACTCCACTGTCATTTAAATAAGCAGAAAACGCAGATACAAAACTAAGACTTGCTCAAGTTCCATATCTTTGTAAAGATTTAAATAACTAAAATACAGAGTATGAATACAAAGTTAACCGGAGCTCTATTACCCATTGTAGCTCTAACCTGCGGCAACATTCAGACATTTGCGCAGAAGCCAAGTCGCCCAAACATCTTGTACATCATGTGTGATGACCATGCCATGCAAGCCATCAGTGCTTATGGAAGCCCTATCTCAAAACTGGCACCAACACCTAATATTGACAGACTGGCTGAGCGAGGTATGCTTTTCACCAACTGTTTTGTTGAGAACTCTTTGTCATCACCTAGTAGAGCCTGCCTCATCACAGGCAAGTATAGTCATCAAAACGGGCAACAATGGCTTTTTGAAGGAATAGACTCTACCCAGATCTTTATTTCAGAGCTGTTGCAGCAATCTGGCTATACGACCGGCATTGTGGGTAAGTGGCATTTGATGTGTGAGCCTAAGGGTTTTGACTATTATCACGTACTCGATGATCAAGGGAAGTATTACAACCCCACCTTCACTCATACGGGCGAGTATGGCAACTACAAACAAGAAACGGGATATGCCACAAGCCTCATTACGCAGCACGCCATCGACTTCTTGGACCACCGCGACAAAACAAAACCCTTCTGCCTCTTCGTACATCATAAGGCCCCACACCGCAATTGGATCCCAGACACAAAGAACCTCGGTAGGTACGATGACGTTACATTTCCTATTCCAGCAACCTTCTACGACGACTATGCCACACGTGGATCTGCTGCAAGAACTCAGAAAATGAGTATTTCTCATTCAATGGAAATGATACAAGACCTCAAGGTTTCAGAGCTGCTCGACCCTAACAATAAACAAAGTGTGAACTCATATAACTCGTTGATGGGAGAACTTTCACGGCTGAATCCTGGGCAGAGAGCAGCATGGGACAAACATTATTTGCCACGCAACCGTGCATTTATGGCTGCAAACTTACAAGGCAAAGAACTTACAGAATGGAAATACCAGAACTATGTACGAGACTATATGTCTGTCATTGCGTCGGTGGATGAGAGTGTAGGAGAGCTGCTCGATTACCTGAAAGCAAATCACCTTGACCAGAACACCATCATTATTTATACCTCTGACCAAGGATTTTATTTGGGTGAACATGGCTGGTTTGACAAACGTTTCATGTACGAGCAATCCATGCACACCCCCCTCATCATTAGCTATCCTAATCATATTAAAGGAGGAACGGTATGCAACAAATTGGTTCAAAACATTGACTTCGCACCAACTTTTCTGGCTCTTGCCAAGGTAGAGCAACCTGAATATATGACTGGTAGATCGCTATTGCCACTGCTTGACGGCTCGGCAAAAGATTGGCGCAAAGACCTATATTATCACTACTATGATTATCCTACTTTCCATTTGGTACGAAAACATGACGGAGTTCGCACGGAGGGCTACAAGCTCATCCACTTTTACGGAAAAGGTGGCAAGCGAGCTTCTGTAGAAAATAAATACCAGTTGGTTCCAGGTACACGTGAAAATAATGTATTCAACTATCTCAACAGTGACGATTATTTCACCAATGACGAGGATGTGAACTATTACGAACCTTACGATTTACAGAATGACCCGAACGAGTTGAATAATATCTACGGCAAGAAAGGCACCGAAAAAATTACCAAACAACTCATGAAGACCCTCTTAAAATATCGCAAAGATCTTCATATCGTTGAATATTAACAAACATAAGACTGTAGCAAACAGAGAATAAAACAGCTCTGGCTTGCTACAGTTCAGGCATAATCTAAAAAATACAGCATGAATATCATTTCACCCTTCTCAAAACCTCTATACGTGATGCTTAAGCCAGTGGGCGCGGCATGTAATCTGAGATGCAAATATTGCTATTATCTTGAGAAAGCACATCTATACCAAAATTCTCAGGTCCGAGTGCTCACAGAAGACTTGTTGGAACAGTTCACAAAAGAGTATATTGAGGCGCAAACAATGAACGAAGTGCTCTTTACATGGCACGGAGGAGAAACGATGATGCGTCCCTTGTCGTTTTTCAAAAAAGCAGTGGAGCTGCAAAAGAAATATGGGCGAGGCAGGAGAATCGGAAATACCATCCAGACTAATGGCACGATGCTCACCGATGAATGGTGTGAATTCCTAAAAGCTAACAACTGGCTGGTTGGTGTCTCTATTGACGGCCCTCAGGAGTTTCACGACGAATATCGCCGCGGGGCAAACAATTCGCCTTCATGGATGAAGGTCATGAAAGGCATTAAAATGCTGAAAAAAAATGGTGTAGAGTGGAATGCGATGGCTGTCGTAAATGATTTTAATGCCGATTATCCTCTGGAATTCTATCACTTCTTTAAGGAAAATGGTTGCCAGTTTATACAGTTTGCGCCCATTGTGGAGCGTTTGGTGAAGCATGATGACGGCAGAAGAATTGCATCGCTGCATGATCCGAATGATGCCCCGCTTGCCGACTTTTCTGTGACTGCCGAGCAATGGGGAAACTTCCTTTGTACCATCTTCGACGAATGGGTGCGCAACGATGTGGGAAAAACGTATATCGAAATCTTCGACTGCATCCTTGCCAACTGGGTGGGCGAAACGCCGGGTATATGTGTTTATGCCAAAGAATGTGGACACGCAGGCGTTATGGAGTTTAACGGTGACATATATTCATGCGACCACTTTGTGTTCCCAGAGTACAAACTGGGTAACATCAAGCAAAAGACAATCATCGAAATGCTCTATGGCCAACAGCAACAAGAATTCAGCAAGCTGAAACATGCATCACTACCCAGACAGTGTAAAGAGTGTCAGTGGGAATTTGCATGCCACGGAGAGTGTCCTAAGAACCGGTTTATCAACGACAAATATGGCAATCCTGGATTGAACTACCTGTGTCATGGCTACCAGAAATTCTTTGAACACGTAGCACCATACATGGATTATATGAAAAAAGAACTTCTTAACAAGCGGCCTCCAGCAAACGTGATGAAAGAGGTAGACAGAATAGAACACAGCCGCCTGCTGTAAACCGTAACAGCAACCGCCGTGAAAGCCAAACGCAAAGTGAAGATTGCCTTTATTTGAATGTATGGATACTTGCCAAAAGCGTGAAAGAAAAAAGGCCTGTACTTATATACTACGCGAGTTCGGGATAAGAGGAGCATGCAAACAGTTCCCAGCTGGTTCTGCCATCAACGCTAATCACCTGTAAAACAGAAAGTTATCACCTATCCTGTGTCGTTGCACAGCCAGTGTAGCTTGTCTCCCGTGGCATCAGCCCCATGTGTCTGTATCCACATACCCTCCGGGCCCTCATGCCCAAGCCACCTTCTTGGCCGCAGTTACCACCCTGCACGTCACCCCATCCCCATGCCTACGCCCATCCGTTCGCACCCTACAGCCCGATAATTCTATATGAAACCATTCGATGGTTCTATATAAATCCATCCGATGGTTCTATATAAAACCGTATCATCATTCTATATAGAATCATCCCATGAATTGGGGCTTCTCATTGAGCCCGCCCGCCCTTGCCATAGGCGCGGGGCACGGTTGAAACGGCAGCTTTGGGGCTCATAACTGCACCATTTATCATGACTAACCCCATGGTTTACGCTTGCTTAATGGGCGGTTTACGACAGACACCACACCATACAGGTGAACTATCCTGGTGCGGATTGGTGAACTTGCTCAATATGCGTCTGCATGTACGAGCCGCGATACCCAGATCGCTGGCTAATGCCACACAATCCATACGCCCCGCCGCGCTGTTCGCCCGTGCCGTTGGCACCACCTTGTCACCGCCTGCATGCTCACCCGGGGGCGACAGTATGCATACTCATCTTATCCCGAACACGCGTATATACTTCAACGGCGGCGGACTGAGTGCTGGCTCAGGTGGTGAGCCTCGCTATGCAGGAAGAGTTCGACAGCGCAATAAGGCATTGTAGCTGTCACAGCAAACTATTGAGAAGACATATTCGGATTCTTCTCACACCCAGACAATTGTCTAAAGAAACAAGCCATAAAGGTTCCGGCAATTACGTTTTTTTAATCAAGTTGCCGTCATTTAATGGGTTATGAAAATTTCTCAGCCTTGGTATGGCGATCCTGCGCAGATTACTATTGCAGGCGGGTCGGCTGGGGCAATGCCGGCTTGCGCATTACTCGCTTCGCCATTGACAAAAGACATGACATCAAAGGCCATAGCCTCATCGGGGGCAATTTTCGCACGTCCTATCATTACACTGAAAGACGCAGAAATCTTGGGAGTAAAAAAATGGAGATGGGATAAAGAATTCACGCGATGCCCAATTAACGGCGAACAAGGTCCAGGGCAACCGATTCTTGACGTGAATGCATACGAGCTTTTTAGTCAGGAATACGAACAAAGATACAGATTCATCATGAATATTGAACAGTAGACGCGCGACTTCAATAAGAATAATGATGTCGCATTGCCATTTGGCCAGTACAACATTATTTGTTTATCCACCTAATATTCATTTAAATTAATGTGTTTTGGAGAAAAACAAAAAGTAATGTTGAAAAGGAAAAGTATATTTAGAAGATAGAAAAAGCCATTTGTCCGACATAGAAAAATGATTATTAATGCAAAGCCTAACTTTGCATCAGTAAAGTGAAATGAAAATCATTATTCTTCTTAAACAATTAATTATGGACAAAAAACTATTAACACTATCACTACTGTCACTAAGCAGCAGCATGATGTACGGACAGAATGACCCTAATCATCCAAACATTGTATTTATCCTTGCTGACGATATGGGATTTGCAGGCTTACAAGCTTATGGTGGAAATCAAATTCCGAGCCCAAATCTTGACAAACTTGCCGAAGAGGGTATTGTATGCGACAACTTTAGGGCAACACCGTTGAGCTCCACCACTCGTGTTTGTCTCATGACAGGTATGTATCAGCAGCGTGTTGGTCTGAATCACATCTACTCAGAGATAGATCCGATGGATGGACTCGACCCTGACAAATACCCATCCTTCGCAAAATTATTACAGTCTGCAGGATACCGTACCGGACTGATGGGAAAATGGCATTTAGGTCAAGATATCAAGTTTAACCCGTTAAACCATGGTTGGGATGTTTGGCATGGCTATACCATGGGTAACATCGACTTCCATTCACATTATAATACAGTTCACCAGATTGATTGGTGGGATGGGAAAAAGCTGAAGGACGAGCCCGGATATGTAACTGATTTGATTACAAAGCACTCCGTAGACTTCATCAAAGAGTCTGTTTCTAAAAAGAAGCCTTTCTTCTTAATGGTATCAGAGAATGCTGTTCACGTGCCTATGCAAGGGCCTAACGACCCACCACTTCGCACCGATTCCACGTGCCCATATCGTAACGACGAAAACATGACCGACACCGAATACCGCCGCGTTTATCAAGACATGGTACGTTCGATGGACGATGGTGTCGGACAAATAGTTAGTACGTTGAGACAACAAGGCGTATTAGACAATACACTCATCATATTCATATCTGATAATGGTGGCGAACAAGTAGCTGCAGATAAGTACCCCGGCAACAACGGATATTTCCGTGGTGCTAAGGGCGGTCCATATGAAGGTGGTTGCCGTGTACCTGCCATTTTCTATTACCCGAAGGAATGGGGACATCGCAAGTCTTCGGAGGCCATGCATTGTATGGATCTCATGCCAACTTTCCTCGACTTCTGTAATGTCACTAACCCTCGAAAGGTAGATGGCGTGTCTCTCAAAAACACCCTCACGAAAGGTACACCTTTAAAAGCACGTAAACTCTTCTCGGCTGAAACGGGCTTCATGACAGAGGTTGACAACGACTGGAAGTGTGTATGGGGTAAGAACAACAAGATGGAACTGTTCAATCTGATGATTGACAGAAATGAGGAGCACGATTTATCAAATATGTTCCCTGAGCGTGTTGAACAGATGAAGCAAGATATGCAAAACTGGTGGAGTGACTGTACGAAGGGTACTCGCCTAGAAGGGCGTACAACCTGGAATTCTGGTTGGGTTGTAGAACTTGTCGAGAAGTTAGCCAAAGAGAGTAAAACGCTTCAGGACCTTCCTTTCTTCCAGCAGGCTGCAGGTAAAGGTTTAATGAATCCTGTCAAAAAAAGCAAAAAATAAAAGTTTAGCCATGACATAGCATATTTATTTCTTTATTTTTACTGTCCGCTAAACATAGAAATCCTCATTCCAACTCATTGAGACACAATGGTTGGGATGAGGATTTCTATGTTTAGCGGACAGTGATAATAAACTTATTGAACATTACATAAACGAACAACACCGAATATTTGAAAAGAATTACTATTGATCTATTTCAATAGCTTGAGAAGCAAAGCGAGGTCTCGACAATATTCCCAGAGTAAAACAATGAAGTTTGGCAATATTTTTATATTGGTGTCCGCTAAAAAATCAAGCCCTGTTTACAAATGATTGTTTTGTCGGACAGCCGACATTTGGGATGTGTAGACAGACCATTTCAGGCTTAAAGCCTCGGAAAATGGATGAAAAGT
>JAFABV010000088.1 GCA_023425865.1 Bacteroidota bacterium | reverse complement strand
ACTGGTGCTACCGGTGATCCGGGCGCTACTGGGTCTACCGGCGCTACCGGTGATCCGGGCGCTATTGGAGCGACAGGCGCTACAGGCGTTACTGGAGAAGTCGTTTTGGCTTTTGGATCTTTAAGAGGGAGTAGTGTAGAGACACCAGGGGCAACACTCACATCCGTACCATTTAACGTGGTTGGACCTTTATCAGATACTATCACAGTTAGTCTGTCAGGCAATGAATTAGTGGTAGGAGAAAGTGGAATTTATCAAATAACGGTATCTATTAATGCGGAAGCCACTACTGATCCTGATCCAGATCAACCCTATCTAAATGCTATTATTACTGTCAATGGTACACCGCTTTTTGGTGATACTACTACTTTCTTTAAGATATCTAATAGAAGTAGTTCAACGTTTGTCGCTCAGGCCTCCTTAACAGCAGGAGACGAAGTAGGCGCAAGTATTAGTACGGATTTTCCTATTTTAGGTTATATGAATCGCTCTTTAACTATCATTCAATTAAGTAATTAAATAATTTTCAATGTTAATGAGGAAAAACTAAAATAAAATCGTTAAGTATATTGTCAATTATGAGATCCCGGCGCGGTTATTGACGTCTTTCTTGCTTTGTCATTTCTCCGAAACTATGAGTATAAATGAGATTAATATGAATATTAATTGGTTTCGTGGGAGACAGTTAAGTTACTCTCAATATAGAGATTTTGGATAAGATATATTCGCTTTAAGGAGCTTACCGAAAACCATCAAACGGGGAAATAAAAAAGGCATAGGTTCTGGACTATGATTAGTCCGTGAACCTATGCCTTTTTCATGCTGACACATTTGGGGAGATTGACTTAAATTAAACCCTGACCGCTTTATATAGACAATAGTATGGTGTCGTGTACATATCAGCTAAGAAATTATTTAGATATAATACAATATCTTTATTGATTATCCTCTGCCGAAAGATTTTTCCCCAGTTTACCGATCGCTCTCTTTTCAATTCTTGACACGTAAGACCGGGATATCCCTAACAATTTGGCAATGTCACGTTGTGTTTTCCGGCTGCCGTCCGGCATGCCGAAACGCATCTGCAGCACCCACTTCTCCCTGGTACTCAGACGGTTGATCTGCTTGCTAAGCCGTTCCTGTTCGCACTGGTTTTCCACAGCTTCCCCCACTACATCGGGCGCCGTCCCCAACACGTCGATCAGCGTTATCTCATTCCCCTCTACTGTTTAGACATCGTGGATTGTATCACTAATCCTAATTCTAAAAAACGATCCCCGTCCGGCTTAAAACCGAAGCGGGGATAGCACTTTTACTATATATCTCTTTTCTATCTAACTTCCCAACATTCCTACCAATTTGCATTTTTCTTGTTTTATTAATCAGGTACATACTTCGGAGGATCGGGGTGTTGGGCCTTCATTTTTAGATATTGAACAAGAGGATCATTTTCTCTATTTTGATCATCTCTGTGCATTTGCTCAATCATCTTTCGGGTCTGTTGATCTTGTTGCATTTCTTCTATCATTTGCTGATTGCTTTGCATAGTCATTATTTGGTTAAGCATCATTTGATTTTCAATATTTTTTTGTGCAACTTCTAATGCTTCTTTAGCCACTTGATAATCCCTTTCAAAATCTTCATGTCTTTGACGTTGAAGTAAGGTTGTATATTCTGAAAGACCTATATACTTATATAATTCTGGATAAAGTTCTTTTATTTTGGGTATTACTTCTTTATCTCTGTTGCGGTTTTGCTCATAAACCACTTCCGACTCTGAAAGAGCATTTCTGAAATCATATTCTTGTTGAGGCAGTGTTTTAAATATCTGTCTTGTCGCTTCGTTCCACCTTTTCAGCCATTCCTGTGGCGATAATTTGGGAACATTACTGTTTTCAACTGAGGCAACATTAACAGTTTGACTTTTTGATTCGACAGGTTTCCCTGGCGTATTAGTTTTGCTGTGATTACCAAAAACCAACACAAAAATTAGTAACATACCAAAAGCAAGAACGAGAAAACCAACGCCTTTAAGAAGAAGTCTAATGTACCTCAAACTAATCCGCTCCTTAATCCGTTTAAAAATAAGAAAAACCGCCCATAAGCCATATAAACAGTTTCATGATCGGTTGCACTACAGCTCATTTATAGGGAATAATTAACGGCTCCCCGTTCTTTATAAAAATTAGGATTATATAAGATCAGTTTCATGGTATATCCATTTATTGGATAAGTCAAGAGTATTTACAAATAACTACAAATCATTCCGTATACATACTGCCTCTAATCTCAGTTCGTATAAACGTACACACCATCAAGACTTACAATTACAAAGGCGTGCACAGATTAGGAATGATACACACTGAATCCTTAATAATACCAGACACACAATATTCATTTAATTACAATATATGTGAAAAATATGTTTTGTAAACACGGTAAGTTTTGGAAATAAAATCACAACTTGGCAGCGTTCTGTCTTTCACTAAACCAAACTTCCCGTTGGTCTAAACCGAAGCGGGGTTATTTTATTTATTTGCCCGGAAGTAAGATTTGTGTAGGTCATCCGAACTTAGAAATGGTTCAATTTGACACCGCTGACAGCGCACGGTATCAAGCTGTGTTGGCTTTTCAGGATACTTAGCCATTAGATTACTACAGTTATTACACACAAGTTCCCACTCACCAATCAAACAGCCTTCGCCAACAAGTTCATCCAGTCGCTCCATGATTACCGTTTCATTCAGACCGGTTCTCTCGACAATGGCTCCTGCCCGAAAACCCTTTATAAACGGTTTACTGAAAAGGTCCTTCACTGCTGCATCTACTATTTCGCTATCCATAATACATTCCTCCATCATTTTTCTACAAACCATCTTCCCAATTCATCGAAAAGAAAAACTTCCTTGTTGCGTATTCGGCAGGTGTAGCGAATCCCTAAGCCACCTCCCTTTAGAGAAGGAGCCTGCCGCACGTCTAATACGCGATCTATTTCGAACGTGCGGCCATCAGTCCAGTGAATAGTCAGCGGCTTGGCCGTGCCATCCGGATTATGTACAGCGGTGACTGTTACAAATGTTTTTGCCAATAATCTCACCTGCCATCTCATGAAGAATTTGTGCGCTACATCAGCCGCACTTCGCATATGTAAGCAGGGCT
>JAFABV010000081.1 GCA_023425865.1 Bacteroidota bacterium | reverse complement strand
GGATAGCCCCGACGCGAGTTCGCGGTGGATCTGGCTCTCGGTGGTACGCGCGCCGATCGCGCCCCACGCGACGAGGTCCGCGATGTATTGCGGCGTGATCAGATCGAGGAATTCGGTGGCGGCCGGCAGGCCGAGATTGTTCACGGCCGAGAGTACTTCACGCGCCAGCCGCAGTCCCTTGTCGATCCGGAAGCTGCCATCGAGATCCGGGTCGTTGATCAACCCCTTCCAACCCACCGTGGTGCGCGGCTTTTCGAAATACACCCGCATCACGATCTCGAGCCGGTCGGCCAGGGTCTCGCGCAGCGCCGCCAGACGGCTGGCATAGTCCATGGCCGCGGCCGGATCGTGAATCGAACAGGGACCGACAATCACGAGGAGCCGGTCGTCGGCTCCGGTCAGGATGGCGTGAATCGCGCTGCGGCTCGCCGCGACAGTGCGTGTCGCGGTCAGGGTGCGCGGAATCTCGCCCATCACTTCGGCGGGCGTACTCAGTTCGGTGATTTTCTGAAGGCGAAGGTCGTCTGTGGTGGTCAACACGGCAGTTTGCTCCTGTTCAGGAGACCTGCCGGCTGAAACAAAAAAGCCGCCAGGTCTGGCGGCTTGTCGGATTTAATGCAGCAATCTTCAGATTGCGCGAAATCCTCCCGCCGCCAGCGAGCTGCTAAAGTAAAAGTACCAATACGAGGCGGGCAGGTGGATCATGACCGCTCATATAGACCAGGCTGGCACGTTTGTCCACGCACCGGCGCGATCACTCCGCCGAGCGCCGAACCTGGGTCAGCAGCGCCAATCCGGCGACGAAGAACAGCACCAGCACGGCCATGCCGGCTTTCTGGCTGCTGGCCAGCGCCGTGACGGTCGCGATCAGCAGCGGGCCGATGAACGACGTCACTTTGCCGGTGAGGGCGAACAGGCCGAAATACTGAGCGATCCGGTCCCGTGGGGCGATCCTGATCAGCAGCGTGCGGGATGCGGCCTGCAGCGGGCCGCCGGCGATGCCGATCAGGCAGCCGAGCAGCAAATAAGCGCGCTCCGCCGGTGACGCGAACAATGCGCCTCCCGGTTGCGGCGGCGTCACTTCGATCAACAGCACATGGCTGGGATCGATCAGCAGGATGCCGGCGATTGCGACCAGCAGGAGGAGCAGCGAGCCGGCAATCACCCGTTTGGAACCGAACGCATCGTCGAGCCTGCCGCCGACGAATGCGCCGATGGTAGCGGCGATCGCCAGGATGATGCCGAAGGTGCCGATCTGGATCGTGCTCCAGCCGAAGGTGCCGGTGGCGTAGATGCCGCCGAACGCGAACAACGACACCAGCCCGTCGGTGTAGATCATGTTGGCGAGCAGAAAGATCGCGAGCGAACGACGACGCGGTAGGTCGCGCAGCGTCTCGCCGAGTTCGCGTAAGCCCTCGCGGATCGCGGCGCGCGGCGCCAGCTTGGCCGGGAAGTCGGGCGTCAGCAGAAACATCGGCAGCACGAACACCACGAACCACACGGCCGTCAGCGGACCGCTGATCCGGTCGCCTTCGTGCAGCGCCGGATCGTGTCCGAACCACGGCGCGATGCCGAGCAGTGTCTTGCCGGTGTCCGGGCTGGCGGCGAGGAAGCCGAGCACCAGGACGAGCGACAGGATGCCGCCGACATAGCCGGTTGCCCAGCCGGTGCCGGACAGTCGGCCGATCTTCTCCGGCGGCACCAGGTTGGGCATCATCGCGTTGTTGAACACGGTGGCGAATTCGACCCCGATGGTGGCGATGGCGTAGGCGATCAGCAGCGTCAGAATCGTATGTGGCTCGCCCGGTTTGCCGAACCACATCAGCATCGATCCGACCACCAGCATGGCGCCGAACAGCGCGATCCACGGTTTGCGCCGGCCGCTGGCATCGGCGATTGCGCCGAGCACCGGCGACGCCAGCGCGATGATGAAGCCGCTCGCCGCGGTGGCGAACCCCCACAGCGATTGGCCGGTCGCCGGATCGGGCGCCACGTAGGTGGCGAAATAGGGCGCGAAGATAAAGGTGGTGATCAGCGTGAAGTATGGCTGCGCCGCCCAATCGAACAGGATCCAGCCGACGACGGCGCCCTGCGACGGATAGCGGATCGGTTCACGAGGTTGCGCCATGCCTTCCGCGACAGATGACGACATCTTGTTCCTTCCGCGCGTCGGCCCTGTTTTGCCTCGCAGCGTCGATTGCCTATAGGATTCGCCTGCCGCGTGGCAGCCTGCGCCGCTTAGATTCGGAGCCACTCGATGATGACACTGCGCGTCCCGCAACGCATTTTGATGACGCTGGCCGCGCTGGTGCTGGGCCCGCTTCCCGCGCCGTCGCAGGACATGCGGGGCGGCACGGCGCGCGAGCCGGCCCAAGCCGTGGTCGCCAAACACGGCATGGTAGTGGCGCAGGAGCGGCTGGCCGCCGAAATCGGCGCAAGCTTTCTGGCCCGCGGCGGCAACGCGATCGATGCGGCGGTGGCGACCGGCTTTGCCATGGCGGTGACCTATCCGCGCGCCGGCAATCTCGGCGGCGGCGGCTTCATGGTGATTCATTCCGCGGCAAAGAATGAGGACGTGGCGATCGATTATCGCGAAACCGCGCCACAGGCCGCCACACAGGGCATGTTTCTGACGGACGGCAAACCCGACCCGGACAAATCGCGCAAATCGGCGCTCGGCATCGGCGTGCCTGGCACGGTGGCCGGGTTGGCGCTGGCACTCGATAAATACGGCTCCGGCAAGTTCAAGCTCGCGGACGTGATCGCGCCGGCGATTGCGTTGGCCCGGGACGGCATCATCATCGCCGATGACACCGCCGATACGTTGCCGGACTGGCACGCCTGGCTGTCGCGCTGGCCTTCGACCCGTAAGGTGTTCGCGCGCCCCGACGGCTCGCCGCTGCAGGCCGGCGACAGGCTGGTGCAGCCCGATCTGGCCGCAACGCTCGAAGCCATCGCCAAACAGGGACCGGACGGGTTCTATCGCGGCCCGGTCGCCGAGAAGCTGTCGCGCGGCATTCGCGACGCCGGCGGGCTGATCACGCCCGAGGATCTCGCCGGCTATCAGCCGATGCTGCGCACGCCGCTGCGTGGCAGCTATCGCGGCTACGATATCGTGGCGATGCCGCAGCCGTCGTCCGGCGGCGTGGTGC
>JAFABV010000076.1 GCA_023425865.1 Bacteroidota bacterium | reverse complement strand
ATCATCAACCACGTCTTTTCCCAGAGATGAGGGGGCCTAATTGTGAAAATCAAAAGACCAAGACTTATTTACAGCAAGTTACAGATGAGAAATAGGATTTTCCCAGTTTTATCGGACAGCAATAATTCTATATAGAAATATCGGATGATTCTATATTAAACCATTCCGTGATTCTATATAAAACTATCGGATGGTTTTATATAGAATGATACGATGGTTCGGGCAGAAACATAAAACGTGGACATGGGACAGACATGATGAGACAGTTGCCATGAGACGAGCAAATAGCATTTGGAGATAATAGTATGCGGTGTTAACCTCACTGTAAACCTTACTATAACCACTGCTTAACGCTATCGTTTGGCAGGGGTATGACACACCATGATGATGTGTTGCCGATGCAACACAATGGCGTAAGAGGTCAGTACAAAGGCATAGGAGATAAAAACAAAGCCGCAACCCCTGGGAACAGGAATTGCGGCTCAGCTACTTGATTGAGAGTGAATGGCTACTCGGCTACTGCCTCCTCGGCAAAGTCGAGCACATTTTTCTTGTTGGCTTCAATACGGTCGTATTCTTCACGCGAACCGACGATAATCTTATCCCAGCGACGCATACCCGTACCGGCAGGAATGAGGTGACCGCAGATAACGTTCTCCTTCATGCCCTCCAGATGGTCTACCTTACCGCGGATAGCCGCCTCATTGAGCACCTTGGTGGTCTCCTGGAATGACGCGGCGCTCATGAAGCTCTTCGTACCCAAGGCTGCACGGGTGATACCCTGCAGAATCTGGGTGGAGGTAGCTGCCACGGCATCGCGTACCACCACGGGACGCAGGTCACGACGCTTGAGGCTGGAGTTCTCGTCACGCAATTTGCGAGCGGTAACAATCTGTCCCTTATGCAGGTTCTCAGAGTCGCCCTCGTCGATAACGACCTTCTTACCCCAGATACGGTCGTTCTCCTCGGCGAAGTCAAGCTTGTCGACGAGCTGCTGCTCGAGGAAGGTAGTGTCGCCTGGGTCATCGATGCGCACCTTGAGCATCATCTGACGGACGATAATCTCGAAGTGCTTGTCGTTGATCTTCACACCCTGCAGACGGTATACGTTTTGTACCTCATTAACGATGTACTCCTGCACGGCGGTGGGTCCCTCAATAGCGAGGATGTCGCCCGGAGTAATCTCACCGTCGGAGAGTGCGGTACCTGCGCGCACGGCGTCATG
Organism: Bacteroidota bacterium; assembly: GCA_023425865.1. Taxonomy (GTDB): domain Bacteria; phylum Bacteroidota; class Bacteroidia; order Bacteroidales; family Bacteroidaceae; genus Prevotella. The sequence goes on along the minus strand of JAFABV010000076.1, from coordinate 46,490 downwards.
CTCCTGCACGAGGATCTGACGTGACAGTGGTACGAGATATTTACGCTGGTCACCACTCTTAGAGGTGATGATGATCTCACGATTACCACGCTTGAGTTTGCCCATGGTCACCTCACCGTCGATCTCAGATACCACTGCGGGGTTCGACGGATTGCGAGCCTCGAAGAGCTCGGTGACACGGGGCAGACCACCGGTAATACCACCGGCGCTGAACACTGAACGAGGAATACGAACGAGTGTGGTACCCGTCTCGATGGTCATGCCATCCTCAATGCTTGAGATGTGACCGCCTACGGGGAAGCTATAGGTGCCCAGCACCTGGCCGGCCGCGTCTACGATATCTACCATCGGCACGGTATTGTGGTCGCGCGACTCAATGATGATGCGCTCGGTCATACCCGAGGTCTCATCGGTCTCAGCCTTGAAGGTGAAACCTTCTGTCACGTTGCGGAAACGCAAGGTACCGGCATACTCGCTGACGATGACGGCGTTGAACGGGTCCCAACGACAAATGAGGTCGCCCTTGGACACTACGTCATCGTGCTTGAAGAACAGTAAGCTACCATAGGGTACGTTCATCGTAGCCAGAGCAATATCGGTATTGGGGTCGATGAACTGTACTTCTGCCAATCGGCTCACCACCTTCTGGCACTTCACCTCTGTTTCGCCCGTACGATCGATGAACGGCACTGTACGCAGGCCATCGAAACGCAGACGTGCGTCGTACTTAGCCTTAATGCTGGCGTTAGCGGCAGCATTCTCAGCCACACCACCAGAGTGGAAGGTACGGAGTGTGAGCTGTGTACCCGGCTCACCGATGGCCTGTGCGGCAATGACGCCTACGGCCTCACCCATCTGTACCATCTTGGAGGTGGCCAAGTTACGGCCATAGCACTTGCGGCATACGCCCTTCTTGCTTTCGCAAGTGAGCACAGAACGAATCTCTACGACTTCAATCTGCGCGTCTTCGATGGCGGCAGCCTTCTCCTCGGTGATTTCCTCGCCGGCATAGACAATAATCTCGTTGGTATGAGGGTTCACCACGTCGTGTACTGACACACGGCCAAGGATACGCTCTGACAGGGTTGAGATGACCTCGTCGCCATCTTTCAGGGCACGACACTCAAGACCACGCAGTGTGCCGCAGTCTTCCTCGTTGATGATCACGTCGTGTGACACATCGACAAGACGACGGGTAAGGTATCCGGCATCGGCCGTCTTCATGGCCGTATCGGCAAGACCCTTACGGGCACCGTGTGAAGCGATAAAGTACTCCTGCACCGACATACCCTCTTTCAGGTTGTTCAGAATGGGGTTCTCAATGATAGAGTTGCCCTCTGCGCCAGCCTTCTGAGGTTTAGCCATCAGACCGCGCATACCGGCAAGCTGGGCAATCTGGTCTGCAGATCCACGCGCACCCGAGTCAAGCATCATGAACACGGCGTTAAAGCCCTGGTCGGCTTCAGTCATGTGCTTCATCACAGCTTTCTTCAGGTTGTCGTTTACGTGTGTCCAGGCGTCGATTACCTGGTTATAACGTTCCTTGTCGGTAATAAGACCCATGTCGAAGTTGGCAGTTACCTCATCAACCTCAGACTGACCCTTCTGCACAATCTCTACCTTCTCCTCGGGCACGATGATGTCGTCGAGGTTGAATGACAGACCTGCAGTGTATGACATGCGGTAACCCAAGTTCTTCACACCATCGAGGAACTGGCAGGCACGAGCCATACCCACGCTCTTGATGACGTCAGAGATAAGTCCACGAAGTGTCTTCTTAGAGATAACGCCATTGAAGAAACCTGCTTCCTTCGGGATAATCTCGTTGACAATGATACGACCTACCGAGGTCTCGACCATACGGCGAACAGGCTGACCGTCGACCATATCGTCGACAATACACTTTACCTGTGCGTGCTCGTCACAGCGTCCTTCGTTGAAGGCAATGATAGCCTCCTCGGGACCATAGAAGCTCAGGCCCTCGCCTTTAGCGCCCGGACGAATCTTGGTGATATAGTACAGACCAAGCACCATGTCCTGTGAAGGCACGGTGACAGGGGCACCATTGGCAGGATTGAGGATGTTGTGGCTCTGGAGCATCAGGATCTGCGCCTCGAGCACGGCCTCATTGCTCAGCGGGAGGTGGATGGCCATCTGGTCACCATCGAAGTCGGCATTGAACGGTGTACATGCCAACGGGTGGAGCTGAATGGCCTTGCCCTCGATGAGTTTGGGCTGGAACGCCATCACCGACAGACGGTGAAGCGTGGGAGCACGGTTGAGCAACACGGGGTGACCCTTCATCACGTTCTCCAGAATATCCCAGATAACGGGCTCGCGACGGTCGACAATCTTCTTGGCGCTCTTCACCGTCTTCACGATGCCACGCTCGATGAGCTTGCGGATGATGAACGGCTTGTAGAGCTCCGCGGCCATGAGTTTAGGCAGACCACACTCACCCATATTCAACTCAGGACCTACAACGATAACCGAACGGGCAGAATAGTCAACACGCTTACCGAGCAAGTTCTGACGGAAGCGGCCCTGCTTACCCTTGAGCGAATCAGAGAGCGACTTCAAGGGTCGGTTGCTCTCGCTCTTCACGGCACTGGCCTTACGGCTGTTGTCGAAGAGAGAGTCTACAGCCTCCTGGAGCATACGCTTCTCATTACGGAGAATCACCTCAGGAGCCTTGATTTCCACAAGACGCTTCAGACGGTTGTTACGGATAATCACACGACGATAGAGGTCGTTGAGATCCGATGTGGCGAAACGACCACCATCCAATGGAACCAAAGGACGGAGCTCGGGTGGAATGACGGGGATAATCTTCAATATCATCCACTCAGGCTTATTCACCTCCTGAGAACTGCGGAATGCCTCTACCACCTGCAGACGCTTCAAAGCCTCCGACTTACGCATCTGGCTGGAATCATTGTTGGCACGGTCACGCAGTTCGTAACTCAATCCATCAAGGTCGAGGTCACCCAGCAGGTCGAGAATGGCGTCGGCACCCATCTTGGCCACGAACTTATTGGGGTCGCTATCGTCCAACAGATCGTTGGTGGGGTCGAGACGATTGTCGATGATATCGAAGTACTCGTCCTCAGAGAGGAGGTCGAACTTGTGTGAACCATTGAGGTCCTCAACACCTTCGGCATCCTTAGCGCCAGCAAGGGCACCGGGACGGATAACGATGTACTTCTCATAATAGATTACCGCATCGAGCTTCTTGGTGGGAAGACCCAGCAAATAGCCAATCTTGTTGGGCAGAGAACGGAAATACCAGATATGTGCCACAGGCACCACCAGTTCGATATGTCCGCTACGCTCACGGCGCACCTTTTTCTCGGTAACTTCTACGCCGCAACGGTCGCAGACGATACCCTTATATCGAATACGCTTGTACTTGCCACAAGCACACTCATAGTCTTTGGTGGGACCGAAAATCTTCTCGCAAAACAAACCGTCGCGTTCGGGTTTGTAGGTGCGGTAGTTAATGGTCTCCGGCTTGGTGACTTCGCCAAACGAATTTTCCTTAATCTCCTCGGGAGAGGCCAGACTAATGGTAATCTTGGAGAAATTATTCTTTACCTTTGTATCTTTCTTGAAAGCCATATTTCTAACTTTTCACTGTTCTAATTAATCCAACTTCACGCTCAGACCCAGACCGCGCAACTCGTGCAGCAGCACGTTGAGCGACTCGGGGATTCCCGGCGTGGGCATCGGGTCACCCTTGACGATAGCCTCATAAGCCTTTGAACGGCCAGTGACATCGTCACTCTTGATGGTAAGCATCTCCTGCAGAATATGGCTGGCGCCGAAGCCCTCAAGGGCCCAAACCTCCATCTCTCCGAAACGCTGGCCACCAAACTGGGCCTTACCGCCAAGAGGCTGCTGGGTAATAAGTGAGTACGGACCAATGGAACGGGCATGCATCTTGTCCTCGACCATGTGTCCGAGCTTGAGGAAGTATGTGATACCTACAGTAGCGGGCTGGTCAAAACGCTCACCGGTCTCTCCATCATAAATGTAGGTAGAGCACAGGTGGGGGAGTCCGGCCTTGTCTGTCCACTCCTTTAAGTCATCGAGCTTGGCACCATCGAAGATTGGGGTAGCGAATTTCACGCCCATCTGCTTTCCGGCAGCACCAAGAATAGCCTCGAAGATCTGACCGAGGTTCATACGTGAAGGCACACCCATCGGGTTAAGTACCAAGTCTACAGGCCGTCCGTCCTCAAGGAACGGCATATCCTCCATACGCACAATCTTCGATACAATACCCTTGTTACCGTGACGACCGGCGAGCTTGTCGCCCACCTGAATCTTACGCTTCTTGGCAATGTATACCTTCGCCATCTTGAGCACGCCTGAGGGCAGCTCATCACCGATGGTGATGGCAAACTTACGGCGGTTTTGCTCAGCGGCCAACTGCTTGTCCTTGCGGATGAAGTTCATGATGAGCTTCTGGATGAGTGAGTTGGTGTGGTCGTCATCAGTCCAGCCATTGCTCTCGATGCCATCGTACTCCAAGTTCATCAGTGTAGCGACGCTAAACTTGCTGCCCTTGGTGATGATCTCTGCGCCAGTGTAATCCTTTACACCCTCAGAAGACTTGTCGCCTGTGAGCGTGAGGAGCTTGTCTACAAGCATCTGCTTGAGCTCGTGGCTCTTGGCCTCATACTCCTCATCTATCTTCTGCAGGAGCACCTTGTCCTGACGCTTCGACTCGCGTGTCTTCTCGGCGCGCGCAAAGAGCTTCTTGTCGATAACAACACCACTCAGCGAGGGGTTGGCCTTTAATGAAGAATCCTTCACGTCACCAGCCTTGTCACCGAAGATTGCACGAAGCAACTTCTCCTCAGGAGAGGGGTCGCTCTCACCCTTGGGCGAAATCTTACCAATCATGATGTCACCCGGTTCAACACGGGCACCCACACGAATGATACCGTTGTCGTCAAGGTCTTTGGTGGCCTCTTCGCTTACATTGGGAATATCGTTGGTGAATACCTCAACGCCGCGCTTGGTCTCGCGCACGTCAAGCGAATATTCGTCTACATGCACAGAAGTGAGGACGTCTTCACGTACCATACGCTCTGAAATCACGACAGCATCCTCATAGTTGTAACCCTTCCATGGCATGTAAGCCACAAGGAGGTTACGACCCAAGGCGAGCTCACCGTTCTCTGTGGCATAACCCTCGGTAAGGATGTCGCCGGCCTTCACGCGCTGACCCTTGCTGCAGATAGGACGCAGGTCGATGGTCATGTTCTGGTTGGTACGGCGGAACTTCGGAATGCGATATTCCTTCATGGCGGGCTCAAAGCTTACAAACTCCTCGTCCTCGGTACGATCGTAAAGAATACGGATTGTTGTGGCATCTACATAGTCAATGACACCCTCGCCCTCGGCGGTAATCATCGTACGGCTGTCTTCACACACCTGTTTCTCCAAGCCTGTACCAACGATAGGAGCATCGTTGTGAAGCAAAGGCACAGCCTGACGCATCATGTTACATCCCATCAGGGCGCGGTGTCCGTCATCATGCTCAAGGAACGGGATAAGACTGGCACTGACAGAGGCAATCTGCTGCGGACTAACGTCCATCAAGGTCACCTCACCAGGAGCCACAACGGGGAAGTCAGCGGCCAGACGGCAGTGCACGAAACTACGGATGAATGTGCCGTCTGCCTTCAATGGTGCGTTGCCCTGGGCGATAAGACGTCCATCCTCCTCCTCAGCGGTGAGGAATACTACATCCTCATTCTTCAGGTCTACCTGATTGCCGCTAACCTTTCGATAAGGAGTCTCAATGAATCCAAGTTCATTGATAGTGGCATATACACAGAGTGACGAAATCAGACCGATGTTCGGGCCTTCAGGAGACTCGATAGGACACAAACGGCCATAATGGGTATAGTGTACGTCACGTACCTCAAAACCTGCGCGGTCACGAGAAAGACCACCAGGACCAAGGGCTGAAAGACGACGCTTATGGGTTACCTCGGCCAAGGGGTTGGTCTGGTCCATGAACTGACTCAAGGGGTTGGTACCGAAGAATGAGTTGATAACGCTGGAAATCGTCTTAGCGTTAATCAGGTCGGTTGGAGTGAACACTTCATTGTCACGCACGTTCATGCGCTCACGGATAGTGCGACTCATACGGGCCAGACCTATTGAGAACTGATTGGCCAACTGCTCACCAACGGTCCGCACACGACGGTTGGACAAGTGGTCGATATCGTCCACCGTAGCGTTTGAATTGATCAGCTTGATGAGATGCTTGATAATTGCGATGATGTCCTCGCGTGTCAACACGCGGGTATCCATATCAATGTCTTCGCCCAATTTCTTGTTGATACGATAACGGCCTACTTCGCCCAAGTCGTAACGCTTGTCAGAGAAGAAAAGATTCTGGAATACCTCACGGGCACTGGCATCATCAGCGGGATCTGCATTGCGCAGCTGACGGTAAATATAGCTAACAGCTTCCACCTCTGAGTTGGTGGGGTCTTTTGCCAAGGTATTGAAGATGAGGTCAAACTTACCGGCAGATTCTGCATCCTTGTGAACAAGCACGGTAGAAACACCACTCTCAACGATAGCGTCGAAGCGCTCCTCGGTGATTTCTTCCTCACGCTCTACAATGACCTCATTACGGTCTACAGAAACCACTTCACCCGTATCTTCATCAACGAAATCCTCCGTCCATGTCTGGAGTACGCGTGCGGCAAGCTTTCTACCGATAAGTTCACGACGGTTCTTCTTATTCACCTTCACTTCCTCAGCAAGGTCGAATATAGAAAGGATATCCTTGTCACTTTCATAACCGATAGCACGAAGCAGGGTTGTAACCGGCAACTTCTTCTTACGGTCAATATAAGCGTACATCACGTTATTGATATCCGTGGCAAATTCAATCCAAGAACCCTTAAAGGGAATGATACGCGCACTGTAGAGTACAGTACCGTTAGCATGTACACCCTGGCCAAAAAATACGCCTGGTGAACGGTGCAACTGAGCCACCACGACACGCTCGGCACCGTTAATCACGAATGTGCCGTTAGAGGTCATGTAAGGAATTGTACCAAGGAATACATCCTGTACGAAGGTACCGAAGTCCTCGTGGTCAGGATCCGTGCAATAGAGCTTCATCTTGGCCTTCAAGGGTACGCTATAGGTCAAACCACGCTCCAAACATTCGTCGATGGTGTAGCGCGGGGGATCAATATAGTAGTCCAGAAACTCAAGAACGAAATTGTTACGCGTGTCGGTGATCGGAAAGTTCTCTGCGAAGACCCGATACAAACCGTCATTCTTGCGTTCCTCAGGTGGTGTGTCCAATTGCAGGAAGTCGCGGAACGACTTGAGCTGAACGTCGAGGAAATCCGGGAATGGGTACGGATTTGCAACGCTGGCAAAATTTACTCGGTTATTTATAACGTTTGACATAAATGAAAATGTTGGTCCTAATACCTCAAGTCATAAAGACTTAGAATCTTGAATGTCTACTTAGACACAAAAAGGTTAGGACTCACCGACTGGGCAAATCCTAACCAATATGTAAAAATGTCAGTTTTAGAGAGCAAAAACTGCTGACCCTATCAGGTCAACAGTTATATGCATGGGCTGACAAGCCGATTACTTCAGCTCAACCTTAGCGCCAGCTTCCTCGATGGCCTTCTTCAGGTTCTCAGCCTCGTCCTTAGATACGCCCTCCTTAATGGTAGCGGGAGCACCCTCAACGAGAGTCTTAGCTTCCTTCAGACCGAGACCACAAGCCTCCTTAACGGCCTTAACGACCTGGAGCTTAGTGTCACCTACCTCAGTGAGAACTACATCGAAAGAGGTCTTCTCCTCAGCAGCGGCAGCAGCGCCACCAGCAGCGGGACCAGCAGCAACAGCAACAGCTGCAGCGGCAGGCTCGATACCATACTCGTCCTTCAGGACAGTTGCCAACTCATTAACTTCCTTAACAGTAAGATTTACTAACTCTTCTGCAATAGCTTTTACGTCTGCCATTTTATTCTAAATTTTTGTTTTATTCGTTAAAATATTGATCTTGACTTTAATGTTTACTCAGGGCGCTCGCCTAAAGTCTTAAGCACACCGTGAATAGTGTTGCCACCTGACTGGAGTGCAGAGATAACGTTCTTTGCAGGAGACTGCAACAGAGCAACGATATCTGCAATAACCTCGTTCTTGCTCTTGATAGAAAGCAGAGCGTCAAGCTGGTCAGCACCGACATAGATGCCTTCCTCAGCATAGGCTGCCTTCAGAGCAGGAATTCCGTTCTTCACAACTTCTGTGTCTTTCAGAAGCTTGGCAGGCAAATTTGCAGTCTGAGTGAACAGAACAGCCGTATTACCCTTCAAAGCACCATAGAGACCAGAGAAGTCTACATCAGCAGCCTCAAAAGCCTTGTGAAGGAGATTGTTCTTCACAACAACCATCTTGATATCCTGCTTGAAACACTTGCGACGAAGTGCACTTGTATTCTCGGCGTTCAATCCAGTAACATCTACCAGATAGAAATGAGGATACTCCTTCAGCTTCTGTCCAAGTTCAACAATGATAGTATCTTTTACTTCTTTCTTCATCTTTCCAAACTTTTAGAGTTATTCAGCTGATTTAGGATCAATTTTGATACCCTGACTCATTGTGCTTGAAATAAAGATACTCTTCAGGTATGTACCCTTAGCAGCCGCAGGCTTCAAACGCACTACGGTATTGATGAACTCCTTAGCGTTTCCAAAGATCTGCTCAGAGGTCATAGAGACCTTACCGATAGAAGTGTGAATGATACCGGCCTTATCGACCTTGAAATCAATCTTACCCGACTTCACATCAGCCACAGCCTTTGCTACATCCATGGTCACAGTTCCACTCTTAGGGTTAGGCATGAGGCCACGAGGACCCAACACACGACCCAGAGGACCAACCTTACCCATGCAAGAGGGCATCGTGATGATCACATCAACGTCAGTCCATCCGCCCTTGATCTTTTCGACATATTCATCGAGACCAACATAATCAGCGCCAGCTGCCTTGGCAGCCTCTTCCTGATCGGGAGTACAGAGAGCGAGTACGCGTACAACCTTACCGGTACCGTTAGGCAGTGTCACCACGCCACGTACCATCTGGTTGGCCTTACGAGGGTCAACACCCAAGCGTACGTCAATATCTACAGAAGCATCAAACTTGGTTGTGGTAATTTCCTTAACCAGCTCGGCAGCTTCCTTCAATGTGTAAACCTTCCCTGCTTCAACCTTCTCAGCTACTGATTTCTGATTTTTTGTCAGCTTAGTCATTTTACTTAAAATTGAAGTTATTAATTACTCAGGGAAGTCCCCAGTTACAGTGATACCCATACTACGAGCAGTACCAGCGATAAGGCGCATAGCGCTCGCCAAGGTAAAGCAGTTCAAGTCGGCCATTTTATCTTCAGCAATAGCCTTCACCTGATCCCAGGTAACGCTACCGACCTTCTTGCGGTTAGGCTGACCAGATCCGCCCTTCACTTTGGCAGCTTCCATCAACTGCACTGCTGCAGGAGGAGTCTTGATGACAAAGCTGAAAGACTTGTCTGCGTAGTAAGTGATAACAACCGGAAGAATCTTACCGGCCTTATCCTGGGTACGGGCGTTGAACTCCTTGCAGAAACCCATAATGTTGATACCCTTTGAACCAAGGGCCGGACCTACGGGAGGAGAAGGATTTGCAGCGCCACCTTTAATCTGTAATTTGATTAATCCAGCAACTTCTTTAGCCATTTTTTCTAAATTAAATAATGAAAGGTATAAAAGCGCGATGAACCCGTAACAGTTACTCCGCTACTTTTTCAACTTGCATAAAACCAAGTTCCAACGGTGTTTTACGACCGAAGATCTTAACCATCACCTTCAGTTTACGCTTCTCCGTGTTGATTTCTTCAATCACACCCTCGAAGCCTGAGAACGGACCATCCGTAACCTTGACTGTCTCGTCGAGAACATAAGGAATTGACACTTCGTTGTCAATCTGCGTCTCTTCGGCAGTACCAATCATACGGTTGATTTGTGCCTGGGGAACCAAAGTCGGGTTATCTAAACCGCCAAGAAAACCTAAGCAATTGGGCATGAATCGCAGTGTTACTGCCACATCACCAATCAACTCAGCCTCAACAAAAACGTAGCCGGGAAGTGCAATCTTCTCCTTCTCTACCCTTTTGCCGTTACGTACCGTGGCGTGCTTCTCCAGAGGTATCAACACCTGGGAGACATGGTCAGAGAGCAGCTTGTTGAACTTCATTTCAGCTTCGATGTATTCTTTCAACTTAGCCTCTTTTCCGCTCACAGCCCGCAATACATACCAATTTTTTCCTGTTGCAGCCATTTTGTTGTACGATTAGACGGAATAAACAAAACCCATAAGACCCTTAAACACAAAGTCCATCACGAACACCACAATCGCAATGACAAGGGAAGCAGATAATACAATCACTGCCCTGTGGGTTAGTTCGCTACGTGTAGGCCATGTAGTCTTATGCGCAAGTTCATTGTAACAATCCTTGCAATAATTAGCAAATTTCTTGCAAACTTTAAACATATTATCTTCTATTTGGCACGGGTTGAAAGACTCGAACTCTCGACACCTGGTTTTGGAGACCAGTGCTCTACCAACTGAGCTAAACCCGTAAGAAAGCCTCCGCAACCGCGGCCACGGAGGCTTTTATATAGTATTGTGACGTTCTGATTAAATCTCCTTCACATCCTCGAGGATAGAAGTAATCTGGCCAGAGCCTACTGTGCGACCACCCTCACGGATAGCGAAGCGCAGACCCTCATTCAGAGCAACACGATAAATCAGAGTAACCTCGATCTCAACGTTATCACCAGGCATTACCATGTCTACGCCCTCAGGGAGAGTGATCTCACCGGTGCAGTCCATAGTACGGAGGTAGAACTGAGGACGATACTTGTTACCGAACGGAGTGTGACGGCCACCCTCTTCCTTCTTCAGCACGTAAACAGATGCCTTGAAGTGATCGTGAGGAGTGATAGCACCCGGGTGCACGATAACCATACCACGCTTAACCTCGCTCTTCTCAATACCGCGGAGCAGCAGACCTACGTTGTCACCAGCTTCACCTTCCTCAAGAATCTTGCGGAACATCTCAACGCCAGTGATGGTAGACTTCTTATCCTCACCAAGACCGAGCAGCTGAACCTCGTCACCAATCTTGCAACGACCAGCCTCGATACGACCTGTGGCAACAGTACCACGACCAGTGATAGAGAACACGTCCTCAACAGGCATCAAGAAGGGCTTGTCAACCTGACGCTCGGGCTCCTGGATCCACTCGTCAACAGCGTCCATCAGCTCCATCACAGAATCTTCCCACTTAGTAACACCGTTCAGGGCACCAAGAGCAGAACCAGCGATGATAGGAGACTCCTCCTCATAACCGTAAGAAGTCAGAAGATCCTGTACGTCCATCTTAACGAGGTCGATCATCTCTTCGTCAACTTCACTATCATCGCACTTGTTCAGGAACACAACCAGACGAGGTACGTTTACCTGACGGGCGAGCAGTACGTGCTCACGAGTCTGAGGCATGGGACCGTCGGTAGCAGCACAAACAAGAATAGCACCGTCCATCTGAGCAGCACCAGTAACCATGTTCTTCACATAGTCAGCGTGACCCGGACAGTCAACGTGTGCATAGTGACGCTTTGCAGTCTCGTACTCGATGTGAGCAGTGTTAATAGTGATACCACGCTCTTTCTCCTCAGGAGCATTGTCGATCTGGTCGAAAGACTTAACATCCTCGCCTGTACCCAGACGGTTGTGAAGAACCAGAGAAATAGCAGCGGTCAGAGTTGTCTTACCGTGGTCGACGTGACCAATTGTACCAATGTTAACGTGCGGTTTGGTACGCACGAACGTCTCTTTAGCCATAGCTTTACTTTTTTATTATAATAAATTAAATATTCAGTGAAAGATTCTCGTTTTTCTTCTGCACCCCTGTTATCAGGCCAAGAAGGAGAGCTGTAACTGAGAGTTGAACTCAGGACCTCTTCCTTACCAAGGAAGTGCTCTACCACTGAGCTATTACAGCATAAATCTCAGAGCGGAAAACGGGGCTCAAACCCGCGACCCCCAGCTTGGAAGGCTAGTGCTCTATCAACTGAGCTATTTCCGCATCGTTAGGTGATAGGTGGTGATGTGCTAACGGTTTACGTCAAGGCGACCCCACATCGCGCACTTTCTTCTAACACCTTTTCGAGTGGGTGGTGATGGATTCGAACCACCGAAGGCAAGAGCCAGCAGATTTACAGTCTGCCCCATTTGGCCACTCTGGTAACCACCCCTATGTCTCAATAAATGTTTTCTCCAAATCCTCAGCGAGGGAGCCTCTTGTCGGATTCGAACCAACGACCCCGAGATTACAAATCACGTGCTCTGGCCAACTGAGCTAAAGAGGCAAATCCTTGCAGCCGCCAAGCGACATCATTATGGACTCGTTGTAAAACGGCTGCAAAGATACTGCATTTATTTTATACCCGCAAATCTTTCGGGGAAATTTTTCAATGATTTCTTATTTTTTCCTTGAATTTCTCCAGTTGTACCCGCATCGCGTCTACACAGCTATCTACGCCCTCCTCAAAGGTGTCGCAAGTCTTAGCCACGAAGAGCGGTTTGCCGCCAGGCACGTCCACCGTCAGGCTGGTTTCCTTATTTAATGCGGTGGCGGGCTTCACAACCTTCAATTGCACCTCTACTTTCTGAATATCTTCAAACGTCTTTTCTAACTTGGCGACTTTCTTATCGATAAACGCCAGTAACTTCTCGGTAGCGTCGAAGTGAATCGACTGAATCTTAATTTCCATAGAAACCTCCAATTTAATAAGGTTAGACTCCAGCCCTGGGATGGGCATCGTGATATACTCGCTTGAGCTGCTCAAAGGTGGTGTGCGTGTAAATCTCGGTGGTCGAGACACTCTCATGACCGAGCAGCCTTCTTACGCTTTCTATACCCGCGCCGTGATTGAGCATGGCAGTCGCAAAGGTGTGCCTGAGCACATGCGGTGAGAGCTTTTTGAGCGTACACACCTCTGCCAGATGCTTGCGCACCTCGTTGCGCACTTGAACTCGCGACATCCTCACACCTTTATCTGTGACAAAGAGGGCACCGTCTTCCGGCCTGCCCACCTCCCGGTTTCTCACCGTCACATATTGGCACAAAGTATCGCGCAGCTCCTCCCCAAAGGGAATCACGCGTTGCTTGTTGCCCTTGCCGGTAACCTTGAGACAGAGCGCCTGAAGGTCAACCTGCCATTCATCAAGCCCTACCAGTTCTGCCAGGCGAATGCCGGTCGCATAGAACGTCATGATAATGGTTCTCGCGCGTACATCCGCAAAAGACAAACCCCAGCTGTCATTATCCAGCAATTGGTCCATCTCGCTTTCCTTGAGAAACTGCGGCAGCGGCTTTTCTTTCTTTGGGCCTTCCACACGGCGCGCCGGATCAACCTCTACCAGGTGACGACTTAGTGCAAAACGATAAAGGGAACGCAACGCAGACAATCTTCTATTGACAGTCGAGGCATTGTTTCCTTTATCCATCATGCTCTCCATCCACCCTCGGATGACATCAGAATCTACCGACTCCCATGTGAGCTGATTTTCTAAATTTTTGAAGTACAATTCGAAGGCCTTAAGGTCTTCCGAATAGCTGCTTATCGTCAGTGGCGAGCGATTAAGCTCAAACTGCAGATAGTTCAAAAATTCTTCTATCATTTCCAAGCGTTGCTTCAATCTCGATACACGATGTATTCGGCAACGAATATAGGGAAATTAATTCAAACTACCAAATTTTCGGGAAGATTTTTTATTCTTCCTCGCGACGCAGCTTCTGTACGTAAATGGCGTGTTCCATCTTGAGACGCTTCAGTACAGAGGGCTTGTCATATTGCTGACGAGCGCGAAGCTCCTTCACAACACCAGTCTTCTCATACTTTCTCTTGAACTTCTTGAGAGCTCTCTCGATGTTCTCACCATCCTTTACGGGTACAATAATCATCTTGTTTTGGTTTTAATTTTTTTATTATGAAACATAACAAAATGTGGTAGTACCACAAATTGCGGTGCAAAATTAACGCTTATTTTTCAAATACACAAATATTTAGCGCTTTTTTCTCTGGCTCACAAGACGATACCTCCTTATTAATATAGATGGGCTACCCGCCAGCAGTTTGTCAAGGTCGACCTCATGGACACCTTTGCCTCACCATTACTCAACTTCTACGCCGAATACTCCCCATGCAACGTGCTCGACATGACCTATAGCTCGAAAATCCATTCGTTGGCATTCGGCATCTTCTTCTAACATAAGGATTGACAAAGCCACTGATCCGCCACAAAAGGGCCACTCGGGCGCCTCCCCTCGGATAGGCGCATAGTGGGCCAACACCTTTGCCCCCCGCGCCCAAATGGTTTGCCCTTGGCCTCCTTATTTATATATGATTAGGAGAGAAAGATAAAATCATACTATACGCGGGTAATGGACAAATCAGCATGCAAACAGTTCTAACGGCCTGCCCTTTCCTCATGTACAGGCGGTGCCCCTGACTTATTGCCAATGCAGCAGTATGCTGTGAGAGCCGAGCGTAGGTTCATGATAAGTTTCTGTACGTGCCGAAATGATAGCATACAAGGATTGACATTTTCTGCTTTCCGATAGTCTGCCCTTGAGGTTACAACAGCCTTTCATTTACCATCGATGGAAGGTTAATAGAAGTTTTATCCCAAACTCACGTATATTTATCCTGTAACGTATCTTCAAGTTGTCTTATTACCATATGTTGCAGGAGTGCCTTCTGCAGCTATCATTTGCTCTTCTTCTGGTACATTATACCGTTTGACAGTCCTATCTTGCAGAAATATTTTATTAAGCGTATAAGCCAGCGATTCCAATGTCTTTTCTCTCGTGGCAGGCTTCAGTTCACATTCCCAGATGGTGATAGTGTGCCACCCCATCAAGGCAAGCTTTTGTTGTACTTTCACATCGCGCATTTTGTTTCGATGCACTTTATTTACCCAAAATTCCGTATTAGTTTTAGGAACAGTGTAATACTTGCACCCCTCATGCCCATGCCAAAAACATCCATTCACAAAGATGCACGTCCTGTACTTCTTCATCACGATGTCTGGCTTTCCTGGCAATCGTGGATTGTTTAGACGATAGCGAAAGCCATGTCCCCACAAATAGTGGCGCACCACCAATTCTGGCTTCGTGTCCTTGCCGTGAATGGCAGCCATGTTTGTATGACGTTGTTGCGGGGTGAGAATGTCTGACATAAGACTATTCAATGTATTTTAGCAATTCACTAAATGAGATAACGAAAGGCATTCCAATGGGCAGGTCTTCAGTAATATAGACATTGAGCAGCCGTTCCAAATTGACCGCCTTACCTTGAGACAACGCTATGGGCAGTGTATCGAAGTGGTATATCAGGTAGGCACGTTTTCCATATTTGTCAAGCAGCCTTTTTTCATACGAGCTTTCGGGAAGCCGCTTGACGTTGAAAGAATAGTCAAGCTCTTTCATCCTGTCAAAACCATATATTTCAGGCATTCCCATTGGAGAACTGACATCAAAATAGTGGTCAACGCTCCTTGCATCTTCTTTGTATAGTAGCAGGTGTGACACGTTCATTAGTTCGGGTGACGGATTCAATGCACCTGAAACATTGTCAGAACCCATGGCAAGTCGGATATTGTATATTCCGTTATCTTGCACCCATTCACGATGCCTTTTGTCGCGCAGACAGCCCACCAACACGAGGTCGCTTGCCGGCAGCACGGCAGCCAATCCAGCCTTAGCCACAACTGATTGAATGGCAGGCTGAGGATCGTTGCCCAGCGGGCAAGGCTCAACAAAGAAGTGGTGGCGCAGCTCTGCGAGCAGTGTTTCGTTGTCGTGCTCAGGATCTTGCTTGTCAAGAGCTAGAGAGAAAATGTTGTTGTCAGCAAATGGTGTGTAAGTTTTACCCAATACTTCTTGGAAATGGCTCTTGAAATACTTACGTGCATCCACTCCTGGTTTTGCTGCCATCGCATAGAAATCGAAGTCTTCTTGCAGCCAGTCTTGAATTTCTTCACGGAACTTTTTGCGTACCTTACGTTTCCAGTCGGCTTTTTGGGAGGCATTATTCCTGGCATAAAGTGAGAGGACAAAGAGGAAATTTACATCATAGTGGAACAACAACAATGTGTCACGGTCAAAAAGACGGTTCTTGAATTGTTCCTTGCGGTGTCTGTTATGCAGCCTGTCCGTCTTCTCGATGCCATCGTTAGCATAGTCGAAAGCTTCATCCATCTTCGCAGAAACGAAGAAGTTGGGGATGATATTATAGCCCTCAGTCACATCATCACGAAGTCGGACACCCGACTGGGGGGCATCCCCCCGATTGAAAATATCGAGATTCCATTGGATAACATTCCTGGCGTAAGTGTACTGCTTGTAGATGGATTCTATACCAAGCGGATGTCCCATCTTATAATACTTCGAGTCGCCAATATAGTATGTCTGACCTACCTCACTTTCTATAAGACTCTTTGCAGTATAAAGGTGATCTACGATTTTTCCGTCTTCTTGTTTCTTATCCATGCCATCAGGCAAAGGATTATCGCCAATCAGTTCATCAATGATGGCTTCAAAGACAATGTAGAAACTCTTTACAAGCAGATATTCTTTCTTCTCTGTGCTGACAAATACTTGTCTGGCTTCATCAAAGAAAGCATAGCACAGGTTCCATAGCTCCAAAGCCTTGTCGGAGAAATACTTGTACTTTATCTGGCGCAGTCGGGTACGGCCATATCCATTCAGATAAGTCTTAAACTGTGCACCTTTTATTAGCTGGAACTGGCACTTGATGTCCTTTGGGAATCCATAGGTATCTCCGATATAGTTCAGAATGGAGAAGAAGATGACAAGCAGCTCTTCGTCAAAGTTTATCTGCCTTTTCTTGTTGACGGGCTTCAAATAGATGGGCTGTTCACCTTGTACTATAGCCGTTTCACGGCTGATGGTTCGCGTCCAGTTGATTTTGTTGTAACCCGAATGCAGATTCTTAACAATGAAGAAAAAGAAACTCTGGTTGTCTTTGTTGAACTGCAGCAGTTGGAGCAGAATGTCAAGGTAGGTATTGCTTAACCTACGACTGCCTTTGCCTATCTGTGCAATCTTTGTGTGATACACAATGTCGGTATCATTCCGTCTGTCGTTCTTGTAAACGACAATGGCACGATAAATCCATACAGCAAACTTATAGAGAAAATCCTTCTCATGAACCTCCAGTTCCTTATTTTTGTCTGGGCTGACTATATCCTCTGGTTTGTATTTGCCGAATGCCAGCTCCTGGCCGTCCACATCTTTGAGAAGCACCTTTGGAAGAATAAACACGCAGTCTTTCAGCAGGGTGTTGTAGTAATACCCCACATAGTGTATGGACACCCGTCCTTCAACGTTCTCCAAGGCATCAATGCCATGAAGAATGTCCTTCACCTTGGCTACATCGTACTGATATTCTTCAATAAGTATTCTCATTCTTCTTCCAGTTCACCATCTGCGTATATCCTTTTTTGATGCAGGCTGATGTTCTGCTGAGCATTATTGTATATTTCTGCCAACTGCTGTTGATTCAGCCACACGTCTCATCGGCAAAGTGCACGCTCACACACTCACATCTTCGCTTGAATATTTCGCCATTTATAATGTATCTCCAACGCCATTCCCTTCGTCTTCATCGTCGGCTTCCCCGTCATCAATGAAAGGTTCCACGCCAAGGTTCTTTAAGAACAGCTCAACTTTCTCTTCTACGACTTTTGCCTTACCATCCATACCAACGGTATAAAACTTGTTGAACGACAGAATGCCCTCTTCATCTTTGAAGAGGTCACCACATTCTTCGGCAAAGTCCTTGAACACATCGTTCCAGATGTAGAACACCACCTTACCCACAAAGGTTGCTGCATCAATGACACCATTCTTTGCCTTGCAGAAGTAGTAGCCCAATTTCTTGTCTTCTGAATTGGTGGTAGAGCCAATCTTGTCGTTCATCTTCTGAAGGAACTGCCACCAGTCATAACGCTTGCCGTTAGCTGCAATCTGCCATCCCTTCTTTCCGTCAGAGATAGGCATATACTGCCAGTCCCAGCGACGCTTGAAGGCAGAGTCAATGGGAAAGAGCGATTGGTCGCTTGTATTCATGGTCGCCCAGATATGCAAGTTCTTGGGCAGAATCATCAATTCGCCCGACAGCACTTCTTCCGGTATTGCAGCTTTCTGTTCCGTAGTCAATGCCGCAAAACCATATTTCTTGTCTGTCAGCAAGAACTTCTGGATATCCTCGTCTGGCGATATGGGATAGTCGGAAAGCCCAGTCTCATCATTTCTGTCAAGCAGTTGGAATAAGTCGCCAAATATCTGGGCGCAGTTACCACGGTTGATTTCTTCGATAATCAAGAAGAATGGCTCATCTTGATTTTTCCATGCTCCCGTATAGGCTTTCAAGAATGCTTGTGGCACAAACTCATAGACAATTTTCTTCTCCCATCGTGGTGTTCCGTCTGGATTCTCGGCTGGTACAGCTGTTGTGCCTATCATAGTCATCATGGGTACTTCCACAGATGTTGGCTTATATGCACCCACAAAGGTTGAATAATCGCTATCAGGATGGAACGTTGTACGCACCCTCGGTAAGTCCTTCTGGTCAACCTCACATTTTATCGTGTTGGATTTCCCGGTGCCGGGACCACCATAGAAGATTTGCTGGAGAGACTGTCCTGTGTTTGTTTTGACTTCATTTACAGAATATATATTTGCGAACAGGTGCTTTGCATTTAGAAAACACTGATAAAAGGCTACAGCATTGGAATATTGATTTTTTCCTATATTATTATAATCAACATATTTTTGCAAGCTGTTTAGCTTTTCAACAAGCTGGTTGAATTCGTCAGCATTATCGAAATCTAATATTGAAACATCTCTTTCTTCAGGATATATTTCTTGAATGCATTCATTTATTCTCTTGAAATCACTATAATTGTTTGCGCTATTGGGATTACGAGTGCATTTCAATAGAAATTCTCTGTATAGTTCTTTTTGTTTATCTCTATCCATATTTTTTGAAGATGATGACGATGAAATCAATTATTACAACTACAAAGTTTCTTGTTAACAAAAGATACTTACTAATTCAATTCCCTCCTCACAGTAACATGATTCTCTTTTGCATGAATGGGGCAGAATAATTGCAAATATAATAAAATTCAGTATCTTTGGCAAACTTCATTCATGAAAAGCAGTATAATGATTGCAAAATAAGCATTTATGTGCAAATGGCGCATTATTATTCCATCTTATAATCTTGATTCAATACGGACTTCTACCACAAGCTATTCTGTAATAAGGCCTGACAGATAGGCATCTGCCACCACTGCATCGAGCGCCTCAGCCGGCACGACGAGGCTCAGTTCGCCGTGGGCTCAAGCCACTGGGCGGCAAAGCGGAAAACATGGGCAAGAGCCTTGAATCCTTGACGGTAGAAGCCTTCAGAAAGTCCTCCACAGCCAGCAAACAAATCAATGAATGTATATTTCTTTTTTGACATTCTTTCTTACATTATAATCATGTCCTTATACATATAGTATAATTCATCTGCGACAATTCTATAGTTTGTAGATTTCTTGTTAGTAAGACAATCCACGATTTCACAACAAGTATTGAACAGCATTCTTTCTCTAAACAGGTAGGGATCATCCATTGTTTCCCTTGATAAAGTGTTGATGAGGCATTGAACAAGAGCAGCCTTAAAACAGTCCACATCAAGAATTCCTGTCATTGAAATATCTATTTTGTGGTATTGCTTTGTCCTCTCAATGTCCTCTTCGCTTGTTGGTAGAAATCCAAAGCCTACAGCATCTGACAGTTTGAATTTAGTAATGAACTGATCAGAATTACATGCCAACAAAAATAATCGTTTGCCTTCCAACAAGGATATATTTTCGTTATTGAACAGTTCCACATTGTCTAAAATACTTGCATAAAGGCATGTGCTCATTCCGTGACCGAGAAAGAATATGCTCTCAGCATCTTTAACCTCATTAAAAATAATTTCCATTGGATCATCGTCACCAGAGGTGTCATATCCGACTTCCACAGCATCAAAGGATGCACAGATATGGTCGCACAGCGGACGCAGAAAATCTGTTGTGCTATCTTGCGGATATATACAAACTGCCTTACTCATTGTTCTGTTTTACAAGATATGCAATAGTTTGGGCTAATATAGCCTCTATCCATTCGTCAGAACGAGCATCGGAATGGCTCTCTATCGTATTGGCAATATCATTAAATGTCATGCCTTTGAACTTGGGGAAACAAGATTCAAATTTCATGTCGCCATTTGCTCGTAATAATGCAACTAACCGATGTTCGATAGAATCACCCCTATTCTCTTTCAAATACTTAATAAGATCACCCTTATAGTCTGTGCGGCCAATGCAGTTAATAATGTTATCATGTATAAGATTGTTGATCCCTCCAACAAGTTCTTCAATTGAAGAATTCTTGTAGTCTTTCCCAACAACTGTTCTAATTACTTCATCCCAGTTGCCAGAATAAACTAAGAAATTGACTTTAGGACGGATTTCATGCACCATACTAACTACTCCTAAACCATTAAGGGAGTCACATTCTAAATCAAAGTCTGTTAAGGCGATGTAAACGCTTTTGTTTTTTATCTTGGATTCAATCTCTGATTTGAGTTTATCTATGTCCAAATCCTCTCCTCCATCCTTCTTCAGTTCAGCAGCAGCAGTTCGAATTAAGATAAACTCCAAGTCAAAATCATTTTTTAATTGCATCTTAATGCTATCAGTTACATCACTTTGATCCTTATCGTCGATCAGCAAAATACATCTTTTCTGTTTCATAACCTTTATTCAAATATTAAGCGGAAAGTCGCACCTGTTGAAAAGTGCAAACCATTCCCCAGAAACTCGATATCACCATTTAATTCCTTTTTCATTCGGTCTTTGATGGTACTCAGTCCAATCCCAGAACCACCCCGGCGATTGCTAATTCCTTCTTCAAAAATACTTTGTGGTGTAAACATGCCCAAATCGACGCCGTCGCCATTGTCGGTAAAATCGACAATATATGTACGTCCTTTCCTTGAGAAATCTAATCTCAGTTCTTTCGCATTTGCTTTCTGGGAATTACTCACTAAATTATCTAATATAATGGATAAATCTAAAATGGATATTTTCTTCTCAAGTGGTTCTGTAATGTCAGAATAATATTGCACCTTGAACGAATCCGAAAAATTTGCTAGATATTCCTTAACATAGTTCTGAATATCTACCAATTTCGATTCTGCCAAAAGAGATAAGTCAGCCTTCGTTATTAACTTTGAGAGTTTATTTATTTTAGAAATATGATAATCAAACTTATCCAATGATATTCTCAACCCATTCAAATCCCTATCTGCCAGCTGGCACTTTGCAGTATCCATTAAACTGACAGAAGTGGTAGAGGAAATCAAAATAACATGTATTAGGTCTTGCACTTCTTTTGTCGTATTTCTCGTTGCAGTTAGATACTTGTTCTTTTGAATCTGTACATCACGTTCGCGTTCTGCACGCTCCCTATTTTTCCTTTCTTCTTCGGCTTTTTCTTTTGCCTCATCCTTTTCACGACGCAAATCATCGAGATGCTTTTCAAACTGCAAGAGTTTGTCCAACAAATAGGAATCGTTGGTTTTTTCTGCCAACTTACGGACATCATCAAGAATCTGTGCTTGAACCACCTCTGTGTCTGTAGGATTAGCCACAATATTTGCCAAGTCTTCATTATACTTAATAACGGAAATGGACTTGTCATTGACAAGAGACTTTATGAGTTGAAGGAAGTCAACCTTACTTCCAATATTCTCATATAAGTGTTTTGCAGAATCAGAATCCTTATCACCTTTTAGCTGTTCGCGAGCATTTATTGCAGAAGCTTGATTGACAAAGTACTCTTTTCTTAAGAAACCTTCTCCCCATAAGACACCTACGACATAACGCTCCAAGCGTCTATGTGTCAAAGTGAAATACTCCATTAACTGTTGAGAAGCCTCTGTTTTTATTAAACCACCATCTCGACTTGATACTTCCTTGATCAATTCGGGGTTATCCGTTTCTACATCAACACGGCCGAACAAGTCACGAGTACCAAGAAAACGTTTATAACCTTGTTGCTGACGTTGGTTTACCCCCCAACTATCATCATCCCAATTGCCATAAGGCAAAATTCGAAATCCATTTCTGAACAAAAAGATATTGCCATAGCTTACTGGCTGTACCCCCATCATCCTCGTAAACGAAGATTTAGCAGCATGATTCAGAAAGAAAAGACTTATTGACGAAGATTCTATAGATTGGTACTCATTATTGGGCTCTTCAATCTCATACATCACTATTCCTCTGTCAATTAATGTAGTACGAATCAATCCATTCTGAATACGGCTTTCAATCTGTGTGGTTTTAAGCTTCAGTACATCAGCAATGGAGTTCCCTATTATACCATTTACTATGTCATGAGAAGATTTTGCCTTTTCATCTTCGGCTTTCATCTTCGGGGCAATAACTTCTATCTGAAAATCATCATCTGTACCAGAGAAAGGATTAATCATTTTTTCCAAAGACTTTCTTAGTCGCTTGATATCTTCATGCGACCATGAAAGGTGAAGACCAGAAAACTCTAATATTGTTCCCGTGGTAGAAGATAGTGGAAAAACAGGAATGTTGTCTATCGTCTCATGGGGAATGTTTATCGTATCGAATTCGGTTTGCTTACTTAGTTCAAATATGCTCCAATCAACATGAAGAACCTCTGTTTTATTTTCAACTGCACTTCGAGTTGTTAGAGTAAGATTCTTTGCCAATCGATCACACGACATTCTACCGATGCCTTTTGCTCCTGCATAATGACGCTTGAACTTGCTTCGATAAGATTTGTCTTCTGTTCCATCACTTTTTGCAGAATACGCAACGAAAAGCCATTTGTTGACAAGGTCATCTTTTGACATGCCTTTGCCATTGTCGGCAATTGACAAATAATCATCATCAAAGGTGATTTCCACCTTTGATGCATGGGCATCATACGAGTTTTTGACCAACTCCAAAATAGCAATATCGGGGCTCGTGATCAAATCCCGACCCAATATATTCTTCAGTTCGGCACTGACACGAAATTGCAAATTATCCTTCATGATGCAACATTTGTTTAAGTACATTACCTGCTTGTTCAGCAAATAATGGAGGGATGGCATTACCTACTTGGGAATACCGAGGCACTTCAATTTTGCGCATTTTCCCACCTGTGGTGTATTTCGCCTTTATCTCATACCAATCTGGGAACGATTGGATACGGGCGCATTCCCTGACTGTCATAATTCTAGGCTCAGAATAATGCAAATAATCATCTGGCTGCCCAGTAATAGTTGGTGAAACAGCATTGGGATCTAAGACTGTGATTCCACGCTGCCTAATACCCCATCCTTCACGGGCTGCCCCGTCTATACGTTTGCCTCGTTCTGGATATTCAGCCAATAGACGTTTGTAACAAATCTGTTTGTCTGCTGTATGATGAGCAAAACTATGACTATTAGGAACATCGTGTGTCTCTGGATAGTCCCCACGCATTAATTTCTCATACGCAGTCAAGCTACGTTTACCATATCTACCTGAGTTAAATCCTTTGCGGTCAGGTGTCGGCAGTTCTCCATTGCCACGAAGCAAATCAGATATAGCATCTTGCAAGGGGACTACAATATTAAGGCCCCTTTCCGCTAAAAAAGCATCACGATTCTCTTTCAGTAATTGCTCAAATTTATTTGGCGAGCACAAACCCTCCTTAACACCAACGAGTATGAAACGCTTACGCCGTTGAGGTACACCATATTCAGAAAAATCAATCACATGAGGTTTGACAGCATAGCCTAATCCCTCAAGTGCATTAATAACGATTTGCGAATAAGGTTCTACACCCTCTTTTTTCTTCTTATTAAATGCATACGTAAAACCTTTGACATTTTCAAAGAGAATCATCTTGGGCCGGACCAACTTGATAAACTTTATGTAGGAAAACACCAACTGATTGCGAACATCATCCTTTACCCGTTTACCGGCCATCGAAAAACCTTGACACGGTGGTCCTCCTGCTACCAGATCCACCTTACCTTGCAATGCTTCAAGTTGTTCTGAATAGTTCTTCAAAACCTCATTGATATCGTGGGCTGATTTTGGTAGCCACTCCGGCCAATCAAAATGTTTCTTATTATCTATCAGATTATATTTCAGCGTTTCAAAAGCAAAAGCATTTTTCTCAACAGCAAATAGGCCATGCCACCCTGCTTGATATAAACCGAGTGACAAACCTCCAGCTCCAGCAAAAAGATCGATAACTGTATTTTCTTTCTCTATCATTGATTTTTATCTTCTTCTAAATGCTGATTTAACAACTTCTACTTCTTCTCAAATGCCTTCTGAAATCAAATTGAGACTTCTCTATTCTGTAATCAGTTCTCTTTTCTCACATCCGATCAGTTCGGCTATTCTGGCCAACGTCTGCAGGTCGGGCTGGTGCATATTAGTGCACCACTTGCTGACCGTTACGGCAGAGACACCGAGTTGTTCTGCCAACCATTTACTGGTCTTCTGATTCTCAACAAGAACCACTTTAATCCTATTAAGAGGTCTTACGTCCATCTTTATTTAATTAATAATAAGTGCAAATATAATAAAATCCAGTATATTTGCCAAATTTCATTCATGAAAAGCAGTATAATGATTGCAAAATAAGCATTTATGTGCAAATGGCGCATTATAATTCCATCTTACAATCTTGATTCAATGCGGACTTCTACCGCAAGGTAACTGCAATAACAAATCTTACAATAGCACCATCTGGTGATACACAATATCAAGGACCGTCTTCCTGAATGGTGTTGCAAGGACTTATGTAGGAATGTAAATGGTCTAAGAAAACAGTACGCGGTGACAACAGAGTATTGGGTTGGCGTAAAATGGTGTGTGGAACGGTGAGCGCCTGCTCCCCTGACGAACCAACAAGCATTTCTTGTGCGTTGGCTCTTCTACCCGTTCACCATCTGCGTAATCCCCTCCTTTAGCCTACTAAGACGACGCTCTTAAGCCGCAACCACTGCGCTTTAGGAGAACGAGAACGCCAAGAGGGTGTGATGGTTTTATATAGAACCATCGGATAATTCTATATAGAACCATTGGATGGTTTCATATAGAACCATCGGGCGTGAAGGGCGAGGTGACACAATGATTGGCGTGCGAAAGGAGTGCTAACAGGTAGAGAAAGCACGATTTCATAGGGGCCATGGCATTGCAGCGACACACCTTAGACAGTATCGGGGAGGGGGCACGCGGATGAGAGACTACCCATATTGATACTTGCGCGCATGCAAGAGTTGCGTTACGCGGCAAGTGCAGCGTGAAACCACACCCCGCCCTCGTTTGGCAACTTGACGTTTGCCAACTACAAAATCACTTTGCGCTTGCAAGATTACCAACTTCTATCAGACCACATCCCTCCCCTACTCCAAGTACAGCCGCTTGCCCCTCCGCGCCACAGACAAAGGCAAACGGCCAACTATTGCCGCACATAACCTAAGCAGAATGGTGCGGACTGGAAGGCGTGTAAGGCAAATTGAGAGGATAAAAAGCTCGCCCCCACCATCACAAACAGGATACCAGCCAAACACATCGCAACCTCTGGCGATTACAAAACGAAATGCTTCGTTCTGAACGACGGCCACATTGAGTTTTGCAGATGGCACATCGTGCCTTGGCAGCCAGTCAAGCGGCAGCCAAGACTGCTATTGCGCACCAAAGGGCGGCGGCCGTGGGAGTACAACCTAAGCATGAAGATGACAGCAGAACAACTTTCCTATAAACTTACGTAACGAAATGAAAAGTACAGTAAGCAAAACACAAGGTACATTTGAAAACTGCGTGAAAAAACCTTAAATAATAGTCGTAACGGCATATTTTTCAACGCTTTCGGTGTGCTTTGAATTGAATATTTCCCTAATTTTGCGAACAGATAACACTTTCGTTATGAAACTCTAAACATACAATACGTCCATAAACAATCTTAAAAATCGAAAGCTATGCAGTGGTTTAAATTGAAAACGAGAATTGGCAAGTACGATTCTTTTGCTGAGTTTGCCAAGGAATACGACCTGCGCGAGGATGATTTGGTCATTACCAATGAGTTTCTGTACAAACCCTTCATGGAACCCCTCCATCTGCAATCGCATTTTGTGATGCAGGAAAAATATGGTCAGGGCGAGCCCTCCGACGAGATGATGAACAGCGTCATCGCCGACCTGAAGGGCGTGTCATTCCGTCGGGTGGTCGCCGTAGGTGGCGGTACGGTGATCGACATCTCCAAGATCTTTGCCCTGCAAGGCATTACCAATGTGACAGACGCCTTCGAGAAGAAGGTGCCGTTAGTGAAAGAGAAGCAGCTGGTCATTATCCCTACCACCGCAGGTACGGGGAGCGAGGTGACCAATCTCTCTATTGCCGAAATCAAATCGAAGCACACCAAGCTGGGGCTGGCCACCGACGAGATACTGGCCGACGACGCCGTGATCATACCTGAGCTGCTGAGGGGGCTGCCCTTTAAGTTCTATATGTTCAGCGCCATCGACGCCCTGATTCACGCCACGGAGTCATACGTGTCGCCGAAGTCGAACCCCTACACCAAGATTTTCGACAGGTCGGCCATCGAGACCATCATCGACATTTTCAGAAATATTGCCTCGCGGGGCGAGGAATACCGCTTCGAGCGCCTGGAAGACATCCTCGTGGCCGCCAACTTTGCGGGCATCGGCTTCGGCAACACCGGCGTGGGGGCCGTACACGCGCTGTCGTATCCCCTGGGCGGAACATACCATGTGCCCCACGGCGAGTCGAACGCCCGGTTCTTCACCGCCGTGTTTAAGTTCTACCAGCAGAAGAACCCCGGCGGCCGCAACCTGCTGGAGGTGATGGAAATTCTGCAGAAGGCACTCGGCGTAGATGACCATGTGTTCGATGCGCTCGACGCGCTGCTCTTGCAACTCATCAAGCCCGCGAGGCTGAGCGACTACGGCATGAGGCCCGAGGAGATAGAGACGTTTACCAAGACAGTGGTAGAAACCCAACAGCGGCTGCTGGCCAACAACTATGTGCCCCTGTCGGACGATGAGATCAGGGCTATCTATCAGGGGCTATACTGATTTTATTATCACGAACTAACTTATTATTATCACGCACTAACTTATTATGATCATGGAAGAGAATGTGAAGACGATGGTTGCCAACGCACGGCAAGCGCAGGAAGTTTATGAACGCAACTTCAATCAAGAAGAAGTAGACCAACTGGTGAAGATTGCCACCAAAACGATTTTCGACAATGCGGAGATGCTCGCCAAGCTATCGGTAGAGGAAACCGAGATGGGTGTCTACGAAGACAAGGTGGCCAAGATCAGGAGCAAGTCGAAAGGCGTCTATTACAACCTGCGTGACAAGAAGTCGATGGGTATTCTCAATATTGACGAGACCACCCACATGATCGAGATTGCCAAGCCCATGGGCGTTGTTGCCGGCATCACGCCCATGACCAATCCGGTGGTGACGCCCATGTCGAAGATTGCCTTCGCGCTGAAGACCAAGAATACCATCATCATCGCCCCGCACCCCAAGTCGAAGAAGTGCTCGAGCCTGGCCGTGGAGCTGATACTCGACGCGCTGAAGCCCTATGGCGTGCCCGAGAACCTCATCCAGTGTATTCAGGAGCCAAGCATCGACAAGACCAAGGAACTCATGGCGGCAGCCGACGTGGTGGTGGCCACCGGCGGCATGCCCATGGTGAAGTCGGCCTATTCGTCGGGCAAGCCCTCATACGGTGTGGGTGCCGGAAACGTGCAGGTGCTCCTCGACCGCAACATCGACTATGATGAAGCCGCGCAGAAGGTGGTCACCGGCAGGGCGTTCGACAATGGCATCATCTGCACCGGCGAGCAGAGCTTCATCTACCACGAGGCCGACAAGGAAGAAGTGTTCAGGGCTTTTGAGCGTGCTCATGCCTACATCGTCAAGGACGACGAGCGCCAGAGGGTGATGGACGTGATATTCCCCGAGGGCAAGATGTGCCGTGAGTGTGTGGGGCGGTCGGCCATGGAGATTGCGGCAAAGGCCGGGCTCACGGTGCCCGAGGGCACCAAGGTGCTTGTGGTAGAGGCCAAGGCGTATGGCAAGGAGGAGATGATAGCCAAGGAAAAGATGTTCCCGGTGATGGGTGCCTTTGCCTATAACAACAGTTTTGAGGAGGCCATCAAGATTGCCGAGGCCAACCTCGACTACGAGGGCTCGGGCCACTCGGCAAGCGTACACTCGAAAAACGAGGGCAACATCATCATGGCCGGGAGCATGCTGAAGGTGTCGCGCGTGGTGGTGAACGCCATCAGCGCCACGACGGCGGGCGGCAATATACAGAATGGGCTGGCCGTGACCAACACGTTAGGATGTGGTTCGTGGGGCAACAACTCTATTTCAGAGAACTTTACCTACAAGCATTTGCTCAACATCACCCGCATAGCGCCCTTGGCCCACAACATCCATGTGCCCACCGATGAGGAGATTTGGGGAAACTGACAAGCAGGGGGCGCATGCCGCGAACGATACACGTTAGGCCATGCCCCCCCCCTACACCACCCCACGGATGCTGTGCTGCACTCCTCGGAGATTAAATGGCCGCTGTGGCCGCTTCGAGCCAAGCGCGGTCGGCCTCATCAAGGTGTGGCGACAACTCGGCATATACACGGCGGTGATAAGCGTTGAGCCAGTCGACCTCTTCGGGCAGCAGTTCTTCACGGACAATGGGCGCGGTGTCGATGGGACACAGGGTAAGGGCATCGAACTGGAGGAACCTTCCGAACTCCGTTTCCTTATAAGGTGTCACTACCAACGTGTTCTCGATGCGCACGCCGAAACGGCCAGGCAGATAGAGCCCGGGCTCGTCGGTGACGGTCATGCCCGGCAGCAGCGGTGAGGGCACATACTCCATGCGAATCTGGTGCGGACCCTCGTGCACATTGAGGTACGAGCCTACGCCGTGCCCCGTGCCATGAAGGTAGTTGAGACCTTCGCGCCACAGCGCCTGACGGGCCAGAATGTCGAGCTGGGTGCCACTGGCGCCCTCGGGAAACTTGCACAGTTCGAGCTGGATATGCCCTTTTAACACTAAGGTGTAGACGTGGCGCTCTTCGTCGGTGAGTGGCCCCAAGGGGATGGTGCGGGTGATGTCGGTGGTGCCGTCCTGATACTGGGCGCCGCTGTCGAGCAGCAGCAGGCCACGGGGCTCTAAGAGGGCGTCGGTATCGGGCGTGGCCTCGTAGTGGACGATGGCACCGTGGGGCCCATAGCCGGCAATGGTGTCGAAGCTGATGTCGCGGAACAGCGGCTGCGCGGCCCGCAAGTCATACAGCTTTTGAGATATGGTGAGCTCGGTCTGCCCACCTGCCTCTACGGCGGGTTTGAGCCAGCGCAAGAACTTCACCATCGCAATACCGTCACGCAGCATGGCCTGGCGAAAGCCGTTAATCTCAACATCATTCTTTACCGACTTCATCGACGGGATGGGAGATGGCTGACGAATGACCTCCGGCGTGGTGACAAGTTTGGCAAGGGTATAGCTGGTCTCACTGGGGTCGATGAGAATGTTATACGCAAAATAAGACTTGAGTCCCTGTCCCACAGCAGCATAGTCGGCCACCTTTACGCCCTGCGTCGCGAGATAGGCCTCCACCTCGACCGTGAGTTTGGACGAGTGGATGTACAGCGTGGCGTCGTCGGGGCTGATGAGCAGGTAGGCCACAAACACAGGATTACAGTGTACATCGCTACCCCGCAGGTTGAGCGTCCAGGCTATGTCGTCAAGGGCCGACACCAGCATGCCATCGGCATGACGGGCTCTCAACATCTGTCGAATGCGCGAGAGCTTGGAGAGTGTCGCCTCCCCGGCATAGGCCATGGGCTGTATTTCTACCTTCCCATCGGGCACGTCGGGACGGCCGGTCCAGATGACAGATAGTGGGTCGAAGTTGGTGCGGACGGTAATACCCCCCTCGCGGCGCAGCTCCGTGATGAGCGAATCTACACTTGCCAGACTATTGCACATACCATCAACACCGACTTGGGCCCCATTCACGTCACTCAGCTGCCGGCCCAACCATTCCGCGATGGTAGGCGTACCGGGCATCTTGAGTTTCATGAGTTCAAATCCACTTCCGGCAAGCTGCTCTTCGGCGGCGAGGAAATACCGGCTGTCGGTCCAAAGCGCGGCAGCGTCACGCGTCACCACGGCGGTGCCCGCCGAGCCATTGAAGCCGCTGATCCACTCGCGTCCCTTCCACCGCTCGGGCACGTACTCACTCTGATGGGGATCGGTACTCGGAAAGATAAACGCATCGAGACTTTCGCGCGCCATCACCTCTCGTAAATCGGATAATCTTTGCTGAATATTCATTTGCTTTTGTTTTTGCTATTCGGACATGACAAAGATAATTCTTTTAAGAATAAACAACAAATTTAAAGCATGAGAATTGGATGTAGGCTGCATTTTTTTAGTACCTTTGCAAATGTCACAAGCACCCATTTGTTCCAAGGTATGCTTGCCACATATATTGTAGTAGCTCGTGTCTTAACATTTAAATACTTTACGTAGTTATGAACTATTTAACAAACGACAAACTGCTCATCGTCGGCGCAGGCGGCATGATCGGTTCAAACATGGCTCAGACTGTTCTGACCCTTGGTCTTACACCTAACGTATGTCTCTACGACATCTTCGAGCCAGGTCTTCACGGTGTTTACAATGAGATTGCTCAGTGTGCCTTCCCCGGTGCCAACGTTACTTGGACCACCAACCCCGAAGAGGCTTTCACTGGTGCAAAATACATCATCAGCTCAGGTGGCGCTCCCCGTAAGGAAGGTATGACCCGCGAGGATCTGCTCAAGGGCAACTGCCAGATTGCAGCTGAATTCGGTGACTTCATCAAGAAGTACTGCCCCGACGTGAATCACGTGGTGGTGATCTTCAACCCGGCCGACGTGACTGCACTGACCGCTCTCATCCACTCTGGTTTGAAGCCCAACCAGCTGACCTCACTCGCTGGCCTCGACTCTACCCGCCTGCAGCAGGCTCTGGCCTTAGAGTTCGGCGTGCAGCAGGACAAGGTGACCGGCGCGCACACTTACGGTGGTCATGGCGAGCAGATGGCAGTATTCGCCTCTAAGGTGAAGATCGACGGCAAGCCCCTTGCTGAGATGGGTCTCTCTGAAGAGAAGTGGGAGCAAATCAAGCACGACACCGTACAGGGTGGCTCAGCTATCATCAAGTTCCGTGGCCGCAGCTCATTCCAGAGCCCTGCCTACCTGTCAGTAAAGATGATTGAGGCTGCTATGGGTGGTGAGAAGTTCACCCTGCCCGCAGGCTGCTATGTGAACGACGAGAAGCTCGGCTTCAAGAACGTGATGATGGCCATGCCTACTACCATCGACGCTACCGGTGTGCACTATGTAGCTCCCGAGGGCACCGCTGAGGAACTCGCTTCTCTCAAGGCTTCTTACGAGCACCTCGTGAAGATGCGTGAGGAGATTGTAGGCCTGGGTATTGTTCCCGCCGTTGAGGACTGGAAGAACGATAACGCCAACCTCTAAGCATTAGACCATAAATCAAGTAGGAGGTAAATGCCTTTCATGGGTATTTATCTCCTACTTTTGTTTTCCCCTCTCCCCTCGCTGCACGGGGGCCTTGCCGCATTACCCTCCCCTACAGCTCTCCCCACCCAGGAGCAAGTTGACCATCCGCTTACAAGACACGCCTGTCACACCAAGATGGCGCAACAGTGCAGGGGATAGTTAACATAGTACAAAATCCTATAACATTCATGGAATACCACATTTGAAAGCTTTTTGGCATTATCTTTGCACTAACTACAAACACAAGGCATAGCACACTTTGCCACATGTAATATTAGCACATATAATTATAACTATTCTTCAATCATAGAAGATTCTACAAAGCGGTAATGGAAATCATAAGCAACCAAAAATTCGGAGGCGAGCGTCCGTTGTTCGGGGTAAAGAACACACGTTTGGAAAATATAGAGATCACCGACGGTGAGTCTGGTATCAAGTTTTGCGAAAATCTCGAATGCGACAACAGTCGATTCTATGGCAAATATCCTTGGTGGCACGTAGACCACAGCCTCATCACCAACTGCTATTTTGCGCCGGGCAGCCGTTCGGCGATATGGTATAGCAATGATATGGTGATGCGTGACTGCGTCATCGATGGTCCCAAGTTCTTCCGCGAGATGAAAAACTTAGAGCTTGAGAATGTCACCATCAATGACGCCGACGAAACATTCTGGCGCGTGGATGGCTTGAAGCTGAAGAATGTGGTACTCAAAGACGGCACTTACCCTTTCATGTTCTCAAAGAATATTTACGTGGACGGATTAGAGAGCGACTCAAAGTATGTATTCCAATACTGTCAGAACGTAGAAGTGCACAATGCCAAGATTGTTACCCGAGACTCGTTCTGGGAGTGTGACAACGTGACAGTGTACGACTCGGTGCTCGATGGCGAGTTCTTGGCCTGGCACTCTACCAACGTGCGTTTAGTGCGTTGTCATATCGCCGGTGAGCAGCCACTATGTTATCTGGACAACATCATACTCGAAGACTGTACCTTCGACGCTGCCAGCGACCGCTGCTTTGAGGATAGCAAGAATATCAATGCCACCATTAAAGGCAGCATCACGGAAATCAAGAATCCTATCTCAGGAAAGATTGTAGCCGACAGTATTGGCAAAATCACTTACGATGAGTTTGCCAAGGGACACGACTGTGTAATCCAGGAGGCTTAATCCAACGACTGTTCCATCATTCATTATTCACAGTTATTACCAACAAATAAGCACTGAGCGTTCTCACTTATCCGCGTTGGTACTAACTGTGAATGGTGAATGATGAAATATAATTTATTTCGCCGCCAGTTTGGCGACAAACGTTCTCAGCACCTTCTGCGAAGGCTGCGCGTTACTCTTTTCTAACTTGATATCCTCACCCATGCCACTGAGCATGTCGAAGGTATATCTTTCGTTTTTGTCCATGGCAGCCTCTTCATTGGTCAATGTGGTGGGGATGGATGCGTCTGCATGATTTTGAGCACGCGCGTCAAGCAACTTCCCCGCAAGCACTGCCATATCACTCACCTTATAGACAAAGGGCTTCAGCTCCTCCCACATCAATCGATCGGCTTCATGCTCCGACTGTTCCATGGTTGCCATGCGCTTTGCCGATGTGACAATCGTTTGAAGTTCTTTTTTCACGTCATTCGCACGCGTGACGTCGCCAGGGCTTTGCTTATACAGTCTAATCAAGTCGGCAAGGCGCGTAGACTCATCGAAATAGCTCAGGTATGGCAGCAGGCGGAATGCATCAGTGGCCTTGTCACCAAAGATCTTATTCAGGGAAGCCATCCATGACGCATCATTGTCAAATGCGGCGCGATTCCAAGAATAGTCGGCTGCGCTGAACAGTCCTATCTTACTGATCTCGCCCTGCTGCATGGGATTGCAGATGAGGGTGTTTACGCCCTGTAAATGTGGTTCGAGCGTAGCGTCGTTATCAATCCACTTTTCATCACGGAAATTACGATACATGTCAAGTGGGAATATCTTGGTCATATCATTGTCATTGCATGGATAGTTCCACCACCAGGCAACGTCTCTACCTAACCACTTGCTCACCTTTGCCGGGTCGGATGAGTTGGGCACCGTCCAAACGGCCTTACCGGTGATGTAGATATTGGTTTTCTTCGGTGTATCTTTCAGCGACCGGAAGAACGTGGCGGCTTTGGCGTCGCTGACCCAAGAGTAAGCGTACAGCTGAGGCACATAGTTGAGTGCCTTCACAGTGTCTTTGGCAGGCATGCCCTTGCCATTCCACCTGGCATCTACCCGATGTTGTAACTCGGTCAAACGGTCAGCGGCAACTTTCAGCTCAAGGCTGTCTGAGGGAACACCCACGTCGTCAACAAACACGCCAAACTGCCTTACGCCAAGGTCGTGCATCAGCTGGAACTTATCCATAATACGATTCAGCACATCATCCTGCTTCGTGTCGGTGAATGCCACACCCGGATGAATGGCCCAAATGAAATTGACTTTTGTGGCATGGGCCACATCGGTAAGCTCTTTCAACATCCCTGAAGTCATCATGCCTACCCGCTTCTGCTCGGCGGTGAGGGTCTCGGGGTAAGCCTTATCCCAGTATTGTGAGTGGTAAGGATCGCTCTTGGCACCATACATATAAGTATTCATCTTGTAGCGCGCCATGAAACGGAACAAATCGGCTGTCACCTCTTTGCTATAAGGAACACCATAATACCCCTCGATAATACCGCGGTCCCTAATGTCAGCATAGTCGTAAATATCCACACAAGACAAAGCCTTAGTGCCCTTGTCGAGCATCTGCTCCAATGATGCCAAACCACAGAACACCGCATTCGTGTTTTCTCCAATGATACTTATCACCGCACCATCCTTGGTCTGCCGCACGGAGAGAATGTGACGATCGTATTTCGGTTTCGCGAATACATCCCGTTTCAAACCAAGCGCAGCACCTATCTTATCGGCTTTGTCACCCGAGCCATGAATGCCCAAATAAAGTGTGGCAACGCCCTTTCGGGGTTTATTTGACATTACCACCTTCATGTGATGCTCGGTAAGTACCTGGTTCGCACGGTCGAGCGTATAGCTGTCACAACCTTTACCGGCAATGACGACCACCTCGTCGGTAAGTGTCGCTGTGCCGTCCACGCGAACCTGCTGTTGCGGAACAGGCCAGATGTCATAAACCTTGTCTGCATACGAGCATAAGGCAATAAGAGAAAATACGAATGTGAATAATGCTTTTCTTACATACATACTACTAATTATTAGAGATTAACAAATGACTTTTTACGGTAACTCGCACAAAGGTACAAAATTACTCCCAAGATAGGGAGGCCATAAAACCATTATTACATTTTATTCACCAGTGACATGAAATTTGGGCTTAAATGCAAGACTTTTTTGTATCTTTGTACAGGCTATCAACGCAGAAATAGCAATAAACTTTTATGGTCTCACAAGGTTACACCGCAACAGAGACCAGACATTCTACATGAGCATAAACAAAAATCAGAAAGACATGGACAATACGTTTAACTTCAACAAAGCCGTGGAACGGCGTCACACCGGTTCGGTAAAATGGGATGAAGTACCCGAGGATGCCTTGCCCCTATGGGTGGCCGATATGGACTTCGAGGCCTCACCTGCCATCCGGCGCGCGCTGGCTGAGCGCGTGGAACATGGTGTGTTCGGCTATGCCATGGTTGACGACGACTATTACAACGCCATCATATCATGGTTCTCACGCCGCCATCAATGGAATATCGACCGCTCCTGGATTGTCTATACCACCGGTGTGGTGCCAGCGTTGAGCTGTGCCATCAAAGCCCTGACCTTGCCCGGTGAAAAGGTACTTATCCAGACACCCGTGTACAATTGCTTCTACTCAAGTATCAGCAACCAAGGCTGCGTGTTGGCGGAAAATGAGTTGGTGAGAATGGGCGACAGCTATCAAATCGACTGGGAAGATTTCGAACGGCAATGCGCTGATGAGAAAACTACGGTGTTCGTACTCTGTAACCCGCACAACCCTGTTGGGCGAGTGTGGACTGCCACAGAACTGGCACGCATGGGTGAAATCTGCGCCAAGCACCATGTACGCGTCATCAGCGACGAAATACATTGTGAGCTGATTATGCCGGGCTACACCTTCACGCCGTTTGCTGCCGTTAACAAATTGAACCAAGACATTTGCGTAACCCTCAACTCGCCCACCAAAAGCTTCAATATCGCAGGACTACAGATTGCCAACATCATCTGTAAAGACAGCGAGACGCTTCGCCGCATCAACCGTGTGGTAAATATCTTTGAAGTGTGTGACGTCAATCCTTTCGGCCCCGTGGCACTCAAAGCCGCTTACAACGAGAGTGAGGAATGGCTCAATGCCCTCAACCAATATGTGTGGGACAACTACCGTTACCTGCGTGAGTTTCTGCAAAGTGAACTCCCGAAGGTACACGTAACACGATTGGAAGGTACTTACCTGGCTTGGCTCGACATCAGCGCGTGGGGAATTACCAGCGACGAGGCTGCCGAGAAACTGCAGACTGAAGGAAAAGTGGTGCTCAGTAGCGGTACCATCTATGGTAGCAAGGCCGGTCAAGGCTTCCTGCGTCTCAACCTTGCCTGCACACGTAGCACACTTGAACAGGCCCTCATACGCATCAGCAAGGTGCTGCACGAATAATGCCCACAGCAGCGATGTACATGGCCTCGCCAACGAATACGGCCCGACATATTTCTGAGTAGCGGCCATGACATGAATACATAAGAACGACAAGAGGCGAACCGGGTAGGTTCGCCTCTTGTCGTTCTTGCAGAATAAGACTTATAGATGAGCAACGCCCTGCATCACTTTCGCGGTGGCACCTGCGCGACTTTGCACATACTTACCAGCCTCCTCGCCGCTTGCTTTCAGAAATTCAGCCTCCTTATCGAAACGCTGCATGAGCGCGTCAAAGTCTGTGGAAGACGAAATCTCGAAACCGCCCTGGGCACCTATCAAGCCCTGCGCTTCCTGAAAATGCGAATTATTGGGGCCAAAAACCACGGGGATATCCCACACGGCAGCCTCCAACACATTGTGTATGCCTACACCGAAGCCTCCGCCCACATACGATACCGTGCCATAATGGTAGATGCTCGACAGCAATCCGAAACAATCGATAATGAGGCAGTCGGCATCCTCAAGCTCAGCCTTCGTGGCCTCTGTGTAGCGCACCACCTTACCCTTCACCTTTGCGATGATGTCTTTGAGATGATCTTCACCTATCACATGAGGTGCGATAATGAGTTTCCAGTCCTTATGCCGGTTGAAATAAGGAATGAAAATATCCTCGTCGGGCGGCCATGACGACCCTGCCACAAACACCTTGGGGTGGTCATTACCAACGAAATCTGCCACCAAAGGCAACTGTTTGCTGACCTCCTTGATTTGCAACACCCTATCAAAACGCGTATCTCCAGTAATCGTCACCCCTTGTATTCCAATACTATTGAGCAGTTGCCTACTCTCCTCATTCTGTACAAAGAAATGGGTGAAGCAGGTCAGCACACGAGCATATCGGCGACCATACCAGCGGAAGAACACCTGGTTGGGGCGGAAAATGCTCGACACACTATACGTCGGCACCCCACGATGCTTGAGGATGTGGAGATAGTTGAACCAAAACTCATACTTGATGAAGAAAGCCATCACCGGACGTACCGTGCGCAAGAAGCGACGTGCGTTGCGTATCGTGTCTAATGGGAGATAGCAGATAATGTCTGCCCCCTCGTAGTTCTTGCGGACCTCATATCCCGACGGCGAAAAGAACGTGAGCAGTATCTTGTATTCGGGATGACTGCGACGAATCTCCTCCATGAGTGGGCGCCCCTGTTCAAACTCACCTAAGGAGGCAGCGTGAAACCAGATGTATTTGGCCTCTGCATCTACTTGTTCTTCCAAGATACGGTAGGCATCACGCTCACCCTGCCACATCTTCTTCACCTTTCGGCTAAACAGGCTCGCCACCCATACACCAATGGTGTAGAGGGCAATAGCCACGTTATACACATAAGAATATGACATTCCTCTTTATGGTTGGTTGATAATTATTCTGCCACAGGAGCAGGCAGCACTTTAATGGCCTTCTCCAGACGACGCAGGGTCTCTTCTTTACCCAAGAAGGCTGAGATATCAAACATCCCCGGGCCCTTGCCAATACCGACAAGTGCCAAACGGAAAGCGTTCATCACATCACCTAACTTATATCCTTTGTCTTCCACCCAGGCCCTGACGATGGGTTCCTGTCCCTCGATGGAGAAATCGGTAATGCCTCTGAGCACCTCCGCCAACTCCGTCATCTGCTGAGGAGAGTCGGCCTTCCAGCGCTTCTTCACGGTTTTCTCATCATACTCTGTAGGCGCAATGAAGAAGAATGAGCACAGGGGCCACAACTCCTTGACAAAGTCTACACGGTCCTTCATCATGTGCACCACCAACTTCACACGCTCAAAACTCTCATCCACACCATTGTTGGCCACAATCGGGGCAAACAGCATGGCAATATCATCATCGCTCTTGCGCAGAATATACTCATGGTTAAACCATATTCCCTTCTGGTAGTCAAACTTCGCTCCGCTCTTCGAACACTTGGTGATATCAAAAGCCTCCACCAGTTCGTCGAGACTGAACATCTCTTGCTCTGTACCTGGATTCCAACCCAACAGGGCCAAAAAGTTCACCACGGCCTCTGGGAAATAGCCACTCTCACGAAAGCCCGAACTCACCTCGCCCGTGGCGGGATCATGCCACTCAAGCGGGAATACGGGAAAACCTAAACGGTCGCCATCGCGCTTCGACAACTTCCCCTTGCCCTCTGGCTTAAGCAGCAGGGGCAAGTGGGCAAAGCTCGGCATCGTGTCCTGCCAGCCAAATGCCTCATAGAGCAATACATGCAGAGGCGCACTGGGCAACCACTCCTCACCACGAATAACATGAGAGATTTCCATGAGATGGTCGTCCACGATATTAGCCAGAT
Organism: Bacteroidota bacterium; assembly: GCA_023425865.1. GTDB lineage: Bacteria > Bacteroidota > Bacteroidia > Bacteroidales > Bacteroidaceae > Prevotella. Next base: position 7,612 of record JAFABV010000076.1, on the reverse strand, counting down.
GATAGGTAGGCAGTTCGTCGGCACTCTTGTAGAGTACCTTGTCGTCGAGAATATCGCTCTTGACACGCACCTCACCACGAATCATGTCGTTAATGAGGATCTCCCGTCCGGGTTCCACCTTAAACCGCACAGTATACTGCGCCCCATCACCGATGAGTTGCTCCCACTCCGTGCGGTCCATGGTCAGCGAATTGCGCATCTGCATACGCGTAGTGGCATCATATTGGAAATTGGCCACTTCCGAACGCTTTCGCTCCAGTTCCTCGGGTGTATCAAAGGCATAGTAGGCCTTGCCCTCGTCGAGCAACTGACTTACGTACTCCTTGTAGATCTCGCGACGCTCGCTCTGACGGTAAGGACCATGATGGCCTCCGAAGCTCACGCCTTCGTCAAACTTGATACCCAACCACCTGAATGATTCCAAGATATATTCTTCAGCGCCCGGCACAAAACGCGTCGAGTCGGTATCCTCTATACGGAACACCATCTCGCCATCATGCTGACGGGCAAAGAGATAATTAAAAAGGGCGGTGCGTACCCCACCAATATGCAGGGCACCTGTAGGACTGGGTGCAAAACGCACCCTCACTTTTCTTTCTGACATGCTTAATCTACTTAATTTGTGCAAAATTAATGTTTTTTTTCCGCCCAACCGTGTTTTTTTTAGTATTTTCGCAAGGTAATCAAGAGATAAGCGATAAAATAATGAGTAGCATCAAACAATTATATGAAGACACGAAGCACTATTGGCGAAACCAAGCTATCAGGCTGGGCCTGATACTGCTCAGCACCGTGCTCATCGTGTGGGCCATGCCAAGCAATGAAGTCAAGCAATTTGAATTTGAAATTGGCGAGCCTTGGCACTATGGCACCATTATTGCCAAATACGATTTCCCCATCTATAAAACCGATGAAGCGCTGACCAAGGAAAAAGATTCCCTGCTTAAGTATTTTCAGCCTTACTACAACTATGACAGTTCTGTAGAAACCGAGGAAATCAGCAAATTCAAACAAACGCTGGTCATGGAAGGCGTAAATCTGTCCGCGCAAATGGTAGACATTATCGTCGACCGACTACACCGGCTCTACCACGCGGGTATCATGGAGACACCCAATTACAATAGCTTAAACCGCGACACCACCAACTTGGTGCGTGTCATCTTCGGCAAAAACGCCGAAAGCATACAGATTGGCTGCATCTACTCTACCCTCACCGCCTACCAGCAGCTGATCAACGACGAGTCTCTGGCACCAGAACGAGCCATATTGCAGCATCTGGACCTGAACAATTACATTGCCCCCAACCTCATCTACGACAAGGAGAAGACCGAGTCTGCACGCAATGACCTGCTGAGCGGAATATCGCCTGCCAATGGCATGGTGATGGCCGGACAGAAAGTCATTGGACAAGGAGACCTCGTAAACGAGTATAACTATCGCGTTCTCAACTCCATGCAGAAAGAGATTCAGCGAAGGCATGTCTCCGAACCCAAGCTCACCTCCAGCCTCATCGGAAACGCTTGCTACGTATTCATCCTCATATTGCTGTTCACCACCTATTTGGTGTTGTTCCGCAAGGATTATTTTGAGAAGCCCCGTAGCATTGCCATGCTGTACGTATTCATCACCATTTTCCCCATCCTGGTATCGCTGATGATGGAGCACAGCTATTTCAACTTCAGTGTTTACGTACTTCCGTTTGCCTTTGTACCCATGTTTGTGCGCGTGTTTATGGACTCCCGCACCGCATTCTACACCCACTTGATCATGGTGCTCATCTGTGCCGCCGTGCTGAGGTTCCAGTTTGACTTTATCGTCATACAGACCGTATCCGGCCTGGTGACCATCTATTCGCTCCGTGAGATGACCTCACGTGCACAGGTGTTTAAGACGGCATTGCTGGTATTCATCTCCACCTGTCTCACCTACCTGACACTCAAACTCATGGAAAGCGGCGACGAGTTTGTATTCGTGTCGAGCATGAACTATCATTTCCTCATCAACGGCGTACTGCTGCTCTTGGCCTACCCGCTGATGTATCTGGTGGAAAAGGCATTCGGATTCACCTCGACCATCACCCTCATCGAACTGTCCAACACCAACAAGGGACTGCTTCGCAACCTCAGCGAGGTGGCTCCAGGCACCTTCCAGCATTCTATCACAGTGGGCAACCTCGCCTCTGAGATTGCCAACCGCATTGGCGCCAACAGCACGCTGGTGCGTACCGGCGCCCTCTATCACGACATTGGAAAGAGCATCAACCCCGCTTATTTCACCGAAAACCGGCAGGGGGGCAACAACCCGCACGACAGCCTCACCGATAAAGAAAGCGCACAAGTCATCATCGCTCACGTGGCCAATGGCGTAAAACTGGCTGAAGAGGCGGGACTGCCCGTTATGATTCGCGACTTTATCGTTACCCACCATGGCAGGGGAGTGGCCAAGTATTTTTACATCAAGTACCAGAACGAGCACCCCCATGAAATCGTGGATAAAGAATTGTTTACCTACCCCGGCCCCAACCCCTGGACCCGTGAGCAAGCCATCCTGATGATGGCAGACACCTGCGAGGCCGCCTCGCACTCGCTGACTGAATATACTGAGGAAAATATCAGCAAACTGGTGGAAACGCTCATAGACCAGCAGGTGGCCAACGGATTCTTCAAAGACTGTAGAATTACCTTCCACGACATACAGGTCGCGAAACTTGTGCTCACCGAGCGGTTGAAGGCCATCTACCACACCCGCATCCAATATCCCAAGAGCCAGAAGCCCTTAGGCTGACCAACGCCCATCTTCTTCAACAGACAGCATCGCCCGGAGGAGAGGGGGGCGTGGTCTGCGCGTAGGGGGTAGCCCGTCTTGACACTACCCTCTCGTGCCCGTTATGCCGTGTCCTGCCTCTAAGGCCCCTCCCGACGCTCCCCCCTGCACAAAACACCCGAGTACTACAAACTGTAATACCCGGGGAGTAGAAAAACAGGTAGACTGCTACCTTAGCATGTGTTGCTCAACGCTTCTTACTGGGCATAACCCGGATTCTGCGTCAGCTGCGGGTTGTCAGAGAGATTGCCTTGTGGAATGGGCAGATACCTGTTGTAGGCTTTGAAGGTGCGCTCCTCAATCATACGTGTGCCACTGATGACCGCCCTCAAGGTAGGATCGGTCTGGGTATAGTCAATTGTACCTGTCACCTGATTCAATGGTCCATTGAGCACACGCTCGGCCACCATCTTGCCATTCTCCTGCCAGCGCAGAATATCAGCGCGGCGCAAGCCCTCGCCTGCAAACTCAGCACCACGCTCACGACGAATCAGCTCACGCAGTTTGTCCTTGGTACCATATTTAGCCTGGTCTACAGCCGGCATGCCCACACGGGCACGGATGGCATTGATCTTATCGTAGACAGCCTGCGACGGACCGTTGAGTTCGTTCTCCGCCTCAGCCCATGTCAACAGAACCTCTGCATAACGGAACACTATCGGACAGCAGTCGGTATCCCACATGTCAGCATACTGGCTCATCGGACCCAGATACTTACGCCATGTCAACGCTGTCTTCGAGGCGTTGTCGGCATTGGTAGGATAATCGGCATTCTTCTTGCCATTCACCGTCTCGTCAAGTGTGTTGAACACTCTGCCTTCCCAGTCTGAGCCCGGATAAATGATGGTCATCGCCATACGGGGGTCACGGTTGTGGAACGGATGCTTGGCATCGTAACCCGAACCCGTCTCCGTAATGGTCAAGCCATTGCTCATCTCATAGTTGTCCACACAGTTCTGGGTAGGAACTACCGACGACCAGCCACCGTCACCATTAGGATACAGCTGTCCAACGGTATATAGCGACTTGGTGCCAGTGATATACTGCACGGCCAGAATAATCTCACTCGAGTTCTGTCCAGCGACAGTAAAGAGGTTGGCGTAATCGCTGTCGAGTTGATATTGCCCCAGATTGATGATGTCCTGAGCCGCAGCCTTAGCTTTGGCATAGTCGCCCCAATAGAGGGCAGCACGCATCTTGATGGCCAGCGCGGCACCCTTGGCAATGCGTCCGCGAGCCGACGGGGTGGCACTGATATTGGCAATAGCCTCATCCAAATCCTTAAAGACATAATCCTTCACCTCCTGTTCTGTGTTACGAGGCACCTGCGCCTCCTTGGCACTGGAGTAATTGCTGATGATGGGCACGCCACCATAGAGGAAGCACATCTGGAAGTAGCGATAAGCGCGAATGGCTTTCACCTGAGCGATGAGGTCGTTCTTGAAAGCGGCGTCACTGATGTCACACTTGTCGATGTTATCCAAGAAGGTATTACACTTACGTATGGTCGTGAAATCGTAGAACGACCATCCCGGGTCCGACGGCGTGAGCGAACCATTGCCTATATTGGTGAATCCCTCCCAAGGGAAATTGTTGAAAGCAAAGTCGGAGCCGGCATCCCAGTACAACAACGCCGAACCATCTTCCCAACCGTCATAGACACCCACAACAAACTTGCTTGCATCGTCGGCGGTCTTCCAAGTGGTGGCAGGCGACATCGAGTCACTGGGCACCGTGGTCAGGAAATCATTGCAGGACGAGAGCGCCAGTGCGGCCACACCTGCTATCATATATGCTTTTATCGTTTTCATAATTTTAGCTGATATTTACGGTTAGAAAGTGATGTTTACACCGATGGCATGCGAACGCAGCAACGGGAACGAAGAGCCGCGGTCGCTGGTCACCTCGGGGTCGGTGCTGAATGGCAAATGGTCGATGGTGAGCAGGTTCTCACCGGCGTAGTACACACGCACCTTGGTCAGGCCCAGACTGTTGAGGACGCTCTTCGGGAGAGTGTATCCCAGCTGCAGGGTCTTCAGGCGCAAGTAGGCAGTGTTCCACAACCAGAAGGTAGAAAGCACGCGGGTCACGTCGCTCGAACTGGTTCCTGTCTCAAACACGCGCGGCATCTTGGCATTGTGGTTATCCTCCGTCCAAGAGTCCTTCCACATGGTCGACGGGTGACTGGAGTCACCAGTAAACTCGCCGAGCACCTCACGGTCGAAGATGTGCGACACCTTGGCCACGCCCTGCCATACCATAGAGAGGTCGAAGTTCTTCCAGCTGGCACCCAAGTTAAGACTGTAGGTGATGGCGGGCATATCAGTATTGTCGGTATAGATTCGGTCTTCAGAGTTCAGCTTGCCGTCGTTGTTGGTGTCTTCGTAGATAATATCGCCAGCCATGAACTTGCGGCCGAAAGGATTACCATACTTCGCCGTAAACTCATCAGCCTCTTCCTGCGAATTGAAGAATTTGCCCGTGGCCTTGTACATGTAAAAATTGTTGTACTGGTGGCCAACGGCATTGCGGCGGTTGCCGCTGTTAATGTACTCGGTACCCTCGCCCAGATCTAATATCTTGTTTTTGTTGTAAGCAAAGTTAGCGCCTACATTAATGCCCCAGTCTTTGTTCAGCTGCTTGGCATAAGCCAACGAGATCTCGACACCTTGGTTGCGCATGGCGCCGATGTTGTCTTTATAAGCGCCGAGGGCAAACTCAGCCGGAGCGGCCACGTCCATGATGATGCCCGTGGTCTTGCGGTTATAGTAGTCGATAGAACCCGTCAGACCGCCGAAGAGCCCAAAGTCGAGACCAATGCCCCAGGTGGTAGACTTCTCCCATGAGATGGTTTCCAGATGATAGTTGCTCTGATAGTAGCCCGGCGTGAGCGTTCCGTCAAACGGATAAGTCGCGCCCAGGTTGTAGGTGTTCATCCAGGGATAGTAGTCATTCAAAGCGTCCTGATTACCCAGCTGACCCCATGAGGCGCGCAACTTCAGGTTGTCGAGCCAGCTCTTGGTATCGGCCATAAAAGGTTCTTCAGAGACACGCCACGCGGCCGAGAACGATGGGAAGTAACCCCAGCGGTGTCCTTCGGCAAAACGCGAAGAGGCATCGGCACGGAAGTTGGCCTCGAAGAGGTAACGTCCGGCATAATCGTAGTTGAAACGTCCGAAATAAGATACCATCGTCAGTTCACGGGTGTAACCGTTGTTCTTCTGCGTCGAGGCGTCTCCGGCATTCATGTCGGTCAGCTCATTGTTGGGGAAGCCTTTACGGTAAAGATAATCTTCCAAATATTTATAACGCTCTGTGTGCCAACCGGCCATCACCTTGAAGTTGTGCTCGGCCACTGTCTTGTCGTAGTTCAGGAAAGCGTCGAAGTTGGTGCGGTGCCAGTCGTAATGCCTCACGTCCAGGAAGTTGGGCTCAGAAGCCTTGTTGGGATTATACTGGATAAACTTCTGGAAATAGTTGTAACGCTGCGAGTTGTCGATGTAAGCGCCCTGCACGGTCAGTTTCAGGTCGTTGATGATTTGGTAGTCAAGACCAATCATACCCGTAAAGTTGCGGTTATTGCGCTTTACCGACATACCCGAGTCGAGCCATGCCATGGGGTTGCCATCAGAAACGGTACCATAGCTGCCATCCTCGTTCTTGTTGGGTATCCACGGAGCGATACGGTTCAGCAATCGAATCACCTGGTCGCTGCTGCCGCCATAGTAAGCGCTACTTGCATCCTTGTAGTTATTCTGGATATACGAGAGGTTCAGGTGTGCTGTCAGTCGCTTTGAGAGAACCATATCGAGGTTGGTGCGGGCATTAAACTGCTCACGTCCTGCATTGGGCAATATACTGGTTTGCTTCAGGTATCCTGCCGAAGCGAGATACTTCACATACTCGTTGCCACCGTTGACGCTCACGTTATGGCGATTCTGGAAAGCTGTCTTATAAGCCAGGTCATACCAGTCGGTGTTCGGATAATTCACCGGGTCAGAGCCATCGCGGAACTTCTGGATGGCCTCATCACTGAATCGCGCGGCCTTACCGCTGCGCGCCAAGGCTTGGTTGTAATAATAGGCGGCGTCGGCTGAGTTCATCCGCTCCATCAGAGACGTGGCATTCTGTATACCAAAGTAGCCTGAGTAGCTTACCTTAGGAGCACCGTTCTGACCACGCTTGGTGGTAACGAGGATAACGCCGTTAGAGGCTTTAGAGCCATAGATGGCAGCCGAGGAGGCGTCTTTCAGCACAGAGATGCTGGCTATGTCTTCGGGATCAAGAGAGTTCAGGTTACCGGCCTCCACACCATCAATCAGGATATAGGGCGTAGCGGTGTTCAAGGTACCCACACCACGCACCATGATGGTACCGCCGTCCATGCCCGGCGCGCCGTCGGAGGCGGTCACGGTAATACCCGGCATCAGTCCCTGCAAACCTGAAGACACGTTAGAGATGGGGCGGTTCTCCAAGGTGGCACCGTCAATCTGGGCCACCGAACCAGAGAGGTTGGCCTTCTTCTGTGTGCCATAACCCACCACAACCACTTCGCTGAGCGACTGGTTGTCTTCCACCAAGGTCACATCATACGTGCCTACACCATTTCTCACCGTGACGGTCTGCGACTTGAAACCAACGTAGCTGATCTCCAGCACCGTGCCCGGCGCAACTTGAAGTGAGTAACGGCCATCAATATCGGTCACGGCATTGGCCGTGACACCCTTGGCCACCACAGACGCGCCGATAATGGGGTCGCCCGCGGCATCTTTTACGGTACCACTAATAC
>JAFABV010000074.1 GCA_023425865.1 Bacteroidota bacterium | reverse complement strand
CTCGTTAGCGCTGGCATTTTCCGGCTCAGGCGACATATTCCTGGAAGATGGCAGCATAAACTGGCTGAGCATCAGCACGTCAGGGTCTGGAGACATCAAAATAGACGGCATCAACGGCAAAGATGTCAATTGCGAGACGGCCGGTTCCGGCGACATCTCGATAAGTGGAGAAGTGAAGAATTTAAAAGCTCGGACGGCAGGCTCAGGCGATATTGACATCAGAAAGCTGAAATACGAGAGCAAAGACGTTTCAACATCAGGTTCAGGTGACGTATTCACAGAATAACATGAGAAAGATTACGATACTGGCATTGACGATGCTCCTTGGCATTTCATTGCTCGCCCAGAATCCTCAGGCGAAGAAAGACACGCTGAAGGCGGCCGCAGACACGGCTCAGATTGACACTACGGGGTGGAGCGAAATATTGAAGGGAACGACCGTGGTCGCTCAGCGCAAGCTCATCAAGATTGGCGTGGACCGCCTTTCCTACGATGTTCAGAACGACGAACAGGCCAAGAGCATAAGCACTCTGGACATGCTGCGCAAAGTGCCGATGGTGAGCGTTGACGGCCAGGACAATGTGCTGGTGAGAGGTTCGTCCAACTACAAAATCTACCGCAACGGCCATCCAGACCCGTCGCTTTCCGGCCAGAACGTCAGCCAGGTGCTGAAATCCATGCCGGCAGGCATGATAAAGAGCATAGAGGTCATCACCGACCCAGGTGCCCTCGAGGACGCAGAGGGAACGAATTACATTCTGAACATCGTGATGAAGAACAACGCTGGCATGACTGGAGTCACTGGGACCCTTTCCGGAGCCGTGGACCCATTCCAAGGCATTCACAGCGAATCCGCCTACATAACGGCGCAGAAAGGAAAATTCACCTTCTCTGTGAACCACAGTTACGCCCACATGAGCAAAGAGAGCCGTAACATGCTAATCCAGACGGATAATTATTTTAAATCTTCTGGCACGACCCAGAGCACTTACATGAGGCAGAAAAGCCCAATAAACATGCATTTCGGCGAATTCAGCGCAAGCTATGAGATAAATCCTAAAAACCTTCTGACTTTCTCCTTCGGAGGCTCAAGTTTCGGACTGAAGCAGGATTCATATTCGAGCAACACGATGACTGCAAGGAACGGAAACTCAATTTATGAATATGATGCCAGAACCTGGAATCCAAAGAATCCGAAATACTATGATGCGCACGGCAGGGTGGACTATCAGATGCAGACGAACAAACCAGGAGAATCTCTCACTATTTCCTACATGTACGCAGGGAACGGCAATAAATCGAAAACGAACAACGATTTCAATAATATCAAAACGGCATCATTCGACTATTCGGGCTTTTATAACGGCAGCAAGGAGACAAGCGACGAGCACACGGGTCAGATCGACTACATCCGCCCCCTGAGCCAGAAATTCACGATGGAGTGGGGCGGGAAATACATAGGCAGGGACAACAGGAGCAGGATTGACATTGAATATGCCGACGCAACCACGACGAAGGATGTTCACAGCCGCTTCAATCATAACACCCAGGTGGCTGCGGCGTACACGGAATGGTTGTTCAACAGCGGGAAATGGTCTGCGCAGGCAGGCATCAGGTATGAATATAGTTACTTGCGCGCAAGTTATCCAGACGGCTCGGCTTCCAGCTTCCACAAGAGTCTCAGTGACTGGGTGCCAAGTGCCAGCGTAAGATATTCATTCTCCCCTATGACGACTCTCAAGGTCGGATATTCGTCGTCCATAAACCGTCCGGGAATCAGCTACCTGAACCCTGCGAGGGTCGAGACGCCATCATCGTTGAACTACGGAAATCCAGCCCTGAACAGCGCCATGAATCATTCCATCACCCTGGAATTCATGAAGATGAGCCAGAAAATGATGTTGAGTCTGTCGCCTTTCGTGAACTTTTCCAACGACCAGATCTCCGAGGTCAGCTTCGTTCGAGACGAGAAGACAGTATCCACCTACGATGACGTGCTGAAGAATCGTCGCTACGGAGCTGACGGCTTCATCCGCTACACCCCTTTCACTGGCACATCCATTATGTTCAACGGCCATGTGGAGAACAACAAGATGAAAAACAACAACCTTGGCCTTGAACTCGATGGCTGGTCAGGGAACGCAATGGCATTCGTGCAGCAGAATCTTCCGTGGAAACTCATCCTCAACGTCGGCGGAGGCGGGTCGTTCGGACGTTCTCTCGCCAGCGTTTACGGCTACGGACCGAATTACTACTACTACACCGCCTCTCTGCAGAGGTCATTCCTGAAAGAGGACAGGCTCACCGTGAGCATCGCGGCTGTGAATCCGTTCGACTGGGATCACAACAATCTCACTATGAAGACGATTAATGGCGACTACACTGGAAAAACCAAAATCGACGTCAGGATCAGGCAGGTCGGCCTCAGGCTCAGCTACAGGTTCGGAAACCTGAAAGCCGGCGTCAAACGCGTGAACAGAACCATTGAGAACGATGACATCGTCGGTGGCGTCCAGAATGGTGCTAACAGCCAGGCTGGAGGTGCAGGGGCAGGAACAGGCGGCGCAGGTCACGCCCTCGGCAACTAATTAATTAATACTCATAAACTTATTTATCAAAATTTCCCGTACTTGGATTTATCCAGATACAGGAAATTTTCTCTTTTTGTCAGATTCGGAATTTTCCGCCGCAACCTCACGCTGCAACAGCGCCGACAATTCCTCTTTGAGAATGACAGCATG
>JAFABV010000062.1 GCA_023425865.1 Bacteroidota bacterium | reverse complement strand
GCTCTAAGCTGGCCGCAAAACATGGGTTACATTTTATCTTTCCCCCTCTCTAACAGGTCAGGGCGAAGTCTTTTGGTACGTTCCAGCGCCTGGTCCATTTCCCATTGCTTAATCTTTGCTTCATTGCCACTCAACAATATCTCTGGCACTTTCCAGCCTTTATAGTCCACCGGCCGAGTATAGATAGGCGCGGCAAGCAGGTCGTCTTGAAAACTGTCTGACAGCGCGCTCTGCTCGTCGCCCACCACGCCAGGCACCACTCGTACCACGGCGTCGGCAATGATGGCTGCCGCCAACTCTCCACCAGTGAGGACGAAGTCGCCAACACTGATTTCACGCGTAATGAGATGGTCGCGCACACGTTGGTCTATGCCCTTGTAGTGTCCACAGAGTATAATCAGGTTTTGCTGCATGCTCATCTCGTTGGCAATATGCTGGTCAAAGCGTTCGCCATCGGGAGTGACAAAAATCACATCATCGTAGTCACGCTCAGCCTTGAGGGCTGAGATACATCGGTCGATGGGTTCGCATTGCATCACCATTCCGGCAAAGCCACCGTAGGGATAGTCGTCTACACGCCGCCATTTGTCGAGAGTATAGTCGCGAAGGTTGTGCAGACGAATCTCTGCCAACCCTTTCTTTTCTGCCCTGGCAAGGATTGATTCATGCACAAATCCTTCAAGCATCTCGGGCAACACTGTGATAATGTCAATTCTCATCATGCTGCAAAGGTACGCATTTTTTTATTCAATACATGTAATTTTGTGCGTCTGCACACTGCACATATTGTGTTTTTTCAGTTGGCGGGTACTCCGTCGCCCGCTTTAACGATGTCGATGCGTGTTCTTTTTCTGGTCTCAGTAAGCGTGGGTGGGCATTATGCCTGTCTCTGTAGTGTGTTGTATAGATGTCAACGTCTGGTTTCTCCCACCGTATGCCGTAAATCTTCCCGGGTGAGAATACAGTCACGCCTCAGCGTGGCACCACGCCGAGAGAATCCTCCACCGTCATGTATCTCGGTGAGCCACCGCTCAACAACCGGGCACTATCCGTGGGCGTGTAGCTTACTTGGTTGTCCCTCGAACGATTGCTGACGGGGCAAGCCACCTTTGACTGAGATGCCTCCACGCCCTGAAGGCATGGCTCTAACGCCCTTAGCCCTTTATGCTTCGGAAAGAAAGATAAGATGATTCTATATAGAATTACTGGATGGTTTTATATAGAATTACTGGATGGTTTTATATAGAATTACGGCATGATTCTATATAGAAGTATGGAACGCTTCGGATAGAACCATCAAGCGTGGAAATGGAGTTGGCATTATGAAACCACCGTTTTGCTACCCGTAAACGGCATGTTTGTTACCCGTAAACAGCGTATTTAGGTAGCGCAATGGGGCGCGTTACACCACGATAGTCATTAGGTTTGCCAATTTGTTGCTACTCGCGAATCTGATGATCACCCGATTTCTTTCACAAGGTTGATGGATATGAATGCATAGGGTCCAACTTATTTCTTCACCCTGTATTCTCCTTTAGCCCAGATGATTTTGCCGTACAGGTCGTAGTAGTGGTCTTGTGCCATCCATTGCTGATGGCTTCGGGGGGCTTCGGGGTTGAGACATCTTGAAGCGCGACAGATAATCAGGCACCCTGGCTTATGCCAGATGTAAAAGCCGCTGCCTATTTTGACAGTCGTTTTTTCGCGCGTATCGTATCGCCATAATTCTTTGCCATCTTCAAGATAAAAGTTGGCGTAATTGCCTCTATCGACAGCTATGAATATGAAGTTGCCGTCGGGACTCAACCAACTGGAAATGATATTGGCATAGGCATCTGTCGCAAAACTGATATCGTTATGGCGGTTGGTTATTACGTCGAAACTGTATAGGCGGTCAGCATAGGTATAATAAAGGCAATGGCGCTGGTTGTCGGTATACTTTGCGACGATTTTCGCTTGTGATGCCAGACTTCGGGCCATGGCCTGAACGCGGTTGGCTATAGGCGTCTGAGCACCTGCAGTACAGATGCTGCACAAGAAAACCAAGCATAAAATGTGCAGTTTAGACATATTCATGTTATTCTAAAAAAGGGGGCGCACTGTGGCATGATGCTCGCAGGGCGTCCCCGTATGATCAGAGGCTATACATGCAAACTATCTGCTTAATAGGCAAAGAGCGGATAGTCTTTCATGGTGGCATTCACCTTCTCACGCACACGTGCAATCACCTTCTCGTCCTCAGGGGCGGCAAGTACTTCGTCAATCAGGTCGGCTATCAGATGCATCATGTCATCCTTGGCGCCACGAGTGGTAATGGCTGCCGTACCAAGGCGTAGGCCTGAGGTCTGGAAAGCGCTGCGCTCATCATAGGGCACTTTGTTCTTGTTGGCGGTAATATCTGCGGCAACAAGAGCTGTTTCGGCTACTTTACCTGTGAGGTCGGGGTATTTCTGACGCAGGTCGAGCAACATAGAGTGGTTGTCTGTGCCACCGCTCACAATGCTGAAACCACGGTCGGTGAGAGCCTGGGCCAATACTGTGGCATTGGTCTTTACTTGCTGGGCATACTCTTTCCAAGAGGGCAGCAGATTTTCGCGGAAGCCCACAGCCTTTGCGGCAATGACATGCTCAAGCGGACCGCCCTGGTTGCCAGGGAATACAGCAGAGTTGATAAGCATACTCATGGGCTTGATCTCGCCCTTCTTGGTGGTGAGCCCCCATGGATTGGGGAAATCTTTGCCCATCAATATGACACCGCCACGCGGTCCACGCAATGTCTTGTGGGTTGTTGTGGTTACGATGTGGGCATAATTTACAGGATTTTCTAATAAGCCTGCTGCGATAAGACCGGCAGGGTGGGCCATGTCAATCATGAGAAGGGCACCCACGGCATCGGCAATCTTGCGCATGCGGGCATAATCCCATTCTCGGCTATAAGCGGAACCACCACCGATAATGAGTTTAGGCTTGTGCTCCAATGCCAGACGTTCCATCTCGTCGTAGTCCACACGTCCAGTCTCGCGGTTGAGGGTATAACCAATATGGTTATAGAGCATGCCCGAGGTGTTGACCTCACTACCGTGAGACAAGTGGCCACCCTGGTCGAGGTCTAAGCCCATAAAGGTGTCGCCGGGTTTTAGCACGGCAAGGAACACGGCCTGATTGGCCTGAGCGCCCGAATGGGGCTGAACGTTTGCAAACTCAGCGCCGAAAAGCTTTTTGACACGCTCAATAGCTAATGTCTCTACCTGGTCTACCACCTGGCAACCACCGTAGTAGCGTTTCCCTGGGAGACCCTCGGCATACTTGTTGGTGAGATAACTGCCCATGGCGTTCATGACTTCGTCACTGACAAAGTTCTCTGAGGCAATGAGTTCGATGCCCCTCAGCTGTCGCTGATGCTCTTGTTCAATAAGGCTGAATATTTCCTGATCTCTTTCCATTGTTTGATGAGTGTTATAAAGTGAAGATGATTCCGTATATCCAACTGATGATGAATGCAAATGTAACAATATTTTCTTGGTCATCCAAATAAATAGTTGAGTTTATGGGATGCCGGAGAATACTTTTTGTAAAGTGGCTTATACCAATTTCACCTTTTCGATGAGTTGCTCTTTGTCGCAGTAGTGGCATTTAAGAACTCCTCGTTCCTTGTCAGCCACAGTGAAATGGGTGAGCATCGGCTCATTGTTGGTAATGCATTTGGGATTGTTGCAACGCACGATTCCGTGGAGTTCATTGGGTGTCTCAACTGTTTTTTTCTCAATGACCTCGTAGTCCTTAATGATATTAAGTACTATCTTGGGGGCAAGCACGGAGAGGCGACTGATTTCTTCGTCAGTGAAAAACTTGTTGGATATCTTGATGATACCTTTCTTGTGTAATTTGTTAGATGGAAGGTTGTAACCAATGGTTACAGGAACATCAAGGTCGTGGAGATTGAGAAGATGGGCCACCTCGTAAGTCTTCTCAGCGGGTATGTGGTCGATAACGGTGCCATTTTCGATGGCGGCAACCTGTAATTCTTTTTTTGACATAGTGATGACTTGCTGTTTAGGTGATTAAAACTTTGACTCAATAATCGTCTGGTCGTTTTTCACGTCATCGAGTGTGATACCAAGGCAATAGCAGAAAATGGCTTCGCGTGCATAGAGCCCGTTTTGTGCCTGTTGGATGTAATATGCATGTGGGTCGTCGTCCACGTCGTAAGCAATCTCGTTGATTCGGGGTAGCGGATGCATGATGCGCATGTTGGGTTTGGCTTGTTTGAGCATGGCCTTATGGAGAATGTAGACATTTTTCACGCGCTCATATTCCATAAGGTCGGAGAATCTTTCCTTCTGCACACGGGTCATATATAATATGTCGGCGTCAGCAATCTCCTCTTCGTTGAAATCTGTATGCTCGATAAACTTGATGCCATGATTCTTGCAGTAGAGTTTATACTCATGTGGCATGGCAAGTTCTTCGGGAGCAATGAAGTGGAAAGTGGGGTGGAAGTGGCGCATGGCCGTAATCAGGGAGTGTACGGTCCGTCCATATTTCAGGTCGCCAACGAGGTAAATGTTGAGATTGTCAAGGGTGCCCTGGGTCTTATAAATGGAGTAAAGGTCGAGTAGGCATTGTGAGGGATGCATGTGCGCGCCATCGCCGGCATTGATGATAGGAACTGGGGCTACTTCACTGGCATACTGCGCAGCTCCTTCTATATAATGACGCATGGTGATGACGTCAGCATAATTACTCACCATAAGGATGGTGTCTTTCAGCGTTTCGCCCTTTGTGGTACTTGAGGTCTTGGCATCAGAAAAGCCTATGACCTTGGCGCCTAAACGGTTGGCGGCTGTTTGGAAACTGAGTTGGGTACGGGTGGAAGGCTCGAAGAAAAGGGTGGCGACGACTTTGCCTTTCAATAGTTCACGGTTGGGATGTCTCTCGAATTCATGTGCCATCTCAAGCAGGTACATAATTTTTTCTTTCGACAAATCGGCAATCGTAACAAAATTATGTTTTTCCATTGATGTTGGGTTGAGTATGTTATTTTGACTGCTAAGGTACTGATTATTTTCTTTTTATTCGTGATAAATCGAAAGAATTATCGTATTTTTGCATTATTAATTTCAGAGCAGACGATGAGACGTACTTTCGTTAAGATATTGTGGATCATGCTGGCCGCCATGGTTGGGCTGACGACGCTTATGTTTTTCTTGATTTGGTTTGGCGTGATTGGCTATTCACCAGATATTGACAACCTGCAGAATCCAATCAACAAATCAGCCTCGCAGGTGTTTTCGGCAGATGGAAAAATCATAGGCACATATAATGTAGACAGGGCTAATCGTATACCGATAAGCTATCAAAACTTGTCACCGCATCTGGTAAATGCGTTAGTGGCAACAGAAGACGTGCGGTTTTATGAGCATTCAGGTATTGATTTCATTGCCTTGGGACGTGCCATCGTCAAGCGAGGGTTGATGGGGCAGGAGAGCGCAGGAGGTGGAAGTACGATTACCCAGCAGTTGGCTAAGCAGTTGTATTCTGCTCCAGCCAAGTCGACTGTCGAACGTATGTTGCAGAAGCCCATAGAATGGATTACGGCCATCAAACTTGAGCGCAATTTCACAAAGGAGGAAATCATTGCTCTCTATCTGAACTATTTTGATTTCTTGCATGGTGCCGTTGGTATTAAGACTGCTGCTAACACCTATTTTAATAAGGAGCCTAAAGACTTGAATGTGGAAGAGGCTGCTTTGTTGATTGGACTTTGCAAGAACCCTTCTCTGTTTAACCCGGTTCGTTATCCGGAAAGATGCCTGGAGCGACGTAACGTTGTTTTAGCCCAGATGCAAAAGGCGGGGTTTCTGACAAGCTCTGAATACAATGAGATTGCGAAGGAGGATATTAAGCTGCACTTTCATCGCAGCGACCATAAGGATGGATCGGCGGTTTATTTCAGGGAGTTTCTTCGTCAATACATGATGATGGATCGTCCTGAACGCGGTGATTATCCGGAATGGAATCAGAGGCAGTTTGTTATAGATTCCATTGCTTTCGCTACAGATCCGCTATGCGGGTGGTGTAAGAAGCACGTAAAAAAAGATGGCAGTTATTATAATGTATATACTGACGGACTGAAGATTTATACCACCATTGATTCGCGCATGCAGCAATACGCCGAAGAATCGGTTTATGGGCATGTGGCGCAGTATCTTCAGCCGGCATTCAATAAGGAGAATAGAAAAAAGCCAAATGCGCCTTTCACTAATCAACTCACCGCTCGGCAGGTAAAGCAGATTATGGATAGGTCGGTGAAGCAGAGCGAGAGATATAGGCTGATGAAGCAGGCCGGTGCATCCGAGGAGGAGATAGAGCGGGCGTTCCGTACTCCCACGGATATGACCGTATTTACGTACCACGGCGATATTGATACCACGATGACTCCTCTCGATTCCATCAGGTATTATAAGTCTTTCTTGAGAGCGGGCTTCATGAGCATGGATGCACATACCGGACAGGTGAAGGCGTATGTGGGAGGTATTGACTTCGCGCATTTCCAATACGACATGGTCATGGGGGGAAGAAGGCAGGTCGGTTCGGCCATTAAGCCATTTCTGTATTCGTTAGCTATGGAGAACGGTTCTTCACCTTGTGATAAGGTTCCCAATGTGCAACAGACGTATATGGTTGCGGGAAAACCATGGACTCCTCGCAACGCAAGCCGCAGTAGGTATGGGCAGATGGTTACTTTGAAGTGGGGATTAGCACAGTCGAATAACTGGATCTCGGCTTACCTCATGAGCCGACTCAACCCTAATCAGTTTGTAAACATTCTGCATAAGTTTGGTATCAACAACCCTGACATTTATCCTTCCATGGCTCTTTGTCTCGGTCCTTGCGAAGTTACAATTGGTGAGATGGTGAGCGCTTACACGGCATTTGCAAATAATGGCATCAGGGTGGCACCGGTCTTTGTAACGCGCATCGAGGATAATGAGGGTAACGTCGTCAGCGAATTCCAACCTCGTATGAACGAGGTGATAAGTTCTGCAAGTGCATATAAGATGCTGGTTGAACTGATGGCGGTTGTCGATGAAGGTACAGCTGGGCGACTGCGATATAAATATGATATACCTGGAGAAATTGGTGGAAAGACGGGTACAACCAATCGTAATGCCGACGCATGGTTTGTGGGTTTTACTCCTCAACTTGTAAATGGTGTTTGGGTTGGTGGCGAAGATCGGGACATCCACTTTGACTCTATGCAGATGGGACAAGGCGCTACCATGGCTCTGCCTATTTGGGCCTATTTTATGAAAAAGGTATATCGAGACAAGGGTCTACCTTATAATTCTGACGCTGTCTTTGATCTACCGGAAGATTTTGACCCTTGCGCCAAGGAGGATGCCCAGTTCGATGAATTTGGTATTGACGAAGTTTACGAGTAGTTTCTCACCAACTCTATCCTTCCCCGTGGAAAGTGCAATGAGGGGCATTCGAGTTGATTTATATCAATAGAATGGCTAATTTTGCATATTTCTGAAAAATAATCGCGGAAACATTTGGAGGTAATGTGAAAAACCTATACCTTTGCACTCGCTTTCCGGAAATACGCCGGTCGGCACAAAAGAAAGAGTTCTTTGAAAAGATTTACATAGACAGAGTAG
>JAFABV010000012.1 GCA_023425865.1 Bacteroidota bacterium | reverse complement strand
AGAGGAGGGAATCAAAGGGCCTACGGCCTGAGGAGAAAGGGAGAAATAGAGAACGGCAGCAGTTTCCGTGGTATCCGCCCATCGCAAAGCGATGATCCGTAGTATCAAGGTGTGCCGGATGGTTATTCCGAGAGTTCCGTGTTATCCGTGTTAAAAAAATAACCCATGCGAGGGGGTGGTTACACGCAGGACGTATTTTATTTCACGCAGAGCCGCAGATATTAAAGAGTTGCGCATCCTCGATGCGGAGGAGGGGGATGGAGAATGGGAGTAAACGCATGCAGGTTTCCGTGGCATCCGCCCATCGCAAAGCGATGATCCGTAATATCAAGGTGTGCCGGATGGTTATTCCGAAATTTCCGTGTTATCCGTGTTAAAAAAATAACCCATGCAAGGGAGTGGTTACACGCAGGGGGTATTTTATTTCACGCAGAGGCGCAGAAATTAAGGAGTTGCGCATCTGCGTGCCACAAAACCGACTCCACCCCTATTCATATAAACCCAAATGATGCAGAAATAATCAAAAAAGAAAAACGATATCAGATATAATTGCTACATTTGCAGCATGAAGGTGAGGCTACGCTGTGGCTAACCGATTATAGTACAAAGACATGTTATGAGCTTATCCTTAAGAAAGACTATTGAGAAGCATCCCGATACTTGGATGTGGGTGGCCATTATTTTGGCATTTGTCCCCATGCTGCTGTTGCGCGACTTCACCCCCGATAACGAGGGGCGATACCTCACCATTGCCGACGAGGCACTGCGCAGCGGACATTTCTTCGCCTTTACCCTCCATGGCATACCCTATGCCGACAAACCACCCCTCTACCTCTGGTTAGTGATGCTCTGCCGCCAACTACTGGGCTACCATAGCATGGTGGCGTTGGCACTGCTGTCGCTGTTGCCCGCCTGTGGTGTGGCCGCGGTAATGAACCGGCTCACCCGTGCGTTGCTCACCTCCAGCGACCGACGCACGGCGACACTGATGCTGATGACCACTGCCTATTTTGCCGGTCCGGCCATGGTGGTGCGCATGGATATGCTCATGTGCTTGTTTATCGTGCTGGCCATGTGGGTGTTTTGGGAGATGTACCAAAGGCGCGAACCCAAGGCCTCGCAGCAATGGCTATTGGGTCTGTGGCTCTTCCTGGCGCTGTTTACCAAGGGCCCGCTGGGCGTGATGATTCCGGTATGTGCCATCATGGTCATGGCTGTCGTACACCGCAAATGGAGCATGCTCGGCCAATGGCTCAACTGGCGTTCATGGCTCGTGCTGGCGGTGTGCTGCGGCGTCTGGTTTGGCATGACCTACCGCGAGGGAGGCCCTCACTACCTCAACAACCTGCTGTTCCATCAGACCGTGGGCCGCGGCATTCACTCGTTCCACCACGCTCGCCCAGCGTACTACTATCTCATCTCCATCTGGTATGAGTGGCTACCATGGTCGCTACTGAGCGTGGCCGCCATCGTCATCGGCTTGAAACGCCGCTACAGCGTTCCCACCGTATCGCGCCTGCTGCTCATCGTGACCCTTACCACCATCGTGCTGCTGTCGTGCATCAGCTCAAAGCTGCAGGTCTACCTGCTGCCCGCCATGCCCTATATCGTTTATTTCACGGCATGGGCCATGCACAGCATGATTCCCCGCCCCTGCGCACAAGGGTGTTTAGCCATTCCGCAAGCCCTGCTCATCCTGGCCTTGCCCGCCCTCGTGGTAGCGGCAAATGTGGCTCAGCTGCCCGCACTCACCACGCCATGGACAGTGGCGGCGGCCGCATGGCTCACCCTCGCCTCTGCCTCCGCGCTATATGCCAATATCGGCAAGAAAGACCTCACGCTCTCGGTGCGCACGCTCGCCTACGGCATATTGGGCACATTGTTCTTGGCAGGCATGGCCATACCAGCGTTTCATGGGTTGCTGAACAAATAAAAATCCTCCCCCCTTGCGCCCATCATAAGGGCAAGGGGGGAGGATTATTGCAAAAGGGATGACAGTGTGTTGACTACATTGTCGTTACTTCTACCTTGGGCTCCACTCCTCTGCCATCCTCCAGGAGGTAAGACACGGTGACAGTCTTGGTTTCGCCGGGCATGAGATGGAAGTAGTTGTCTGACCAAAGCACAGGAAGTATCTGCTCGCCGTCGGTGCCCTTCAGGTTGAGCCTCAGCATGAGGGCAGGCGTGTCAGAAGTGTTGCGCAGAGTGACAGTCCCCTGCCGCTCTTCACCCACCACCTTGAATGCCACCTGCTGGGTAACCGTTGCTTTCGGCAACGATGTCAATGCCTTCCAATTGTCAGTTTCGCGAGATTGCACATAGGTATTCTCCGACCACAGTTTGCCCTGCTCTTCGAGTTTGAGGCGAATGAAGTACACCTCGTCCTGTGGCAGTTCGAGTGTGAGCGGCGACAGCGTCTGGTCGTCGTCGATAGACAGCGAAGCCTTCCACTCGCGGATAACCCGACCTTGCAGGTTGATGGTCTGCGCCGTGACGGTGAGGGCATCGTGGCGCCCTGTGCCGAGGTTGACCACCTCCACCGCTTTCTTTACCGGATTATACTGCACATGCAGCGGCTCGCAGGCCTTCTTCAAGCCGAAGTACGCACCCGTGGGCTCCAAGTAGTAGTCGTAGGTCTGCCATACCATCGACGGCCAGCAAGAGTGGCTCATCCATATAAGCAGTCCCATGCGCTGCTGTTGCGAGCCCTCGTACATGGCCCTATAGCCGTCGTAGTTGATCCACTGTGCCCAGTCGGCAAACTGGCGTGCATTGGCAGGCTTTCCGAAGTGACGCTCCATGGTGGCGATGAACGACTCTCCATTCTGCGCCCCACGCATGGTGAAGTCGTGTTGTCCCCATGCCCGCCCTATAGGCCAGAGGTCTTCGGGGGCAAGCATACGCTGAATACTCTCGTATGAGGGCACGTTGGGCATGCCGCGCTCAGAGTGGAGCAATCCCGACTGCTCGGTGAAATAGTAGCTGACGGGCTTGAGCTGATAGGCTCCATGCCCACTCACGCCTCCATCGGCCGAGCTGGGAATATAGCCCAACTGCGGATGCAATGCCGCAATCTGCTGGCGCAAGCCATCGTCGAGCACCTTGGGCGGGAAGCCCTCGTTGCGCCCCACATAGATGGCGATGCTGGGATGGCGGCGTATCTTGAGGATGTAGTCACGGCTATTGCTGAGGAAGAGTTCGTTGTCGTAAGGGTCGGGACCATCCCATGGGTTAGCCAGCCAGAAGTCTTGCCACACCATGAGGCCGTATTTGTCGCAGGCTTCATAGAATGGCTCATCGCCAATCTGTCCCACCCAGTCGCGAATCATATTACAGTTCATGTCGCGGTGATAGCGCACGGCGGCATCGTATTCGCGGGCGCGGTAGTTGAGATTGGTCTCAGAGAATCCCCAGTTGCCCCCCAACGGCGTTACACGCTTGCCATTGACAAAGAGCTGCGTCTTGGTATCGAGTTCACGATAGCTCATCTCGCGGATGCCCGCCTTGTAAGTAATGGTAGCCGACACCTGCCCCGTGGCCATGTCAGTAACCTCAAAGCCAGCGTCGTAAAGATAGGGTTCACCGTATCCGTTGGGCCACCACAGGCGCATGGCACGCTGGGCAAGCTGCGGATACTCGGCAGGCTGGAACGCCACCTCGCGCATCTCATTGGCCGAGAGGGTAAGCGTCTTTGAGAACACCACGTCGCCAATCCATCCTTTCACCGTGACCTGCTTGCCCATTGCGTCGGCATTGCTCACCACAACCAGTGGTGTCATGGTGGCCAGCGTGTCGGGGTGACTGAGCACAGTGGTGACCAATGGGTCGCTGAGCCCCACACCAAGGTCATGGGTAAGGCGCACGTCATTCCAGATACCTACCTGTCGGCCAGGCGTGCTGGTAATCCAGTCCCACCCGATAGACGCGTGGAACGTGGGGTTGTCGCCACCCAACACACCCCCGTTGAGGTCGGTGCTCACCTCATTCTTTTCCTTCACCGCGCCAAAGTGGGCATTGCGGATGACCCTCACCTCCAAGAGGTTGTCGCCGGGGCGCAGCTTGTCGGTGACATCAAAGCGCCCGCGTATGAAAGCGCCATCCACTCGGCCCAAATATTGCTGGTTGAGCCATACCTCGGCTTTCCAGTTGATGCCGTCAAAGTTCAGGTAGGTATGCTGACCCTTGGAAGCCTCAGCGCCGTTGATATGCGCCCGGTACCAGAAGTCGGACATGAAGAAGCTCTCTGAAATCTGGCGCATGTTGTTGGAATAGCGATTATCGGGCACCGCACCGATATTCATGTAGCTCGTGAGCACCGTGCCGGGAACCGTGGCTGGAATCCACCTGCTGTCGCCATCGCGACGCAGCTCCCAGCGACTGATGTCGCCCCCTTCGCGTAGCCGCGGAGCCAGTCCGCCCTTGCCCCACACTTCCATCTCACTGAGCACAAAGAGTCCGCCCTTGTCGGGCTCGGCCATGGTCAGGCGCACATAGCGCGCCTTGCCGGGGCACGCCACCTGCTCAGAAGTGGTGCTGCCACCGGGCAGCGTTGCCACGGTGCGCCACTGACGGGCATCGTCAGAGAACTGTATCTCACCCTTGTTCGCCTTATGTATCCAGTGAAGACGCACATGGTCTACAGATGCCTCAGTGCCAAGGTCGACATAAATCCATGGTTTGTCGCCGTTGGCACCGGGTGCCACGGCATACGCGCTGGAGAAATGAGAAGAGGGCATCCAGTCGTCGCCCAACTCATACAAGCGCCACCAGGCACAGCCAGCCATGGTAAAGTCAAGACGTATGTGACTGTACTTGCCCGGGCGGTCGAGCTTGATGACACTGTCTATGCGCCGCATAGGCAACTTAATGGTCGCCTCCTGCTTGTTGGGGTCAGAGCTCACCAGCTGCTGCATGGCCGTGCCGGGCAGGCCTTTGCCGGCCATCTGTCCGATGACCTGCCAGCGGCGGCCGTCGGCAGACCCCATCACACGTATGGCGTAACCCTTCTTGGCCGCGTCGGCCTGATAGGCCACCTCGCCCACCAGCCGAATCTGGTCTACCTGCACCTGCATGCCGGTCCAGTCAAACTGCATGAACGTTTTCTCGCCCATGACATAGCCGCTGGTCACCACATTACCGTCAATGGTCTTCTCCTTGTCGCGCAACGACAGCACCCCTTCGGGCGTAGAGACCGTGAGGCGGGCGGGCTCGGTGGTAGAGACAATGCCATCGGTGGCTAACTGGGCCGTGAGGTTATAGTCGAAAGAAGAAGACGCGTAGGCAGCCCTGTTGCATGCCAAATTGCGGTACACATCGTCCTTTACCATTTCAGGCCCCTTATAGTCGGTCACCCTGCCGGGGTACACTCCTATACCCCGAGTATATTCATTGTCTGCCATCGCGTTGATTTCACACGTAAGTACCATTGAGAGCAGCATTGCCGCTCGCGCACAAGAGACCCATCGGGATAACGATGGGCACAAATAGTTGATATTTTTCATCACGTTTAGGGTGTAATAAGGATTAGGTCTTTAATAGATTGGAAAACAAGGCAAGGGGGAGAGACGCTCCCCCCTACACTCAGGGATGCACCAGAGTGCCGATTGGCTCACCCTCCATCACCTTTTTGAGGTTGCCCACAATGTCCATGTTGAACACGTAGATGGGGAGGTTGTTGTCCTGGCACATGCAGATGGCGGTGAGATCCATGACCTTCAGCCCACGGTCGAGCACTTCTTTGTAAGAGATCTCGTCGAACTTCGTGGCTGTAGGCTCCTTCTCGGGGTCGGCGGTATAGACCCCATCCACACGTGTGCCCTTGAGCATGACATCGGCCTCTATCTCGATGCCGCGCAGCGAAGAGCCGGTGTCGGTGGTGAAGTAGGGGTTGCCGGTGCCGGCGGAGAAGATGCACACCTGTCCGTCTTCGAGGAGTTCGATGGCCTTCCACTTGTTGTAAAACTCTCCAATGGGCTCCATACGGATGGCCGTGAGCACCTTGTTTTTTACGCCGATGGCCCCTAAGGCCGAGCTTAAGGCCAACGAATTGATGACCGTGGCGCACATACCCATCTGGTCGCCCTTCACGCGGTCGAAGCCTTTCTGGCTTCCGCTCAGTCCGCGAAAGATATTGCCGCCACCGATGACGATACCCACCTGCACGCCCATGTCGCGCACTTCCTTGATTTGTCGTGCATAGTCACTCAGACGCTCAGAGTCTATGCCATAGCCTTGTGCGCCCATCAAACTCTCGCCAGAGAGTTTCAGAAGTATTCTCTTAAATCTTGCCATAATATTTTTTGGGTCTAACCCCTGTTTATACGATGATAAACTCCACTTCCTTAAAGGCATAGCCGCGGATTTGCCCCTCGCGGTCGCGAAGAATGAGATGCCCGTCGTCTTCCACCTCTACCAGCGCGGCCTCGAAGAGGCCCTCGTCGTCACGATAGGGGAAGAAACCTTTCGCCCTGTACAGGGCGCTCATGTAGTTGCCGGCCACCAAGCCGTAGTCGCCATCCTCGATGACGCGGTAATAATGGTCAAACCGCTTGACTATGCGCTCGAGCAGGGGCTGCCGGTTGGTCTCGCAGCCAAGAATCTGGTACAGCGACACCGGGTTGGGAGCATCGCTCGCAAAAGCGCGCTGGTTGACATTCAGCCCCACGCCGATGACACAGTCCTTGATATGTCCGCCGCCAAGCCGGTTCTCAATGAGAATACCGCAAATCTTCTTGTCGCGCCAATAAATGTCGTTGGGCCATTTGATCGCTATATCGCCCGTCAACTCCGACAGCACGTCGTACAGCGCCAAGGCCACCGCCTCAGAAAGGATAAACTGTAAGCTCACTGGAACCCACAGAGGATGGCAGAGCAGTGAGAACAAGAGATTCTTGCCCCGCTCGCTCTCCCAGGAATTGGTGCCCTGCCCCTTTCCCGCGGTCTGATACTCGGCCGTCACCACCGTCATGCGGGCGTCGTGGTCGGCAGGTTGCCGAGACAGTGTCTGCAAGCAATAGTTGTTGGTGCTGACAACGTCTTCCAGCGCCAGGTACCTGATTCCGTCGTCTTTCTTTTTCTTAAATAAGGAGCGGATTGAAAGCATCTTCTATATGATTAATGTCGATGTTGTCACCGTTTTGTCGGCCGATGACCGTGATAATATCAAAGCGCAGGTCCTCGACAATGTCATACATCTTGACATACTCGTCGGCCACGCGTCCCAGATGGCGTATCTTGCGCAGGTCTACGGCATCCTCAGGCTCAGCGAGTTCCTCAGGTTCGCGGGTTTTCACTTCGACGAACACCACGGTAGTCCGGTCCTGGGTTTTGCAGACAATATCCAGATCGCGCTTGCCACCACCATAGTGCCAATCGCGGTCAAGGATGATATACCCGGCATTCTGCAGATAAGCGGCAGCCGTCTCCTCACCCCATTTCCCCAGGTCGTTGTGTTCTGCCATAGTGTCGTTTACGTTCCTGCAAATGTAAGGTTTTTATTCCACACTTCAAAAAGAATATTGTATTTTTGCAGGCAAAACCGAACAATATGGAAACAGAGGCACAAGCACAGCAAGACGAGCGCTTCATGCGGATGGCGCTCATAGAGGCAGAGGCCGCCGCGAGCGAGGGTGAGGTGCCTGTAGGCGCCGTCGTGGTGAGCCAAGGGCGGGTGATTGCCCGTGCGCACAACCAAACGGAGACGCTCAACGACGTTACCGCGCATGCCGAGATGTTAGCCATTACGGCAGCAGCCAACACCTTAGGCGGAAAATACCTTGCCAACTGCACGCTCTACGTCACCGTAGAGCCTTGCACCATGTGTGCCGGGGCTACGGGATGGGCGCAGGTGGGGCGCGTGGTGTATGGCGCTGCCGACGAAAAACGGGGATTCATGCGCTACGCGCCGAAAGCCTTGCATCCTAAAGCCACCGTGACACCGGGAGTGCTTGAAGAGGAATGCAAGGCTCTCATGGTAGCGTTCTTTCGCTCACGAAGATGATACGCCACGAGGGTAACCATTCAATTTAGGCCGTCCTGTAATCAAACAAAAAATCCCGAGGTTATTCTCGGGATTTTTTGTATTGATACGGCAGAAGTTGTATAATCTGCTCTTCATCCATATCATCATTTAGCTTGCC
>JAFABV010000009.1 GCA_023425865.1 Bacteroidota bacterium | reverse complement strand
AGAGGAGGGAATCAAAGGGCCTACGGCCTGAGGAGAAAGGGAGAAATAGAGAACGGCAGCAGTTTCCGTGGTATCCGCCCATCGCAAAGCGATGATCCGTAGTATCAAGGTGTGCCGGATGGTTATTTCGAAATTTCCGTGTTATCCGTGTTAAAAAAATACCCCATGCGAGGGGGTGGTTACACGCAGGGCGTGTTTTATTTCACGCAGAGGCGCAGAGATTAAGGAGTTGCGCATCTGCGTGCCCCCCAAAACCCTCTCCCCATACTCCCTACCCGACTCACGGAAAATATTGTGAGTGATAGCACGGAATAAACCCAAAAACTTTTATCTTTGCACAAGATATAACTCATCATGCACAAAGTTGTTTTTTTCCTCTCCATGATGGTTTGTTGTCTATTCTGCTCATGCAACAGGCCAAAAGAATACGTCATTGGTGTGTCACAATGCAGCAACGACGGCTGGCGGCAAAAGGTGAACAGCGAAATCAAGATTGGCCGTTATCAGTATGAAAACGTAGAGATACACATTACCTCGGCCGACAACAACAGTCAACGGCAGATAGCGCAGATCGACTCGCTCGTACAACTGAAGGTAGACCTGCTGGTGGTGGCACCCAACGACATTGAGACGGTGGCACCAGCCATAGAACGCGCCTACAGGAGCGGCACACCCGTGGTGCTCTACGACCGACGCATCGACTCACCCCATTTCACGGCATACATTGGTTCGGACAATACCGAGGTGGGCAAGACCATGGCCGAGTTTGTCGCCTCAAAACTCAACAACAAGGGCACCATACTTGAGATCACCGGCAAGCAGAGTTCATCGCCGGCCATCGAACGCCACCGTGGGTTCATGCAAATCATGCAGCATTACCCTGACGTGAGGGTCATCACGCGTGACGGACAATGGGATCCGATACTGGCCGAAAACATCATTGGCGACTTATTGGACAGGGGCGTGCAGCTTGACGGTGTCTTTGCACACAATGACGCACTGGCCATGGGCGCCTACCGTGCCGCCCAGAAGAGAGGCAAAGAGAGAGACATGATATTTGTGGGCATAGACGGACTGCCCGGTCCGGGCAAAGGTATCGACGATGTCAGGAAGGGGTATCTCACCGGGTCGTTTATCTATCCCACCCGTGGCGAGTCTATCGTGGCGCTGGCGATGAATATTCTGGAGCGCAAACCCTACAAGAGGATAAACCATCTGAGGTCGTCTATCGTCACACAAGAAACGGCAGACATAGCCACCCTGCAGAACGAAGAACTGAAACGACAGGCCGAGAACCTGAACAATATCTATGCGTCGATAGACCGTTACATGGCCATATCATACAATCAGCGCAACCTTATCTTGATGTTCGCCGCGCTGTTTGTGCTGCTCATCGCGGCCATCGCGGCCATCTACAGGGCCTACGCCATCACCAAAAAGGCCAACCACAAGATCAAAGAGGTGTCTGACGACCGGCTCAACCTTTTCACCAACATCAGCCATGAGTTACGAACGCCCCTCACTCTAATCAAAGACCCGCTGGAATGCAGCATCGCAGAGGGCAGCATCAGGGGCGAAAACCTGAAGCGGCTACAGTTGGCCATGGACAACGTGAACATCCTCACCAAACTCGTCAACGACATCATGGACCTGAGAAAGAGCGAGGAAGCCAAGATGAGGCTCACCCTGTCATCCTTCGACCTCCGCGACCTGACAGCTGCCGTCATCGACGCTTATCAGTCAACGGCCAAGACCAGACACCTGGACATCACCCTCACTGCTCCACAAGACCATGATTACGCCATTGTGGCCGACCAAGACAAGGTGATGCGCATCATAACCAACCTGCTGAGCAATGCCATCAAATACACCCCCTCGGGTAAGAGCATCACCGTCACCTTAGGCTGCCCAGACAATGAGCACGTAGCCTTGGAGGTGAAAGACACCGGTGTGGGCATGGACAAGGACGACGTCAGCAGGGTGTTCGAGCAGTTCTTCCAGGCCAAGAACGCCGTAGGAGGCACGGGCATAGGCCTTGCCCTGAGCAAAGCCTTCACCGAGTTGCATCACGGACAACTCTACGTGGAGAGCGAGAAAGGCCAGGGCACCACCTTCACGGTGCTGCTGCCACGGCTACAGCCATCAGCCTCCGGAACACCTGTCGAGGCCAAGCCCGTAGATATTGCCGAGGTGGAACCGCTCACCTTACAATACACCAACAGCAACGACCATCAGGAGAATGCCAAAGACCAGATGGTGGTTTCGCAAGACGACAACGACAAGCCCACCATCCTCGTTGTAGATGATAACAACGAAATGAGAAAGTATCTGAAATCTGTCATGGGCACCCACTATCAGGTGGTGGAGGCCTCTGACGGGCAAAGCGGCCTCACCATGGCCACCAGTACGGTGCCCGACCTTGTCGTCAGCGACGTGATGATGCCCGAAATGGATGGTCTGGAGTTTTGCAACCGACTGAAAACCGACCCCACCACCTGTCACATCCCTGTACTGCTGCTCACCGCCCGCACCTTGGAATCGCAAGAAATAGAAGGTTACGAGCACGGGGCTGACGCCTATATCACCAAGCCCTTTACCAGCCGCCTGGTGCTGGCACGCATCGACAACCTGCTGAAGGGGCGCAAAATGCTGCGCAATGTATTCTCAGGAACATCTGCCGAACGCCAAGAAGAACAACAGCAGCTGAACAGCCACGACCAGGTTTTTATACAGTCATTGCGCCAAGCCATCCAGGGCAACCTCTCTAATCCCCAGCTCAAGATCGAAGACCTGGGCGAGAAAGTGGGGCTGGGGCGCGTGCAGCTGTATCGCAAAGTCAAGGCACTCACCGGTTCTACGCCGGTGGAACTGCTGCGTCTGGCCCGCTTGGAGCGTGGGCGGCAATTGCTCAAAACCACCGACATGACCATCTCTCAGGTGGCCTACGAAGTGGGTTTCGCCACCCCTTCCTACTTCACCACCTGCTTCAAGCAACAATACGGCATGTATCCCAACGACGTAAGAATCTGACGCTGTCAGGCCGTCGCCGCGGCCCATCTCCCATCTCAACATTTTGTATCATTTCCTCAACAATTGTTGCAGGAAACATTCTTATCAGCCCATGAACGTTATTTGTGGGTCGCGGCTGGTAATATATCCTATCTTTGTCGCAGTTAAAAACCGACAATACTAACAAAACAACAACATGATCAAGATTGAGAACCTAAGAAGACTCATAGTGAGCACTCTGCTCATTTGTGTTTGTGCGCTCGTCAACGCGCAGAAGGTGGATGTCAGTGGCACCGTCACCGACGTCAACGGCGAGTCGGTCATCGGTGCTACCGTGCAAGAGAGCGGTACCGACAACCGCACCATCACCGACCTTGAGGGCAAGTTCAGCCTGTCTGTCAAGTCAGGCGCAACGCTTACCATATCTTATATAGGATATAAGACCGTAAGCCTGGCCGCCCGTACCACCATGAAAGTAACCCTGGAGGAAGACAACTCCACGCTCGACGAGATTGTGGTGACGGGCTACACCACCCAACGCAAGGCCGACCTCACCGGTGCCGTATCGGTGGTGAGCGTCAGCGAGATTGCCAAACAAAACGAGAACAATCCCATCAAGGCTCTGCAAGGCCGCGTCCCGGGCATGAACATCTCGGCCGACGGCAATCCCTCTGGCGAGTCTTCCGTGCGCATACGTGGTATCGGAACGCTAAACAACAACGACCCGCTCTACATCATCGACGGTGTTCCGACCAAAGCCGGCATGCACGAGCTCAATGGCAACGACATCGAGAGCATACAGATTCTCAAGGATGCCGCCTCGGCATCTATCTATGGAAGCCGTGCCGCAAACGGTGTCATCATCATCACCACCAAGCAGGGCAAAGCCGGAAAGATAAACGTAAACGTTGACGCTTCGATTTCGGCCTCGCTCTATGCACATAAGATGGACGTGCTCAACGCCAAAGAATACGGACAAGTGATGTGGCAAGCGTACGTCAATGACAACATGGACCCAAACACCAATGGACTTGGCTACCGTTACAACTGGACGTTCAACGCTGACGGCTATCCTGTTCTCAACAGCATCTCCATGTCCAAGTATCTCGACGCCGCCGGCACGACACCGGCCGCGGACACCGACTGGTTTGACCAGACTACCCGCACCGGACTGATCCAACAATACAATGTCGCCGTGAGCAACGGCTCGGAGAAAGGCACGTCTTTCTTTTCCTTGGGCTATTACAAGAACCTCGGTATCATCAAGACGACCGACTTCAACCGATTGTCGGCCCGTATGAACTCAGAATATCACTTGGTGAAAAACATACTGACCGTGGGCGAGCACTTCACCCTCAACCGCACCTCTGAGGTGTTATCTCCCGGCGGTTTTCTGCAAAACGCCTTGCAGTTTAACCCCTCACTCCCGGTCTATACCGTCACAGGAGAGTTTGCCGGGCCGCTAAGCGGATACCCCGACCGCGAAAACCCCGTGGCAAGACTCCAGCGCAACAGCGACAATCGGTACACCTATTGGCGAGCCTTCGGCGATGCGTATGTCAACCTGAGCCCGTTCAAGGGGTTCAATCTCCGCTCTACCTTTGGTCTGGACTATGCCCAAAAGATGCAGCGCATCTTTACCTACCCCGTGACCGAAGGCAATGTAGCCAACAGCAAGAATGCCGTGGAGCCCAAACAGGAACACTGGACCAAGTGGATGTGGAACGCCGTGGCCACTTACAACTTCACCCTCGGGCAAAACCGCTTCGACACCATGGCCGGCGTAGAGGTCAACCGCGAAGATGACTCTTGGTTCTCAGCTTACAAGGAAGACTACATCATACTCTCACCCGACTATATGTGGCCCGATGCCGGCACCGGCACTGCCCAAAGCTACGGCAATGGGTCTGGCTATTCGCTGGTATCATACTTTGGAAAGGTAAACTACAACTACGCCGACCGCTATCTGGCCTCGTTCACCATCCGCCACGACGGCTCGTCGCGCTTTGGCAAGAACAACCGTTATGCCACCTTCCCCGCTGTCACATTGGGATGGCGTGTCAACCAAGAGAAGATGCTCAAGAACGCCACATGGATTGATGACCTCAAGCTCAGGGCATCGTGGGGACAGACCGGTAATCAGGAAATATCCAACATTGCCCGCTATACCATCTATGTGAGCAACTACGGCGCCACGGAGAACGGTGGGCAAAGCTACGGCACCTCATACGACATTGCCGGTACCAACGGCGGACAGACCCTTCCCTCCGGATTCAAACGCAACCAGATAGGCAACGACAACATCAAGTGGGAGACCACCACACAGACCAATCTTGGTCTCGACTATGCCTTCCTCGGCAACACACTCTACGGTACCTTCGACTGGTACTACAAGAAAACCAAGGACATACTGGTGCAGATGGCCGGCATCGCGGCCATGGGCGAAGGCAGTTCGCAATGGATCAATGCCGGAGAAATGGAGAACCGCGGCGTGGAGTTCAACATCGGCTACCGCAACAAGACGGCCTTCGGCCTGAAGTATGACTTCACCGGCAACATCGGCACCTATCGCAATAAGATCACCAAGTTGCCCGCCACGGTGGCCGCCAACGGCACCTTCGGAGGCAACGGCGTGAAAAGTGTCATAGGCCATCCCATGGGCGCGCAAGTGGGCTATATTGCCGACGGCATCTTCAAGACGCAAGACGAAATAGACAACCATGCCCAGCAGGAGGGCGCAACCTTAGGACGCATACGCTACCGTGACCTGAACCACGACAACATAATCACAGAGGCCGATCAAGACTGGATATACAACCCTGTTCCAGACTTCTCTTATGGTTTCAACATCTACCTGGAATATAAGAATATCGACCTGACCATGTTCTGGCAAGGCGTGCAGGGCGTAGACATCATATCCGACCTGAAGAAAGAGACCGACATCTGGGCGGGTCTCAACATTGGTTTCCTCAACAAGGGCAGCCGCCTGCTCGACGCCTGGAGCCCCACCAACCCCGACAGCGACATCCCCGCGCTGACGCTTTCTGACAATAACAATGAGAAACGTGTGTCGTCATACTGGGTTGAAAACGGCTCCTTCCTCAAGCTGCGCACCGTGCAGCTGGGATACAATTTCCCCAAAAAGGTGGCTGAGAAACTACTGATGCAGCGCCTGCGCCTGTATCTCAGTGCGCAAAACCTGCTTACCATCAAGAGCGGCAACTTCACCGGTCTCGACCCCGAAAACCCCAACTACGGCTATCCCATACCGCTCAACCTCACGTTTGGTATTAACGTTACATTCTAAAAACCGAATAATCGTATGAAACAGATAATATATGCCCTCATGCTCACCATGCTGCTGGGCAGCTGTTCTGACTTTCTGGACAACCAGAAACCCCAAGGCACCCTCAGCGATGAGCAGGTCAAGGACCCCAATTATGTCGACAACCTCGTCATCTCTGCCTATGCCGTATGGATTTCGGCAGAAGATATCAACTCCTCTTTCTCGATGTGGAACTTCGATGTACGCAGCGACGACGCTTACAAAGGCGGCAACGGCACCAGCGACGGCGACGTGTTCCACCAGCTGGAAATCTCACAGGGCATACTGACCACCAACTGGAACATCAGCGACATGTGGCAGCGACTGTACAATTGCATATCGCGTGTCAACACCGCCATTGCCCTGCTCGACCAGACCGATGAGACCACCTATCCGCTCAAGGCCCAGCGCATCGGTGAGATGAAGTTTCTCCGCGCCTATGGTCACTTTATGCTGAAGCGGCTGTACAAGAATATTCCCTTCGTGACAAACGAGAACCTCACGACCGAGCAATACAACGAGCTCTCTAACCGGGAGCTGACCAACGATGAGGGATGGCAGGCCATAGCCGACGACCTTACCGAAGCCTACAACAGCCTGCCCGTGACGCAGACTGACAAAGGGCGTCCGTCGAAGGCCGCAGCCGCAGCCCTCCTTGCCAAAGTGTATCTGTACAAGGCCTACAGGCAAGATGACGCCAATAGCAACGCCGTGACCTCCATCAACCGCGACGACCTGCAGAAGGTGGTGGAGTACACCGACCCCGCCATCTACCAAGCCGGAGGTTTCGGACTTGAGGCCGACTTCCACAATAATTTCAGACCCGAACCGCAATACGAGAATGGCGTGGAGAGCATTTGGGCCATGCAGTATTCGCAGAACGACGGCACCACCTACGGCAATCTCAACTGGAGCTACGGACTCATTGTGCCCAACATACCGGGCGTGACCGACGGCGGATGCGATTTCTACAAACCCAGCCAGAACCTCGTCAACGCCTACCGCACCAATGCCGACGGCCTGCCCTTCATCGACGACTATAACCAGAACGACTACAACAAGTCGAAAGACTATGCCGACCCGAGGCTCTTTCTCACCGTGGGAATGCCAGGGCTACCTTACGAGTTCAACAAAGATTTCATGATGGACGAAAGTTCCACATGGAGTCGTTCGAACGGTCTGTACGGTTACTACGTCACCCTGAAACAAAACGTCGACCCTGCCAGCGGCTACCTCATCAAGGGTTCATGGTGGGGCACCTCGATGAACCGTATCGTACTGCGCTATGCCGACGTGTTGCTCGAGCGGGCCGAAGCCCTCGTACAGCTCAACGACGGTCGCATCAACGAGGCCATCAGTCTGGTCAACACCCTGCGCCAACGTGCCAAGCAAAGCACTTCGGCCATTGCCAACTACGAGCGTGACTATGGCACCCGCCTGAACGTCGGCACCTACACAGGTACCTACAGCCAGGCCCAGGCCATCAAGATCGTGAAGATGGAGCGCCGCCTTGAGCTCGGCATGGAGTGTGAACGATTCTTCGATCTCGTGCGATGGGGCGAGGCCGACAGCGTGCTCAATAAGTATTATGCCGAGGAAACCAATGACTGTGCCATCTACAGCTCGGCCCATTTTACCAAAAACAAGAACGAATACCTGCCCATACCCTACGCGCAGATAGCAGCATCTAACGGGCATTACACCCAAAACATTGGAGGATGGTAATCATGAAGAAGTATATTTCAAGCCTTTTACTGTTTGTGACAACACTGCTCGCCCTCACGGCATTCAGCGAAAGCCAGGTCTCTGACCTGCAACTCGACGGCGAATGCTCCGTCACTTCTCTCTCGTTCGACCAATACGACGGTACCATAGACCACGCCTCGCGTACCATCACGGTGCGGGTACCCGAAACCTACGACGCCTCTGCCATGACCATCACAACACTCACGCTGAGCGATGGGGCCGAGAGTGACCTGCACGTAGGCGACAAGGTAAATCTCACCAACCCTCAGGTAATACATGTGACCCATGGAGATGTCTATCTCAACTGGACCGTTGTGGTGAAGCACGATGAAGCCAAGATCAAGTCGTTTGTCATCAATGACACCTACACCGGCATCATCGATGAGACCCATCACGCCATTTCGGTCTATGTGCCCGAAGACGCAGACCTCACCCGCCTCACCCCAACCATCGCCCTGAGCGATGACGCCACGGTGACACCCGGCAGCGGCATACCCACCGACTTCACACAGCCGGTGACATTCACCGTCACCAACAACACCGCGAAAACCGATTATGTAGTGACCGTGACCAAGATAGGTAAACCCACCGCGGTATATGTGGGACTGGCGGCCACCATGGAGCAACTCAACATCGAGGAACAGACCGCCTGCCGATGGATGCTGGCCAATATTCCCAACTCGATCTACGCCTCGTTTGCCGACATCAAGAACGGTACGGTAGACCTCAGCCAGTGCAAGGTGATATGGTGGCACTTCCACAAAGACGGCGGTGTAGACGGAAAGGCAGCCTTCGAGGGTGCCGCGCCGGAAGCTATTCAGGCCGCCGTTCAGCTCAGAGACTACTACAACGCCGGAGGTGCCTTCCTCTTTACACGCTTTGCCACCAACATGCCCGCGGAAATAGGCGCCGTGAACAACGATGCCTGTCCGAACAACTGCTGGGGACAGGCCGAGGCCAGCGCCGAAACCGTCAGCTCGCCGTGGAGCTTCTTTATTCAGGGACATACCACGCATCCCCTCTTCCAAAACCTCATCATGAAGAGCGATGAGCCCAATGCAGTCTATACTGTAGACAAGGGGTACCGCATCACCAACTCTACAGCCCAATGGCACATCGGAACCGATTGGGGCGGATATGCCAACTATGAGACGTGGCGCAACGAGACCGGGGCACAAGACCTGGCCTACGGTGGAGACGGGGCCATAGTAGCCTGGGAGTTCCCGGCAACGGCCACCAAGGGAGGCATTGTTTGTATCGGTTCGGGATGCTACGACTGGTACAGCATTGATGACGTGACAGAGAACTATCACAAGAACATCGCGGCCCTGACGCTCAACGCATTCAACTATCTGATGGACAACTCACCGAAAAAATAAAGAAGAAACATGAAAACAATGTGCAACACCATAGCTTTAGCCGCCCTTACAATACTGCCACTGTGCAGCTGCAGCAGCGATGACACCGTGGTCGAACAGCGTGACTGGAACACGGCCACCTACTTCGCATCGACCGACGAGCAGATGCAGACCACATTCTACAAGCCCTACACAGGCTACGTGGGCGACCCCATGCCCTTCTACGACCCCGTGGAAAACGATTTCAAGGTGCTTTACCTGCAAGACTACCGGCCCAATCCAGCCGGTACCTACCATCCCATTTGGGCCGTGAGCACCAAAGACGCCGTGAGCTACACCTCTATGGGCGAACTCATCCCCTGTGGTGGGCTCAAGGAGCAAGATGCCGCGTTGGGCACCGGCTCGACCATCTACAACGAGGCTGACCATCTCTACTACACCTTCTACACCGGCAACAAGTACATGCCCGGCAGTTCGGAGGCGGCCCAAGCCGTGATGATGGCCACCTCGCCCGACTTCAAGAACTGGAGCAAGAGCCGCACGTTTCTGATGCGTGGAGGCGAATATGGCTACGATAACAATGAGTTTCGTGACCCATTCGTGTTCAAAGGCGATGACGGGTTGTACCACATGGTCATCGCCACGCTGAAGAACGGCAAGGGCGCTCTCGCTGAGTTTACATCCACTGACTTGAAGAGCTGGACCAGTGCAGGTGTGTTCATGAACATGATGTGGGACCGCTTCTATGAGTGTCCGGACGTGTTCAAGATGGGCAACTGGTGGTATCTGGTATACAGCGAGAAGCATGCTGCCATCCGTCGTGTGCAGTATTTCAAGGGAAAAACCCTCGAAGAGCTGAAGGCAAGCACCGCCAACGACGCTGGGTTGTGGCCCGACAGTCACGAGGGATTTCTCGACAGCCGTGGCCTATATGCCGGAAAGACCGCCAGTGACGGCACCAACAGGTATCTCTGGGGGTGGTGTCCCACCCGAGCTGGTAAAGACAACACAGCCGTAGGCGCATATCCTGATGAGCCTGAATGGGCCGGCAACCTCGTAGCCTACAAGCTCATACAGCACGAAGACGGCACCCTGACCCTCGGGGCACCCGACGCGCTCAGCAACAAGTACAGCCAGGATCATGACGTAAAGGTCATGGCACAGAGCGAAAGCGGAGTAACCGCACAGAACGGCACCTACACCCTCACGGGTGATGCCTTTGCGCTGTTCGACCGTCTTGGCGCACACAACAAGATCTCATTCACGGTGAAGACCGCAAGCAACACCGACAAGTTTGGCATATCACTTGTCAGGGGTTCAGACTCGGAGAAGTATTACTCTATGATTGTTAATCCCGAAAACGACAACACGCGCAAAGTGAACTTCGAGGAAGAGGGAACGGCAGGCAAGGGATTCATAGCCGGAATCGACGGATACAACTTCTCACGACCCGACGACAACACCTACCGAGTGACCATCTATACAGACAACAGCGTCTGCGTGATGTTTATCAACGACGTATGCAGCTATACCAACCGCATCTACGGCATCGCCCGCAACTGCTGGAGCATCAACAATTATGGTGGTACTATCACCATCAGTGACATAAAAATCAATCAATATTAACAAGTAGCTTTATGAAGAAACAATTTTTACTGGCATCAATCATGCTTTCTTCCATGGCATCCATGGCACAGACCGTGCTCTGGGATGGTGAAAGCCAGTCCCTTGGGTCACGGGGTGGTTTGTGGGACGACGGCACGCCAGTGGTAGTAGCCAATCCTGACAAGAGTGGCATCAACTCCTCTGCTCAGTGTCTCAGTTTCACTATGACCAGCACAAGTAAAGTCGTGAAAATTCCGTTCCGTGACTGGATTAAGCCCAACTTGGCCGGAAACCGACGCATCTCTATTATGCTCAAACGTAGCGGCAATGATAATGTACAGATAGAACTCTCTGACCCGACCGACGGCTCAGTCGGCTATTGGGTACACAATGCTGCCTGGTATGGCTCTGCCGGACAATGGCAGAAAGTGGTCTTCGACCTTTCTGCCAATACCACGCTGAACGATTACCCCGGCGTAATGGCTATCACTGCATGTACGGGCGACGTAGCAGCAGACGAGACCGTGTACATAGATAATGTGGTAGTGGAACCCCTTCCCACCGTCAACGGCACCCCGCTGAAAGATATTGCTGACGGTTCGCTCACAGGAAGTATCAAACTCACAGGTTCGTGGATGCAAGGAGAAAGCAACAACACCGATAACTCATGGACTACAGTAAGCTACAACGACTTCGCGACGCTGGCTGCCAAGCTGTCTCCAACAGTGACTTCCATCGACTTGCGAGGCTCGATCGTGAAAGATGCCTATAATGCTTTCGGCAACGTGAATCCCAATATTCTGATCTATGCCGATCAGCCATTCGGCGATTTCAATGTTGTGGCAAACGGAACGACCGCCCAGCTGAACCTCAACGAGGGCTATGCCTTTCATGCACCGGAAGGCTTCACCGCCGAAAAAGTGACCATGACACGCACGTTGGCCGATGGCATAAACACGGCCTGCCTGCCATTTGCCACCACGGCCGCCGACCTGGGCGCCAGCAATATTGCCACCTTCGGAGCTATTTCGACAGCGGCTGACGCAGCGACCGTAACGTTCGACATTGTTCAAACCGTGGCAGCCAACACACCAATGATCGCCGAAGGCGTCACCGCATCCACAGAACAAGCCTTTACCAACAAGGCCGTTGAGGCTACTCCCTCGACACTCGGGAACAACTTCATAGGTGTATATGCACCCCAAAATGCCCAAAATTTGTGGGGTGTGAGTGCCAACGAGTTCAAAATGGGTGGCGCAGAAGCTACCATCAACGCGTTCCATGCCTACCTGTCACTGCCCTCGGCTGCCAAAACGCTGGCGTTCTCCATATCTGATCCCACTTCTGTCAACAGCCTTACCGTAGCCAAAGATACGCTTGTGGATGTATATACTGTATCGGGAGCGCAGGTAAAGAGCCAGGTTACCGGCGGCAAAGCCACAGACGGCCTGCCCAAGGGAATATACATTGTCAACCAGAAAAAAATCATGGTAAGATGAAAAAAAGAGTTTACGTATCTCCCCGCTGCAAGTGTCTGCATGTTGAGGCAGAACCTTTGTTGGGAGGCTCCGGTACCATAACAGTCAATCAGAACCAGACTGAAGTATTCAATGGCAGCTTCAATGCCAAGAGCTATCAGTACGGAAGTGTATGGGACGAAGAACCCACGGATGACGGATTTGAATAGAACCGTCGGTATAACAGTCTGTCACTCATCACCTAAAAGCCACTGACCAAAGTACCACTATTGTGAGGCGGTGAGTGATTAGACTCCGCTCAACAGTTATACCCAATATGTTGTTCGAGACCAATCACACCAACTACGAATCATCAAGTAAAACCACAACTCTATATCCAATGAGCAATCATTTCATCACCACACCAATCAAATCGGATATTCAAGGCCTGTGCGCCTGTGCCCAAAGACTATTTCTCGGATGTGTCGCCTGTTTGTTCCTACATGTTGCTGCCATGCAGGCCAGCAGCCTCCAATCCAACGATTTCCACTTTCTGAGCGACAGCCATTGCATGCTCCGACTGATGACCAACGAGCGCTTCCTGCTTCTACCCATTGAGGAACGGGAGGACATGGCACATGTCAAGGTAATCAAGAATGGGCAAGTGGTGAAGGAATTCAACTGCAGACTGAGTGCCGACAAGACAGACTACTATGTGCCGCTGTCGCTGCGAAAATATGGCAATGAGCTTCTTCTGGATATTACGTTCAACAACACGGCCGACCGTCGTACCAAGAGCCCCATGAAAGACTTTGCCTGCTGGAACCAGCTGAAGACCTCAGACACTTTCGACACCACCAACCGCGAGAAATTCAGACCAGCATACCACCACACGCCATTGTGGGGCTGGATGAACGATCCAAACGGCATGTTCTATAAAGACGGCGTATGGCACCTTTATTTCCAGCACAACCCCTACGGTTCACAATGGGAAAATATGACTTGGGGACACTCCACCTCGACTGACCTCATCCACTGGACGTTTGAAGGCGAAGCCGTGGAGCCCGATGCGCTGGGTACCGTCTTCAGCGGGTCGAGCGTAGTAGACCATAATAACACTGCTGGTTTTGGTGCCGGTGCCATCGTCGCCATGTACACCTCAGCAGGAAGAAGCCAAACCCAGAGCCTGGCTTACAGCACCGATGGAGGCAAGACCTTTACCAAATATGAGTTCAATCCCGTGATTACCTCTACCGTGCCCGACTTTCGCGACCCGCATATTTTCTGGAACAAAGACATCAACCGGTGGAACCTGATACTCGCCGCGGGACAACAGATGAACATCTATAGCTCACCTAATCTTAAAGACTGGACCTACGAAAGCAGCTTCGGCGAGGGTTACGGCAACCACGACGGTGTATGGGAATGCCCCGACCTGCTACGTATGCC
This sequence comes from Bacteroidota bacterium, assembly GCA_023425865.1. GTDB lineage: Bacteria > Bacteroidota > Bacteroidia > Bacteroidales > Bacteroidaceae > Prevotella. The sequence goes on along the minus strand of JAFABV010000009.1, from coordinate 1,228 downwards.
GGTATCGGCCAACACCCGTTTCAACAACACCGACAAGACACAAGCCACAGACGCGAAAACAACAAAGGAGAAATGGGTGCTGATTTGCAACATCAATCCCGGTGGGCCCTACGGTGGGTCAGCCACCCAATACTTCGTTGGCACATTCGACGGACATAAATTTGTATGTGAGGATAGTCCCGAAGAAACCAAATGGATGGATTGGGGGAAGGATCATTATGCCACCGTTACCTTCGACAACGCGCCCGATGGACGTCACGTAGCAATGGCATGGATGAGCAACTGGCAGTATGCCAACACAGTGCCGACACAGCAATACCGGTCGGCCAACTCCATCGCACGCGACCTCGCGCTCTTCGACTATCAGGGCGAAAGCTATTGCAGTGTGAAGCCAAGTAAAGAAACCATGGCAGCCTTCAGCACAAAACCCGTAACGAAACTGCTGGCAGCTTGCAGGGTAGACGTAGAATTGAAAGGCAATACCTCTATCGTACTCGCAAACAGCAAGGGCGAACAGGTGACCATGACCTACAACGGCACGGACGAAACATTCAGTATGGACCGAAGCAAAAGTGGAGACACCAGCTTCAGCGATGCCTTTTCGGCAGTGACCAAAGCCCCTACCCGCGGACGAATCAAATCGCTTCAAATCTTCATAGACCACAGTAGTATTGAGATTCTGGATGCCGATGGAAAGATGGCAATGACGAATCTCGTGTTCCCGACCGAACCTTACCATAAGATTACGGTCAAAGGGGGGAAGTATAAGATTTACCCCCTACGCTAATACTCAGGAGGATGTGCACTTCGGCACATCCTCTTTTTGTTAACGCCTATATCTATGCGATAAGCGGTGAGACTTCTTCTCATCCCTTGAAACAAGAACTACTACCGTTTCTCCTTTAGCCCCTCCCCTCTAAAGAGAGGCACAGCGCCCTAAAACACTGCGGCTCTGCGTGTAAAAATACCCCCCACGTGCGCAACGATATACGTCGCCACACGTCCTTTTTTTACACGGATGGCACGGAAATCTCGAAATTACCATCCGTGTTAAAGTGAGGGGTAGTGATTTCACGCAGATGCTTTTTTTGCACGCAGAGGCGCAGAGAGTTTGGAGTTTTGCATCTTCGATGCAGAGGAAGAGGAGGGAATCAAAGGGCCTACGGCCTGAGGAGAAAGGGAGAAATAGAGAACGGCAGCAGTTTCCGTGGTATCCGCCCATCGCAAA
>JAFABV010000075.1 GCA_023425865.1 Bacteroidota bacterium | reverse complement strand
CCGTTGCCCATTCCAGTTGTATGGAGTTGTTTGAAAATCCTTTTTGCTCCGACCATAAAGAACGCAGTTTTATCATTTTGGCTTAGCGAAGGTACTTATTTTTTTTGAGATATGAAAAATATAGGTTCCGGAAGTCAATGGTGATAGCTTTGTCTATGTTTGACGATATTTTACATGCCGATGATTAACTCTGTCTCCGTTAATTTTGCAAACAATGGAACAGATTATGAATCAAACAGATGTAAAGGTTTCGTTCTACCTTAAAAAGAGCGAGACGGATGCCAAGGGAAATTGTCCCGTAATGGCACGGCTTATTGTCGGCAAGTACTCTGAAACAGCATTCAGTGTTAAGCTTCGTGTGCCACAGTCTTTGTGGTTATCTGGACGTGCCTGTGGGAAAAGCGCTGCGGCCCGAGACATAAATAACAGGCTGGATGAAATACGTGCAGCTGCTTTCAGTATCTATGCGGAACAATCCGCAAACCGTGAAGTTGTTACTGCAGAAGAAGTAAAACACCAGCTTTTGGGAATGGCTTCGGAACAGGAAACCTTGTTAAGCTATTTCAGGCTTTTCATGAGAAATTTCGAGAAACGTGTTGGGATTAACCGGACGGAAAGCAGCTTGAACGGTTATCGAAATTCCTATGATCATCTGGTTCGTTTCTTACAGTCACAATACAAGTTGTCAGACATTCCTTTTGCAGCATTAGACCGTTCTTTCATTGAAAAATTCGATTTGCATTTGCGTACGGAATGTCATTTGGCTCCAGGAACGATTGTAAATCTTACTGTAAGGCTGAAAACAATTGTCGGAGAAGCGATTGCGGACGGTATCATTACAGCGTTTCCTTTTGTGGGTTATGAACCGACGCATCCGCAACCGGAACAAAAATATCTTACAACAGAGGAATTGAACAGAATCATGACCACCCCTTTGCATAGTCGCACCCTTTATCATGTACGGGATTTGTTTTTGTTTTCCTGCTATACTGGTATTCCTTATAGCGATATGTGTATGCTGACAAATGAGAATCTTTCCCTTGCTGAAGATGGCATTTGGTGGATTAGGAGTTCACGCAAGAAAACCGGTGTAGATTTTGAAATACCGCTTATGGAATTGCCGCTTCATATCATTGAAAAGTACCGGGATGTGGCTCCTGAGGGAAAGCTTCTTCCTATGTATTCCAACAGTTCGTTGAACCATTATTTGAAACAGATAGCCGTACTCTGTGGCATAGAACGCAAGCTGGTCTTCCACGTGGCCCGTCATACCTATGCGACCGAAATCACCCTTTCCCATGGTGTACCACTTGAAACGGTCAGCAAGATGTTGGGACACAGCAGAATTGGTACTACACAGCTTTATGCAAAGGTTACAGACAATAAGATAGATACAGATACAAAAGCATTGGATAAAAAAATTGCTGAGAGGTTTTCTGTAGTTATTTGATAATGGCAAAAAATAGGATTATGAAAAGAAATACTGATAATATGGAAATCAAACGTCGCAGTACATTTGCGATATTGTTTTATATAAACCGTACCAAAATCCGTAAAGACGGAACATGTCAGCTGCTGTGCAAGATAAGCATAGATGCCAAATGGGAACAGATAGGAACGAAAGTGTCTGTCAATCCTGCCGTTTGGAATCCGGAAAAGGGACGGGCTGACGGCCGCAGTGAGAATGCTATTACCGTCAACCGGGCCATTGATGATCTGACAAAAGAAATCAAGGAGCATTATAGGCGGATTAAGAACAGTCTGGGATTTATTACGGCAGAGCAGGTAAAGAATGCTGTGATGGGAGTCGGTCAGAAACCGCTAACTCTGCTGGCTCTTTTCAGAGAGCATAACGAGGAGTTCAAGAAGCGTATCGGGGTGGATCGGATAAAGGAAAGTTATGATTCCTACTTGCGCTCATATAAGCACCTTTCTGCTTTTGTGCAGGAAAAACGTGGTATAGAGGATGTTCTTTTACGGAATCTTGATCGTGTTTTTTATGATGACTTTGAACTGTTTCTCAGGACGAACAGGAACTTAAGTCCGAAGACAGTACATGAACACCTTTATAGACTGAAGAAGATGACTATGAGGGCTGTCAGTCAGGGAACAATACGCCGCGATCCTTACTGTCGTCTTCATCCGGAATTACCCAAACGGAAAAGTCGTCATCTGAAATTGGAAGATCTGAAGACACTGCTTACAACCCCGGTCGAGAAGCCACAGCTTCAGTTTGTCCGAGACATGTTCATTTTCTCCACCTTTACCGGACTTGCCTATGCAGATTTGAAAAGACTGACTGTTAATGATATTATACAATCTGAGGATGGTTCGTGGTGGATTCATATCCAACGTCAGAAAACAGGGACATTGTCTTCTGTACGGCTGTTGGATATTCCGTTGAAGATAATTGAAAAGTATCGGGAACAGCGTCATGATGACAAGGTTTTCAATTTATACAAGCGTGAGTATTTCATTATGCTTACCCGTAAGTTAGGTGAGGTATACGGTTTTGAACTCACATTCCATA
>JAFABV010000051.1 GCA_023425865.1 Bacteroidota bacterium | reverse complement strand
TCGATGACATACAAAGGTTCTCCATAGCCGCGGATGTTAATCATAGAATTAAAAGTACCCGGCTCACCATTCTGCTGTCTTATCTGCAATCCCGGCATCTTACCCTGTAAAGATTGCGCCAGGCTGGAGCTCACAGTCGTATTGATCTCCTTGGTCTTTAACGAAGCAATACTTCCCGTCAAGTTACCTCTCTTCTGCGTACCATACCCCACAACTACCACTTCATCAACTAGATTGGCATCCTCTTCCAGCGTAATTTCGTAATAATCCTTCTTCACTCTCAGTTCCTTCTTGCCGAAACCGATGTACGAAATCGTCAGCAAGTCGTTTTCGTGCGCATTCAAAGAGAATTTACCATTCAAATCAGAAATGGTACCACCGGCACCGTTTTCCACAGCAATGGAAGCGCCGATGATAGGAACACCAGAGAGGTCTCGGATAATCCCCGAAATCCTTTTGGCACTCCTCTGCTGTCCTTTCGACACTTTGGAATCAATTTTATACAACACCACATTCTTTCCCTTAATTTTATAGCCGATATTTTCCCCTTTGAAAACCACCTTCAAGATTTCCTCAATCTTTTTATTTTTTAAAGACACCGAAATCTTTCGCTTGGGATTGAACAGATTGTAATCATAAGTAAAAAACAGATTGTTCTTTTTTTCAATGATTGATAGCACCTCCGTGATGCTTTTGTTTTTCACATCCAGTGAAATGGTAACATTTTGAGCATGCAATGCAAGTACTCCGTTAAATAGGAATAAAAATGTTAACAAAAGCACAAAACTGCAAGAGTTCCTATTCCATCTACTAAAAAAAGTTACGCATTCTTTTAGATAGAAATAACTGGTTGGATTTTTCATAAATTTGTAACTGAGTAATTGATTTAATCTTTAATTAATTTATTCGACGACAAGGATTGTGAATTGCTGCAACAATTTGCAATCCTTTTTCTTTTTCTTCTTTTTCTGTTAATTGTCCTCCTTTCTTATTATAAATATATGTTCTTTTTCCAGATACGTCAATTGCCCACTTTCCTGCAACAGGTCCAAGACCTCCGTCAAGGTCGATTCCCTATGCACGTGGCAGAAGAACCGTTTTTTTTCAAGCGAAGGATCTTCAATGACAATTTCCCTGTCGAATTTCCGTTTCAATTCCAACACAATGGTCTTCAGTGTTTCCCCGGGGAACATCAGTTCCCCCGTCCGCCACGTACCAGCCGTAGAAGCATCCATTTCACGAATCGAACTCAGACCCGTTTCGAGAGAGACTGTCAGCATTTGATTGGGCTTTATCCGTATATTTTTATTCTTATCAGTATACACTTCCACCTGCCCTTCTTTTAAGAGAACTGTTGGATCCTCACCGGAATACGATTTCACATTAAATGTAGTACCCAGTACACGTACTTTCAACCTCTCCGTTTCCACCAAAAACGGCTTGTGTTCATCACGGTTCACTTGAAACAAAGCCTCACCTGCCAGTTTGACCGTACGGTAACCCCTAGCAAATTTGGTGGGATAAGTAAACCGGCTACCTGAGTTCAACCAGATGTGTGTACCATCCTCCAATACCAAATTGGCTGTCTGCGAGTTGGGGACAATTACCGTATTAAATCCAACCGGTCGTGTAACCTCCATGTAATATAACGTTCCCAACCCTACTGACAATACAATTGCTATTGATGCAGTTATTTTTAGGAAGAGTGATGATTTAGGTTTATGGATATCGTTTTTTTGTGTTGTATTGTATGTCTCCTGTTCCTTAATTTTGGATTCAGATCTACTCATCATCTTCTCTATCATCTTTTGGTAAGATGCATTCAGATGTATCTTTGTTGCATAGTTGGCTTCTTCTTTTTTCGACCAGATTTCCTCCAACGAGAACAAAAAAGTCGAGTTAGCAGGTTCTTCCCTTCTCCATTTGTTGATCTTTTTGTAATCCTCCTCCGAAGCGGAATGATTTAAAAAACGCTTTAATACATTTAAATCCATATTACAGTAATATATAATTCAACATTAGAGCAATCCAAATTCCGACATGCCTCAAGGACTTGCGCAATTCCGCGATGGCTTGGGCAAGGTGTGTCTGTACCGTACGTAAGGACACATGCATCTGATTGGCTATGTCCTTTTGTGACTTCCCTTCGAAGTAGAATAAGTTTAAAGCTTCCGCACGTCTGGGAGGCAATTGCCTGATTGCATTTTCCAGCAACTTATAGTTCAACTCCTCATTCGTTTCAGACATCGAAACAGTCGATTCAATTTTCTGGTTGTAATATTCACAACGATCAATGGCCAGTTGCCACTGTTCCCGGTAGTTCTCCACTACCTTTTGGTGCTTCAGATAGTTTAGACAACTGTTTTGCGTGGCTTTGAATAGAAAGGCGGCCAGCCTACTGGAAACAATCATATGATGTTGTTCCCAGTAAGCGACAAATACATCATGTACTATATCTTCAGCAACCTCTTCATCAACAAATTTACATGCATGAACCATCAATTTAGGATACAGTTCATCATAAACTTGTCTAAAATGACTGATAGAATCCCCCCCCTTTTCTTGCATTCCATTTGAATATTGAGAGTCCATAATAACGGTTTGTATCTGTGGCTATTTGATGGCAGACAATACGATTTTTTCCATAACCTCATATCCTTTATCTGTAGGGTGGACACCATCATACGTATATTCATCAATCATGCCTCCGTTCTCTTTGCTCATTTCACTGAAGTAATCAATGTAGTGTACATGTTTTGCTTTGGCAAGTTGCCGGATCCGCACATTCAGCTC
>JAFABV010000019.1 GCA_023425865.1 Bacteroidota bacterium | reverse complement strand
CATCCACTTGTTCAACAATCCACTGGCATGTTTACGGGTAACGATAGTATTGGCTACGGACAATGATTCCGCCGGTGTCATCCGCCAAGGGCGGCGTGTCGTGCCCATGGTTCTATATAAAATCATTCCATGGTTTTATATAGAAGCATATCACGCTGACGTTCTTTTAGGCACGCAGAAGCTATATTTTGCACGCAGAGGCACATAGGTTTTAGAGCTACTCCTCTGCATCGAAGATGCGCAACTCCCACCTCTCTGCGCCTCTGCGTGCAAAAAAACACACCTGCGTGCCAAAGGCCTGCGTGGAAATTCCCACCACCACGCATGTTTTTTTTAACACGGATGGCACGGAATTTTCGGAATTTCCATCCGGCACACCTTGATAGAACGGATCATCGCTTTGCGATGGGCGGATGGAACGGAAAACCTGCCGTCGTTTTCTCTATTTCTCCCTTTCTCCTCAGGCCGACGGCCCTCTACTTACCATCCTCTCCTCTGCATCGCAGATGCACAACTCCCACTTCTCTGCGTCTCTGCGTGCAAAAAAACACACCTGCGTGCCAAAGGCCTGCGTGGAAATACCCACCACCACGCATGTTTTTTTAACACGGATGGCACGGAATTTTCGGAATTGCCATCCGGCACACCTTGATACTACGGAGCATCGCAATGCGATGGGCGGATGCCACGGAGTTTTCGGAATTACCATCCGGCACATTGGGATAAGACGGATCATCGCTTTGCGATGGGCGGATACCACGGAAACCTGCCTCCCCTTTCCCATTGACCAAACATGCGCAATGCGGAATATGGTAGCGCCCAGGAAATATTCCTCACAATCCATTGGCTTTCTCTCATAATCTATTGGCTTTCTCTCACAATCATTGGTTTTCCCCGAAGGGGATAAACGTTTGATAGGGCACGGTTGGGCGGCATGGCGACCGCAGGGAGACATGACGTGCCTACCGTGTCTAAGCTCGCGCCGGATGGATGAACTCTGTAGGAGTTCAACAGGCTACCACTACCGACAACGCATCGGCCGACCACAAACCATAAAAATGTTGAACTCTTACAGAGTTCTTATACATCCGGTACGACGGTTAGACAGGGTTGGCGCGAAGCGCCAACCCTGCCCTATCAAGTGTTCAACCCCTTCGGGGTAGGAGAACCTTGGGGAGACGCGGACGTGGCGTTGACTGACAAGAAAAAAGGGCACAAGGCCGTGATGACCTTGTGCCCTTGCGGTTGAAATCGCTGGTTATTCACGCGACACACCATGGTGTGCATTATTTGCGATACTTGCAGCAGCCGGGGAGCTTGTTGTATGCGGCATCGGTGGCCTTGATGTTACCGGCATCGTGGCCTACGGCAGCGATGGCCTTCTCCACCTTCACCACATTGGTCTTCTTGTTGTCGTACACCAAGGCGAGCTTCTGCGTCTTGGAACTCCACTTGGCCGACACTACGCCGTCTATTTTCTTAGCGGCTCCCTCAATGCGGGGCTTGCACATGTCGTCGCATCCGCCACCCACTTTAAAGGTTGTCTTCACTGTCTTAGCTTGTGCGGCACCGCTCATGGCAAGCACTGCAACCAGGGTAAAAATAATCTTCTTCATAATCATTGGTTTCTCCCAACCTCCCTCAAGCAGAGGGCGATACCATCCTGCCGGGGGAGGGAGGGATTTGAAATGTTGTTAATAAATAACCGTTGTACTAATGTATTAATGTTTAATCTAAATGTAGATCCATTTTGGTAATCTTCAGGGAGAGGCAACTGGCAGCCAAGCCACAAGGTGACATTGCCCATTGCCCTCCGTGTAGGGCGAGGCTGGAGCGCCGTTTATCGGTTCATCATGCTCTTCTTACCCTCTAACTGTGCGCTGGCGTCTACGGCAAAGGCACCGTTGGTAACGATTTCCTCGCCTTCGGCCAGTCCGTCTTCGATGACGAAGGCATCGGGCAGACTCGCGCCGAGCGTTACTTCACGTAGTTCGAAGGTGGGCTGTTCGGCGGTGTCGTCTTTCACATACACCACGCTGCGCTTGCCCGTCCACATCACTGCCGATTTCGGTACCACAATGGCGCCGTCGGTATGGGGCAGCGAGGCGGTGGCATTGCCCGTGATGATCATCTCGGGCTTAAACATGCCCCCGGGGTTGGCCATCACCACCCGTACGCCGGCCGTGCGCGTCTTGGCGTCGAGCAAGGGGTCGATGAAGCTCACCGTGCCCGTGAAGGTCTTGCCCGGCATGGCCTCAGAGGTGAAATGCACCGTGGCGCCAGTACGCACGAAGGGCAGGTCGCCCTCATAGGCCTGGAACACCGCCCACACGCGTGAGAGGTTGGCAATCTTCAGCAGCGGCTGCCCTTTGTTGACATAGTCGCCCTGCGCGATGCTCTTCGCCACCACCGTTCCCGAGGTGTTCGCTTTTAAGGAGACGTAAGGCGAGGCCTTCTTGTTGCGTATCACTTCGTTAATTTGTGCTTGCGTGATGTTAAGTAATCTCAATTTCTCCACGGCAGCGTCGACGAGAGCCTTGCGCTGCGGCCCTTCGGGAAATCCTAAGGCGGCCACCAGTTCCTGCTCGGCACTATAGAGTTCGGGAGAATAGATCACGGCCAAGGTCTGTCCTTTCGACACATTGTCGCCCACGGCATTGATCATCAGTCGCTCTATGCGCCCGGCCACATAGGCTGTCTGGGTCTGCTGCAAACGCTCGTCGGGCTGTATCTTGCCAAAGAGACGCACCTCCTTGCGTGTGGCGCCTTCGCCCACCACCTCGGTCTCGATATTGGCCAAGGCCACCGCCTCAGGACTCATCATCACCGTGTTGTCGTCGTGCGACGTGGCGGTGGGGGCAGAGCCCGCGGGGATGAGGTCCATGCCGCAGATGGGGCACTTGCCAGGCTTATCCTGCTTGATCTGGGGGTGCATGGAGCAGGTGTAGGTGGTAGCGCCATGCTCTTCATGCACCGCCGCCTCGTCGTGCTGGTGCGTCGGGCGCAGTAGCCACAGGGGAATGGCGACAACGAGGACGCCGATGATGATGCCGAGGACGATACTCTTGCTGTCTCTGCGGCTAAGAAAATCTTTTATCTTACTCATTGTTTTGTTGTTCTAATTTTGTTATTGCTCGGTCGAAGTACTCGTCGGCTTATGACTTCGCCGCAAATGATTACCATAGGACACATCCCCACAGTGGGCACTTCCTATTTCGTATTCCCATGTCATTTGGCTTTGGCCGCAGTGGCTGCGGGCTCGGCAAAGAGGCTGGGTCCATACTTCGACGCCATCTTCTCATACTCAGCCACCGCCGTGTTATACCTTGCCTTGGCCATGGCGCGCTGCAGGGCGTAGTCTATCTCCTGCCGCGTGGTGGAGAGAATGTCGGTGAGCGAGCTGGCCCCATTGGCATATTCCGCCTGCATCAACTTCAGGGTGTTGTCGAGTATGGCGGTCTGCTTGTCGTAGAGTTCGAGCTTGCGCATTTCGTCGGCGACACGCTGTGCAATGGAGAGATACTGTCCATGGAGAATATCCTGGCGGCGCTTGTAATCAAATGCCGCGGCCTCCTTGGCCAACTGTGCCGACTTGCGCATGGCGTTGGTTTTGCGGCGGAAGATGGGCAGCGTAATCTTGACCATGGGCATGATCATGTCGTCACCGTTCATGTCAGCCATCATGGGCATGTCTACCTTGCCGTTGAGCATATACTCCACGCCCACGCCGATCATGGGCATCCCCATGGCCTTCGCCTTTGCCTGCTGGGCATCGAATACCTTGGTCTGGGCGTTCAGCTTATTGAGTCGTGGGTCGAGTCGCTCTATTTCCTCCCACGCCACCACGGGCATCTGGCGCAGCGTGATGCTGTCGGGCATTACCAATGGCGAGTCGGGGTTACGGTGCAGCGTGAGGTTGAACTGCTGGCGCATCAGCGCGGCTTTGTCGGCCAGGCTTGCCGCCTGCTCTTCGAGCGCCGCCTGCTCGGTCTCCAAGCGCAGCTGGTCGCTCATGCGTGCAGTCTTTGCCATCGAGGGCGACTTATACTGGTAGAGTGCGACCTCGCGTATGTCTTCGATGAGGCGTATCTTCTCGCGCACGGCACGCTCCTGCTCCTGCACGGCGAGTATGTCGTACCACTGCTTCTGCACGTCGAAGGCCAGGGCTATACCGTTCTCGCGAAACTCCTGGTAGGCGGCCTCTGCCTTCTGCTCCATGATTTGGCGCCCGGCCTTGAGCGTGCCAAACCAGGGAAACATCTGCATCACCGAGAAGGTGGCATACTGCTTCACGTTGACATGCTGCATGGGCGAGGGGAAGGCGCTCACCGAGAGTTCGGGGTCGTTGAGCTGTCCCTCGCCGCAGGCTTCCATCACCATGGCCTGGTAAGAGCGATACTGACCTATCACGGCGGGATTGTTGCGAATGGCCTCGGCGATATAGGTCACCAGACTGTCGGCGGCCTCTTCGGCGCGCGAGGTGGCGGGTGCCGCCACCCACAGCAGCAGCGCCACGATGCTATATATACAAGAGGTATGTTTCATTGTACTTATGTGTTGGGGAGTGAAACGTTGTCTTGGGTCAAGGCACGGGCGCGGCGCTCTTCGCGCTTGAGTGCGTTCTCGCGCCACCAGCACTGGAACACAGGCACCACAAACATGGTCATGGTCTGGATGAGCATGCCGCCGAAGGTGGGGATAGTCATGGGCACCATGATGTCGGCGCCTTTACCTGTCGACGAGAGCACGGGCAGCAGGGCTATCAGCGTGGTGGCCGTGGTCATCGCCGCCGGGCGCACGCGTTTCTTGCCTGCCTTCACCACGGCCTCGCGAATGGCCTCGTGGCTATTGGGCTTGTCTTCGAGGAAGGTTTGGTGTATGTAGGTTCCCATGAGCACACCGTCGTCGGTGGCGATGCCGAAGAGGGCGATGAAGCCCACCCATACGGCCACGCTGAGGTTGATGTTGCCCATGCCAAAGAGCGCCCGCATGTTCACTCCGCCGATGTCGAAGTTGAGAAACCAGTCTTGTCCGTACAGCCACATCAGGATAAAGCCACCGGCAAAGGCCACGAACACACCCGAGAAGTGGATGAGCGAGGCGGTGACGCTCTTGAACTGGAAGTAGAGGATGAGCAAGATGAGCATCAGGGCGATGGGTATGATGATGGTCAGGCGCTTGGCGGCGTGTATCTGCTGCTCGTAGGTGCCTGTAAACTGATAGCTTACGCCCTTAGGCAACACGATTTTGTGAGCGGCCACGAGGTCGTCGATGTGCTTCTTGGCGTTGTTCACCACGTCTACCTCAGCATGTGTGCTGCTGGCCTTGTCGAAGGTGATATACCCCACGAGGAAGGTGTTCTCGGATTTGATCATCGTGGCGCCGCGCACAAAGTCGAAGGTGGCCAGCTGCCCCAGGGGTATCTGTGTGCCGTCGGCGGCAGGCACGAGTATGCCTTGCAGCACGTCGGGGTCGTTGCGCAGCTCGCGGGCATAGCGCACACGTATGGGGTGGCGCTCGCGGCCTTCCACGGTGCTGCCCTCCGCCATGCCGCCGATGGCCGTCTCGATGACGCTCTGCACGGTGCCCATCTGTATGCCGTAGCGCCCCAGCTTCTCGCGGTCGGGGGTGATCTCGATGTAGGGCGCGCCGGTGGCACGGTCGTAGTAGACCGAGGCGGCGTTGATGTCCTTCACCTCCTTGAGGGCTTTCTCCATCTGTCGGCCCGCCTTCTCGATCGACTCCAGGTCGGGGCCGTAGACCTTCAGGCCCATGGGGGCCCTCATGCCTGTGGAGAGCATCACCTGGCGCGTAGCGATGGGCTGCAGCTTCGGACTGCCGGTGAGGCCTGGCAGCTGGGTGGCTGCCGAGATCTCGGCCCAGATGTCGTCGTCGGTACGGATGCTCTTGCGCCACTGGCGGAAGTATTCGCCGTTGCTGCTCGGCACCAGACTGTCGCGCGGGATGTTGCGGAAGGTGGTGGAGGGGTCGTAGACGCCGCCGCCCTTCAGCACGAAGCGGCCGTGGCCGTCGGTCTTGAAGCGGGCACGCTGACCGTCCTCGTCGAGCATATACTCGGGTTTGTAGTTGATGGTCACCTCATACATCTGGATGGGTGCGGGGTCGAGGGCGCTCTCGGCGCGTCCCCACTTGCCCACGGCCGACTCCACCTCGGGTATGCGCTTGATGCGCTGGTCGAGTTGCTTGGCATAGCGCAGGTTTTGTTCCACGCCGCTATGGGGCATCGAGGTGGGCATGAGCATGAAGGTGCCCTCGTCGAGGGTGGGCATAAACTCGCTGCCGGTGTTGCGCCAGATGAATATTCCGGCCACAAGGGTGCCTATGGGCAGGAGCATGAATTTCCAGCGGTTGTCGAGGCACCAGCGCAGTATCTTTTCATACCACACCACGATGCCCCAGAGCAGGGCCAGCACCACGCCCACGATGGCCAGCACAAAGAGCATGTTGATCACGATGCCGTTGTCGGGGCCTAAGGGCAGCCACTTGTCGGTGAGCACGTAGATGGCGATGAGCACAATGGCGGCCATGAGCAACAGGTGGGTGCTGACGTGCCAGCGACCAATCTTCACCTTGCGGGGCTCTGCCTGCTTGCCACCCTTGAATATCTTCATGGCCCAACGGCGGGGCAGACGGAGAGAGAATATCCAGTAGGCCAGGGTGGGCAGCACCACCAGTCCGAGCACCAAGGCCGACATCAGGGCGAAGGTCTTGGTGAAGGCCAGCGGATGAAACATCTTGCCTTCCTGGGCCTGCATGGCAAACACGGGCAGGAAGCTCACCACCGTGGTGCCCATGCCGGTCATGATGGCCGACGACACCTCTGATACCGACAGATGGATAATCTTCTCTAACTCTTCGCCTCGTGAGTCTTTCCCATTCTCCTTTAGTTTGCTCACCACGTTCTCCATAAACACCACGCCCACGTCTACCATCACACCGATGGCGATGGCGATACCCGACAGCGCTACGATGTTGGCCTCTACGCCCGTGAGCTTCATGATCATAAAGGTGGCGAGCACGGCCAAGGGCAGCATGGTGGCGATGACTATCGAGGCCCGGAGGTTGAGCACGAGGATGAGCACCACGATGATACAGATGAGCACCTCGTCGGTGAGCGAACTCTCCAACGTGCCGATGGTCTCCTTGATGAGCTGGGTGCGGTCGTAGAAGGGCACCACGGTCACTTTAGACACCGTGCCGTCTTTGAGGGTCTTCTCGGGCATGCCCGCCTCAAGGGTCTCTATCTGCTTCTTCACGTTGTTGATCACCTCCATGGGGTTGCTGCCATAGCGTGCCACCACGACACCGCCCACGGCTTCCTGCCCTTCCTTGTCGAGCCCGCCCCGGCGGTCGCCGGGACCGAAGCTCACCTTCGCCACGTCCTTGATGCGCACGGGTATACCGTCGCGCGAGGTGATGGTGGCATTCTCCAGGTCTTCAAGTTTCTTCACATAGCCCAAGCCACGGATGAGGTACTCGGCATTGTTGATCTCCATGGTGCCCGCGCCCACGTCGATGTTCGAGTTCTTGGCGGCGAGCATCACCTGCACCAGGTTGAGGCCATAGGCGCGCATGGCGTCGGGGTCGAGGTCGATCTGGTATTCTTTCACAAAACCGCCTACCGAGGCCACCTCCGACACGCCCTCAGCGGCACTGAGCGAGTAGCGCACGTAGTAGTCTTGCAGGGTACGCAGTTCCTCGGGGTCCCAGCCGCCGGTGGGTTTGCCGGTCTTGGGGTCGCGACCTTCGAGGGTGTACCAGAATATTTGTCCCAAGGCGGTGGCGTCGGGACCCAAGGCGGGCTTCACGCCTTCGGGCAGGAGTCCGGTGGGCAGTGAGTTGAGTTTCTCGAGTATACGCGACCTGCTCCAGTAGAACTCCACGTCCTCCTTGAAGATAATATAGATAAACGACATGCCGAACATGGATGTCGAACGGATGGTTTTCACGCCGGGAATGCCCATCAGGGCGGTGGTGAGCGGGTAGGTCACCTGCTCTTGAATGTCTTTGGGAGAGTGGCCCATCCAGTCGGTGGCAATGATTTGCTGATTGTCACCGATGTCGGGGATAGCGTCTACAGCCACGGGGTCGCGCGGCACGAGTCCGCCGTCCCAGTCGAAGGGCGCTGTGGCCAGACCTCCCAAGATGATGGCTACCAACACAAAGAACGTAATGATACGGTTGTGCAGGAAGTACCCAATAATCTTGTTGATCATAAGATAGAGTTTGGGGTTGTAACTAAAGTTTTTACACGAATGTGTTTAGAAATAAAGATGTCACAGTAAGCGTGCGTGGCTCTACAAAGGCGGGGTGGCTGTCAACGCGTATGGCTGCCCGGCAGGCAGGCGGTGGTGTCACGGTCTTCTCCTCCTATCGGGAGCTGCCGCCTCTCGGGCAACGCCGTGAGATACGCTCATCATCTGGCGATTACCTCGCCAACCGCGCATGGATATAGTCTTCCCGACTGTTCTGTCCGCCAACACTTATGGGGCACACCCCACTTGCGTTTCATCTTTATGCTTTCATCATCAAACTACAAGGTAGGCGGGGCACGCCATCCGCTGGATGGCATCACTGCCCCGGTAAGGCGTCCTAATGGCGGACCCTGCGGGGTGTCGTCGCAGAAGGCGACGGCGGGAAGTGGTAGCAGCCAACTGCCTATGCTGGCACATGGCAGGTCGCCGTGAAACCAGTCGGCAAGGCTCAACGTGGGTTGCAACTGCAATACCGTGGCCTTGTGGTAGTTGTTGCTGATCTTATAAAGTGTATGAAGATTCTTGCAGTGCGGGCAGCTGTCGCCCTCGCCGCAGCCGGGCATGGCTGTGTTGCCCGGCGAGTGTATGGGTAGTCCGTTGACCATAAGCGCGCTGAGCTCATCACCGCAGTAATGGGCGCGAATGTCTATTCCTATCACACCGATAAGAAAGACTGTCATCAGCAATATTGTCAACAGCTTTTTCATCTTTGGCGCAAAGATAAAGATATTTTTCTTGGAATCAACCTCTTGTGTTGTTGTTTTTTCTAAATTCCCATAATTTTGTAAGAAAGGGGAGAAAAGTATAACATGTAATTATCCACAGGTTCGTGTTTTTATTCTATCCGCGCAGCGTGGTGTTGCAATTAAGAGTGGGGGGTATATCCACACAGGGTGGTGTTTGTATTTGTGGGTGAGTATTTTTGTTTTATTCACGTGGTGGGTGTTTTTGTTATATCCAGGCAGAGATTTTTTTGCACGCAGAGCCGCAGAGATTTTGGAGTTTTGCATCTGCGATGCAGAGGGGGAAGGGTGGTAAGCAGAGGGCCTACGGCCTGAGGAGAAGCGCAGGAACGCAAGGCTGTTTCCGTTTCATCCGTCCATCGCAAAGCGATGCTCCGTAGTATCAAGGTGTGCCGGATGGCTATTCCGAAATTTCCGTGCCATCCGTGTTAAAAAAACAACGTGTGGCGACGTATATCGTTGCGCACGAAGGGGCGTTCTTTGCACGCAAGTTTTTTTTAGCACGCAGAGCCGCAGAGTTTTTTGGAGTCTTTCTCCGTTGGGGTGGGAGGCAGCCATAGAGGGCCGCCCAGCGGCCAAAGGAGGATATCGAGGCCCCCCACTGACTTTTGCCTCGCCGAGGCACAAGCACACGCCGCATGTCTTGAAAGCGTGGGTCTCTCCGAGGTATAACTCTGCTGCTCTGCTTACCACTCTTCTCCTATAACTCTGCGGCTCTGCGTGCCCCAAAAGTCATCTGCGTGCCCCACATACCCTCCTCTATAGGTGAATAATATAATGATTACTGTTTTCTAAACTTAGGAACGTACATTCAAACTGTTGTGTATTAATGAGTTGGAATGTGTGTACTTATGTATGCCGGACGGTATAATCATGTGTGCTTTTGCCTATGTTATCTGAGTTTGTGAAGCAAAGGCAAAGGTAAAAAAAGGGCTGATACCTCGTGAGAAGTGTCAGCCCTAAATTTGTATTTTCCCTAAAAAATTAGTGGACAGTAATAATAATTTATACCTTCAGGTTATCCCCGATTACTGCACGGCGGTAGCGCCTTCGCCATCCACCATGCCCCAACCTGGATTTTGGTACACCACCGACGAACTGAGGTTGCTCTTGTCAACAGCAGTCTTGCGGAAAACCGACTGTGGCAACGGTGTCAGGTAGTGGGCGGGCGTGAACTTGTAACCGTTGTAGTAACGGTTGTTTACCGAACGAATCTGGTAAGGACGTACATATATGCTCACATCCTGTGGGGAAATGGTACCCTTCTCGCCCGTCTTGTCGACAACGGTCTTGTCGCCAAACGCGGTCTCATAAATTGAGCCCCAGAAGCGCATGCCCTCAATCTGGTAGCCGTTGATCTGGTCGCAGGCGCGCCAGCGCTGCAGGTCGGCCCAACGCATACCCTCGCCCATGAGCTCATCGCGGCGCTCACGACGGATATTATATAAGGTGGCATTGACCAACTGTCCATGCGAGTATGCGCCAAAGTCGCCCTCAGCCTCCTTGGCCATCTGGGTGGCATTGATAGTGGCATTGAAGTCCTCACTCACTCCGGCACGGCGGCGCAAAGCCTTCCAGTAGTTGGAAGCCGTGGCATCGATGGTGCTGTTGAGCTCGTAAGACGCCTCCATGTAGTTGAGCAATGCCTCAGCGGCACGGAAGATGACGAAGCCTGTGGTACCCACGTGATGGAAGTTTTGCATACGGGCCTCGTAATACTTGCCCTTCTTGTTGGCAAAGCCTGTCACGTTCTTGGTCTGCACGTCACCCGTGACAATCCAGTTCATGTTGAAATAGAGTGGTTCGCCAGCCAGCGTATAGTAGTCTACGCTATGGTCGCCCTTGGTGAAGATGCGGATGCGGTCGTCGCGGTTTTGCAGTGTAGCGTCAACGCCCTGCTTTTCCCAGTTGGGGTCGTATCCCGAGCCAGAGGCATAAATGGGCAGTCCGTTCTTCATCAGGAACGAGTTTACCATGCCACGCGTCCATCCCGTGCCACCGCCATTGTTTTCAAGCTGCATCTGGATGTTGTGGTACACACCTTTATCAAGATTGTACTGTCGCCACATGAGCACTTCCTTGTATGGTTCCATATTGACGTCACAGAACATGGTGTAGTAGGGGTTGAGCGATTTCAGGGCTGCGTCCATGCCCTCTGCGGCGCCGGTGTTCTCGGCCAGACTGCCCACATATTTGTCGCCCACCTCCTTGGCGCTTTTGGCAGCCTCGGTGAAGAAATAGCGGATTTCGTTGTCAATATCCAAGCCCTGAATGTCAGCCGGGTTGCCGGGCCATCCTGTACCACCTGGAACGAAAGCCGTACCCTTATGGTACTTTTCAAAGGTTCCCTCGTAAAGGGCCACACGCGAGCGGAAGAGTTTGGCCACATCCTTGCTGATGCGCGTCTTCTGCCCTGCCGGAGGCACATCCCTGAGCATCGTCACAGCAGTGTCGAGGTCGGCAAGGATGAATCGGGCCACCTTATTGCGTGGCTGGCGCTTCGAAGCCTCCATCAGCACGCTCTCCTCATCGGGGAGGGCTGTGGTAAAGATGGGAGCGTCTCCGATATTCTTCAGTAGGTTGAAGTAAGCCCACGCACGGAGGAAATGCATCTCACCGATGTAGTGGTCGATGTTCTCCTTCACGCCTTGGATTTTGCCCGCATTATACTTAGGCATCACCTGGTCGAAGAAATAGTTGCAGTTGCGCACCGCGGTGAAGTTCCATGGGTTGCTGTCGCCCACTTTCCACTGTCCCGGGTCCCAGCGGGTGTTGGCATTCACGCCCGCCTGGTTGTCGGTGTTGTTGTCATATCCCCATACGCTGATGCCGTAGGAGTCTACGCCTGGAGAGTCGAATCCGTATAAATTGATACTATATGCAGCAAGGTCAGCCTCGGCCGTGAAGTACTTTTCAGGCGTGAGCTTGTCTTGCGGTTCCTGGTCAAGGTAGTCGTTGCAGCTTGTCGTCAGGGCAAGCATGCTGCACACCATAAGACCGATATGTTTGATTTTCATAATCTGATTCCTTATTTAGAATGTTACACTTACGCCAAAGGAGAATGTCTTCGAGAGAGGATAGGTCTTACCAAAGCCCCATGTGTTGGAGGCGTCGATGAGCTCGGGATCTGACAAGTTGGTGAAGCTGGTGATGGTGAACAGGTTTTCTGCCGATACAAACACGCGCAGGGCATCAACATAGAAGCGATGGCTGAGGTCCTTGGGCAGGGTATAGCCCAACGTAAGGTTCTTCAGACGGGCGTATGCTGCATTTTGTAGGTAGCGGGTCTGCACGTTCTGGTTCTTTCCTGTTCCCCAGTCGGGTCGCGGATAGTAGGCGTCGAGGTTCACACCCAGCGGGTCGTTGGGGTCGTTGCGGAAGTAGTCCATGTGCTCCTTGAAAGCTATCGACTGCCACTTGCCGCCGTTGGCGCCCCAGAACACGTTTCCGCCAGCCCAGTAGTCACGCTTGAGCGTGCCTTGGAAGAAAATCTTCAGGTCGAAGCCCTTCCATTGTGCGTCGAGGTTCAGACCGAAGTTGTAGCGCGGCGTAGAGTTGCCGATGATCTTGCGGTCACCGGGATTGTCAACGGTGTTCTCACCCGAGTTGATTTTCTTGTCACCGTTAAGGTCACGGTACATGATGTCACCGGCGGCCCAGTTGGCGCCAAGGGCATCCTGATTGGCATTGGCCAGATGGGCCTGCATCTCCTCGTCGGTCTTGGCAATGCCAATGGTCTCATAGCCCCAGATGTCACCAAGGTATGCACCTTCATAATAGGTCTGTCCGATGTTTCGGGCTTCGTTGGGATACTTGTCAATCTTCACTCTGCTATCCGAGAGGTTGAGTGTCACACCGTAGCTGAAATCCTGAATACGGTCGCGCCATGCCACCTGTAGCTCCCATCCACGAGAGGTCATGTCGAGGTTGTTCACCTTTGGCACAGCCGTGCCGAGCACGTCGGGCAACTCGGGAGCCGGCCCCACCATGTCGTAGGTCTTGCGCTGGAAATAGTCAAACGATGCCGTGAGGCGGTTGTTGAATGCGCCTACATCGAGACCGAGGTTCCAGCTGCGTGTCTTCTCCCATGTCAGCAAGGCACTCACGAGTGCAGGCTGTGAGGAGATATTGGGTTTCTCTCCGTTAACGAGCCAATTGCCGCCGTTGGCCGAATAGCCCATGGTGGAGTAGAAAGGATACCAGTTGTCAGTGTTCTGGTTGCCGAGCTTGCCCCATGAGAATCGGAACTTCAGGGTACTGAGCTTGTCTTGGATAGGCTCAAAGAAACTCTCGCGGGCAACATTCCAGCCGAGCGAGAACGAGGGGAACCACTTCCAGCGCTTGTCTTGGGTGAAGCGTGACGAACCGTCGTAGCGTACGCTGGCCTCGACGAGGTAGCGGTCTTTGTACTCATAGTTCACGCGACCAAAGAAGCCTGCAGTGCTCCACTCTGCCAAGCCGCCACCCACGCGGGGGTTGGTTGTAGTGGTGTTGAGCGTAGGAATATTGGCCATCACACCGTCGCGCTGCGCATTGAACGAGCGATAGCGCAGCCACTCACTCTGGAAACCAACCATCGGCTTGATATGATGGTCGCCGAAATCCATCTGATATGACGTGTAGACGTTTGGGTTGAAATAATTGTCCTTGTAAGCATACTCATACACAGACGAGGTGTTATTGAAGCTTGTATAAGGATTTCCCTTCACATCGTAGCTGTAAGCCGTCAGCCAGTCCTGGTGGTTGAAGGTGTTCGATGTGCGGTAGTTCATCTCCACATTGACCACCCAATTCTTGATGGGTTCGATGTTGAGCGAGAACTGATGCGACTGCTCGTCTCTCTGGTTTCTGTAGACACCACCGTCAAGCAGGTTGGCGGCATTCGACGGCTCGGTGTAGTAGCCGTTAGGGTCTTTGAGTGGAATGATGGGCCAGTAGCGCATCATGTTGTGATAGAACAGCGGGTTCATGGCCACCGGCTGCTTGTAGTCGGTGCGCACGAAGCGTGTGGTGTAGCCGAAGGTCATCCAGTCGGTAATCTTGGTGGTGATACGGCCGGTGAGACGATAGCGTTTCTGGGTGTCGTCAGCCATCTTCAGCATACCGTTCTGGCTCAGGATATTGCCCGAGAAGTAATACTGGAAGCGGTCGTTTCCGCCGTTGACGCTGAGGTTGTGTTCCTGCGAGCTACTGTTGCCAAACCATGTCTTGAGCCAGTCGGTGTTGCCCACGGGCAGCAGGTCGGTACGGTCCCACACCTCCCAGCGGCCGTTGTCATTAGCAAACATCGTTGGGCCGGTGCCACCATTGAGCCGGTCCTTGATCTGCTCCAGCTTCTCATCGGTGAACATGGCTTGATGTCCTGCGGTGTTGAAATACAGGGCAAACTCATACGAGTTGGCCATTTCGGGCATGTTCAATGGCGAGTTGAAGCGGAAACTGTTGTTGTAGTTCACCTGTGTGCGTCCGGCCTTACCTTTCTTGGTGGTTACAAGAATCACACCTCCTGCGGCGCGCGAACCGTAGATACTGCTGGCCGAGGCATCTTTCAGCACAGAGATATTGTCGATGTCCTGCGGGTTGATGGTGCTCAGGTCGCCGTCCATTCCGTCGATGAGCACCAGGGGCACCACCGATGAGCCAGCACCGATGGTGCCACTGCCACGGATATTGAACTTCTTGGTAGAGTTGAGCTGTCCACCGTTAGAGCCGGTAGAGATGTTCATACCTGGCACGATGCCCTGTAAGGCATCGATGACATTGTTTACTGGGCGTGCCGCAATGTCTTTGGCGCCTACGGTAGCCACAGAACCCGTCAGGTTGACTTTACGCTGTGTACCGAAACCCACCACCACCACCTCGTTGAGGTTGGTAGAGGCGGTCTTGAGTGTCACCTCCAAGGTGCGGCGGCCGTTCAGCGTAATTTGCTGCGGCTCGTAGCCGATGTAGTTGACCTCCACCGTTGCGTTGGGCGCGCAATTCAATGTAAACTGTCCGTCCATGTCGGTCACAGTTCCACCGCTCTGGCCGCTCACCTTTACAGTGGCGCCAATGGCGGGCTGCCCCTGGTCGTCTGTCACGGTACCTGTCACGGTTACATTCTGCGCCAGCAGTGTAGTGCAGAAAAACAGCATGAGCATGGTTATCAAGACGCTTGGGCGAAAATGATGTTCTCTTTTTTCCATTCTCTTAGGATTAATTTAACGTTAACTATAAATAACAGGCAAGAATAGTTGGTGCAACTTTTACCTTCTGTCTTTCAGTGTTTTTTCTAAATGTGCTTTTCCTTTCTCAACGTGTTCACAGCTTAGGTTCTCATGTCAAGTCAGCAATTATGTTGCAAATGTATGAATTTAATTGTGATTTCTGTTACGTTATGTAAATTTTAACACAACTTATTCATGCCTCGTTCGCTCCACCCACGTGCCAACGCGGAAGCGAAATCAAATAAAAATCCCCTGACGAGAGCGGCTCGCCAGGGGATTTGCTTGGGTTGGTCAGCAGTGCTGACCCGTAGTCTGATTGATAAGAAGAATCACTAATCTATTTTTTCTTCCATATACTTTACTGTATCCAGCGTGCAGCACCAACACCCTTCTGAATCAGTACGGCGTTGTCTACGGTGAAGTCGCCATTGGCAGCATCCTTGAAGCCGGGGTCGAGGGTCGTGGCGTCATCATCCCATACCTTAGGCGTGGTGACTGTAGCCGTGGCCGACGAGAGGTTTACCGCCTTGAAGTTGTTGTTGCCACTGATGGTGGTCACATTGGTAGAAGACTGGTTAGAGATGATACCGTCGGTGCCGTAGACGATATTGTTGGTCCACTGGCAGCTGTTGCCCGCATAACGCACGTAGAGCAGGCGCCTTGAGGTGCTGTTGGCCACACCCACCAAGGTGTTATGGTCGACGATGATGTTAGGCTTGGGCAAAGAGGCGTAGTTGGAAGAACCGTCGTCGTAGCGTACGAAGTCGCGTGCGGCGTTAGCGTTCCACACCGTGTTGTTGCTGAAGTTGAGCGTACCCACATATCCCACACGAATGTCCATGAAGTCGGCGCCGCTGGCTATGTCGTGGATGAGGTTATTGGTGAAGGCCACATTGGGCAGGATGGCTCCGGCAGTGTTGTTATAGAACAAGCCCTTGGTGTAATTCTTGATTTCACTGTCGTCGATGACAAAGTCGGTGTAAGTGCCGGCGCTCTTCACGTCGAACATATAGCCTACAGTGCCGTCGCCGTCGAGCACCAGTTGCTTGAGGTTGAGCGATCCACCCTGTATGGTGAAGCCACCCTTGATCACGGCACGGTCAGATGAGCGCAGTGACTTGATGCTGATGTCCTTGGTAATGTTTACCGCGGTGCTCTGACCCGTCTCATTGAGTATCTGATAGGTACCCGGCATCAGGGCCAGTGTGGCTCCCGCTTCCGCGTTGGCAATGGCGGTGGCGAGGTCGTCGCCCGCATTCACCAGTATGGCACCGTTGAGGTCGATGGCCGTGGTGAAGGTAAGGCTACCGCGCTTCTTCGTGCCGTTATAGATGTTGGCCGTGTATTCCGTCTCGGGTTGCAGTCCCGTGATGGTCATCGCGCCGGCGGCGATTTGCTCAGCGGTGAGGTCATAGGTGTTGCCGTCGCACTTCACGGCGGTGACAGCCGAACCTGCCGGCCAGTGCAGCGTGACGCTGGTGGCCGTGAGGTCTGTCAGCTCGTTGAGTGCTTCGAGAATCTGCTCGCTCTTGGTCTTGAAGTGCCCGTCGAGACGTGCCCAGCTCGACTCCGTCTTGCTTGAAGACAGCGCCTTCATGCGCAGGAAGTACGTGGTGTCGCTCACGAGGTTGGTGATATAAACCGGACTGCTTGTAATCTTGCTGTCGGTCTCGCCGTAGGTCAGCACGCCACCCTCGAAGAGAGAGTCGTTGCTCACCTCGATGACATAGCGCTCTGCGCCACTCACCGGCGAGAAGGTGACCTGCGCGCCCGTGGCGTCGGGTTTCACCGCGATATTGTCCTCGGTGGGGCCGAAGAGACGGTCGAAGGCGCTGTCAACGCTCCAGTCGTTGTCGTCGGTACACGATGTGATAGCCAGTGCGCCAAGACAGAGCATGGCCGACCGAGCTATGATATGCTTGAAATGTTTCATTGTTGATTGGTGATTAGAAGGGGAAACCGTATGAGTTCTTGATAAAGCCGTTAGAGGCACCGGTAATGGTTGTGCCTATGGGCACGAGATAGCGGTTGATGACGTCGCCATGTCCGAACGTGGCGGCATCAGTGCCTACCAGTCCCCCGCAGATAGAGTTGAGGTTGGTCTTGGCCTGTGTCTCATTGTATTTGCCGAAAGAGTCAGACGAATTGTCGTAGCTGTCGGCCGTCTTGCCGTCGGGCAGTCCATACCATGTGACGCTCGACATGTCGATCTTCGTCTGGTTGGCATCCGAGTAGTTGAAGTAAATCTTCTCCTGGTAGGTGCCATCGGTGAGCTGTGTGAGATACGCCTGCTTCATCTCATAGATTTTCTGGGCGAGAAGGTTCCAGCGTATGAGGTCCCACTTGCGTGCCCCCTCACCGGCGAGTTCCCATGCATTCTCCTGCACGATGGCGTTGAAGAAGCTCTCCTTGTCGGCGGCAATGCCGGCTACATAGCTGTCGGCAGTGGCCTTGTTGGCATCGCCGAAGGCACGGTTGTGCACCTGTCGCAGCGCCTCGCGGGCCGTGATGCCTGCGCCGTCGGCATCGGTAGCGTCGGGGCCAACGAGTTCGTTCATCACCTCAGCATACCAGAGCAGCACCTGCGGATAGCGTACCTTCACGACGTTGATGCCGGTCATGTGCTTGGCGCTGGCCTTGAGGTTCTGTGCCAACCAGGTGGCGTTCTCCATACGGGGGTCCCACTTGCCACAGTACAGGCCAAAGGGAGTATTGCCCAACTGTGTCTCCACGGCAGCCGTGGGGTCGACGATGGTGTCGTTGTTGCTGATGATGGTTTTGCTTGTGGGCGTGATCTGCGTGGTGGCGCAGGTGATGTCGCGGCGCTCGTCGTTCTTGTCGTACGAGTAGAACAGCGGAGCCGTCACCTTGAGCTTGCCCGACGAGTTGCTGTAACCATACTGTGTGGTGATGCCGTTGAGACGATATCCGGCGGTGTATCCCAATTCACCGCTCACGTCCTGCAGCATGGGAATCTCGAAGAGGTTCTCCTGATACTCGGTGTCGAGGGTAAGCTGGTTGATGAGATACCACTCGTTTTGGAACGAGGGATTGAGCTTGTGCATTCCGCTGCTGATGATGGCCGAGAGGTGCTTCAGCGCCGTGCGATAGAGCGCATTGCGCGTGGTGGCATCAGGTCGCTGTGTGGGATAGGTGGGGTCAGAATAGCTGGCGGTCTCATATCCCTGCTTGGCCGCCTCACGGATGACATATCCGGCGCGGGTCAAGGCCAACTGTGCGGCTAAGGCATGGGCGTAGCCCTTGGTTACGCGCTCCGTGGTATAGCCGTTGGTACCTGCCCAGGGCAGCATGGGGATGACCGTCTCCACCTGCTTGATGAGCGAGTCGAGGATGATGTCGCGGTCGGTCTTGCCTTGGTAAGCGTTGCTCAGGTCGGCCTTGGTCGACTCAAACTTCATGGGGATGTCGCCGAAGGCACGGATGAGGTCGAGGTAGACCATGGCACGCAGGCACACGGCCTCGCCGTAATACTGCTGCATATTGGTCTGGTCTTTCAGGCTGCTGCCCTCAATGCCCTCAATGGCGAGGTTGGCATCCTCAATTGCAGCGTACATATAAGTCCACATGTTGCTGGCATTGGAATATTCGCCATTGACGTTATAGTTGAAATATCCGCGCTCGCTGGCGGCCGTGGCCGTAGAGCCGAGACCGTCTACCAGCTCGCAGTCGGTGCCCAGACCATAGAGTATGGCCCAGTCTTGCGAGTAGGTACGGTCGTTGGTGAGGTCGCCGTAGATCTGGTTGATCACGGTGCTGGTATAATATTCTGAATTGAACACGTTGTCCTGCGAAAGCTCCGACGGCGACTTCTGGTCCAGGAAGTCGTTACAGGAAGCCAGTGTCATGACACCTGCCGCAAGGGCCCATGCTATGATATTCTTTTTCATTGATTGATTCCTCCTTTTATTAGAACGTTACGTTAATACCACCCATGAAGGTGCGGCTCTTGGGATAAGCGGCATAGTCGATGCCCGGAGTCATAGGATTCTTCTTGCTGCTGGTGTCTACTTCAGGGTCGTAGCCGTCGTATCCAGTGATGCAGAATACGTTGTAGGCGGTGAAGTAGAGACGCACGCTGCTGAGCGCGAGGCTCTTCACCCACGTGCGGGGCAAGGTGTAACCTATGGTTACCGTGTTCAGGCGCAAGAACGAGGCATCCTCCACGGCATAGCTGGTGATGGGCATCTTCTGTGCGGCAGCGGGGTTCCAGATGGTGGCGTTGGCATTGATCTCGTTGAGGCGGGCCATGATATTCTCCACGCCACCGTACTGCGCTATAATAGAAGAGGTGACGCCACTGCCGAGGTTTACGCCGTTGGCCGGGTCGATCCAGGTATAGCGGTTGTTGATGTTAAACTCGTCCATGATGTTGTAGTTGCGCTGGCTGTTGCTGTAGAACGCGTTGGCGAGCTTTGTGCCATTGACAACCTTGTTGCCCAAAGAGTAGTTGAAGTAGAGGTTGAAGTCGAAGTTGCCCACGTTTCCGTTGAAGCCGAAGCCACCGGTAACCTTAGGAATGGTGTTGCCGAGTTTCTGCTTGAGGGGTTGTCCGTTCTCATCCACTTCAAACTTCACGCCGCCGGGAGCCAAGGTACCCGTGAGGCTGTAGCTGTTGTTGAGCACGCCGTCGCGCAGCTTCCACTTGCCGTCGGTGCCCAGTACGAGCTCACCGTCAGGATTGGTGGTGGCATCGTACACGGTGTAAAAGCCATTGGTCTTGTAACCCCACACCTCGCCGAGTGAGCCGCCTTCCTCTACACGGAAGTCGTTGTACGGGGTGAAGGTAGAGCCGGCGAAGTTGCTGCTCTGCCATGGATTCTCGCTGTTGAGCTCGTCAATGCGGTTCTTGTTCCACGACACATTGAACGTACCGTTGAGGTTGAAGCGCTTGGCCTCAACGATGGCGGCGTTCAGGGTAAACTCGATACCCTTGTTCGAGGTCTTGCCGAAGTTCTGATACTGGTAGCTGTAACCCGTTGACGAAGGAATCTCCACGCGCATCAGCAGGTCTTTGGTGGTGTTCCAGTAGAAGTCGAGCGTACCGTTGATACGTCCGTTGAAGAAACCGTAGTCGACGCCGAAGTTGCGGGTGATGGTGGTTTCCCACTTCAGGTCGGGGTTATACAGATAGGTGCTGTGCTTGAGCTGCGTGGCGGCGCTCTCGCCGAAACCGGCGTGCTTGTCGCCCGTGGCGGCCACGGTGTAGGTGGTCTGCAGCAGTCCTGAAGAGATACGGTTGTTACCTGCCGTACCGAAGCTCAGGCGGGCCTTGAGGTTAGAGAGCCACTTGGCGCTCTTGAGCCAACTCTCTTCTGACATACGCCAGGCGAGGGCCAGTGAGGGGAAGGTGCCCCAGCGGTGTCCGTCACCGAACTTTGAAGAACCGTCGGTACGGAGCGTGAAGGTAGCCAGGTATTTCTCATCGAGGGTGTAGTTGACGCGACCGAAGAACGACATCATGTTCTCGTCGGCGGCAATATCGCTCTCGTTGGGCAGCGTCACGGCAGCG
The DNA here is from genome assembly GCA_023425865.1 of Bacteroidota bacterium. Classification (GTDB taxonomy): domain Bacteria; phylum Bacteroidota; class Bacteroidia; order Bacteroidales; family Bacteroidaceae; genus Prevotella. The sequence goes on along the minus strand of JAFABV010000019.1, from coordinate 4,183 downwards.
GCGGCGGTATTGGCCAGCACCTCATCAATGGTGAAGCTGGTGGGGAAGTTCACGGCAGTGTTATAGCGGGTGGTTTCCTTGCTGCTACTCCACTCCTGACCGATGAGCACGTTCAGGTGGTCGCGGCCGCCGAAGAGCTTGTTGTTGTCGTAGGTCACGGTATTGGCGTTGCGCCATGACTTCGAGTCCTCACGCTCAAAGCGCAGCTGGGGCGCGCCGTTGTAGCCATACTTAGAGTTGGTCACGGCATCAGAGCCCCACACCATGTCGTCTTTGTCGTAGCCCCACTCGTAACCAAACTCGGTGCGGAAGGTGAAGTGTTTCCAGGGCTTCCAGTTCAAGCCGGCATTGTAGTTCTGCGTATAGCGGTTAATTTTCTTATAGGTGGCGTTGATACGCTGCAGCGGGTTGCGCTGCGAAGAGGTAGAGTTGTTCTCGTCCTCGTTGGTCGAGGTCAGGGGCTCCACAGGTCGCCAGCGAATGGTGTTGGCCACAATACTGTTGGCGGCATTCGACTGGTTGCCCTCGGCGCCACCGCTGATACCATTGATCTTGGTGTAAGCCAGACGGCCATTGAAGTCGAAGGTCAGCCACTTGTTGAGGTTAGCGTTCAACTTGGCGTTGATGTTATCCTTCGAGTAGCCCGAACCCAACATGATTGAGGTTTCGCCGTTGTGGGCATAGCTCACATTGAACTTCACGTCCTTTGAGCCACCGCTGACGTTGGCATTGTACTGGCGCTGCACGCCGGTACGGCCAAACACCTCATCCTGGTAGTTGGTACCCTTTACCGACTTCCATATTTCCAAGTCCTGGTAGTTGCCATAGTCGGTAGAGCCCAACTCATACTGGTAGAGCGCGTAGTTGTAGGGGTCGAGCACCTTCAGTTCCTTGGCCAGTTTCTTATAACCCAGAGAGGCATTGAAACTCACCTGCACCTTACCTTCCTTACCGCTCTTGGTGGTGAGGATGATAACGCCGTTGGCACCACGGGCACCATAGATGGCTGTAGAAGAAGCGTCTTTCAGTACGTCTATCGACTCAATTTCAGAAGGGGCGATATCGCTGATCGACGATACCGGGAACCCGTCCACGATATAAAGAGGTGAGTTGTCTTGCGACAGCGAACCGCCACCACGCACGCGAATCTTCACGTCGGCATCGGGCGAACCCTCGGTGGTGGTAATGTTCACACCGGCCAGCTTACCGGTCATGGCCTCAGCCACATTGGCCACTGGCACACCGGCAATATCGTCGGCACTGATTGACGAAACAGAACCGGTAAGGTCTTTCTTGCGTACCGTACCGTAACCGATCACCACCACGTCGTTCAGACTGGTGGCCTCGTCTTGCATCGACACATTCACCTGCCCCGAAGAGGCATCAACGGTCTGTGTCTTCATGCCCACGTACGACACGTTGACCTTCTTGGTTTTTCCTTTCAGCTGAAGGGTAAAGTTACCGTCGATATCGGTCACCGTACCATTACCCGTTACGCCCTGCTCCATGACAGTGGCGCCGATAATGGGTTCGCCCGTAGCGTCCTTCACATTACCCTTTACTGTCTGCGCATGTATCGACCCTACTACAAAAAGCAGCGAAGCCAATAGCGCCATTCGAAAGCACTTCAAATAATCAGACATACATTAAATTAAATTAAATAGATTAGTAAAAATATCTCGTTATTCGTTTGTTCAAGTAGATTCTTTCAAAACGGCATAAACATTTGGCCGTATGTTCGGCAAAGTTAAAACAAAAAACGTGAACGACCAAAAGTTTTTGAGGTTTTATGAAGAAAACCAAGCAACATGCACGTATCATCCACGCCATCAAGCGCTAACCAGCCGTTGCTTTCATCACAGATAGTCCGTGTGAGGCGCTCGCCTTGGACGCGGAAAGATGGGAGTAGTGCCTGCCGCTGAAGGGGGAGCCGGCCAGCGGCCAAGGGAGAATGCCGCGTCAGCATGCCCCCAGAATAATGTGTTGCGTGCGGGCGCGGGTGATGGAACACGCGCTAACGCACTTCCATGCCCAGGTCTTCAAGCTGCGCCTTCAGCGTGCGCCGGTTGCACAGGTTAGAATAATAGGTGATGGCCAGGGTGTTGGTATTCGGATTCACGCATACGTCTTCCACACCATGAAATGCCAGCACGCGCTGCGAGGTCTCATTGGTCGCCATCAGCGCAGGGATGCGGAAGGAAGTAAACGAGATAAGCGGAGAGTCAGAAGAGTTGCAAGGCGTGAAACCTGCCGCGATGAGCATCTTCTGTATGGCGGCCTTGCAGGTCTTGTTGGCATCGTAGCGGTAACTCAGGTAGCTGCCTTCGAGACACGCCCTGAGACTGTCTATGCCCTTGCAGCTCCGCAGCACGGCCATGGCACGTGCCGAGTCGGCGGCGCACGAGAGGTCGAGACGCTGCACCGCGCTACGCATGATGACCTCATTCCCGCGATACATGCGAGGGGTGAACTTCATGCCGCGAATGGGTGCCATGATGTCGTCGGGGCGCACCCTCCGCGGGTCATAGCTCACCGTGGCAGTGCCCTTCTCCACGTCGAACCATACATCGTCTACCCCATCGATGGCAAGTACGCCGATCATGATGCGGTGGGCCGACGGCTCGTCTATCTCGCCCTGTATGCGCATGGCCAAGGTATCAAGCCGCTGTGCGCCCGCCGTCGTGGCAAAGGCGGCGAGGAAGAGAAGGATGGTCAGAATATGTTTCCTCATTTCGTCCGATTTGTTTCTCCTGCCTGAAGGCCGCGGTCAACGAGTGAGGCGCCATCAGCCAGAGGATGTCTAAGCATGATTCACCATTTGCAAACATAACGTATTTTTCTGACATTCCGTACATTCCGCGCCATTATTTTTTATTTTTTTATCAACCCAAGCCTGACACAGGCCATGCAAGCCGTCATTCGCGGCGGCGGCACCACCCGCTACCGGGGTGCAGAATGCCGGCTCACCACCGCGTCATGATGATGCAGTATGCCGTTCGCCATGCTTCTGGCCACGTGTCTAAGCCGCTGCCACACCATGTCATCTCTTCGATAACAATGGACGAGCGGGCCTTGCCGACAACCCCTCGGGTGCCAGCGCCGCGGATGATTTCATTAGAACCATCGAATGGTTTTATATAGAACCATCGAATGGTTTCATATAGAACCATCGGATGGTTTCATATAGAATTATCGAATGGTTTCATATAAAACCATCCGACGACTCCATCGTGCTTGTCGTAGGCGCATGGCATAGCGGGAGGATGGTTTCGTACGAATGATTTTGCCAAGGCGGCCAGATGGGAGGAGCGTGTCGGGCCGGAGAGGTGAGAATGCACGGCTGGCGGTGAGCGTATATGGTGTTGATACTGCGCTTGTTATCAGTGCCATGCAACTCCTCCGCGTATCGGCTGACGCTGCTTTTCTGTTTGCGTGGGTCGCTGGCCATGTGGTCTCTTGCCCTGTGCCTCCGTACTTGCCATCACCCTTACGTGGTGGCGTTGACAAGTAACAAATTGTTATATGACGAAAAAAAGTTGTTTTTTTTTGTTTTTTTTGTGAATAATAATCAAGTAAAATATTACTTTTGCAGCTGTTTTGTTGTAACTATTCAGCGGTAGTGACCATTCAATACTTTCTCTTCAAAAATCTTATAAAAGGCTATCACAAATCGCTTGTTTTTCTTGTGTATTTGAGATATTTTTCTTACCTTTATACCTATGAAAGAGCAAGTTACGGACATATCAAAAGTATTGCAAGACATGACGGAAGAAATGCGGCTGATGCGGGAAACCATCAATCAGCAGTATGCCGAGATTGTCAATTTGAACCGTAACATAGATGCCCTGAATCTCCAAATCCGCAAGAAAGACAAAGAAATCGAGAAGTTGCTGGAGCGCTTGTCCAAGTATGAAAATACTGACAAGAACTCTAACAACAGCAGCACACCGCCAAGCAAGGAGCGTATGAAGGATGAGATTGTCAGGCGGACAAGGACCCTCCGTAAGCCAAGCGGCAAGAAGCCGGGAGGACAAAACGGACATGAGGGGCACAAGCTGTCTTGTTCTTCCACACCGGACGTGGTAATCGATGACATTCCCAGCTATTGCACCCATTGCGGAGAATCTTTGGCGGATGCGGAACGCGTGCTGGATTATGTGACGCAGGTTGTTTCCATTCCCGA